>NZ_LIGX01000006.1 GCF_001683795.1 Neoakkermansia glycaniphila
AAAACACACATTTTTCGATTAAAAAACAAGAAAAATAGACAAAAAAGCCTACGGCGCCTGCTTTACAGGGTAGAAGACATCGCTTCTCCCGGCAGGCGCCCCGGCAACAAAACCTCAACACACATACACAACATGTCTTCACAACAATCCCCCCTCCATCCTTCCCCTGACTTCGTCGAATCCGAAGCCGACCTCGCCATGAACGGCTACCTGCCCGAAGGCTGGGCTCCCTTTATTCCCGGCGACGCGAATACCGCGGCATTCGCCTTGACCGAACATGCTGCCGACAGCTCGTCCTCGGACAGCGACTCCTCCTCCAGCAGCGATGACTCTTCATCCAGCGACTGGGACGATTCTTCCTCCAGCGATGACGACTCCTCGTCCAGCGACTGGGACGACTCCTCCAGCGACGACAACGACAAGCCCGACACGGAAAACGACCAGTTCTGCAACACCTGCACCTGCACCTGCGCCTGCGGCAAAGACAACGTCGCCAGCGAATCCTTCTTCACCGAAAACCACCTCGGCAGCACGCAGGACGTCGCCATGAACATCGTCTTCGGCATCGAACCGGACATCGCCGGCTGGTGCCCGGCCACCTTCCAGATTCTGGATCTCAACCCCCATTCCACCAGCTGGCACGACCCGGATATGCCACTGATCTACCGGCTCGGCTTCGTCTTCCAGCACGTCACCGAATGGAGCATCCAGCACGACCCCTACTCGAAAATCATCACCGTCGTCAAACCTTCAGGCAAAACGCTGCATTACCAATATGCCGGCGGCAAGGACACGGCGGAACGCGTCGGAGACACCCGCCAGTACTCCTCCCTCGTCCAAATCCTCAATGCAGACAAGACCCCCTGCAAAACAGGCACACCCGTCTATGCGGACTTCACCACGGCAGACGGAGCCTCCATCCGCTTCAACGTCCCCACAGCGACTGAGATCGGCAAACCTGTTCAACTGGTCACGGCCGACCGCGTCGTCGTCGACCTGGCCGCCTACGGCAGCAAAATGCGCCTCAAAAAAGACTTCGGCCTCATCAGCGGCATCTGGCACCACCTCGACGGCCTGCTGAACATCCGTGAAACGGAAATCCCTGCCGGGAACGGCACAGCCGCATCCTCGCGCATCGTCCTCGAATGGTACCCGAAAAACCAGGTCACGCCTTCCGGCGACTGGTACGCCACCACCGGCATGCCGGGCAAAACATGGACTCTGGAGGAAAACAACGCCACACAGGAAGGCAAAACCTACCGCCATCTCGCGATGACCGCCGTTCGCCCCGGCTCACCCGTCACCCGCGTCGACCGCTATCTCGCAGCCGACGAAACCGTCATCGACATGCCGACGGGCGAAGGCGACCGGCGCATCCGCTACTCCAACGTCCGCACCATCCAGTCCGACGGCACATGGGAACACCTGACGACCCGCCGCATGACGAGCGGGGACACAACGCCTACCTCCAGCACACGGCAGATCTACAAACTGATCGACGGCATCTGGCAGGAAACAAGCCGCACGGAAGGCTACGGCACCTCCCTCGCACAGACCACCACCTACACCTACGCAGGCCCGCGCCTCAGCCGCGTCGACTTCCACGACGGCGGTTATCGCAGTTATGCATACGACGACAAGAACCGCCTCATCATGGAAGCTTCCCCCTGGTCCGGCGGTACCAACTCGAACAATTTCGGACAGGGTGAACAGATCACGACCACCAGCTACGCCGACCTCCGTTTCAATGACTATCGACCTTCTTCGGTGAGCACAGCTATTCGCATGCCCGGTACCACCGGTACCGAGCTTTCCAAGGAAACATATTCTTACACGGACACGGATCTGGAACGCAGCATTACCGTTAAAAAAACGGCTCTGGGCAGCGATCTTGAGCAAACATCGGCCTCTGTTTACTATGGGCCGGATGTACTGCCGCCCATGGCCGCAGGCCGCGTGAAAATGTCGCAAGGTATCAATGGAGTCCAAACCTTCTCCTCCTATGCAGCCACCACGGAGCACAACGCCGTCTACTGCATCATCACGGAACAGCAGGTCGACAACCAGCCCGTGGCAGGCCAAAGCACGCGTACCGTTTCCTACATTGCGGAAGACGGTATGACAACTTGCACGGAAACCTACGCTCACACCGGAAGCGAATGGTCGCTTCTGACTCGTGAAACATACGAATATAACATTTACCGCAACCGCACGAAAACCGTCAAGGCCAATGGGCGCATGTACTCCACGGAATGGATGTGTTGCGCTCCTCTGCGGGAAATCGATGAAGACGGCGTTGTCACCACCTACTCCTACAATGCCGCTCACCAGCTCATCGAAACCATTCGTTCGGCCACGGCCGCCACGCCGGAAACCATCGTCTCCTACACGAGGGATGCGGCTGGCCGAGCCATCGCGACGCGCACGGACATCGGACCGATGACCACAACCACATCCGTGGTGTATGATGTCCTCGGGCGCACCGTTTCCACAACGGACGAACTGGGACGTACTACGGGATATGAATACAGTGTCGACGGACTGACCGAAACCGTCACTTCTCCCACGGGCGCCACAACCGTCACCTCTCGCGACTGTACCGAAAAAATCGAATCAATCACAGGTAGTGCACAACAAGCGAAAAAATATGAATCTTACCTTCTATTGAATGATCTGGATACCTCTGGCTTGGAAACACGGTCATACATCAAACATGAAGGCAACTGGTTCATCGTCTCCAAAACTCTGGAGGACGGCTTCGGACACACCATCCGGGAACAACAAAAAGCCGTCAACCAAAATGACGAGTTTATCACGACAAGTTCACAATACAACGCCAAAGGGCAACTCGTCCGGCAACAGATATTCCCCTTGGCTCCCATAGAACTTAAATACGATGTCATGGGTAACCAAACAAAACAAACCACCGTTTTGGTAGACGAAGGCATTGCCCCTACTCCGGCCAATTCCCGCATCACGGAACAAACATCTATCTATACTGAAGAAAAAGACGGAATCTATCACACGAAAAAATTCGTCACGTATAATGCAGAAGGTCAAGCGCTCCGATGGAGCAAATCATCCCTTGTTTCCGAACTGGATGCCGAACTGGCTTCCAAAACCGTCACCATCGACATTCGTGGCTATCAGAGTGAACATTGGTCACATTATAGCGCCGCTGCACAGACGATAAGTTATATGACAAAACCGGGTTGCATGTCTGTCTTCAGCCAAACCAAAGTGGATGGATTTATCATCCAAACGGTTGATCACGCTGGAATCGTTACCAACATGCGGCGCCAGTACATTGCTGCCGGATTGATCATGACCGCAATAGACGCCCGAAACAATACCCATATTATCGAGTACGACATGGCGGGCCGCCCTGTCAAAACTATCGATGAACAAGGGAATACGACCTCGACCGTCTACGATACCGTTTCAGACAATCCCGCCTGCATCACCGATGCCCAGGGTACAACCACCTGCTACCGCTATGATCATCGTAGCCGCAAAACGGCGCAATACGGAACCGCCGTCCAGCCCATCGTCTGGTCCTATACCGATGACGATCAAATCTCGTCCATGTGGACATGGAGAGATCCGCACACAATCATCGAAACCGATCCTACAGGACTCATCCACCAGCCGGAAGCTGCTCGTACAGTTTGGACCTACAATCCGGCCACAGGGTTGCTCCTGCAAAAGCAGTATGCCGATAACCGAAAGGATGAATATTACTATGACTCCTTGAATCGCCTTATCTCAACACTCGATGCGCGTGACATCGGCAAGAGATATACATACGACAGCCGAACGGGCGAAGTCATCGCTATTGAATCTGGAGATAGCACCCCATCCATTACCTACTCTTACAACCACCTCGGACAGCCCGCGCGGATCACCGATGCTGCCGGAACCCGCACCTTCCACTACAACCAGTATGGCGAAGTGGAAAGCGAACAAACGGAAGGACTTGTCGACAGCATCGTCACCCTCAATCGCGACGCCTATGGGCGTGCGAGTGGCTATAACCTGACACATCAGGCCATGTCCCTCGACAGCGTTGACTATGCCTATGATTCTACTGGTCGCCTTGCGTTTGCAGCCGGATTCGCCTACGCCTACGACACCGAAAGCGGACTCCTCAGCCACATCCTCTACCCCTCCGGCCTCAGGTGCGAACACACCTGGCACCCGGACCTTGATATCGTTACCGACATCCGCTACAACGGCCTCAATGTCCAAACGGCCCTCCACCCCGACCGCTACCGCTATGACTACGACAGCCTCCTGCGCCCCGTCAGCCAAAGCGACTACCGCAACGTATCAACCAAACCCACCGTCACCCGCACCTACGCCTACAACAACCGCAGCGAACTCACCAGAGAAACCGCCACCGACGGTTCCCGGCATGCGTACGCCTACGACAACATCGGCAACCGTATCACCGCGCAAAACAACGCCACGGCAACCTCCTACGAAGCCAACCTCGTCAACCAGTACAGCAAAATCACGACACAGGGGGCAGGAGCCTTTACTCCCGCCTACGATGCCGCAGGCAACCAGACTCTCATCCGCACCGCCTCCGGCACATGGAACGCCCAATACAACGCCGACAACCGTCCCGTCTCCTTCCAACAGGGAGATCGACGCATCGACAGCGTTTATGACTACATGGGCCGACGCATTGAAAAATCAATTTGGGAGAAAAATGCCTTGACGAAACGTCTTCGCCACATCTATCATGGATACGTGCAAATTGCCGAAATCGACGCGACGGACGAAGCTGCCCCGTTCGTGACGAAAACCTATCGGTGGTCCCCCACCGCGACGCGTCCTCTCGCACTCTTCCTGTGGACACGCGAAGGTAACGTTCGGGAAACCCTCTACTACGCCCACGACCTCCGCAAAAACGTCGTCTCTCTCTTCGACGCCAAAGGCCTGCGCCGCGCATCCTACCAATACGACCCCTACGGCAACATCACCTCCATGGAAGGCGACATGGCGGAAATCAATCCCTTCCGCTTCTCCTCCGAACACCACGACGAAGACCTCGGCCTCGTCTACTACAACTACCGCCACTACAATCCCATGGACGGCAGATGGGTCTCTCGGGATCCCATCGCCGAACAAGGCGGTTATAATCTGTACGGGTTTGTTGATAATAACAGTATTCGCTATGCTGATGTCCTGGCCTTATGGAAACAGGATACAGCAAATGAATATCATTGGAAAGCCGAGACAAACGATTCATTCTCGTCGCTGGTACAAAAACTTGGTCTCGACGATTCAGAAAAGGACTGTATTTTTCCAATTAGTCAAGATGCTCTTGACGCTTTTCCTAAACTTGTTGTCGGAGGCTTATATGATACGTCCAGATTATCGACAACACCCGAGAAAAACGAGGTCTTGTTTTGTATGATTTTTGATCCTAAGTTTGGGCTCAGTGAAAAAACATATGGTATGTCAGTGACCTATGTTAGATCTATGGATTTAGCACGCAAGTTGCGTGAAGTATCACAGAATGGGCGTAAGCCGATTACAAAACTTATTTTGGTGGGACATGGCGATGTGATGCAAGGCTGCCTTACTCCGAGCAAGGACAAGGTTGAAAGAAAAGAAGCATTTTCTTTTAAATCCATGTTGGCAGAGGCGGAAAAGCAGAAAAAGAAGAAGCCCAAATCTTCTCAGAATGATATCTACGTCCATCCAAAATGCTGGTTTGCACCGGGAGCGCAAATTGTGCTGGGTGGCTGCAAAACGAAGGGCATGGCTCACTCTTGGCTCGGACAATGTGGCCGCAATGGATGCGATATCATGGGTACATCACAACTATTAGTATATTCCAAAAATAATGGTGCTATGTCTTGGATTACGCAGTCAAAAGCAGATAGGAGTGGCGTCGAACCAAACACACCGCAAATGCAAAAAAACGCAACGCCAGCAGGCAAATGGGAAACGAACACAATCTGGACACACAATCGTAAGCCTCTTACACCATATCCTAAAAAACAACAACAGAATTCCTGCATACAATGAAACCAACCACATTAATCATCATGGTCGGCCTTGCCTCCCTTGTCATGGGGACGGCAAAGGCGGATAAACCCCGACACGAAAACGATCAGACTCAAACCACGGCTCCACAATCGGCTCCGCCGATTGACGATCAGATGGAACGTGATTCTGATTTTTTCAACATCAAGAAATTATGTATTCCGGACATACGGCACTGGCTGACCTGCGAGATTGTGGATATTCAACCACAAAAGGATGACACCCTGTTGATGACGTGCCGGTTTACGAATCATTCCAATCACAAAATCACGATTCTCAACCACGACTCTATCGTGCAGATAGAAACTCAGGATAACCAGTACCGCAAGATTGGTGATCCTTCCAATGTTGACGATTTGTTGCCGCGCTCTTTTTTTGGAAGCGATACCATCTGGTACCGGAACAATCAATACTGTCTGATGGAAGATCTGCCCGAATGGACGATTAAGCCGTCGGCATCCCTGATGGTGACCATGACTTTGCTCAAGAACAATTTGGATGTTGATCCGGAGGCGGATGAATGGGAGGTGTCGCTAGGCTACAAAAACGGCCAGGAGGAAACCGTCACCTATGTGCACTGGCCGCTTCTGGAGCTGGGGCATGCCTATCCCGACGCGATATATTTTCTTTTTTCCATTCCGCGAGTCCGGATTGAAACGGGGAGAGATGTCGTTGCATACCAAACCGGAATCTATGCCACGATTCCTGCGCCCTACAGGCGTCCGTTTCCCTATGCGGTTGAGGCTCATTACAAGGAACCGCCTCTGTTGACATGGGAGAATGTCGCTGCATCATCTGAATATAACGTTGGGGAGATGAGTACGATTGATCGCAGTATCCTGCCTTCCTATATCAATGCGCTTCTCATGGTGCGCGACCGCGCATCCGCCGATACGTGCGCTTCAAACATTCGAGTTGATGTTTCCCATTATATTGAAGTCGGCGATGTTCACGCGGAACTGGACAAGCTGTTAACGGAAGAAAAGCTGAGCCGCACGGCTCTGCAATACCTGCACTACCGCTGGAGCATCATGCAGCGGCAAATAGGGCAGGTTCTGGATGAGTTGGAGAAGGTGGACTACTACGGTTCGGACAAGCTGAAGGCCATGTCTCCGGTGATCAGGAAGGACTGCGTTTCTTTTCTTGCGACTCTGGAGAAATATTTGCAAGGTGATGAGGCGAAGAAGAATGACGATCCGGTGAAGTAACCGTTTATACGGTACTCATACCAAGTATTACCATTTCAGCAGGGCTGCTCCATCAGGAACCAGCCCTGCTTTTCTTCCAAAGCATGCACGGGCACAAGTTCTTCCGGCTTGACGAAACGCCACCGCTACATCTATCATGGATACGTGCAAATTGCCGAAATCGACGCCACGGACGAAACTGCCCCGTACGCCGCGAAAACCTACCGGTGGGACCCCTCCGAACCCGTTGCCACACGCCCCCTCGCCCTCACCCTGTGGACGCGCGAAGGCACGGCACGCGAAACCCTCTACTACGCCCACGACCTCCGCAAAAACGTCGTCTCCCTCTTCGACGGCAAAGGCCTGCGCCGCGCATCCTACCAGTACGACCCCTACGGCAACATCACCTCCATGGAAGGCGACATGGCGGAAAGCAATCCCTACCGCTTCTCCTCCGAACACCACGACGAAGACCTCGGCCTCGTCTACTACAACTACCGCCACTACAACCCCACCGATGGCCGCTGGACCTCACGCGACCCCATCGCTGAACGAGGTGGATGGAATCTGTATGGGTTCGTCGGGAATAGGCCAATTGGTGAAACTGATCAGTTGGGACTTTATACGTTGATTAGTGCTCGTCAGACAGTGAAATTAGTTTGGCAATGGGAGCGAAGGCCAGGGAGGCTTCTCCCGATTTATTGGTATCATATTAGAACCGTCGCACCATATAAAGGGGACATTGGTGCTTGTCCTGACTGTGGATGTGTTTTTATATGGATACATGGATTCAATGTGACATTGAAACAGGCGGAGGATAGTTTTAAAGCAATTGAGACCTCATATAAACAAGCGAAGGGACGATGTGAAGTGTATGGTTTTACTTGGCCTGGAGATGTTCCCGAGGTAGCCTTTCAGGTAGCTATAGAGATTGCTCATGAGGTGGGGAAAGGTGCGTTTTCCAAGTTTATTCGTGACTTAAAAAAGAAATGCCCGAAAACAAGGATTCACATAGGAACTCATAGCTTGGGTGCTCGAATAGTCCTGAATGCACTGCAAACGCCTAAGAATAAAGTTAGTGGGATTGGGCATGTTGTTTTAACCAATGCCGCTGTCAATCAAAATGTATTGGAGCCTGGTAAAGAATTTGCTCAGGCGGCCAAGTTTACAGAATCAATACATGTGGTACATAGTCGGAAAGATAATATTCTGGATCGTTGGTATCGCATTTCACAAATGTATGTTGCGCTTGGAGAAGATGGACCTGAACATCAGGATCAAATACCTCCGAATGTACATGTGAAAGATTGTACGGCGGATTTTGGTACAGATCATGGTGCAGTATATGATTTTAAAAAGAACAAAAATTTTTGGGAATATGCCACACAATATATCAACTAGAGGTGCGTAAAAAACAAAGAAATTTTATAAGAAAATGAAAAAAATCAAGATCATATGTATTTGGATAGGAGGGGTTATTCTTACGATCGGCCTTGCCTGTATCACCATGCCGTTTGTGATGGTATACCCATTTTTATATATAGAATATACTTTTAACCCGGAGTGCACACCGGGTCTTATGGAGGATATCATCAGAACAAAGCCAGAAACTATTTACGATATAGAAGATCGACTCTATAAAAATAGTATTGCTATACGTACTCCACATTTGGGTGCTCCCGATTTTCAGGATTATCAGGAATATTTGGAGAGGGGAACAGCCATGTATATTGCAGAAGGAAAATTGAATGCTCCATCTATTCACTGGAATCACGACAAAGAGCAAGCATGTGCGGTCAAATATATCAAAAGCTATGAGACACGAACAGCTTGGGGACGAGCAAAAGCCAATATGGGTGATCTGACAGATAGAACGACGTATTATTTTCTGTTTGATCGACGTTTCCGCATTCTTGGATGGCTGAAGGAAGAAGAGTAACACGCACGCAATCCATAAAATGGCTCATTGTTGTTCTTGTTTGATATAGCATATTTTTCAACAAGCAGAAGTCAAGATCCAACCCCCATGGCAATATGTCTCTTGCCATGGGGGTGAATGCAATCACCAAGTGAAAACACCTTGACGAAACGCCTCTGTTCCATCTATCATGGATACGTGCAAATTGCCGAAATCGACGCCACGGACGAAACTGCCCCGTACGTCACGAAAACCTACCGGTGGGACCCCTCCGAACCCGTCGCCACACGCCCCCTCGCCCTCACCCTGTGGACGCGCGAAGGCACGGAACGCGAAACCCTCTACTACGCCCACGACCTCCGCAAAAACGTCGTCTCCCTCTTCGACGCCAAAGGCCTGCGCCGTGCATCCTACCAATACGCCCCCTACGGCAACATCACATCCATGGAAGGCGACATGGCCAAGGAACCCCCCTACCGCTTCTCCTCCGAACACCACGACGAAGACCTCGGTCTGGTCTACTACAACTACTGCCACTACAACCCCACCGACGGCAGATGGACCTCACGCGATCCCATCGCTGAACAAGGTGGCTGGAATTTGTACGGATTTGTTGGGAATAGGCCTTTGTACGATACGAATATATTAGGATGGATAATTAAGTATATAGGTTCCCATATTAAAGGTGGTTATGTTGATGCGTTTGACAAAATCCAACAAAGAATACAAAATTGGGTAGAGAAAGAGAGTGAATATAAGAAAATTCAAAGACAACCCTGTATGCCATGATGAAAAAATTATCTATAACAAATATTCTGATTACCGTGATTATGTGTTTCTCGTTGGTTCAATGTATTAAAACCAATGTACGCATGGATCTCACAGAGGATAAAAACAGTGTGGGAGAAACCGAATATGGTGTAATGGTCAATTATGATTTATGGACACTTTTCAATCCTGAAGGAGGTATATGTGCACAAATTCCACGATTTGATTATATCTCGTTGAAAACAGGTTGGACTCCTGGCATGGAGGCAACAAGTTTTAGAGATCCCGATATCACAGGAAAGCTGTTTATTCCTCACAATAAGGAATGGGTCGATCTTGATTTAGACCGAAACGGTGAATCATATTGGAAAGGCCGTTACTCTTTAAAACATTCATCAACAGTTCCTCAGCCTATCCATACGGAGTATATCGTCGAATAATGTATATTGATACGTAAAGCGATTATCAATAGCTAATAACTAATTAGCATATTCTTGCTAATTCTTAATATCTTGGACGGAAGCTGTTTTCATCCAAGGTATTTATAAAACCTACAAAACAGGCAAAGGTTTACCACGTGGAGGTCCTAAATTGCAAACCGATATCGAACATGCCGTTTCTACAAAAATATGGCCGCCGCAGCCTCTATAAATCATCACATCAATCTACTTCATATGTTTAAAACATCGAAACTCAATTATGTTGTATATCTGAATACTAATCTGTCGACCAATGTCAGCTATATCATTCTACATTGTGGAAGCATCAAAAAGATCCGATTTGATTTACAACAATTAGGCATGCGAAAAACACAAGCAAATTTTCCTCCTAACTGGTTTACCGATATTATTGAATGTATAAGCATGTCGCCTTATTACGAAATACCATGTTCTGCAGAAAAACTTCCTGCTATTTTTTCTCTCCTGAGAGATTGGGGATTCATGATGTTATTAGATGACAGAATGGGAGGCTCTCCTGCTCAATTCTTTCATGAGCAGCGGAAGAAAGGTTTGGTGCAAGGTAGTTATCAGGAGATTGAATGGATCGATCCAAAACAATATACAATTTCCGAAAGATAATAGAACGGTTTGAAAAATTGTGATTACATAACAACAAGCATTCATATCGTCAATTCCCCCATAAGTTAATATAAATCAAGTCGCGTTTGGCCACCTGTAGTAAGAATACTCTTACTACAGGTGTTTGTTGATAAAAAATCATGGCTTATGACTAGTTGAGTGATTTTGTGAGTGGAATAATGTATTCGTGATGAGTGTATAACGAATATTTTTTCCATTCGATGACTTCAGAGTATCAATTCAGGGTCTCGTGCGGATGTTTACTATCGATATCCTCAGCCATTTCCCCCGGAACAACGGACATGAATATGGATCCTTTGGGATTGTAGTGGTGGCTGGATAAGCTGTATGATAAAATCCCGTTTGTCGATCGGTGTCCTCACCTCTGTGCCCGAAGAATGGAGTATCTCTTCGTTTTTTCAGGAAAGAGCTCGCATCACCATCAATAATAAACACGGTTTCATTTCTACCGCCTACCGTGGTTACCGACGCCTCCGGCACCCGCACCTTCCGCTACAATCAATACGGCGAACTGGAAAGCGAACAAACAACCGGACTCGTCGAAAGCATCGTCACCCTCAACCGCGATGTATGGGGGCGCACAAGCGGCTACAGTCTCAAACACAAGGAAACCGCCCTCAACACCGTCACCCCCGCCTACGATGCTGCCAGCAACCAAACTCTCATCCGCACCGTCACATGGAACGCCCAACACAACGCCGCCAACCGCACCACCTTCTTCCAGCAGGGAGACCGGCGCATCGACAGCGTTTATGACTTTATGGGTCTACGCATCGAAAAAGCGGTTTGGGAGAAAACAACCTTGACGAAACGCCTTCGCTACATCTATCATGGATACGTGCAAATTGCCGAAATCGACGCGACGGATGAAACTACCCCGTACGTCGCGAAAACCTACCGGTGGGACCCCTCCGAACCCGTCACCACACGCCCCCTCGCCCTCTCCCTGTGGACGCGCGAAGGCACGGCACGCGAAACCCTCTACTACGCCCGCGACCTCCGCAAAAACGTCGTCTCCCTCTTCGACGCCAAAGGCCTGCGCCGTGCATCCTACCAATACGACCCCTACGGCAACATCACCTCCATGGAAGGCGACATGGCGGAAGAAAATCCATTCCGCTACTCCTCCGAACATCACGACGAAGACCTCGACCTTGCCTGTTACAACTACCATGTTCCAGCCGTATCAGTTAATGCAACGACAAAAGATGCATGGGGCACAATTGGTTCCAATCATATTCTTGGACAAAAAAATACCCATGTCAACCAAAACCCAAAACTCAATTAAGTCGAATCACATGTAAATACGACAATGCAATACGTATATAATATAAGCATCATTTTCTGTCTTTTTTGTCTTTCATCATGTGACCTGGATCCTTTGGGACTAACAAAAAAGCATCTATACGAAGACTATTATCTACATGCTTTTTTTGAGGATGAACCTCTTCCGGGTATGCCTTGCCGATATGACCTGTGTAGATATAGTGAAAAAGATATTCCTCAAATATTAAAAGACTATCATATAATAGCCATTCAGAAGCAAAATAATATTCTTATCTTGCAAATAGGAGAATATAACGGCCAAACAAAAAAGTGGTTTGACGTCAACATATACAAATTGGATATGCATACTCATGCGATTATCCGTCTTCATGAAAACCCCGCTGTCCCCTTAGTACCTATACAATTGTTCTTTCCACAATAAAGGTTCGACTCATTTTTTGTTTTATAATCAATTCAATATTGGATGCCAAAACAAATATCAACTACCCGTACGGCATATCCGTATGGGTGGTTATCGAATCTTCAAACAAACACCATCATATGCTCCGAACACTCTTCTTTTTAACAACAACAGCCTTGTCCGCCAGCGCATCGGACAATCAGCCTCCTGCGCAGCAAACGGAAAATGCCACCGATCAAATCACAATCCATCCGGGCCCAACTCATCTATGGTTCCAAAAGATTCCCTTGTTGATCCCTAATCCATTGCCGCAAAGCTCCCTCTCAACTGCAAAATATCTCCAGCCTTTCCATTTCGTCAGGACCGAGGGGAACATCCTTCACCTTGGTGAAGATGGAAAGTACTTTATCAAGGTCATTTTTTATTCGCCAAACCAAGATATTTTCATTACAGGAAACCTGATATTTCATGATCTGGAGCAAATGCCCATTTTGCAGGACGCTGCATTATTGAATGCTCCTGTCACGGAAAGCGTGACACAGTACCCTCAGGAAACCATGTTTTTCATTCGAGGTATCAAGGAATACCCCGTCAGTATCCAACGAACCATACAATACGATTCGTCGCCATACATGAATGTGGGTCACGGGGTCGAGGTCGGTTCTTCCTTGATAACCCTAACCACACCACCGAAAAAAGTCGATTTTTACACCAGTGCATCGCTTTCTCAGAAAAATATTCGGTTCAAACATCTTACTTTACGATTTACTGCACATGTCTACATGCAGGAAAAGGAGACGGAAACCTTTCTTTCCTGTTCGGATCAAGTCCTTCAAGCCCCTCCTGAAACAGGCACACCCCTCCATAAGCTGTTGATGCACCGATTCTCCACATCACGCATCAAAACAGAAACTGCGGGTATTTACTATGCAAACGTGTCGTTCATCTATGCTTTCGAAAAGCAGGAGGCCAAAGCATCGGTACAAAATAATGATCCATCATTCGGAGGCTTCCTCTTCCAAGTGCCCGTACAGCAGACTACGCCCAGAAATCTTGTCATATCCGTAGGGTCGAATCCGCACTGCCTGCGTATACCATAGCCAAGACCTCGCCCTTATCTACTATCGCTACTGCAACCCCATCAAAAGCCGCGGGATTTCACGTACCCCATTACCGAAAACGGCAGTATTCTTTTATATGGCCTAAAAGCACTTAAAAACAACAATATGTCCATTGATTTTATCTTGAACAAAATATCAGCTTCAACCATCTACCTCATGCATCAGAGAAACATCGTATCCATACCTGCTATCATCAGCATAGGAATGTTCATGGCCGGATGTGAAAAAAACACAGAACCCACCCCTGAATTTTCTTTGCATTCCCTAGAAAAGGGGGCGATTGTTTTTAATTCCACATATCCGTCGCCTCTCAGTGAGTGGGTATTATTTCATCTGCGCGTACACGGCAGTGGCATCGATGAATTGCTAAAGCCTCTTGACGGTCCTGAAGAACTTCGGGACGGACGATTTATATTCGATCTCACCATCGAGAATAAAGGGTTGCAGGATGTTTATTATTATTTCCCTGCAAATCACACACCTTATCTTGTAGGTACGTTCAATCTCTCTCCGGAAAAACCTATCTTCTCCGACAACTATACGCACCCGCAACTTCTGAAAAAAGGAGAAAGCCGAACGATTACCTTTGAGGGCAATTGGCGCTTTCTACAACGGGAACCTCTCTCCACCAAAAGAGGAACAAATGGAGCGTTGGTTTTTATCGTCAATGTAGAGGGGAAATCATATCCGGTCATTGCTCCGGTAAACATCAATTCACCATCTCTGTCAACTCTTTTGAAATCAGGAATTACCATTCATGAGTCTCAGGTGAAATGATGCGCGATGCCCGCAGCCAATTTCTCTTTGCTGCGGGCATCCATGCAAGCTCTAGAGAGGCATAAATCGTGACGAAACGCCTGTGCTCCATCGATCCTGGATACGTGCAAATTGCCGAAATCGACGTGACGGACGAAACTGCCCCGTTCGTGATGTCAACCGGCCTGCGGCTGAATGCGTCGTTCCCCTCTGTACGCGTGAAGGCACGGTACGCCGAAACTCTCTATTACGCCTGCGATCTCTGCGAAATGTCGGCTCTCTTTTCGATGCCAAAGACCTGTTCCGTACATCCTGCGAATACGATCCCTTCGGCAATATTACCTCCATGGAAGGCGACATGGAGGTAAGTAACCCTTACCTCTTCTTCTCCGAACACCACGACGAAAACCTCGGTCTCGCCTATTAACACTATTCAATTATACAAGCATTTCCATTATCATGAAAATGATCTATTGTCTATTCGCGTCCTTCTGTTTTGCATCATGCAATGCCGTCAAAAGCAACTTGAACAGCGATCCGGATTGGCAGCACGATTTCAGCAAAATTGCCGAAAATACGCAAAGGGGTATTCCTTTATATTTGATGGAATCCGACTATGCATACGGAGCTTATGATGGGCAACCCCGAAAGATCGGGATTCTGACAGCCGATGATATGCGCGCTCTCGCAGCAGCAAAACAGATCGATCGTGTGGGTGAGACCCAAGATTTCTGGTATGCCCTCCGCTGGGATTTACCCCCTCATAGCCCGACAATTGGAATCTCTATCTCTCCTGTTGAAGAATATGGTATCCAGCTCACATGGCCACAATATGATACAATCCATTTGGATGAAAAACATATTCATCAAAAAATCTGAAAAATGATCCCCCAAAAATAGCATTTCAATATCTTCATGTGAGAGATGTCTACCTCATTATTCAATCATTACCGTGCAGAAATGAAAACGCCTTGACGAAACACCTCCGTTCCATCTATCATGGATATGTGCAAATTGCCGAAATCGATGCGACGGACGAAACTGCCCCGTACGTCGCGAAAACCTACTGGTGGGACCCTTCCGAACCCGTCGCCACACGCCCCCTCGCCCTCACCCTGTGGACGCGTGAACGCACGGCACGCGAAACCCTCTACTACGCCCACGGCCTTCGCAACAACCTTATCTCTCTCTCTTCGTCGGCAAGGGCCTGCACCTCGCATCTTGTCAGTATGATTCCTTCGGCTGCATCACTTCCATGGAGGGAGATGCGGCGGAGCACAGCTCCTGCCGTTTCTTCGCCGAGCACCACGATCCAGGCTTCGGTCTCGTCTCCTCCAACTACAATCTCACCGACTGTCGCCGAACCTCCCGTGGTTCCATCGCTGAAAAGAAGTGCGTGTGCTCAAATTTTTCTATCATAGAATAACTTATATCATGGATGAGCTTCGATTATCGTTTATGAAGAAAACGGCATCTGTCATTTTTGTCGGGATCATAGCGTTTTTATCAGGTTGCGAAGATAAGAGCGAGGGCGTAACTCAGATTCCTGCGGAAAAGCGTACCGGGATGGCCGCACGTGAAGAGGATTCTTTGTTGCATCAAACGATCATCGGGTATCTCCAAGAGTACGGATGTGTGGCCTTTGCCAATCCGGAATACATGAAAGGCAAGGCTCTGTCTTCAGGCGATATCCAATATGTCGTTTTGCGTAAGGATGGAGCGGCAGTTGTGTCCGAAGCGGCCGTACTAGACGTTTACAATTCGCCGGATTCTCCTTATATGACCGAATCTATTGATATCTTCTCCTGGAAGGAGGTTGATCAGATCATGTGCGGGCAAGAGATCAGCGATCATATACCTCTACCGTTTTTTCGCGCTCAAGGCGGTTATTGGCTGGCGAGCATGCGATCCATTCCCAATGCCGGCTGTGAACCGGGGTGCCGTGTCGCAGAAAGTTTTCGGATACATAAAACCGATCCCCAGTGTGTGCCGTTAAAAATGATTGATCCCGGCATTCTGAGAGTGATGCAACAGATTGGAAGCGTCGTGGATGATGAATGTCGGACGATGAATAAGGTTGAGGTACCAGAAGAACCCAGCCTCCCTGATATGGAGGATCGTGAGCAGTTCGAGTTTTGATGCAGCCTGTTCCTTCGAGAAAGAGGAGCATGGTTGCCTGAAGCAGGAGTATCCGGAGGACGGGCAATATGATGATGTTTCGATAGCAAAATGAAGAAGATGAAGACCATGTTCCGCTGGATGGGGGGAGCCGTGCTTGCGCTCGCCCTTGCTTGTATTACCATGCCGTTCGGGATGGGGTATCCGTTTTTATACATCAAGTACAGTTTGGATCCCCATGGTCGTATTCCGGAGCCTTCCCGCATGGAGAAGATTCTTCAGGAGTATCCCTCCGATCTTGATGATCTGGAGCACCGTTTGTCCGAGTATGTGAAGACGGATCCCATTCCCCGGCCTTCCGAGCCCGGTTTTGAGGAGTTTTTGGAGCAGGGCCGCGAGGAGGCTTCCCGATATGTTACCTCCGGCAAACTCAAATCCGTATCGATTCATTGGTATCATGGCAAGCGGCGGCCGGATGAGGTCGCATATATCGTCCAGTACCGGGCCAAATCGGCGTGGGATCGTGCCAAGGCCGATATGGGTGGGCATATAGGGGGCACGAATTATGATGTTTTGTTTGACCGTGATTGGCGCATTCTGGGGTGGCTGACGGAAGAGGTATGATTGATGCAAGAAGGAGTTTATGCCCTGTCGCCGTTTTGCTGGGATGCGGTCCGGATGGCGCAGGTTCTGATGATCGATTCCGTGCTGGAGGGTGGTGAATGCGCCGGGCGGGTTGTTCGGCGGGCCCGATTCTCTGCTGGAGCCGCTGGATGCCTACGGCAGGCAGGATGAGGTGGTGGCTGCCGCTGGCCGCAGCTTGGTGCTTCAGTCTTTTTGTTTGTCTGAAGTCAGGTTGCGTGCTTATGCCGATTCTCGGGAGGGAGTGGGTGTGCCGATGTATTTCAAGCGGTCGCAACAGGTTTTCGGTCAGTATATGTTCGGGTTCATCTGCCGAGGATTGGCGAAGGGGGGGGAGCTGTATGGCCGGATAGTATGGGAGGCTGCTGCATCCATGCTTGCAATCGTCCTTCATTTCCGTCATAACAGGATTTGCCGCAACAAAGCACCCTCCTTTCATGAATCCAGCTCCCTTGATGATCCTGCCGGTTTTCGCCTCCGTTTGCATAGGTGGGTCAGAGCCGTATTTCTCCCGGAACGAAAGTTTGCAAGAAGTCGCGCCACAATCTGTTATGCCGGTTGATGATCGCTTGGAGCAGGTGTCCGATTGTTTCGGTGTTCAACAATTGTTCATTCCGGATATACGGCACTGGCTGACTTGCGAGATTGTGGAGATTCAACCGCAGAAGGACGACGCCCTGTTGATGACGTGCCGGTTTACGAATCATTCCAATCACGAGATCACGGTTCTTAACTATGACTCTATCGTTGAGATTGAAAACAAGGATCGACAGGTCGATAATCAGCCCGGGCATGGCCGACCGCTGAATATGATCGAACTGTTTCCTTGTTCGTTTTTTGGAAGCGATGCCATCTGGTACCGGAACAACCAATACTGCTGGATGGAAGAGCAGCCCGAATGGACGATCAAACCGTCAGTACCCCTGACGGTGACCATGACCTTGCGCAAGAACAATCCGGAAATCGATCCGGAGGCGGATGAATGGGAGGTTTCGCTTTACTCCAAAAGCGGCAAGGAAGAAACCGTCACCTATGTAGACTGGCCTCTTCTGGAAATGGGGAATGCCTATCCCGACGCGATGTATTTTCTTTTCTCCATTCCGCGAGTCCGGATCGAAACGGGGCAAAATGTCATTCCGTATCAAACAGGGATTTACGCCACGATTCCGCCGCCCTACAGGCGTCCGTTTCCCTATGAGGTTGAGGCGCATTACATGGAGCCGCCTCTGGTGTCATGGGAGAATGTCGACGTAGCATCTGAATATGACATTGGGGTCATTAAGAGTATTGATAGTGGCAGGCTGCCTTCCTTTCTCAATGCGCTTATCATGGTGAGCGACCGTACATCCGCCGATACGTGCACCTCAAACCTCCAGGTTGAGATGTCCATCTATATTGAAGCAGGGGATATTCACGCGGAGCTGGACAAGACGTTGACGGAATGCCAGCTGAGCCGTACAGCCACACAATACCTGCACTACCGCTGGAGCATCATGCAGCGGCAAATAGGGCAGGTTCTGGATGAGTTGGAGAAGGTGGACTACTACGGTTCGGACAAGCTGAAGGCCATGTCTCCGGTGATCAGGAAGGAATGCGCTTCTTTTCTTGCGACTCTGGAGAAATATTTGCACGCCAATGTGGATCAATCGGCTGGCTCTACGGTTTGTTGTCTACACGCGCCCCGGATTCTCCGGTGATATGATTGCGATGCCTGCGTTCTCTGCATGTGTCGTGTCCGTCGTTCCGACAGCGACGGACGGTGTGCCGGTTGAGCTTGATGCACGAGCATAATGGGTAGATGAAGGGGCTTCTGGAGGTCTGGCATGTGCCGCCGGGCGGAAATGTTTCGCGGTATGGGAAGCATTCGCGCTGTATGCATGGTTGGGGATTGCTGCAGGTTTGTTGATGTGCTAGGCTTGGCGTGCCGCCGCTGAGTGTGGCCGTCGCCATGGAATCGAAGAAGATAGCAGTTGTGTTGTTCGGCCTTTTGGCTGTTTCGCCTTGTTTGTGTGCCGAGCCTGCAAGCCCGGAGAAGCATCCGGATCAGGTGCAAATGAGTGAGTTGCTGAAGCGGCAAAGGCGGATTTGCCGCAGGGGGATTTTGCGCCCGGCCATTCCGGCGCCGCCGCAGGATGTGCTGCAGCGCGGGATCAAGGGCGATGCGGAGGCTGCTTACCAGCTGGGATGCTGGTTTTACGATTATCATATGTATGGAGAGGAGTGTGTGCAGGTGTCCAAGCGGTGGCTGGAGCTGGCCGCACGGGAGGGGATGGCGGAAGCCCAATGGCTGCTCGGAGAGTTATACAGGAGTTACTGGAATGATGATCGAGTAGCCGACGTATGGTTTCAAAGGGCTATCGCCGGGTTCGAGAAGCGAACGGATTCCGAGGCCTACAGGTTTCTTTATGCCATGTTTTATGAAGGTACGGGGACAAGGGTCGATAAAGAGAAGGCGAGAGAGTACGCGCTGAAGTATGTGAGGCGTTGCCGGCAGGAGAATGTGCAGCCTGTGTGGGTGGCGGTGGAGCCGGAGATACGGGAGTATGTGATGGAGCAGGAGGGGTTGTGATGTGTTGATGAAGAGGCCTCGGGGGCGCCTGTCCATGGCCGTGCGGGTGTGAGGCGGTGATGAAGGCGGACAGGGGGGCGGACAGGGGCTGTCTCTTATACACATCT
>NZ_LIGX01000007.1 GCF_001683795.1 Neoakkermansia glycaniphila
GGTCCCACCCGGTCCCGTTCCGAACCCGGAAGTGAAACGCTGCCGCGCCGATGGTAGTCGGACGACAGGTCCCGCGAGAGTAGGTCGCCGCCGGGATGTTATATGAAGCCCCGCTTGCTTAATTGCATGCGGGGCTTCTTCGTTTCCGCTCATCACCGCAATCGCCGCCCTTTACCATGACTACGTCATGCTGCCAGGGGGAGTGGAATGATGAACGCAACAAGTGTCAGGTTGAATGAGACTGGTTGCTGAAGATTGTGAAGATAAAAAAGAGCGAATGGTATTACCCTTTCGCTCTTTGCTTTTGTTGATGTGGCGCGGTTGGTGTCAGACCGTCGCTGCGGTTGCCTTGCGACGGCGGCGGATTGCCCATCCGATAAGGCCGAGAAGGCTGATGGCTGCACTGGTGGGTTCCGGTATGGGGCTCCCGCTGCGGCGCTGGTGGGCTGCTGTTGTGAGCGCTTGCAGGTCCGTGGCGTTGATGACCGTGCTGTCGGTCCACATGTTGTAGACGTAGACGTTGTCGAGGGCGTAGCAGCCCTGATTGCCGTTGTCGGTTGTGCCGCTGACGGGGCCGAGTCCCAAGACGCCGTTGCCGAGAGGGTTGCCGTTGTTGTGGGCGATGAGTGAGCCGTTGTTGAGCATGGTGCCCGTGCCGTTTGCATAGAAGAATGTTCCGATGCGTTGTCCGTCCGCAGTTTGCCGGTGCATGCCAAATGCTACAGTGGTGTGTGCGTAGGTGCTGAGGTTGACGGTGCCCATGGCATAGGTGGAGACGATGCCGGCCGAGTTTCTCCAGAAGCCCTGTACGATGACTTTGTCGAGTCCTTGGCTGGTGTCAATGGCGACACTCCATGTGGAGTTGGCTCATGTGAAGTCGGTGGAGGCGAGGGTTTGCCAGCCGTTGCGGACGGTGAGGTTTTTCAGCCCCATGATGAAGGCAAAGCCTTGTCCGCGTCCCTGTCCGGTTCGTATTGCGGTGTTTTGACGGTGCCGTGAAAGTCGATTTGTGTGAGGCGGGTGTTGTCGATCACAAGGTCACCTTCATTGACTTTGGCATTGATGAGGGTGAAGGGGGAGTTCGATGGAGTGTTGTTCAGGAGTTCGTGTGCTTGACCCGGTGCGGATGGACTGGGAAAGTTGTCCCATCCACCGCGATATTCGTAGTTGATTGCTCCGTAGCTCATGCCTGTGATGGCGGTGAGCAATACGCCTGTTGTGACCGCGTGTGAGAGGTTCATTGCAATGTGTTGCAGAAGGCAATGATGCGGAGTTCAGTGGTTTTATTGAGAAAGGTAGGGGTCGGATAGCCTAATAGGCAGGATTGTGGTGTTTGTCCACATTTTTCGATTGATTGCCAATTTGGTGCAATGGCGTTTTCTGCCTGTTATTCCGCAACGATGGTGCGGTTGAGCATGAGGCGGAAGCCTGCCGCAGGGCTTTGGGTGTCGGGCGGTACTGGGATGCGGGCGCTGTTGTTCAGTTGCGCCGGGCGGAATGATTCGTAGCTGCCACCGCGAAGGACTCCATGGTTGCGGAACCGGAAGTCGCGAGGGCCGCCGTAGTTGTCGGAGACCCATTCCTGTACGTTGCCCGCCAAGTCGTGCAGGCCGATTTCGTTGCCTGGATAGGAGGCGACGGGAGCGGTGTATGGGTAGCCGTCGCGGTAGTTGGGGATGGTGCGTGAGGTGGGGATGAGGGGAATGGCGCTTTGGTCTGCAAAGTTGCCTGTGCTTGCGAGCGGAGGCCAGCGTGTGCCCCATGGGTAGGAGTTGGCGTTGCCTGCGGGGTTTTTCTGCCGCTGGTATGGGGTTTGTCCCTGTTCGGAGGTGAGGCCGACCATGAGGCTCCATTCCGCGTCGGTGGGGAGCTGGTATTGGTCGTTGGCTTCGATGATGCCTTTTTCACGTTCCGTTTTGGTGAGCCAGGCAGCGAAGTCGAGAGCTTGTTGCCGGTTGACGTTGACGACGGGATGGTGAGGGTTCTGGTCGAAGGGTGGCGCGGGAGGCGCAGCGGTTTTGGAGTCGTTCAGGTAGGTCTGATAGTCGGAGAGGCGTACTTCGGTAGCTCCGGCGAGCTGATTGGCGTTGATGGGGATGAAGCGCATGCCGAGGCTGTTGATCCATTCCTGCCCGAAGACGACGGAGTTGTTGGGTTCCAGCCGGAGGGAGAGGATGAGGTCTTTGGGGGAGAGTCCGCTTTTCCGTATTGTGGTGTAGCCGGGAAGTTT
Organism: Neoakkermansia glycaniphila; assembly: GCF_001683795.1. Classification (GTDB taxonomy): domain Bacteria; phylum Verrucomicrobiota; class Verrucomicrobiia; order Verrucomicrobiales; family Akkermansiaceae; genus Akkermansia; species Akkermansia glycaniphila. Next base: position 2,231 of record NZ_LIGX01000007.1, read on the forward strand.
GAATTCGAGGAGGTATGGGGCGAGCGGGACTCGGACGTTTTGCATGGGCGTGACGCCCAGCATTTGCCCGTTGAGGGTGACGACGGCTCCGGCCGGGTTGGTGAGCAGGGTGATGGGGGTTTTGCGTACGGGGCTGGCGACGAGTCTGTAGGCTTGCAGTTTGCTGTTTTCGGCTTCTTGGCCTTTTTCAGCGATGGCGTTGATGGAGTGGTCGTGGCCAATGATACCTTCGCGTTCGCACTGGGAGGTGAGCCAGAGGGTGTAGGCGCTGATGGCTTCCGGGGTGGTGCGGATGATGTCCGATCCCTGTATGGTTTCGCTTGGCGGCTGTTTGTCCTGCGGCAGGGTGGCAGTGAAGTTTTTGAATTGCGCGGCTGTGACAGGGGTGGAAGCGACGTGTTCGTTGCCGGAGGGGGCGTAGACGGTTCCGGTGATGTCTTTCCATTCTTTGCCGCGTTGTGGCGGGTTGTATGGTTTCAGGTCGCCGCCGAGGGCGAGGACGCCGCCGCCCGGTATGATGCCTGTTTCGTGTTTGTCGGCATAGCCGTCTTTGCGGAGTGTGAAGGAGACTCGGTTGCCTGTCGGTTGTGCTATGGGGCCGTACGGGGTTTCGTCCAGGTATTTGCCGGAGGAGGTGTAGATGGATGCTCCCGGCGGGAAGCTGGTGATGTAGAGGGTGCCTTCTTCGAGGTTGTCCTTGGAGATTTGGGGCTGGATCGGTGCGGGCGCCGGTTGTTGCGGTGCGCCGGGTTTGGTTTCGAGCAGGCTGCCGGCCGTTTCTATGATGCGCGGGAGGATGTATTGGAGGAGGGGTGCATGGTAGATGATGGCGAAGGTGATTCCGATGCCCATGAGGGTGCCGAAGGTGGCAATGCCCCACGGGAAGCCTTTTTTGCCCGGTTTTTTGGTTTTGCCGGCAATTTTTTTGCGGAGCTGCTGAGGGGCGTAGGTGCGGAGTTCGTCGATGGCTTCCGCGAGTTGTTCGGCAGTGGTGATGGTGCTGGCGTCGAGGCGCGGTTCAGCGGCGGCGCAGATGATTTCATTGAAGGCGAGCCATTTTTTGCGTGGGGTGCCTTCGGGTAGTTCGTCGGGTAGTTCGGGGAAGTCGAGGCGGTCGCGGCCGGTGGTGATTTCGTAGAGGACTTTGGCGAGGGCGTATACGTCCGCTCGCGGGGTACCCGGTCCTTCGGGGGGGATGAATCCTTCAGTGCCGACGAAGCTGCGCTGGTCCGCCGGGGCGACGAGGCCGATGTCGGCGAGTTTGGGGCGGCCGTTGACGAAGACGACGTTGGCGGGTTTGACGTCGCGGTGGGTGAGGGCTTCGCTGTGGAGGTAGAAGAGAGCGTGAGCGAGCTGGCTGCCGACTTCGATGCAGTAGTCGAGCGGCATGGGGCGGTTGCCGTAGAGTTGTTTGTCGCTGCGGAGGGTGCGGGGGGTGTAGCCTTCGGGGTTGATGTTGATGCCGGTTTGGGCATCATCCGCCAGTTCCATGACGTAGTAATAGAAGGGGGTGGGCTCGTTTTTCTGGCCGACATGGAGGATGTGGACGAGTCCGGGGTGGTTGCGGGCGAGGGGTTCGTAGTTGAGGATTCCTTCGAATTCGCGGATGAAGGAGCGTTCGTCGTCAAAGTCTTCACGCCATACGATTTTGACGGCGCGGTAGGCTCCGGTGAGGGAGCGGGCGAGCCAGACTTCTCCATAGGCTCCGCTGCCGATTTGCCGGACGATGGTGTAGTCCGGGATTTCGGGGGGAGTGCCTGCGGAGCGGCGAGGCGCTCCGAGGCGGCAGAGGTTGAGGCTGGCGGTGGTTTCGCTCAAGGCGTTGGGGTGCGTGAGGTGGTTTCCGAAGAGGGCCGGGTGATGTGTCGACCCTCTTCGGATGCGGGTGGTTATTTGATGACTCCGAGTTCTTTGCCTGCTTTGCAGAAGGCGTCGATGGCTTTGTCGAGCTGTTCGATGCTGTGGCAGGCGGAGATTTGAGTGCGGATGCGGGCTTTGCCTTTGGGGACGACGGGGTAGAAGAAGCCCATGGCGTAGACTCCGTGTTTGAGGAGGAGTTCGGACATTTTTTGGGAGAGGGCGGCGTCTCCGAGCATGACGGGGGAGATGGGGTGGTCTTTGCCGGAGATGGTGAAGCCCGCTTCGGTCATGGCTTTGCGGAAGTACTGGGCGTTGGTTTCGACGCGGTCGCGGTATTCGGTGGAGCCTTCGAGGATGTCGAGTACCTTGAGGGTGGCGGCAGCGATGGCGGGCATGATGCTGTTGGAGAAGAGGTAGGGGCGGGAGCGCTGGCGGAGGATTTCGATGATTTCCTTCGGGCCTGAGGTGTAGCCGCCAGAGGCTCCGCCGAGGGCTTTGCCGAGGGTGCCGGTGGTGATGTCTATCTGGCCGAAGATGCCGCAATGTTCATGGGTGCCGCGGCCTGTTTTGCCGAGGAAGCCGGTGGCGTGGCATTCGTCGAAGTGGACGAGGGCTCCGTATTGTTTTGCCAGTTCGTGAATTTTGTCGAGCTGGGCGATGATGCCGTCCATGGAGAAGACGCCGTCTGTGGAGATGAGTTTGATTTTGGCTCCGTTGGCATCGGCTTCCTTGAGTTTGTTTTCAAGGTCTTCCATGTTGTTGTTTTCGTAGCGGTAGCGCTTGGCCTTGCAGAGGCGTACGCCGTCGATGATAGAGGCATGGTTGAGGGAGTCGGAGATGATGGCGTCTTCTTCTCCGAGGAGGGATTCGAAGAGGCCCCCGTTGGCATCGAAGCAGGAGCCGTAGAGGATGGTGTCCTCGGTGCCGAGGAAGGCGCTGAGGCGTTCTTCGAGGGTGCGGTGAAGGGTTTGGGTACCGCAGATGAAGCGGACGGAGGCCATGCCGAAGCCCCAGCGGTCGATGGCTTCCTGGGCGGCTTTCATGACTTCGGGGTGGTTGGCGAGGCCGAGGTAGTTGTTGGCGCACATGTTGATGACGGAGGATCCGTCCTTGAGCGTGACCTGGGAGTATTGCTGGGAGTCGATGAAGCGTTCGCTTTTGTAAAGGCCTTCGTTTTTGAGGCTTTCGAGAGTGTCGACGAGCTTGTTTTTGAATTCGGGGGTAAACATAAGCTGATGGATTTTGTCCGGTGGAAAGTATATCATTTGGAGGTGGCATGTCAATGCGGAACGGGGAAACGAGGCACCGTATGGGGCGGGATACTTTTTTGCCCGCGTTCATGATATGGGGTTGACGGTTGCAGGGTGTCCCGGTAGAATGAGAGTACGATCCGGGGCGATCCCGGGCGTATTATTGTTTCCGATATGAAGACACCCGTCACTATCACTGTTACCGGTGCAGCTGGGCAGATTGCCTATTCGCTGCTTTTCCGCATCGCTTCCGGCTCCATGCTCGGCTGCGATCAGCCCGTCAATCTCCGCCTTCTTGAAATCGAGCCCGCCATGAAGGCTCTGAACGGCGTGGTGATGGAGCTTCAGGACTGCGCTTTCCCGCTTGTGAATGATATCGTGGCTACCTGCGATCCCGATGAGGCTTTCAAGGACGCGAACTGGTGCATTCTCGTGGGTTCCGTGCCTCGCAAGGCCGGTATGGAGCGCAAGGATCTTCTGAGCATCAACGGTAAGCTGTTCATTGGACAGGGCAAGTCCATCGCCGCCAATGCAGCCAAGGATGTGCGTGTGTTCGTGGTGGGCAATCCCTGCAATACGAATGCGCTAATCGCGATGAAGAATGCCGCTGGCGTGCCGAACGATCGTTTCTTCGCCATGACCCGCCTCGACGAGAACCGCGCGAAGAGCCAGCTTGCCGATAAGGCCGGTGTGCATGTTTCCCGCGTGACGAATATGGCGATTTGGGGCAATCATTCCGCGACGCAGTATCCGGACTGGACGAATGCCAAGATCGACGGCAAGCCTGTGACGGATTTGATTTCCGATATGGATTGGCTGAAGGGTGAGTTCATTACGACGGTGCAGCAGCGCGGCGCCGCCATTATCGCTGCCCGTGGCCTTTCTTCCGCCGCTTCCGCCGCGAATGCCGCCGTGGATACGGTGCGCAGCCTGAGCTTCCCGACGCCTGAAGGCGATTGGCATTCCGTGGCCGTCTGTTCCGACGGTTCGTACGGTATCGAAGCCGGTATTATCTGTTCTTTCCCGATTCGTACGAAGGAAGACGGCAGCTGGGAGATCGTTCAGGGTCTTCCGATCGATGCTTTCTCCCGCGAGAAGATCGACGCTACCGTGAACGAGCTTCTCGAAGAGAAGGCCGCCGTTTCCGATATTCTGTAAGGGGTTCGGATTATTCTTTTCCGATTTTCAGGGCGAGTCCGGGTGACTCGCCCTTTTTCGTGTGTGGCCGGGGAGGTGCGGTTGGAGGAAATCCGGGCGTCAGCGTGTTGGCTGTTTGAGGAGTTCGAAGTAGTGGAGGTCGAATGTTTGGCCGTCTTTGACGGCGGCCCGGTGCATGATGCCGCAGCGGATGAATCCGTTTTTCTCCAGTACCCGCATGGAGGCGCGGTTGTAGTCGAAGACGGGGGCGAAGATGCGGTTGATGCGCGTGGCGCGGAAGAGGTGGGCGCAGGTGGCGGCGATGATTTCGCTCATGAGGCCTTGCCCCCAGTATGGTTCGCCGAGCCAGTAGCCGAGTTCGGCATTGTACCGCTGGATGTCGGTGAGGAAGTCGATGCCGACGCCTCCAACGGCCTGCCCATCGATGACGATGGCGAGGTTTTCGATTTCGGGTTCGCTCAGGGTGTAGCCGATGTAGGCGCGCGCATCTTCTTCAGTGTAGGGGTGAGGGAAGCAGTCGCGTACGTTGCGCCAGATGCGGATGTTGTCGGCATGCCGCGCCAGCGAGGGGGCATCTTCCGCCCGCCATGGGCGCAGGGTGAATCGGTCGGTGGTGATTTGCATGAGGTTCAGGAGCCGTGGGCAAAGGCGGAGGGGTGGAGGGTTCGCAGGCCCGGTGCAGGCTGCATCGAGGTGTTCGGATGTTCGACGACGAGAGCGTGCCGTGTTTTGCCGACGGTGTCGAGTTTGCCGGATGTATTACAGACGCAGGAGGTGAAGATGGCGATGAGCAACATGGCAGGCCAACTTTTCAGAATCGTTTGCATAGATGGAATGTTTGGCAGTTTGGTAGTGTTCACTCAGTTTTTATTTCGATGCTTGTTGAATGGCATATCCCACGACCCCTCCCATGGTTGCTATGACTGAGCAAGGGATGTCTACTGCGATAAATAATATGGCGACCAAAGGAGTACGTAGAATGTTGCCATTTGTACGATGCATTTCCGCCGGATCGATTTGGCTGAATGAGCGGGATAATGTCTTTTGGTGAGGGATGGCGATGGTGCGGAAGGGTGTGTGTTCGAAGGTGGCGGCAGGGATCCATGGAGTATCCGGCGTCAGGACGAAGGAAATAGGTGCCGTGGTCGTTATTTTTCTTTTTGTTTGTCCCTGTAGCAATTGAAGGTTAGCGTTTTCGGAGATGGATATTTGATGGTAGCCTCTGGTGGGTGTTCCTCGCGCTTGTATTGTGTTGGCGAGATTGGGTTCAGTTCCTGTTTTCCAAAGATAGTTGATCGTATGCGCTGTTGTTTCGTAGATGCATGCTTCTCCTTTAATGTAGTATTTGTTGTTTTGGCTGTACAGGTGTGTTTTTTCGGTGATGCACCATATTGTTTGAGTTTTGCCGACGGTATCAAGTTTGCCGGATGTGTTGCAGACGCAGGAAGGGAGGAAGATCAGGCCTGTAATGGATGAGAAGATGAGGGTTGTTTTCATGAGGAAGGGTTGGGTTTATTTGCGGGCGTAAAAGACGGTGAAGTGGCAGTATTTGTAGATGCAGTCCACATGAGGGAAGCCGGCGTCGCGCAGCCATTGGAGTTGTTCTTCCATGGTGGACGGGTCGTCGCAGAGGATGCGCTCGTAGGCTTTGGCGATCTGGTCGGGCGGCAGGCCGCTTCGTTCGACACTTTGTTTCCACAGGGCACTATGCATGGTTTCGATGTCGGGCGACGGGCTGAGGGCTTGGTCGGCATTGATGAAGATGCCTCTGGGGGCAAGGAGGGTGTGGACGGTTTTGTAGAGTGCGGCTTTGTTTTGTGCCGGAAGGTGGTGGATGGAAAGGGCGGAGATGACGAGGTCGAAGGTGTCGTCCTGCCAGTCGTGCCGTGTGTAGTCTCCGAGGATGTAGCGGATGTTGCCGTTTTCGGCGAAGCGTTGGCGGGCCATGCCGAGCATTTGGTCGGAGAGGTCGATGAGGGTCAGGCGGGCCTGCGGGTAGCGGGCAAGCAGGAGGGCGGAGAAGAGCCCGGTGCCGCATCCGATGTCGAGTGTGCGTATGGGGGCGTCGGCCGGGTAGGGCAGGGTGTCTAAAGCGAGGCCGTAGTAATCGTCGAAGCAGGGGATGAGCTGGCGGCGTTGCCGGTCATAGTCTTTCGCGATGGCGTCGAATTGTGCCTTGATGTTCACTGTCGCGCAGTGTAGCAAGATTGAGAGTCGTCTGCAAGTGCGAGGATGAGTGTGCAGATCATGCTTCAGATTTGATCCGGGGTGCTGAGGGGCGGATGGGAACGAGGCGTGTGAGGCAGGCAGTTCGAACGGTGAGTGTACCGCGCAGGGGTATGAGAGCGGAGCGGTTATGCCGGGTGGGTTAGAGGCCTTGTGGGACGAGTCCGAGTGTGTTGATGGTTTCGTTGATGTATTGAAGGGATTCGTGGACTTTCAATACTTCGGTGTAGTCCCAGCAGATGAGGCGTTCCCGTATGTCGCGGAGGGCGGCGGTTTCCCGTTTGATTTTTTCGATTTGCCTGCTGTCGCTGACGGCGACAATGCCTTGGACAGCATTGTTGCCGGAGGCTTTCATGAGGTTCATGATGAGGCTGTCGATGGAGCCGGATGTCTGGACTTCAAAGACGTAGATGATGCGCCCCATGTTGCCGATGGTTGCTTCCCACGCGGTGTCGACGACGGCTCCGGCAGCCACTTTTTTTTCGATTTCGGCACGGAAGCCGAGGAAGCGGCCAATGTCCGCCAGTTTGTCGCGGATGTCGTTATGGATGAAGGCGGATTCCTTGGCGGTTGCCGGGAGTTTTTCGGGGTGTTTGGCTTGAGCCGTTTCGATTTCCGGAGCCTGTTGAAGGTCGTGCCAGATGAAGGTGTTCAGGGTGAGCATGTCGCGGATGATCCGGTTGCCGTGCTGTTTGGCGAAGGCGAGGATGTCGCGGCCTTGGGCGGAGAGGTGGGCATAGGTTTTGCCCGTGAGGGAGGATTCGTAGCGCGGGATGCCTGTTATTTGAAGCAAGGTGAATCCGTTGTGGGTTTTCCGGTTCCAGAGGAGGTATTGTTCGGGGTGGGTTTTGCAGAGGAGTTCGCTCATCATTGCGGGGCCGATGCCTTTGATTTTCTCCCGAAATTCGTCCCAGCGTTTTTCGATGGAGTCTTCTCCGTAGATCAGGTTGGCAAGATGCTTGCGGAGCAGGGGCATGCCGTTGGATGCGATGATGTTGTCGATCTGGTAATGTTTGTTGCCCCACATGAGCATGGCCCAGAGGGGTGAGAGGTAGTCGTACAGTTCCTCTTCGGTGAGGGCAAGCAGCCGTTCTTTGGTGTAGCTGCGGGTTTGGGCGGCAGACGTTTCGCGGTCTTCCTGTTCAACAACGGCTTGCGGATGGGTGGTCATCCAGCGGTCGAAGTCGGTGAGGGTTTGGGTGAGGAGGTGTGTGTTCATGAGCGGAGCGAGAGTTATTTTCCGAGGCAGAATTGGGAGAAGATGGCGGTGAGGATGTCTTCGGTGTCGATGCGGCCGGTGATGGCGCCGAGGTGGTCGAGGGCTTCGCGGAGGTCGAGGGCGGTGTATTCGGGGGAGTCTCCGGCGAGGATGGAGGCGCGTGCCGCTTCGAGGGAGGCGACGGTTTGTTTGAGGGCGTGCTGGTGGCGGGCGTTGATGGCGGCGAGTTCGTGGCCGGGGGTGAGGGTTTCGCCGCTGAGGAAGGCGGAGACCATGCGTTGTTCGAGGTCGTGTTTTCCGGTTCCGGTGAGGCAGGAGTATGGGATGGCTTCGATGCCTTCCCATGCCGGGTGGGTGCCGAGGTCGGTTTTGTTGAGGATGAGGAGGTGGATGCGCGGCGTTTCGGGAAGGGGGATGCGCCGGGGAGGCTGGGTGGCATCCGCGATTTCGAGGACGAGGTCGGCTTCGGCTCCGGCGCGGAGGGTGCGGGCGATGCCGGCCTGCTCGATGGTGTCTTCGGTGTGGTGGATGCCTGCGGTGTCGATGAGGCGGAGGGCGAGGCCGCCGATGTGGACGGTTTCTTCGATGGTGTCGCGTGTGGTGCCGGCGATGTCGCTGACGATGGCGCGTTCGTAGCCGAGGAGGCTGTTGAGGAGGCTGGATTTGCCGACGTTGGGTTCTCCGATGATGGCGGTGCGGATGCCTTCGCGGAGGAGGCGGCCCTGTTCGGCGGTTTGCAGGAGGGTGTCGAGGTTTTCGCGGATGCGGGCGATGCCGTCGGCGAGCTGTCCGGCGGTGTCCGGCGAGATGTCTTCTTCGGGGAAGTCGATGTAGGCTTCGAGGTGGGCGGTGATGCCGATGAGGGCGGAGGCCTGTTTCTGGATGCGCTGTCCGATGGCGCCTTCGAGCTGGTTCTGGGCGGCGCGGAGGGCGAGGTCGCTTCCGGCGGAGATGATGTCCATGACGGCTTCGGCCTGTGTGAGGTCGAGTTTGCCGTTGAGGAAGGCGCGCTGTGTGTATTCGCCGGGGGCTGCGGGTTCGGCTCCGGCTTCGAGGATGCGGTCGAGGATGCGGCGGGTGACGAGGTGTCCGCCGTGGCAGGTGATTTCGACGGTGTTTTCTCCGGTGAAGCTGGCGGGGGCTTGGTAGTAGGTGGTGACGGTGCGGTCGATGATGTTGCCGTCCCTGTCGCGGATGGCGGCGAGGGTGGCGCGGCGCGGCTGGAGGGTTTTGCCTGCGATGCGTTCGAGGATGGGGAGGGAGTCGGGGCCGCTGATGCGGATGGTTGCAAGTGCGCCGATTCCCGGGGCGGTGGCAAGGGCGGCGATGGTGGTGGTGTGCTGGTGTGCGTTCACGAAGGAGGCGTGTGGCGGGTGCGAGGTTGTTGCCATGGGTTGACAGGCCGATTGAAGGATAGTGCGTTCGGTGGGGTTTGTCAATGTCGTTGTCGGGGCGTCACGCGTCTGCCGTTCCGTGATCGAGGGGCAGGTGTTGTGTGTCCGGGTTGATGTCCATTTCCATGCGTATGTTGCCGCGGGCGTAGGTGTGGCGGTTCGTACCGGTTTCCCTGAATCCCAATTTGCTGTAGAGGCGTATGGCCGGTTCGAGTATGGTGTTGCTTTCCAGAAAGAGTTTCCGGGCTCCAAGTTCGCTGGCTTTGGCGATGACCGTTTGGCACAGGAGTTCTCCGATGCCTTTTCCCTGTGTTTTGGCGCTGACGGCGAGTTTGGCCAGTTCGTAGCCGTGGATGGAGTCGTGCATTTTGCATAATGCGCATACGCCTACCGGGTCATCGCCGTCCAATGCGATGAAGATGTGGCCTCCTTTGTCCAGTATGTATTCCTGAGGCGAGTTGACGGTATGGAGGTCGGCTTCTTCCATGTTCCAGTGGGCGGTGATCCATGCTTCGGTGAGGGTTTTGAATGCGGGCTGGTAACATGGTGCGTAGGGGACGATTCGTATGTTTTTCCGTTCTCTGGCTTTTCGTTCGTCTTTGACGCGCTGCAGCAGCGATTTTTCTTCCAGCAGGTTTTCCCATTCTTCGATGGCTTGCCAGAGGTCGTTTCGGGTTTGCCGGGTGATTTGTTCGATGGCCGCCGTGACGTCGATGCATTGCTGCATCAGTGAGTGCGAGATTTTTTTGCCCCGAGCCGTCAGTTGGACGACATTTCTTCGGGCATCGTTTGTGTCCCGGGTGGTTTCTGTAAGCCCTTTCGCTGCCATTTCCTGAATGATTTTGCTGACGGAGGGGTGGGTATGGCCGATTTCCCGGGCGATCGAGGTGACCGTTTGCGGTTTGTCCTGAGAGAGCAGGAAGAAGACAGGGAACCATTTGGGCTTGAGGTCGATCCCGAACATGGCGTAGATGGCGGCGGCGTCTGCGGTGACTTTGTCCGTCAATATCCGCAATCTGCTGCCGATGGCCAATTTCCCCGTTTGATGAAAGAAGTCCATGATGTCTTTTTGTGTTACTTATTACGTAATCGGTTACGGAATTATGCCTATCCGGCTTTTTCTTGCAAGAAAAAACTGGCGGAATTTTTGGCCGGGGAGCGGAGTATGGCTCTGTTCAATAATGTGGCGGATGAGCCGGTTCGTTTCCGGATCCCGGCATCAAGTCGAGGTGATTTCCTCAAAGAAGCCTCCGCCGCGGAGTTGTTCGCCGCGTTCGGCATCCGGTTCGTAGAAGGCGCAGACCTGCCCGAGGGCAAGGGCGCGGACGGGCTGGTCGAAGTCGAGGCGTACTTTGTCTTCGGCAATGTAGGTGCAGGCGGCGTGTACGGCGGGAGCTCGGTAGCGGGGCTGCGCCATGACGCGGGGCGGGAGGGGAAGGCGGGTGTTGGCGACGGTGCCGACGATGGCGCTGCGGGCGTACAGTCCCCGTGTGTCGTCTCCTTCGTAGCCGATGATGAGGCGGTTGTTCGGGATGTCTTTGCCGATGACGACGTAGGCGATGCCTTCGCGCGGGGAGGCGACTCCGTGGCCTTTGCGCTGGCCCATGGTGAAGAGGTGCAGGCCTTTGTGTCTGCCGAGGATGCGGCCCTGCGCGTCGATGATGTCGCCGGGGTTGTCGGGCAGGTAGTGGCGGAGGAAGTCGCTCATTTTGACCTGGCCGATGAAGCAGATGCCCTGGCTGTCTTTTTTGGCTGCGGTGGGGAGGCCGCATTCGCGGGCGATTTCGCGTACCTGGGGTTTGAGGAGGCCTCCGATGGGGAAGAGGGCGCGGTCGATCTGCTCCGGCCGCATGAGGGAGAGGAAGTAGGATTGGTCTTTGTTCGGATCAAGGCCGCGCATGATCCATGAGCGGTTTTCTTCGTCGGTGCGGATGCGGGCATAGTGTCCGGTGGCGAGTTGGTCGAAGCCTTGTTCGCGGGCGTAGTCGAGGAAGACGCCGAATTTCATTTCTCGGTTGCACATGACGTCCGGGTTCGGTGTCGTACCGTTGCGGTAGCCTTCGATGAGGTAGTTGACGATGCGTTCGCGGTATTGTTCGACGAGGTCGACGACGCGGAATTCGATGCCGAGGCGGGTGCAGACGCCGAGGGCGTCTTCGATGTCCTGTTCCCACGGGCATTCTCCGGGGATGTTTTCGTCGTTGATCCAGTTTTTCATGTAGGCCGCGACGACTTCGTGGCCTTCCCGGACGAGGAGGGCGGCGGCGGCGGAGCTGTCTACTCCGCCCGAGAGGGCGACGAGGATGCGTGACATGTCAGGATGCGGTGCGGAGGTGGTTCAGGATGGTTTCGGCGGTTTCCTGCGGGGTGGTTGCCGATGATGTGTGGATGGGCGTGAGCCATGTTTCGCGGCGCAGCCAGGTGCGCTGGCGTTTGGCGTATTGCCGGGTGGCGAGGGCGATGGCAGCGGCTGTTTCCTCAAGGGTGGCGGAGCCGTCGAGGTGGGTCCGGATTTGTTTGAGGCCGAGGGTTTGTGCGGCGGTGGGAGAGAGGGAGCCGAGCGAGCGTACTTCGTCGATAGCTCTGTGTGCGAGCATGGCTTCGCTTCGCCGGGCGATGCGGCGGTCGAGGTCTTCGGTTTCACGGACGATGGCGAATCCGGGGCCGAATGGTTCGGGTTGCCAGTTTTTGCGCCAGTGGGAGAGCGGTTGGCCTCCGAGGATGACGATTTCGAGGTTGCGGATGAGGTAGCGCGGGTTTTGGAGGTCGGTGGCGGCGGCTCCTTCGGGGTCGAGTGTCTGCAGGTGCGCGGCGAGTTCTTCGAGCGGTGTGTTTTCCAGTTCGGCGCGCAGGGCGGGATCGGATGGAGGCGCGGGGGAGATGCCGTGGGAGAGGAATTTGAGGTAGAGTCCGGATCCTCCGACGATGACGGCGCGGTTGCCGCGAGATGCGATGCCTTGCAGGACGGGCTGTGCGGCATGGTAGTGCGAGGCCGCGTCCCACGCGGTGTCGGGCGTCAGGATGCCGACGAGGTGGTGAGGGATTCGGGCGCGGTCTTCTGCGGTGGGAGCGGCAGTCAGGATGTCCATGCCCCGGTAGATCTGGTAGGCGTCCGCACTGACGATTTCCGCACCGATGCGTTCCGCCACTTCGAGGGCGACGGCGGATTTCCCGGAGCCGGTCGGCCCGGCGATGAAGATCGGCGCGCGGGAGGTCATGGCTTGTTGTCGGGGGGCATGCGCACTTCGCTGTCGAGGCGCTCCGCGAGCCATTGTTTCATCATGCTCTGGTAGTTCAGGTAGCGCGACCGGGCGACGCGTTTGATGCGGGCGAGCATGCGGGGGTCGAAGCGCAGAGTGATGGTGGTGGATTCGCGGGTATCCGGTACGATGCGGGAATTGTCCATGAGCTTGTGGTCGAGCTCTGTTGCGTTCCAGTATGCGGCCTCATCCCGGGAGTCGGCGAAGGCAGGGACGTCTTTCCACTGTTTGAGCTGGTTCATCAGATGTCGGCGTGTTTGCGGTTGTAGTAGTGCTGTTCGGCGTCGGTCATTTCCCGGATGCCGACGACGCGCGCCGTTTTGCCGTTGCTCCAGTAGACGATGAGGAGAGGGCGGCCCTTGAGTGTTTTGGCGAGGCAGAAGTAGCGCGCATCTTTTGTCCATGCAACATCGTCCGGCATCAGGCGAATGCCGAACGGGTCTTCAAAGCATTCTTCGATTTCCTGCGGGGTGTACCGGACGGGGTCGAAGACGAGTTGTTGCAGGTCGAGTTCCATGAGGTTACGGATATTTGGTGGCAGGGCCGTATTGGTTTGGGCCGGATTTGCTGTCCATCAGGGTCATGACGAGAAGGATGATGGGGCCGACGGCGGGAATGAGTCCCAGAAAGTAACATGCGCCGGAATAGCCTGCATCGTGCAATCTGCGCCAAGTGACGGCGAGGCTTGGGACGATGAGTGCAAGCCAGCAAAGGCCGAAGAGGAACCATGCCGCGTCTCCCAGTATGGGGAAGAGCAAGCAGATGATGAATGAGATGAGGAAGGTGACAAGTGCAAATGACCAGTATTCTGCACGCGTGGCACGACCGGAGAAGGTGGCGTACAGGGATATGCACTGTGCAAAATAACCGAAGGGTGAACGTTTTTGGGGCAGGAAGAGTCGTCCACATGCAGCACAGCGAGAGCAGCCGAAGTCGACGGGGCGTTTGCAATCCGGGCAATAGCTGCCATTGGCGGAGAAGCGTGCTGCCGGAGTCGGAGTGGAGGCCAGGATTTGGATGATGGGGATCCATGTGGCGGCTCCGCTGGCGGCGACGAGTGTTTGCGGTGTGATGACGTTTTGCGCGAGCAGTGCTTTCAGTTGTTCCAGAGAGAACGGGCCTTGCGGGGTATTGGTGGCGTCGAGGTAATAGTAGTTCATGTGTTTAATGGTGGGGGTGGATGGATTGGGGGTGGTTATGGGTATTTGGTGGCCGGGCCGTATTGGTTCGGGCCGGGTTTGCTGTCAATCAGGGTCATGGCGAAGACTGGAATGCTGGTGGCGAACAGGAGCGCTGCGTATATCAGGATGTTGTCCTGAGGTATCGTTAAGGGGAAGGGGATGAACTCGATGAGAGGCATCCAGAACGTGAGGAGCAGCCAGCCGCCCGAATGCCCCGCATCGTGCAGGCGGCGTACGAGGGCTGCACATGCCGGGAGATATGTGACCAGTATGATCAGAAGGTTGAGGAGGCTGTTCCAGAATATGGGGGTGCTGTTTCCTTGCGCCAGAGAGTTGCTGATGATGCTCATGCTGGTGTCGATGTGGTATTCGGCAGCATCCGGGGCAACGGTAGTGGTTTGTGCCGTGCCGTATAAAAACAGAACATAGCACACTTGGCTGAGAATGTAGAGAGTGAAGACGAAGGACCAGTATTCGGCTCGTGTTGCACGTCCGGAGAAGTCGGCATAATGCAGCATGCAATGAGCGAAATGCGCCAGCATGCTCCGGCGGACGGGTTCGAACGGTTCCGCCATGCCGTTGGGAGATACCGGGGATGTTCCGGAGGTGCGTGTTACCGGGGGGAGTCGCTTTACCGAGAACAGGTGGTTGGCGAGTGCGCTCCAGCGGGCGTCTCCCTTGGCGGCGATCAGGGTGGTGGCGGATAATCTGCCTGTCTTGACGAAGTGTTCGAGTTCGTCGAGCGTGTGCGGGCCTCGAGGGGTGTTGGTGTGGTCGAGGTAGTAGTATTCCATGGGTTACGGGTATTTGGTGGCGGGGCCGTATTTGTTGGCTCCCCGGGAGCTGTTGCGGAGGAGCATGATGAAGAGGACGATTTGCCCGATGCCCGGCAGGAGGTTGAGCAGGAGGTAGAGGCCGCTGGTGCCCGTATCGTGCAGGCGGCGGCAGGCGACGGCCATCGCGGGGACGAAGGTGACGAGGAGGACGAGGATGCCGGAGACGAAGAAGAAGGGGCAGAGGAAGCTGAGGACGAGTTCCGTCGGGCCTTCGATGGTGACGACGTCGTTGATGTTGGCTGTGCCCTGGACGAAGTTCCAGAGGTAGGAGTGGATGGCGTTGATGTCGACGGAGAAGAAGTTAAGGCAGAGGATGCTGGCGAGGATGAGAGCCGCTGCGAAGAGGGAGGTGATGAGGGTGAAGGACCAGTATTCGATGCGGGTGGATCGGCCTGAGAATCGGCCGTAGAGTTTGAAGCACTGGGCCATGTAGCGGAAGGGGTTGCCCCGGCGGATGACTCGCAGGGAGCGACCGCAGTGCTGGCAGCTGAAGGCCTGGAAGACGACGGGCTGTTTGCAGTTCGGGCACAGGTTCGGCAGGCCGGAGGAGGTGGGTTCCGGTGCAGGGAGGGCGGGTGTGGTTTCGATGACGGACGAGAGAGGGGTGCTTTCGGAGGATTCCCCGGTGTAGACCGGGGTGTCCAGCGAGATGAGTCCGCCGCGGAAGAGGGCGGTGAGTTCGTCGAGGTCGAATGGGCCTTTTTTCTGGCCGGCCTTGTTCTGGTACTGGTACGTCATGTGTCGGTTCCGTGTTTCGGATGTGTGGTTGCCGTTCAGTGTTGCATGAGGGCTTCGATTTCGTCGGCCTCGATGGGTGCGGAGGCGAGGAGGTCGATGTTTTCCGTTTCGCCGATGTAGACGTCGTTTTCGAGGCGGATGCCGATGTTTTCTTCGCGGATGTAGATGCCGGGTTCGATGGTCCAGACCATGCCGGGAGCGAGGACGGGGTTGTCTTCGCCGACGTCGTGGACGTCGAGGCCGAGCTGGTGGGAGGTGCCGTGCATGAAGTAGCGGCGGACGGCTGGCGGGTCTTCGGGTTTTTCGGCGAGTTCGGCTTCGGTGACGAGGCCGAGTTTCAGGAGTTCTCCGCCGGTGTAGACGCGTACCTGGCGTTCGTATTCGCTTTTGAGGATGCCGGGACGCAGGAGGCCGAAGGCATGGCGGTGGATGCGGAGGACGGCGTCGTATACTTCGCGCTGGCGCGGGGTGTATTTGCCGGATGCGGGGACGGTGCGGGTCATGTCTCCGTTGTAGTTGCCGTATTCCGCGCCGATGTCGAGGAGGACGAGGCCGCCGTCGGCGACGGTTTTGTCGTTGGTGATGTAGTGCAGGACGCACGAGTCCGGGCCGGAGGCGATGATGGGGAGGAAGGAGAATTTGCGTGCTCCCCGGCGGATGTAGGAGGCGGCGAGTTCGGCTTCGAGTTCCCACTCTCCCATGCCGGGTTTGATGCGGGGCAGGAGTTCGCGGAATCCGGCGGCGGTGATGTCGCAGGCTTTGCGAATTTGTTCGATTTCTTCCGGAGCCTTGTACTGCCGCATGCGGGAGATGATGGGGTAGAGTCCGCGAAGTTCGGCGGTGGGGTATTGTTTGTGCAGGTCAAGAGCCGAGCGGTCGTTGCGGGTCTGGACGGGCGTTTCCTGCCGGGGGTGTTCGTTGCGTTCGATGTAGACGGCGGTGGCGCAGGGTACGGTTTTTCCGAGGAGGGCGGCGTATTCTCCGGTCCAGCGGACGTCGAGGATGCCGCTGAGGGCCGTGGCCTGTTCCCGGTGGAGGCGCGCACCTTCCCAGATGGCGATGCGTTCGTTGGTTTCGCGCAGGAGGAGGGTGTCTTCATGTTTTCCGTGCGTGCCGATGCGCATGATGAGGACGGTTTCTTCCTGGTCGATGCCGGTGAGGTAGAAGAGGTCGGCATTCTGGTGGTGCGCCATGGTGCCGTCGGCATTGGTGGGGTAGATGTCGTTGGCATGGATGACGACGAGGCTGCCTTCGGGCAGTTCGGCGGCGAGGAGGTCGCGATTGCGGCTGTAGAATGCGGAGGAAATGGGGGTGTATCGCATGGTCGTGGCGTGGTTAGGACTCTTCGTCTTCGTCGTCCATCGCTTCGATGCGTGCTTGCCAGCGGCGGGTGAGCCACGGGCGCATCAGGAGCCCGTACAGGAGGTACAGGCAGAAGAGGACGGCGGGCATGACCCACGGGAAGGCGACGAGGGCGCAGATGGCGATGACCGCGCCGACGATGGCGGTGGCGGTCGTTTTCTTTTTGAAGGTGATGTGCTTGAAGCTGGGGTAGATGACGCGGCTCATCATGAGGATGGAGACGCCCGCCATGGCGAGGGCCATGACGATTTGCCATCCGGTGTTGAGAATGCGGTCGGTCTCGTAAGTGTAGACGACGAGGTACATGGTGGAGACGACGGCTCCGGCGGCCATGGGGACGGGGAGGCCGATGAAGTCCGAGCTCTGGTTTTCTTTTCTTGGAGCGGCGGCCATGCAGTTGAAGCGTGCAAGGCGCAGAGCGGCGCAGAGCAAGTAGAGGACGGCGACCCCCCAGCCCATCCATGTCCACGGTTGTGGCAGGCCGAACAGTACGGCTTTGGAGAGCAGCATGGCCGGGGCGATGCCGAAGGAGACGACATCCGCAATGGAGTCGAATTCGCGGCCGAAGGGGCCGTCGCTGCCGCACATGCGGGCCACCCGTCCGTCCAGCAGATCGAAGATGCAGGCCGCGAAGATGAGGTAGGTGGCTTTCTGGAAGCAGGCGAATGCTTCGGAGGATCCCGGCGTGAATCCCATGCCTTCGAAGATGATGAGGATGGCGAAGAAGCCGCAGAGGAGGTTGCCTGCCGTGAGCATGTTCGGCAGGATGGGGATTTGCGGTTCGTCGGGGAAGACGGGTTGCTTGTTCATGGTATGTCAGGAGATGTGCAGGGCCTTGCGGGCTGCTGCGATGAGTTCGTTGGCGGCGGTGCGAGCGGACGCGGAGCCTCGGGCCATGTCGGGCTTGCCGCCGCCCTTGCCTCCGGCGATGGGGGCGAGGGTTTGGATGAGTTTGCCGGCCTGCGTTCCTTCCGCAAGGGCGCGTTCGCCGCAGTAGGCGCCGAGGTAGAGGGTGCTGCCATCGTCCACGATGAGGAAGGCGGCTCCGGCGTACTGGCGTTTTTTGAGTCCGTTGAAGAGTTCGGTGAGGAGTTCGTTGCCGCCTTCGGCGAGAGTGACGATGTTGTCGGCTGCGAGCAGGTCGTTCAGCAGGGCGTCGGCCTGGCTGGCGGCGGCGGCGGCTTGCGCTTTCTTGAGGCGTTTTTCTGCATCGAGCGCGGCCTGCTTCATGGCTTCGAAGTAGGTATCGAAGTCCGCAAGGCGGGCGTTGACGGTGGCGATGTCGCGGGCGGCGACGGCCTGTTCCGCCGGGTGCTCGGCATTGGGCGGCATGGGTACGGTTTCGACGCCGAGATCGGCAAGCTTGCCGTTGGCCTCGGCGAGTTTTTCGAGATTGGTGGCGAAGTCCGGCATTTTGGCTGCGATGTATTCCTGCACGATGCCGTAGCCGTGGGGGCCGGTGGCGGCTTCGATGCGGCGCACGCCGGAGGCGATGGCGCCTTCGCTTTTGATTTTGAAGAAGCCGATGGCGGATGTGCGACGGGCGTGGGTGCCGCCGCAGAGTTCCATCGAGATGCCGTTGAGGGCTCCTTCTTCGCCGCCCATCTGGACGACGCGGACGATGTCGCCGTATTTGTCGCCGAAGAACTGGCAGATGTCCTTGTTGTTCTTGATGTCGGCGTAGGGCATTTCGCGGCAGGCGATGGGAAGGTCCGCATCGATCCATGCGTTGACGCGTTCTTCGACGGCGCGGAGCTGGTCTTTGGTGATGGCGGCGCTGTTGAGGTCGAAGCGGAGGCGTTCGTCGGAGACGAAGGAGCCTTGCTGGGCGATGTCCATGCTGACGATTTCCTGAAGAGCCTTGTGCAGCAGGTGGGTGGCGCTGTGGTGGGCTTCGATGGAGCGGCGGCGGTCGGCATCGATGGTGAGGGTGACGGTGTCTCCCGGGGAGATGCTGATGCCGGTGGCGGCATCCACCAGGTGGGCGCGAGCCTGGCCGATTTGCTGGACGCCGGAGATGGGGTAGGTTTCTCCGCCGATGCGGATAGTGCCGTGGTCGGCTACCTGTCCGCCCATTTCGGCATAGAACGGAGTGCGTGCCGGGATGACGGTGACGATGCCGTCCTGTTCATGGATTTCGAGGACGGGGCTTTCGCATTCGTCCTGTTCGGCGCCGACGAATTCGGTGACGGCGTCCGTTTTGAGGTCGAGGGCGCGGACGATCTGGCTCTTGCGTGCAGCGCGGGCGCGTTCGCGCTGTTCTTCCATGAGTTGCTCGAAGCGGTCCGTGTCGATGGCGAGCTTGCGTTCTTCCGCCAGCAGGGCGGTGAGGTCGATCGGGAAGCCGAAGGTGTCGTAGAGCTTGAAGGCGAAGTCGCCGGAGATTTTGCCCTGCGCGGCGGCTTCGGCATCGAAGAGGTCGAGGCCGCGGTCGAGCGTTTCGTTGAAGGAGGTTTCTTCGCGGTGCAGCGTGTCCTTGATGGATTGGGAGCGTGCGGCGAGTTCCGGGAAGACGGGGGACATCTGTTCGACGAGGGTGTCGACGAGTTCCGCAAGGAAGGGTTTCATGAGGCCGAGCTGGCGGCCGTAGCGGACGGCGCGGCGCAGGATGCGGCGGAGGACGTAGTTGCGGCCGTTGTTGCCGGGCAGGATGCCGTCCGCAATGGAGAAGCTGAGGGTGCGGATGTGGTCGGCGATGACGCGGAAGGCGATGGCTTCGCGGAGTTGTTGCTCGTTGTCGCCGATGGTTTTGGCTCCGCCCTGCGGGTAGATGTCCGCATAGGTGCGGCCGCTGAGCTGCTCAAGCTTTGTAAAGAGGGGGGCGAAAACGTCCGTCGCGTAATTGG
This sequence comes from Neoakkermansia glycaniphila, assembly GCF_001683795.1. Taxonomy (GTDB): domain Bacteria; phylum Verrucomicrobiota; class Verrucomicrobiia; order Verrucomicrobiales; family Akkermansiaceae; genus Akkermansia; species Akkermansia glycaniphila. Next base: position 21,561 of record NZ_LIGX01000007.1, read on the forward strand.
AAATGCGTTTCGAGAAGTCGGTGAATCCGTTGGTGCCCTGAATCATCGACGCGACGCGCTCAAAGCCCATGCCGGTGTCGATATGGCGGGCGGGGAGGTTGCGGAAGGTGCCGTCGCTTTCGGCATTGTACTGGATGAAGACGAGGTTCCAGATTTCGATGCACTGGTCGGAACTCTGGTTGACGAGGGAGCCTTGCGTGGCTCCTTCGGGCGTGAGGTCCACATGCAGTTCGGAGCAGGGGCCGCAGGGGCCGGTTTCGCCCATCATCCAGAAGTTGTCCTTCACATTGCCGTCGACGATGTGGATGTCGGGGTTCAGTCCTTTGCTACGGAAGTGTTTGGCCCAGCAGTCCCATGCTTCCTGGTCGAATTCGCCGGGATCGCCCTTGCTTTTGTCGGGCGCATAGACGGTGGCATAGAGGCGGTTGGCAGGGAAGCCCCAGCGCTCCACGATGAGTTCCCATGCCCAGTCGATGGCTTCCGTCTTGAAGTAGTCGCCGAAGGACCAGTTGCCGAGCATCTCGAAGAAGGTGTGGTGGTAGGTGTCGTAGCCGACATCTTCAAGGTCGTTGTGTTTGCCGCCTGCGCGGATGCACTTCTGGGTGTCTGCAGCGCGGGCGGGGTTCCACGGCGGGGTCCACACACCGAGGAAGTAAGGCACGAACTGGTTCATGCCGGCATTGGTGAAGAGCAGCCCGGGGCTCTGCGGCATCAGGGATGCGGAGGGGACGATGGCGTGTTGTTTTTCCTGAAAGAAATCGAGAAAGCTCTGTCGGATTTGGGCTGCTGTCATCATGGCGTGTATTCTGCTGGGCGACTATACCCTTTTTCCGTCTGCGTGTAAATCGCAAAGTAGGGTGGAAGGGGAGGGGCGGCTGTCGGTCGCGAAGCTGGGGAATGAGGTGGAAGAGTCTTGCTGGAAAGGATGTTGCCGCCGGGGGAAGTCCGAGTGGCGGCAAGGATGCTCCCCGCATGCCGGGAGGATGCGGGGCTGGTGTGAGGCGTGCATGCACCGTGCCGGCGCAGTTTATTTCCTGCGATCCGTTTCGTCTTCGTCGTCATCCTCATCCTCGTCGTCATGGCGGGAATCAAGTTCGGTGACGATGATGGGAGTGGTTGGCTGCGGTTTTTTCCTGAACATCAGGATGAACAGCACAAGAAGGGCCAGCAGGCCGATGCCGGCGATGATCCAGTCGATGACCGTCATGTCATCCACAAAGCTGGAAACCTTTTCCGTCTGGATCTCCGTGCGGGGTTCGGCAGGTGTGGTGGAGGAGGTTGCAGGTTTATCTGCCGCAGGAACGGATGCGTGCGGCTTGGCAGGTGTGTTGGCGGCAATTGCTTGTCCGCTGGCCTTGCGGCGCGTTTCGTCCTGCACGAGGTAGGCGCCTACTCCGGCCGAGGCGGAAACGCCGAGCCCCGAATTGCGTTGCGGCTTGTAGTCGGGAATGTCGAAGCGGTTGCTTGTCGGCGTGCCGCGGTAGAGGGAAATGCGGGTGACTTTGTTGCTGCTGGTTTCGACGGCGACGAGATTACCCAGTGCGGTGCGGGCGTGCATGGCGTCCTTCATGCCGAGAATGGGTTTCGTTTTGGAATTCGCCTTCTTCCAATTGAGTTTTTCTCCGTTTGTCAGCTTGCTGAGGGTTTGCTGTCCTGCAGATTTGGCGATGCCTTTGGGGTAGCTGATGGAAAGAAAAATGCAGCCTCCCTGCTGGTCGTCGAAATCGGCGGTGATAACCCGGTCGCCCTGCGCCCAGGTGCGGCGCACGGTGGCGTCGTCGAGCACCTTCCAATTGTAAGTCTTGGGCAGAGCCTTGTCGGCCTCGTCGCGGCTGGTGCCGATGTTCAAATTCTGGGCGTGGCTGAACGTTGCCAATGCGAGAAAACACGCAACGAGGAGACGGGAGAATTTTTTCATGCGGTACATTCTGCCGGAATTGCCGGGAGGCGGCAAGCAAAAAGTCCGGTTTGCCGATTCAAAATGCTTGACTCGCGTGTGCCGACAGTGCAAAATGCGGCACCGTTTTAGCGGAGAGATGGCTGAGCGGCTTAAGGCACCCGACTCGAAATCGGACGTACGGCAACGTACCGTGGGTTCAAATCCCACTCTCTCCGCCATTTTTTCTTTTCTGTGTCGGTTAATGGGGTGGTTGAAGAGGTGTCATGATTGAGCCAATCCCAAAATTGGCAGGAAGGTGGTTTTTGAGGTAGATTTCATGGATTGAAGCAACCATATCCGGTCGGCATTCAGAGACGGTATTTTGTTATTGTGGTGGATACTTGTGTTTATCCGGCAAACCGCTTATCTGAATATATAGAGGAATGAGTATTTGTGATGAAGATGTTGGGTGCTGGACGATCCGGTTGTAGTAGCTATTGTTTTTTACGGATGGTTTGGGTGACGGTGAGTGGGTGGTCGGGGCGGATGGTGGCTGTGGTGCCGTCGTGGAATTCGAGGCGGTATTCCTTGTTGTGTTCAGGGTCGCCGGTGGCGAGGGAGAGGCGGTAGCGGTCGCCGAGGTCTTTGATGATGACGAAGCCGGGACGGTCGATGCTTTTGAGGGGTGCCGGGAGGTCGGAGCAGGGGGCAAAGACGGTGTAGCCCGTGGTTTTGGTGGGTTCGTGATGGACGGCGTGGACGGTGTCGTCCTGCCGGAGGATGCGAACGGGCGGGGCGGAGGTGGCGATGGTCTGTTCAAATGCGGCTGCCTGCTGCGGGGTGGGGGCGATGCAGACGGTGTAGGCGCAGGAGGCTCCGGCGGGGTTGGTTCCGTGGTCGATGTATGCGAGGTCGAAGGTGCCGCGGGTGGGGGTGTAGTATTTGGCGTTGGCGGCGAGGGGCGTTTCCCGGAAGTGTTTTTTCCGGATGTCGATGCAGGGGTTGTCCTGCGGGTTTTTGAGGTCCCGTTTGTTGAAGTAGGTCCATTCCTGTTCCCTGCGGCTGTACCGGACGGGGGCTCCGGGGTGGATGTAGTAGCTGTTGCCGAGGGTGTCGGTGAGGAGTGTGGACGTTTTGCCGTCGAGGTCGGTTTTGTCGGAGGCGGTGCCGTTGATGAGTGGGTGGCCCGGTCCGGATTCGGTTGATTGCTGGTAGAGGGTGGTGACGATTTGTTTGTCTTTGGCATCGATGGGGGTTATGCCGGTGGTGATGACGGTGACGAGGTTGCCGAAGAAGTAGGCGCTTTTTTTGAAGGCGATGTCGCGGCAGCGGAAGTCGTTGCCCCAGACGCCGTCGCCGTCGAGTCCGGTGCCGCCCGCCATGTTGTTGGCGTTGTTGTAGAGGGAGTAGCCTTCGAAGAGGTCGTGGTTGTCGCGGACGGGGTTGGTTCCTGCGGGCCAGTGGTTCCAGTTCCATCCTTCGCGCCGCCAGCCCGTTTCTTTGCCGAGGGTGAGGTAGATGGTGGCGTTGCGGCTGTAGCGGCCGTAGTTGTTGCTTTCCGTCCAGCCGTAGATTTCAAGGCCGCGGTGCATTTGGAGCATGCCGACGGCTGCCGCCTGCCAGTTTTCCCGGCGGTGGAGGGCAGTCGCAGCAAGGTTGAGGTTGAAGTGGCCTTCGATGCGTGCGGGAGCGATGCCCATGGCTTGGTATTGCCGGGCTTCGGGGGTGTCGCTGCCGTCGATGGCGGTGAGGTAGAGGGAGGCCATTTCTTGGTCCACGGGGTTTTTACCGTCCGGGCTGCCCATTTGGGCAAGGCGTAGGCAGATGTTTGCCGCGCTGAAGTCGAGAGGCGCGCCGCTGCGGAGGTAGAGGTTGGGGGCAAGTTTGTTGTGGATGGTTTGCCAGGAGCAGGCGAGCGCGTAGTGGCGGAGTTTTTCCTGTGTTTGCGGGGAGATGCGGAATTCGGTGTCGCGGAAGGGTAGGATTTGGGTGTGCATCATGGCGGGAGGTGTGTAGCCGCCGTAGCTGAGGTGGTGCCCGGTGTGGTGGTGGGCAGTGCCGTCTCTCCCGAAGGGGAGGGGGTTCTGGCCGATGGTGCGGTCGAGGTATTGTTTGTAGGCGCGGAGCCGCTGGTAGCGTTCGGCTTCGTCGGGGATCATGAGGATGGCTCCGGGGAGGTGGGAGGAGTAGTTGTAGAATTGGTCGCAGGAGCTGAAGGGTGCGTCGCTCATCATGGCATGGCCCATGTTGAGCCATGCGGCATTTTTGGCGATGCCGTCGAGGATGCCTGCGCGGGCGAGGAGGTCGCGATGGGCGTAGAGGGCGGGGGTGTAGTAGCGGTAGTCGTAGCCGTTGCCGATCCATCCGAAGTTGCCGCTTCCTTCCTGATGCCCCTGGTCGAGGAGGTGGCGGCAGAGGAGGATGTACATGTTTTCCACCCGCGTGCGGTTTTCTCCCTGTTCTTTGTGGATGGCGGTGGAGAGTTGGCGGAGGAGGGGGACGTAGGTGCGGTTGAAGGAGATGGAGCCGGGGATGGTGTGGAAGCCGTTGTCGGAGAGGGCGAGAGGCGGTCCGGTGACGATGCCGTTTTGTTCTTTGATGCCCAGGGTTTCGAATGTTTTGGCGAGCGATGGGAAGTCGGTGTAGGGGAGGCCGCCGCTGCCCGGTTTTCCAAGGTAGTGGCGGTCGAGGTTGTTCATGTCCTGTTTCGCTTTCGGGGAGATGCGTTCGGCTGGGACGAGGGGAGGGAGGTAGTGGCGGTTGAGGCTGATGTCGTGCTGGCTGTAGCAGGTTTTATCCGGCGTTTCGCGAAGGAGTGCGGGGTTTCCGGCCCATGGCTGCTGGTCGTCGGGCTGGACAGGCGCGGAGAGGAAGGCCGGTTTGACGGCGTCGATCCAGACCGTGCCGGAGGGGGAGTCGGTGCGGAAGATTGCTTTGTCGTATTCCGTGCCGGTTGGGAGGCCGAGGGTGGCGGTGTTGAGTCCGAGGACGCGCCATCCGGTGTAGCGGAGGTTGTACCAGCAGGAGGCAATGAGGGTGTCGCCTTTGTAGAGGTCGAGGTAGAGGCGTTCCCGTTTTGGGCTTTCGTTGTAGAGCCAGAGGCCGAGGTGGGTGACGGCGTTTTTGTGGCGGGCCGTTTTTTGCGTGGGAAATGTGTAGGCGAGGGTAGCGTCGGGCCGGGTCCAGGCCCATAAGAGCGCATGGGCGCCCGATTTGTAGTGGGTTCCGTCGATAGAGATGCGGCTGCCCTGTGAGGCCTGCCAGCCATTCGAGCCTGTTTCAAAGTCGGCTTGCGGCTCTTGCGCCCATGCCGGGGTAGTTGTGGCAAGAAGGATGGCGGCGATGGCGTGTCGGAACGTGGCGTTCATATTCGTACTACGCCGCCATCCTGTTTTTTATTTCAAGCTTTTGCCGGTTGGTCGGATTGTTGCCTGTTGCCGGATGTTTCCGGCGGGTGATCTTTGACGATGTGCGTGAGGGAGTGTATGGCCCATTCGCGCATGATAAGGCCCTGGTCGAGCGCGGCCAGGTTCCATAGGTCGAAGGTATCGGTGTCAATGGTCAACGTCAATTGATGCGTGCCATCCTGTTCGGGTATGTGCTGACTGGGAGCACCCCCGACGGGATAGTGTTGCATGAGCAGTTTCAGATGTTTTTCCATTTGAGGCGATATCGTATTCCAGGAGAACCAGGAATCGACTGTGCGTTTTTTGACTCCGCACTGAGCCCCAAGCCATTCACGGTTTTTACCGATACCTTTCAGCCATTTTCTGATTGCTGTCTGTAAAGGTTGCATTTTTCCCTTTTACTACAGGACTTGCGCTTTATACAAGAAAAATCAATCTAAATTGCAATGAGGATAGATATTTTGCAATCATGATTGTATAATAATGATATGCGATTCAGGTGGTATTTTGATGCTTCGGGTATACATTGTTTTTCAATTTTTCCGTATTCTATTATGAAATAGAATGTGTTAGGAGCTATTTTTCCGGAAGATCGATTTTTGGCAAAGGATGAACGACGTTTCCGGGGAGCGGTGCTTTTTTCTGTTGGATTCTCGGGGCGAGTTGTTCACTGG
>NZ_LIGX01000008.1 GCF_001683795.1 Neoakkermansia glycaniphila
TGATCCGGCTGGATATGGGGGGATGGGCCGGGACGCCGGAGGGGAACTGCTGGGCGCGTGCGCTGGAGGCGGTGTCCATCGCGGCGGATGGGTCGCGCCACATTCGCCTGACGGCGGGGAGGACGTACAGCGTGCAGTCGGCGTACGGGAGTTATCCCGCCGCTGCGTGGCTGGGGGACGGGAGGTTCGAGTTCGCCCATGGGGAGGGGCCGCTGGCGCAGGGGCTGCGGCTGGGGGATACGGCGACGCTGCGGCTACTGGTCCCTGCCCTGACGACGGCGGCCATCGGCGGGACGGAGGGGGACAATGGGGAGGTGGCTGCCGTGTATGCCGCCTGCCTGCCGGAGACGGAGGTGCGGGGGTATTTTACGAAGGGGCAGAAAAAGGTGTCCACAGGAGTGCGGGTGCGGCTGGAGAGTCTGCCCTCGGGGGCGGTGCTGATGGACCGCCACCAGCAGCAGAACGGCCACTGCCGGGGGAGCTATGACTGGAATTACGGCTGGGCGGGCCCGGTGTGGGGGGATACGCAGGTGCGCCTGACGGTGTGGCCGCACCAGGCGCGCGGGCCGTGGGGCGGGTATTTGATTTCTCCGGCGATCAGCCGGACGCTGTCGGCGCGCATCATCCAGATGCAGACGGAGGCATGAAGATGGGTTTGAACAAGTTTTAATGATTTTATG
>NZ_LIGX01000009.1 GCF_001683795.1 Neoakkermansia glycaniphila
GTTCCGGGCGGGGCGTCGAGGAGCTGAGGGGCGTGTTCGACGCTGCCTCGGAGGATGGTGGGCGGGTGGATGGCTTCGGTGCGCCGGGGCAGCGGGGAGAGGCGAAGGGAGGAGGCGAAGGCTTGCAGGCGGCTGCCGGGAAGGTCGATGTGCCGTGGCAGGATGACGGTGTTGTGCGGGATGCCGGGGTAGGGGAGGGCCGGGCAGGAGATGTGCGTTGTCCTGATGGCGGCGGTGAGGGTTTGAAGGCCTTCGGTTTTGCCGCCCAGAGAGGCGGCGAGTTCGGGGGAGAGGAGGGCGGCGTCTCCGCAGGCCATGCCGCTGACGGGGTCGGGCATTTCCTGCAGCCAGAGGTTGCGACGGTAGCGGCCGTCGTAGGCGCGGTAGCTCCATGGGCGGCGCAGGAGGGCGATGCCGGGTTTCAATGCACCGGGGGGGATGGCGTGGGCAGGCGGTTTGGGGATGGTGTGGATGGCCGGGTAGGCGGTGGCGGAGGTGTAGCCCTGGCGGAGGGTTTGCTGCCAGAGGGTTTCCTGTTCGTATGCGGGGATGCCGAGCAGGAGGTTGAAGGTTTTGCGGGTGCGGTGGTAGGCGGGGGAGAGGTTGTTGGGGGCGTTGCCTGCGGTGATGAGTTTGCCTTTGCTGCCGATGAGGCCGGAGAGGATTTCAAGTTCCGAGGCGGAGTCGTGCAGGGGGAGGATCATGGGCTGGCGCAGGCAGAGGCGGCCCGAGGGGTCGTATTCCATGCCCCATTCTTCGAGGTAGTGGGTGGCGGGGATGGTCCAGGTGCAGTGGGCGGAGAGTAGGTCGTTGTCGTAGTAGGCGAGGCGGATGCTTTCGATGGGGGTGTCGCGGAGGGCTGCATGGAGTTCCGGCAGGGTGTCGAAGGTGTCCTGCGGGGCGAGGATGAAGAGGGTTTCGATGGTTTTTTGCCGGAGGTCGAGGAGGAGGTCGCCGTACGGGATGGGGTTTTCCGGTTTGCGATGGAAGGTGAGGGTGCTTTCGGTGGCCTGCAGGATGACGTTGAGGGTGAGGACGACGCGGTGGAGGGATGCCGGAGCTTCGGGGGCAAGGAGGATGAGGGATTCTCCGCTGTGGCGGTGGAGGTCTTCCATGCAGGCGTGCGCCCAGCGGTGGAGCGGGGTGCCGTGAAGCGGTTCGCTGCCGTACGGTGCGAGGTCGGGGTGGCCGGTAAGTTGGTGCAGCGAGGCGGCGAGGGCGTGGATGAGGGTTGCCGTTTCGTCCGGGTGGAGCGGGTAGCGGTTGTCCGCGATGCCGCCTGTGATGGTGTAGTCGGTTTCTGCGGCGTAGAGTTTGGTGAGTTTGGCGTATTGGCCTTGAGGGTGGGCATAGTGTTCTCCTTCGGGTGTTTTGCCGAGGGAGAAGGCACGGTTGGGGCCGATGGGGAAGAGGCCGAGGAAGTCGCGCCCGATGGTGAGGATGCGGCTGGCTTGGTCGAGGTGGCAGGTTTGGACGGTGCCGGGGGCGATGGATGCGGCGAGTGCCTGTTCTTCATGGCTGGCGAGGGGTTCCCATGCGTAGAAGCGGGCGTTCGGGTTTTTTTGCCGTATTTCGCGGATGAGGGCTTCGCGGACGGGAGATTGCGCCTGATGGAAGAGGAAGCCGATGCGGCCGTTTTCCCGGACGTTGCGCGACCAGGCGGCGAAGGCTCCTTCGAATTCGGCAGGGTCCGCCGGGCGGCCGTGGAAGGTGGGTGCGGTAGCGCGTTGCGGGCTGTAGAGGTCGAGGATGGTTGCCTGGGTGATGGCATCAAGGCCGGAGTGGTCGGGGTATTCAGGGTTGGGATGGAGGCGGGTGGGTCTGCCTTCCTGGCAGACGGCGAGGAGGGGGACGGCTCCCTGCGCATGGGGCATGCAAGTGGCGTAGGAGATGTCCGCCCCGGGGATGTTCCATTCCGGCCCCGTCCGGTAGGGGACGATGTATTCTTCGACCCGGCGGCAGGCAGGCAGGAGGGCCGCCGTGAGGAGGCCCGCCAGTTTGAGGAAGTCGCGGCGGGTGGCGCCGTTTTCCCCGTGCTGTGGTTGGTCTTTGCTCAATGGTGGCAGGTGTTGCAGTTGGTGCCGGGGTCTATTTGCCACTGTTCGATGAGGCGGTCCGAGAGTTCGGGATCGTCCTGATATGCCGGGTTGGAGATTTCTTCGAGGGGGCGTATGCCGTATGGGCTGCGGTGGCAGCTGAGGCACCAGCCCATGCTCATGTCGGGGATGGCTGTGGTGCGCTCCTGTGTGTCGATGCCTTCATGGCAGGTGGTGCATCCGACTCCCCGGTTGACGTGGGCGGAGTGGTCGAATTGGACATGGGCGGCGAGTTTGTTGACTTTGTTCCAGCGGAAGGGTTCTCCGGTGTAGTTGGGAGAGTCCGGGTTGGCGGAGGCATGCAGGCGGGCGAGTTTGGGGCTGTCCGGCAGGATGTGCTTGTGGCAGGCAAGGCAGGATTGGGAGTCCGGCACTCCGGCTTTGGCGGAGTGGAGGGCGGAGCTGTGGCAGGCGATGCAGTTCATGCCCGCCTTCTGCATGTGGATGGCGTGGGAGAAGGGGATGGGCTGTTCGGGAGCGTAGAGTTTGGGACCCCACAGGTGGTAGGCGGTGATGGCTCCTGCGACGGCGAGGACGAAGCCGACGGAGAGGGCAATCCAGAGCGGGAGCCTGTTGGCGGATGGAGAGAAGAGTTGAGGCATCAGTAGCGGCCCGGCACGGGGATTTTTGCAGGTGGCAGTTTGCTGTCCATGCCGAGTTTTTCCGGCATGAGGCGGGTGGTGTTTTTCTTGAGGTCTTCGAGGAGGATGCGCTGGCCGGTGTGGGCGGCTTCCCGGCCGAGGATGGCGACGAGGGTTTTGTTGGCGGCGTCTTCGAGGGTTTGTTTCCAGTTGCCTTCACGGATGTGGCGCATGAGTTCGATGTGGGTTTGCGCGTACATGTTGGTGGGTTCGCCGCGGTAGCGCCAGCGGCGTTCGGACTGGATGTGGGGGCGGTAGGGTGTGTGGAGTGTGCCTTTTTCGCAGATGGTGCGGTCGGCGATTTCTCCGTGGCAGCCGTTCCATTGGCGGCAGGAGATGTGGGCTTCCCGTCCGTCGGCGTATTCGAAGTAGATGTCGTAGTGGTCCCAGACGTCGCCGTCGTCCTTGCGCTGGGCACGGCCACCGGTGCCTTTGGCGGCGATGGGGAGTTCTTCGCCGAAGGACCAGAGCATGCCGTCCACGGAGTGGCAGATTTGTTCGACGAATTGGCCGCCCGAGAGCCAGTTCCATGCCGTCCAGTTGCGGAGAGCCCATGAGAGGTCGCTTTCTCCGGCAGGGCGGGAGTTGAGCGCGAGGGGGGATTTCGGCGGGGTGGTGTAGTATTTGGCGTCGAAGGAGAGTACTTTGCCGAGTGCGCCTGCGGAGAGTTGTTCGTGGGCGGCGATGTTGGCGGCGTCGTAACGCCAGCAGAAGCCGTCGAGGATGACGAGTTGTTTGCTTTTGGCGATGCGGGAGGTGTTGAGGACGGAGAGGATGCCGGGGATGTCGACGGCGACGGGTTTTTCGACGTAGAGGTGTTTGTTTGCCTTGACGGCGGCGGCCAGCATTTCCGGACGGAAGGCGGGGGGCGTGGCGAGGATGACGAGGTCGACGTCGGTTTCCAGCAGTTTTTTGTAGGCGTCGAGTCCGGCGAAGCGGCGTTCTGCGGGAGCCTGGAAGCGATCGCCGAATTGCTGGGTGAGCAGTTGTTCGGCAGCGGTGAGGCGTTCGTCGAAGACGTCGGCCAGGGCCCAGACGACGGTGTCGGGGTCGGCATGGAGGGCATCGGCTGCCGCTCCGAGTCCGCGGCCTCCGCAGCCGACGACGCCTATTTTGAGGATGCGTTGGCTGTTCTGCGGTTCGGCTGCCTGTTGAAGGAGGGGAGCCATGGCGAGGAGTCCCGCGGCTCCGGCTACGGTTTTCAGGAAATGCCGTCGATGGATGGAGGGCGATCTCATGTGCCTGAGTACTTTAGCATGTCCCGGTTCGCTTTTCCAGTCCGAAAGGCGACTGTATGAGTTTTGCAGAGAGCAAATGCACAAAGCTTTCCCGAGATGGGAAATCTTCGCGTTCCATATGCCCGACTTGGCGCCGGGTGGCTGGAAAGAGGTGGAGTAGGCTCAGGTCAGTCTTTTTTGAGCAGGTCCCGGATTTCGCGGAGGAGGACGGTGTCTTCCGGTGTGGCGGGCGGCGGAGCGTCGGCGGGTTTTTCCTGTTCTTGCGCGCGGAAGCGGGAGAGGGCTTTGATGGCGAAGAAGATGCTGAGGGCGATGATCAGGAAGTCGATGATGCTCTGCAGGAAGTTGCCGTAGGAGAGGGAGACTCCGGTGCCGCCGAGGGCAAGCTTTTCTTGGGTGAGGTTGATGCCACCCGTGAGGTAGCCGACGCAGGGCATGATGATGTCGTTGACGAGGGAGGTGACGATTTTGCCGAAGGCTCCTCCGATGACGACGGCAACGGCGAGGTCGACGACGTTGCCTTTGAGAGCAAAGGCCTTGAATTCATCGATCCACTTGGGTTTGGCGAGGGTGGGTTTGTTTTTCATCGCATGTATTATAAGGCGATGCCGTGCGTATGGCAAGTGCCGGATGAATGCCCGGGGGATAATTGTTATTTATTTTTATAACAGTTATGCCTAACCGATTGAGCATTTTTCGTTTTGCAGGCGTCGCACTCTTCAAAGGCCATGATTGGCCTAACCAGTATAAAACCATGAAATCAACGAATCTTTCAGATGATCATGCGCAATCCTGCCACTGCTCCGGCGGTGCAGACGATTGCAAGGAGCCTGCATGCGATGCGACGAAACACGATTGCGGTTGCGGAGATCCTGCCTGCGATTGCGGTTCCGATTGCGATTGCAAGGAGCAGGAGTCAGGCTGCGGTTGCGGCTGCCATTCCGCAGTGCCCGCTTCTGCGAGTATTTTCGGTTCACCCGAGGCGGCTAGCGTGCTGCCGACTTCCGAGATGCCGAAGTATGCGATGCGTGCCGAGGATGCCTATCAATTGATTCACGACGAGTTGCTGCTCGACGGTAATGCCCGCCAGAATCTTGCGACGTTCTGCCAGACGTGGGATGAGAAGCAGGTGCGCATGCTGATGGATTTGAGCATCAATAAGAATATGATCGATAAGGACGAGTATCCGCAGACTGCCGCTATCGAGATGCGCTGCGTGAATATCTTGGCCGATTTGTGGAATTCTTCGAAGGATGAGAAGCCGATCGGGTGTTCGACGATCGGTTCCAGTGAAGCTTGCATGCTCGGTGGCCTGGCGGCTCTGTGGCGTTGGCGCGCCAAGCGGAAGGCTGCGGGCAAACCCTGCGATAAGCCGAATCTTGTTTGCGGCCCCGTTCAGATTTGCTGGCACAAGTTCTGCCGCTACTGGGATGTGGAGATGCGCGAGGTGCCGATGGAGCAGGGCAAGTTCAAGATGAATGTGGATACGATGCTGAAGTATGTGGATGAGAATACGATTTGCGTGGTTCCTACATTCGGCGTGACTTATACGGGGCAGTACGAGTTCCCCGGCCCGATTGCGGATGCCTTGGATAAGCTGGCGGCTTCCGGCGGTCCGGATGTGGATATTCACGTGGACGCCGCTTCCGGCGGGTTCCTTTCGCCGTTCATGGCACCGGAGATTCCGTTCGATTTCCGCCTGCCCCGTGTGAAGTCCATCAGCGCTTCCGGCCACAAGTACGGTCTGGCTCCCCTTGGAGCGGGCTGGGTGGTTTGGCGCGACGAGTCGCAGCTGCCGAAGGATTTGACGTTTGCCGTGAATTATCTCGGTGGCAGCATCCCGACGTTTGCGATCAATTTCTCGCGCCCGGCCGGGCAGATTATTTGCCAGTATTACGATTTCATTCGATTGGGCAGGGAAGGCTATACGGCCATTCAGAAGGCTTCGTATTCCGTAGCAGGTTATCTGAAGGAGCAGATTGCGCAGATGGGGCCGTACGAGTTCATCGCGGAAGGCAATCCCGAGAAGGATATTCCCGCCGTGTGTTTCTACATCAAGCCCGGCAATGACCATCTCGGCTATAATCTGTTCGAGTTGTCCGATCGCCTGAGGGAGCGCGGCTGGCAGGTGCCTGCGTTCACCCTGCCTCCCGATTGCCAGGAGACTGTGGTGATGCGCGTGATGGTTCGGCAGGGCTTCACGAAGGATATGGCCGATCTGCTGGTCGAAGATATGAAGCGCGGGATCGCCTTCCTGTGCGCCCATGCTCCGGCATCCCACTTGTCGGAGGCCGATGCCATGAGCTTCAAGCATACCTGATTTGTGTCCCGGCCGTTTCCGGCCGGTTGCACAGGCACCGCCGCCGGTTCTTCGGAGCCGGCGGTTTTGCGTCTCCGTGTCGGAACGGAAGGCCGCATGGCGTGTCCTTTTTTCGACCCGGACACTTATTTTGCTTTCCTATTGTGCCGGGAGACGGCATGATGGTTGAGCGCATTACCCGTTCCATCATGTCTTTTCTGAAAGCTTTCTGTTTTTATTTGCTCGATACCTGTTTCGCATGGTTTACTCCGAAATGGCGGCGTGAAGCCCGTTTGACGGGAAAGGCCGTCCGGAAGTATGTGAATTACAATTCGGACAGGATGGATCCTGCCAAGATCGCCGAGCTGGACGATTTGCTGGCTTCGTTGAAGGCGGCGTTGCTGGCATGGAACAGGGAGGAGAGTGTCCGGATCGGTAATTTGCTGCGGGCTCAGGCGGAGGGGCTTCCCGGCGCGCGGCGCGCGGGCTGGGTGGAGTGCGTGGAGTCAATTTTCGTGATTCTTCTCGTGTTTCTGGGTATCCGGACGTATTTCGTGCAGCCGTTCCGTATTCCGACGGGTTCCATGCAGCCGTCTTTGAACGGTATTTGCGTGCATCCGGTGGACGAGGTGCCGTCTCTTCCGGTGCGTATGGCGCATGCGGTGGCCTATGGTTCTTCCTATGTGGATGAGAAGGCCGATTCTCCGAAGACGATTACGGGTTACGATCAGCAGACGAAGTATTTGCTGTTTACCGAGACGGTGGTGACGTTCGACGACCGTTCGACGATTACGGTGCCTTCTGCGATGGGGGCCGTGCGCGATTATTTCCAGACGCGTTTCCAGACGGAGACTCCCCATTTCGAAGCCGGAGATACGATTATTCGCGCCCGTGTGGATGCGGGGGATCTGGTGCTGGTGAACCGCATGGCATACCATTTCCGCAAGCCGGAGCGTGGTGAGACGTTCGTGTTCGATACCCGTGGCATCAAGGGGATCGCAGAGCACAGCGGCGACCAGGCGAACGGTTCGCATTATATCAAGCGCCTGTGCGGCGTGCCGGGCGATTCGCTGACGATTGATTCTCCTCGCTTGCTGGTGAACGGCAAGGTGGCCGACGAATGGACGATTCGCCGGGTGATGGATCGGGTAGCTCCCTACAATTCCCACGGTTACGAGCCGTGCCCTCCCGCGCATCCCGTGCCGCCTCTGTTCCGCGTGCCGCAGCAGTATCTGGCTGCAGGGCAGACGCTGACTCTCGCCAATCCCCCTTCCGATCCGAATATGCGGGAGTATGCCGCGCTGGGGGATAATACGGTGAATTCGCTCGACTCCCGCTATTGGGGGCCGGTGCGCCAGTACAATCTTGTCGGTCCCGCGATGTTTTCTCTTTGGCCGTTTACCTGGCATTGGGGCGTGATCCATTAACTTGACAGCCTCATGTCCGAATCCGTCGATATTACACGCAGAGCCAAGTCGAATCTCGCCTTCGCTTTGCTTGACATGCCCGAAGAGAAGAAGCGCTCCATGGAGCAGTTCTATGCGTTTTGTCGCGTGATCGACGATATTGTGGACGAACCGGGCATGGAGCCGGACGAGCGGCATGCCGCGCTCGACCGGTGGGTGGAGGTCGTGCACCGTGCGGTCGTGCCGGCGGACGGTATTGAGCAGGAAGTGCATGAGCTGCTGGAGAAGTTGAATCCGGATATTGAGCCGATGCTGGAGCTGATCGAGGGGTGCCGGGGCGATATTGCTCCCGTGCAGCCGGAAACGCGTGCGGAGTTGTTGCAATATTCATATCGCGTGGCATCCTGCGTAGGTATTACGAGCGCATGCGTGATGGGGGCTTCTCCTGCAGCGCACGATTATGCGGTGGCTCTGGGCCATGCTCTGCAGTTCGTGAATATCATCCGCGATGTGGGCGAGGATTGCAGCAAGCACGGGCGGGTGTATTTGCCGGCCGACGATATGGAGCTTTTCGGCGTGAGCCTGGAGGATCTGGAGAAGGGGGTGTGCGATTACCGCCTGCAGACGCTGCTGGCCTACGAAGCCGTGCTGGCCAAGAGGTTTTTCGCCGAAGCGGATGATTTGTACTCCAAGCTTTCCACGGAAGACCGCTCCGCCCTGATTCCGGCGCAGGCGATGAGTCTGATTTACCATACGATTCTGGACAAGATGGAGGCGGACGAGTATCAGATTTTCGCCAAGAGGTACAGGGTGAACAGTGTGCGGAAGCTCTGGCTGATGCTGCGCGCCCGCCTCGGTACGGTGGAGATGCCGAGTATCAGTCTGCCGTCGATCTCGCTGAATTTGCCTTCGCTGGCCGATCTCGGTTTTGGCAAGGATAAGGAAAAGTCCGATGCGGGCGGTAAGAAGAATCCGCCCGGAGGAGCTGCATGACGCAGGCGAACTCCTGATTGAAGGCGATGGCTGCCGGAATATCGGCGGCCCATGGAAACCTTTTTCTGCCGTTCCCGCTGCCTCAATGACTTCCCGAGGATGCACCCCCGGATTCTACGGGAAATGAAAATTCTAAGCTTGCAAGCTGGTTGCTTCCATGTTATTCTGGGGGTACCATGAAATTAACTGGTACCACGCACGAAGTCGCTAAGAACTGGGTCGAGGAAATCGCCCAGCTTTGCCAACCCGAATCCATCTACTGGTGTGATGGCTCGGAAGAAGAAAACGCTGCTCTCTGTGACCTGATGGTCAAGAAGGGCACATTCATCAAACTGAACCCCGAAAAGCGCCCTGGTTGCTTCCTGGCCCGTTCCACGCCTTCCGACGTTGCCCGCGTCGAAGACCGTACCTTCATCTGCTCCGAAAAGGAAGAAGATGCCGGCCCGACCAACCACTGGGCAGATCCCGCCGAAATGAAGGCCAAGCTCAAGGGCTTCTTCAAAGGCTGCATGAAGGGCCGTACGATGTACGTCATCCCCTTCTGCATGGGTCCCCTCGATTCTCCCCTTGCCAAGATCGGTATTGAAATTTCCGACAGCCCCTACGTTGTCGTAAATATGCGCATCATGGCCAAGATGGGTGCAGCTGTTCTCAAGCGTCTCGAAGACGAAGTGAACGGCGGCGGCAATCCCAAGCGCGACGGCTACGGAACGTTCGTTCCCTGCCTCCACACGGTTGGCGCTCCCCTCGAACCCGGTCAGGTTGACGTGACCTGGCCCTGCAATGAAGAGAAGTACATCTGCCACTTCCCCGAAACGCAGGAAATCTGGTCCTTCGGTTCCGGTTACGGCGGCAACGCCCTGCTCGGCAAGAAGTGCCTTGCTCTCCGCATCGCTTCCTCCATCGCTCGCAAGAACAAGTGGATGGCCGAACACATGCTTCTTCTCGGCATCGAATCCCCCACGGGTGAAAAGGTGTACGTCGGCGGCGCATTCCCGTCCGCCTGCGGCAAGACCAACCTCGCCATGCTCGTGCCCCCCGCTTCCTACCGCGAAGCCGGCTGGAAGACCTCCATCATCGGTGACGACATCGCCTGGATCTGGCCGCACGAAGACGGTACGTTCCACGCCATCAACCCCGAAAACGGCTACTTCGGCGTAGCTCCGGGCACGTCCTACAAGACGAACCCGATCGCCATGGACACCATCAAGGAAAACGTCATCTTCACGAACGTCGGCCTTACCGACGACGGCGACGTGTGGTGGGAAGGCATGGACGGCGCTCCGCCCGCTCACGCCATCGACTGGCAGGGCAATGACTGGACCCCCGACTGCGGTAACAAGTGCGCTCATCCGAACGCCCGTTTCACCGCTCCGGCCGCCCAGTGCCCGACGATCGACCCCGAATGGCAGAATCCGGAAGGTGTTTCCCTTTCCGCCATCCTCTTCGGCGGCCGCCGCGCCACCACGATGCCGCTCGTCTTCCAGAGCCGCGATTGGAACCACGGTGTCTACGTCGGTGCGACGATGGGCTCCGAAATGACTGCCGCCGCTTTCGGCGCTATCGGTCAGGTTCGCCGCGACCCGATGGCCATGCTTCCCTTCATCGGCTACAATGTGGGCGATTACTGGCAGCACTGGCTCGACATGGGCAAGACGGTTGCCAATCCTCCGGTGATCTTCAACGTGAACTGGTTCCGCAAGGATCAGGACGGTAACTTCATCTGGCCGGGCTTTGGCGACAACATGCGCGTGCTCGACTGGATTCTCCGCCGCGTCAAGGGCAAGGTTGAAGGTGTGAAGACCGAACTCGGTGTTTCCCCGACGTATGCCGAACTCGACAAGACGGGTCTCGAATACAGCGAGAAGGAATTCGACACCAACATGGCTCTCAACAAGAGCGAATGGCAGGCTGAACTTACCAGCCAGACGGAACTCTTCGACAAGGTCGGCTCCAAGCTGCCGAAGGAACTCGAAGACCAGCGCCAGGCTCTCATCAAGAGCTTTGCCTAAACCGCTCCTGAACTGAATTGTTTATTCACCGCCGCCTTGCAAAAGGCGGCGGTTTTTTGTTGCCTGGCCGGATCGGCTTCATGCAGGGGCGAGGATCCGCGATGGCGGGTGCGGTGAAGGCCTTCGAGGCCGTGCTTTGCGGTGTGCCTGTTCTTGACGGATGTTCGAGGCTGTGTTATACCGCGTCGATGGACGATGTGCTGTTTGAAAGGATGGGAGAGGCTCACCGGGCTGCGGTGATGCAGCTTTTCAATATCTATGTGGAGAGTGGAACCGCCGCTTTTTCAGATTCTGCACTGCCGATGGATGCCTATGACCGGTTTTTGGAGGATGCGAAGTCGTATCCGTCGTTTGTTTTGATGGATCCGTTATCGGGTGCAGCGATCGGTTTTTGCATGTTGAGAGAGTGGCTGTCGTCGCCCACGTTTCGCCGTACGGCGTGTGTTACCTATTTTCTTGCGCCTGCGTATTTGTCCCGGGGCTTGGGAACTTTGTGTCTCGATCTTTTGATCCGGGAAGCGGAGGGTATGGGGATTTGCCATTTGATTGCCGAAGTGTCCGAGGAGAATGCTCGCAGCCTGCGGTTTCACGAGAAGCACGGTTTCCGCCGGGTGGCTTTGCTGGAGAATATCGGGTTCAAGCTGGGACGCGAGTTCGGTATCGTCCTGATGCAACGGGATATTTCCTGATGCGAGCCGGAAGAGGGATGCCGCCGCCCAAGGCGGGGATGCCGATGGATGTGCAGGAGGGAAGCCCGGTCAGAAGGGGAATTCTTCCGTGGATACGGGGTTTTCCGCTGGGGCTTCGATTTTCTGGACGGCTTCGAGCTGGACGAGGCGCGGTGTCATGGTCATGGCGCGGTCGGGGCGTACGGGGCAGGCATAGGTGCAGGCTCCGCATCCGATGCAGAGTTTGTTGTCCATTTGCGGGATGAGGAGTTTCTGGAGGCTGATGGCCTGCCGTTTGCGGCATGCGGTGGCGCATTTGCCGCAGGCGATGCATTTTTTGTTGTCGAGTACGGCGGTTTCGTTGCCGTCGGCATCGGTTTGGACGGAGAGTGCTTCCTGCGGGCAGATGCGGATGCATTTTCCGCAACCGTTGCATTTGTCCGGGTGAAGGATGGGGAAGGTTTCTTCGACGGTGAAGAGCGCCTTGGTGGGGCAATGTTCGGTGCAGGCGCCGCATTCGGTGCGGTTTTGCTGGACGACGCAGCGGTCGCGATGGAATTCGGCAAGGGCGATCTGGATTTTTTTCTTGTCGGGCAGGGGAAGTTTGGCGATGGCTCCTTCAGGGCAGACGGTGCCGCAGATGTTGCAGTCGAAGTTGCAGAAGCCTTTAGTGAAGTTCATGTAGGGTTTCATGAATCCCTTGAGGCCATGGGTGGTGTAGGAGGGCTGGAGGACGTGCGTGGGACAGGCGGTGATGCAGAGTCCGCATCCCGTGCAGCGGTCAAGGAAGAAGTCGAGGTTTTTGCTGCCGGGCGGCGTGGCGGCGTGGCCGGCATTGGTGCCTGTTTTGGCGGGGTCGAGGCTGGCTCCGGAGATGTCGTCCCTCTTGCAGGAGCTGAGCATGGCGGAGGCTCCGAGGATGGTGCTGCCGAGGAAGGCTCGCCGCGCCATATCGGGTGCGGCTGCGGGTTTGGCCTGCGGCTGGGCTGCGGGTTTGGCTGCCGGGGCGGTGCGGCGTTTGAAGGGGTTGGTGAAGCGCGGGCGGAGTCCGTGCGCATCGCAGGAGGTGACGCAGTTGTAGCAGTTGATGCAGCGGCCGGTGTCGATTTCGTGTGTTTTGAGGTCGATGCAGTGGGCTTTGCAGGCTTTGAGGCAGTTGCCGCATTTGACGCAGGAGGCGGAGTCGACGCTGAGGCGGAAGAGGGGGCGGCGGGAGATGAGGCCGAGCAGGGCTCCGACGGGGCAGAGGGTGTTGCAGTAGAGGCGGCCGCGCTGCCAGGCGAATGCGAGGGGGAGGAGGATGAAGGCGGCGATGGGGATGAGGAGGAGGCCGTAGCGCATCCAGTCCGGTGGCATGTGGGTGAGGGCAAGGGGGGCTGCCAGCGGGGTGTCGAGGAGGAGGTTGTTGACGTTTGCCGCGAGCGGGTTGACGTATCCGGCTGCGAAGCGTGCGGCGATGGTGTAGGGATCGAGCCAGGTGAGGAGGAGGGCGGAGCCTCCGGTCATGGCGGCTATGGTGGCAAGGAGGACGGCGTAGCGCACATACGGTACCGGTTGCGTGTAGCGGACGGTTTTGCCGGTTTGTTTTCTGCCGAGGAGTTTGTTGTAAAGTTTCCGGGCGCGGATGGCGATGTCCTGCAGGATGCCGAGGGGGCAGAGGAAGGAGCAGTATACGCGGCCGAAGAGCAGGGTGGCGGCGATCAGGCCGATGAGGGTAGCCAATGCCCAGGTTTTTCCGCTGACGGTTCCGAGCCAGGCGGGGACGAACTGGATGCTTTGCAGCCAGTTGGCCGTTTCGCCCGGTTCTTCGTTTTTCAGGTTGATGAAGGTGCAGAAGAAGAGGACGAGGACGGCGAGCGCCGCCAGTCTGCGGAAGGTGCTGAGCATGGCTGTGGAGGTCGGTTAGGCGAGGGAGATGCGCCGGATGCCTATTTTGGAGAGGTCGCTGGAGCCGATGCCCATGCCTGCAGCGAGGTCGATGTGGCGGACGTCTCCGTCCTTGTTGCCGAGGAGTTTGGAGGCGGCAGCATCGACGGCGACGATGTCGGTGCCGATGAGGAGTGCCTTGGTGTCGATGAGGTCGTTGGCGTCCTTGCCTTTGGGGCCGTTGCGGAGCATGGGGCTGTAGGCGTCGAGGATGTTGAGGTCGGGCTTGCGCAGGAGGACGCTGTCTGCGATGCACTGGTGCAGGTCGTTGTTGTGGAAGAAGGAGCGGTCCCAGACGAGGCCCATGGCGTTTTTCATGCAGGCGGTCATGCGTGCGCCGCTGTGGTGTTTGAGGACGGGTACGTTGATGTAAACGTCGGAGTCGAGGATGGCCTGATGGACTTTGGCCTTTTTGAGTTTGACGGCCTGCGGGTTGTCGTGGTCGCGGTACATGGATTCGTCGGCTCCGCTGATCATTTTTCCGCCGTTGCTTTCGACGGCTTCCTGAATGCCGCTGTTTTTATAGACGCGTTGCCAGGCGTCGCAGGCGTGGTCGAAGACGAGGACTTGGGAGGCTCCGGCATCCTTGCAGAGTTTGACGAGGCGTCCGACGATGTCCGGATGGGTGTTGGCGGCGAGTTCGGGCGTTTTGTCCCACGCACAGTTGGGTTTGATGACGACGCTTTGTCCGGCTTTGACGAAGGCTCCGATTCCGCCGAGGGCGGCGAGGCCTGCTTCAAGCATGGCGATGCGCGATCCGTTGCGAACGGCGACGAGGGAGGGAGTACCTCCGGCGGTTTCGTCCGGTTTGCCGGCGGTTTGCGCTGCCGCTGCGGGGAAGAGTCCGCTCAGGGTTTCCAGGGAGAAGGCAGCTCCGACGGCGAAGCCCATTTTCAAGAAGTCTCTGCGTTGCATGATGTGGGGGAAGGCGTTGTTCTGGCCTGTTTGGATTTTAACGGTTTGTTCGGGAAGACACAAGGTTTCTTTTCGTCTGTGCGCCGGTGTGCCGCGTTTTGCGGGAGGGGATGCGAGGCATGCCGGTGTGGCGGCTATTTTAATCTTGATGCGAGGAGGCTGTTTCTGGTATGGTTCCAGGCAGTATGCGTGTGCTGCATTATGATTGTTTTGCCGGGTTGAGCGGGGATATGAATCTCGGGGCGATGGTGGATTTGGGCGTTGATCCGCTCCGGCTGGAAGAGGAGCTTGGGAAGCTGGTGTTGCCGCACGGGAGTTTTTCGCTGAAGTCGGTTCGCAGCGGCCGTTCCGGTATTCATGGCGTGGAGGTTTCGGTGCATTGCCACGGAGATGATGCCCACCATGGCGATGATCACGGGCATGCACATCATCACCACCATCATCATGAACACCGTTCTTTTGCCGATGTTGCAAAATTGATTGCGGATTCTTCCCTGAGCGGGCGCGTGAAGCGCGATGCGACGGCGGTTTTCCGGAAGATTGCGGAGGCTGAGGCGCGGGTGCATGGCAGGAGCGTGGAGGAGGTGCATTTTCATGAGGTGGGAGCGGTGGATTCGATTGTTGATGTGGTGGGGGCGGCGATCTGCTGGGAGTTGCTGGCGGTGGATGCGGTTTCCTGTGGCCGGGTGGAGCTGGGCAGCGGCCATGTGCATTGTGCACATGGGGTGATGCCCGTTCCCGCTCCGGCGACGGCGATTCTGGCGGAGGGGTTCGAGGTGTCGATCGGCGGGACGGATCATGAGGCGACGACTCCGACGGGGATGGGACTGCTGGCGGCGATGGCCGGGCGGTGCGATGGCGTGCTGGCTGGGCGCGTGCTGGCGACGGGTATCGGTGTGGGCCACAGGCATTCTGAGCGTTTGCCGAATGTGGTGCGCGTGTCTTTGCTGGAGGCTGCGGATGCGGTTACGGAGGCTTGCAAGCGGACGGATGCACTTGAGGTGTCCGTGAATATCGACGATATGACGGCGGAGCATGTGGCGTATTTGGCGGAACGTCTGTTTGCCGCCGGGGCGGCGGATGTGTGGCAGGAGGCTATCGCGATGAAGAAGAGCCGTTTGGGGACGAAGGTGACGGCTTTGTGCCGCCCGGAGCTGGAGGCGGAGATGGTGCGCTGCATGCTGGTGCATTCTTCTTCGCTGGGGGTGCGCGTGGCCCGGCTGTCGAAGTACGAGAGCGGGAGGTCTCAGCAGGAGTGCGTGTTTGAAGGGATGCCGTACAGGCGCAAGTGCCGCGAGGGGGATGGAGAGATGCGGCGTTCCAAGGTGGAGTTCGACGATTTGAAGAAACTGGCGGAGGGCAAAGGTGTTTCATTGGAGATGATGCTTCGTTTGCTGGATGAATGCGGCTGCTGCGGAAAGGAGGAGGCACGTGATTGACGGTTGCGAGTCTGCCAAGAGGTTGGCCGTGTTTCTGCGGAATCGCGGGAAGCTGGCCGTCGCCTTGTCCGGCGGATCGGATAGCAGCGTGCTGCTGGCGTTTGCCGCGTATTGCCTGGGCAAGGAGCGATGCCTGGCGTTGACGGTGGATGCCCCCTATATGGTGGGGAAGGAGCTGGAGAGCGCACGGCGCGTTTGCGAGAGGCTTGGCGTGCGCCATGTGGTGTGCCGGACGGCGATTCCGGAGTTGATCAGGAATAATCCTCCGAAGCGGTGCTATTTTTGCAAGAGGTCGGTGTTTTCGATGTTGCAGCAGCGGGCTCTCGACGAAGGGTTCGAGTGGCTGGCGGACGGTACGAATGTGGATGATCTGGGGGATTTCAGGCCGGGGATGCAGGCGATCAAGGAGTTGGAAGTTTTGTCTCCTTTTCTGGAATGCGGTATCGGCAAGGATAGCATCAAGGCTCTCGGGTCGATGCTGGATGTGCCGATGGAGATCGTGCATGCCCCGGCAGGCGCCTGCCTGCTGACAAGGCTGGAACACGGGAAGAAGGTGATGGAAGAGATGCTGAGGCGGGTCGAAGCGGCGGAGGATTGCCTGCAGGTGATGGGCTTTCTCCAATGCCGCGTGCGTGTGCATGGCGATGCTCTGGCCCGTATCGAGCTTTCTCCCGACGATGTGCGCCGAGCGATGGAGGGATCGTGCCGGGAGAGGATTGTCGAGGCGTTCCGCAAGCTGGGGTTCCGCCACATTTCTCTCGATATGGGCGGCTATGAGCGGGGCAGCATGAATATGGAAGGAATTTGACGATGAAGATGACGGATATTTTGCACGGGTTCCGCGAGGGCCGGATGGATGAGCAGGAGGCGGTGCGCCTGCTGGAGGAGGCTCGGTGCCTGCATCTGGGGCATACGCGGGTGGATCTGGAGCGGGAGTGCCGCACAGGTGCGCCGGAGGTGATTTTCGGGGAGCGCAAGCCGGCGGAGCAGATCGCGGAGATTATGGCGGCGGTGCTGCATGCGAGCGGCAGGGCGCTGGCGACGCGGGTTTCCGGCGAGAAGGCGGCGGTGCTGATGGAGCGTTTTCCGGATGCACGGTACGATGCAGGGAGCAGGATGGTTGCCGTGGGCGAGTTTCCCGAGCCGCCGGGAGATGCCTATGCCGTGGTGATCAGTGCGGGGTCTTCGGATTATTCCGTGGCGGAGGAAGCGGCGCTTACGCTGGAGTTTCTGGGCAGCCGGGTGCAGCGGTTGTACGATTGCGGCGTGGCGGGGCTGCACCGCCTGCTGGACAGGCTCGATGTGTTGCGCGGCGCATCCGCGATTGTGGCGGTGGCCGGGATGGAGGGAGCTTTGCCCAGCGTGCTGGCCGGGCTGGTGAAGTGCCCCGTGTTTGCCGTGCCGACGAGCGTAGGGTACGGGGCGTCGTTCGGCGGGCTTGCCGCTCTGCTGGCGATGCTGAATTCCTGTGCCAATGGCGTGAGTGTGGTGAATATCGATAACGGTTTCGGCGGTGGCTTCAATGCGCATCTGGTGCTTTGCTCCATGCGGGGGCACAGGCATTCTTAATTCGCCGGATGTTTTCCTGTTTGCAGGAACGCCACCAGGGAACGGGGGCGTATTTGTTGTGTTTGGGCACCTTCCTGTGCGATGGATTGTACCGTTATTGCTTGTATATCCGTACCATGAAATGATGGTCAATATGATGTATCAAGAAAGATTTTCCGTATTCAATGCGTATACAAATATACTTAAGTTATTTTAAGTGTTACACTAATTATTTTTCTGATAGATTATGATGATTACTTTCTCCACATATGCGAAAACAATGACGCTCGCTTGCTGTATTTCTTTTCTTGCGGGAAATGCTTCTGTTTATGCTCAAGATCCTTCACCATCGACTTCTCCTACCTATAGTCCCGGGAAGAATCCGATGTATCGTCAAGGGTGGATCGATTTCAACAAAAATGGGAAAAAAGATGTCTATGAAGATCCGGACGAGGCTATCGACAGGCGGGTGGAAGATCTTTTGTCCCAAATGACGCTGGATGAGAAAACATGCCAAATGGCAACTTTGTACGGTTACCAGAGGGTATTGAGCGATGATTTACCCAATGCGGGTTGGAAAAAGAAAATTTGGAAAGATGGGATTGGTGCCATTGATGAGCATTTGAACGGCTTTGTGTCGTGGGGCAGGCCCGTTTCAAAGAATCCCAATGTTTGGCCTGCCTCCCGCCATGCTTGGGCTATCAATGAAGTGCAGCGATTTTTCGTCGAAGAAACGCGTCTGGGCATACCGACGGATTTTACCAACGAGGGTATTCGCGGCGTAGAAGCGGCCAAGGCAACCAACTTTCCCTGCCAATTGGGAATCGGCCATACATGGAATAGGGAATTGGTGCGTCAAATCGGGAGAATAACGGGTAGAGAAGGAAGATTGCTCGGTTACACCAACATTTATGCACCCATTTTGGACGTGGCCAGAGACCAAAGGTGGGGACGTTGTGAAGAGGTCTACGGCGAATGCCCGTTCCTTGTCGCGGAACTTGGCGTGGAAATGGTTAAAGGAATGCAGGACCAAGGCCAAATCATCTCTACGGGCAAGCATTATTTGGGTTATAGCAATAATAAGGGCGGTCGTGAAGGCATGTCCCGGTCTGATCCTCAGATGTCGCCCGGAGAAATGGAATTCGTCCATGTCTATCCATGGAGGGAAGTGATCAAACGCGCCAATATGCTGGGAGCCATGGTCTGTCTCAATGACTATAACGGTGAACCTATCGAAAGCAGCCATTATTGGCTGACGGAGCGCCTTCGTGGAGAAATGGGATTCAAGGGTTATCTCGTTTCCGATAGTGATGCTGTCGAATACATGTATTTCAAATGGTTTACGGCTCCCGACCTCAAGGACTCCGTTCGTCAGAGTGTTTTGGCCGGGTTGAATGTACGCTGTACGTTCCGCTCTCCCGACTCTTATATCCAACCTCTTCGCGAATTGGTTAAAGAGGGTAAAATCGATGAAAAGGTTATCGATGAGCGCGTACGCGATATTTTAAGAGTCAAAATGGCAGCGGGTATGTTCGATCATCCGTATCAAAGCGATCTTGCCGCCGCAGATAAGGAAGTCAATTCTCAAGAAAACCAGAAATATGCTCTTCAGGCATCCCGCGAGTCGCTCGTTCTTCTCAAAAACGACAATAAAACATTGCCGCTCAATAAAAAGTCCCTGAAAAAAATCGCCGTTATCGGACCCAATGCCGATGTGAAATCGTATGCCTTGCTTCATTACGGGCCTTTGGATGTTGATGTTACCACCGTTTTGGAAGGTATCAGGAACAAGGCTGAAGGAAAGGCCACAGTAACCTATGTCAAGGGCTGCGAACTGGTGGATGATAACTGGCCCAATTCGGAAATCATACGGGAACCATTGAATGAAAAAGAACAAAAAGGTATCGACGAAGCTGTCAAGGTTGCTGGTGAGAACGATGTCGTGATTATGGTTCTGGGAGGTGGTGGCAGAACTTGCGGCGAAAACAAATCCCGCACTTCTCTGGAATTACCCGGCAGGCAGGAGGATTTGCTCAGAGCAGTTCATGCAACAGGCAAGCCGGTCGTTCTCGTTTTGATCAATGGACGTCCGTTGAGCATTAACTGGGCACAGAAGAAAATTCCTGCCATTCTCGAAGCATGGTATCCCGGAGCGCACGGTGGAACCGCTGTTGCCGATGTCTTGTTTGGCGATTACAATCCTGGCGGCAAGCTGACTATGACCTTCCCGAAAACCGTGGGGCAGATTCCGTTCAATTTCCCGACCAAAGTTGCCGCTCAGCTTGGGCATGGCTCCGGCACGGGGCCTAGAGGTAATTTGACGTTGGTGAATGGTCCTCTGTATTCCTTCGGTCACGGATTAAGTTATACAACATTCCATTATTCCGATTTGGGAATTTCTCCCGCAACAATCACACCCGGGCAGAATGCCACAATTACCTGCACAGTCAAAAATACTGGAGATTGTGCCGGTGATGAGGTCGTACAGCTTTATATACGTGATGTTCTTTCTTCCGTGACAGCCTATGAAAAAGTGCTGAGAGGTTTTGAGCGCATTCATCTCAAACCGGGAGAATCCAAGAAATTGAATTTTACATTGAAGCCGGAAGATCTCGCTCTAGTGAACGGGAAAGGAAAATGGGTGACGGAACCCGGACAATTCAAGATCATGGTCGGAACATCCTCTGACAAGATCAAGCTCAATGGGACCTTGACCTATACTGATGGGAATCAATCCAAAGCGGGCGGAGACCAGAGGGAAACCAATCTTTCCAATGCCCTTATTGCCTCTGCAGACGAGGATAAGGCCCATCATGTTATTGACCGTAAAAAGGAAACATTCTGGCCGGCAAAATCAGGCGATTATATTACCATGACTCTCAAGGAGAACATTACTCCCCAAAAAATCGGTATTGATTGGAATCAAGGCAGCAATGCCGATTTTGAAATACAGCTCTCCTCGGGAGGCGGACAGTTTCTTACCGTTTATCATGGGACGATTCATGCGGAAAAAGGTATGGAGAAGAAAACGTACACTTTCCCCGGCATGGTTTCCAGCGATATCAGGGTTCTCATTACAAAGGGCAAAGCTGAGGTTTGCGAGTTGCATGTCGATGGGTTCATGGGTAACAATTAAGTTCTCGACCATTATTACAGAATAAGAGTTGTACGAGAATCGCTTTTTCAATATGCATTTTTCTTAGGTGTCACATCTGCCCATAGAATCGACTATTCAAAATATTGCAGGAATCAATCTTTTATGAAATCGTGAGGGGTGATCGTCCCCCATGATCGGATTGCTATCGCCGGGAATCGTTTGATGCGGGGCTGTATGGGGAGATGTGCGCCTGAACGGGCGGTTTGCCGGTGCGGCGTAATAAAAAATTAACACTTTTCGTTCCGGAATTAACCTTCCGCCCGGGGCGGTTTTGTGGTAGTGTGGAAAAAAGCCGTACGGCTGGTTCTTTATGGAAGATTTCAAACATACGCCCGACGAGATTCTGGCCAATATCAAGGCTCAGGAAGCCAAGGAGGGGCGTGGCCGCCTGAAGGTGTTTTTCGGAATGGCGCCGGGGGTAGGCAAGACGTATGCGATGCTCGAAGCGGCCCGTGCCGATCTGGAGAAGGGTACGGATGTGCTGGCGGGGATTGTGGAGACGCACGGGCGGGAGGATACGCGGGCTTTGCTGGAAGGGATGCCCGTGTTGCCTCGCAAGGCGATCAGTTACAGGGGAGTGGATTTGGAGGAGTTCGATCTCGAGGAGGCTTTGCGGCGGCATCCGCAGCTGATTCTGGTGGATGAGCTGGCCCATACGAATGCTCCCGGTTCGCGCCATGCCAAGAGGTTTCAGGATGTTGAGGAGCTGCTGGCACACGGTATCGATGTGTATACGACGCTGAATGTGCAGCATCTGGAGAGCCGGGCGGATACGGTGGCTTCCATTACGGGGGCCACGGTGCGCGAGACGGTGCCGGATTCCATTCTGACGAATGCGGATTATATCCAGCTTGTGGATTTGACTCCGGCGCAGTTGCTGACGCGGCTGAAGGAAGGGAAGGTGTATATGCCGGACCGGGCGAGGGCTGCGGCAGAGAATTTTTTCAAGGAGTCGAATCTGGCGGCGTTGCGCGAGCTGGCTTTGCGGATGACGGCGGAATGGGTGGATCATGAGCTGAATTTCATTCGACGCGATTCCGGCAGGCGGGATATCTGGAAGAACGGTACGCGCCTGATGGTGGCCGTGGGGCCCAGCCCGTTTTCGACGCGGCTGGTGCGGTGGACACGCAGGATGGCGTATGCGCTGAATGCGCCGTGGATTGCGCTTTCGGTCGAGACTTCCGTTCAGCTTCCTCCGGATGCCCGCGCGCGGCTGGATAAGAATCTTGAGCTGGCTCGCTCTCTTGGCGCGGAGGTGATCGTGATGCCGGGCAACGATGTGGCCGAGGCGTTGCTGCGCGTGGCGCATCTGCACAATGTGAGCCAGATTGTGGTTGGCAAGCCGCGCGAGCTGCCCCTGTTCGGCTTTCTGCACTGTACGACTCTGGTGGATAAGCTGATCCGCGAGTGCGGGCAGATCGACGTGTATGTGGTGCCAGCCGAGGAAGCGAGCGCGCAACCGGCATGGAGGACATCGCGCCGGAGTTCGGTTGCTTCCGGCCGCGAGTGGGCCGCCATGCTGGCGACGATGGGCGGGGTGACTCTGCTGGGGCTGCTGCTGGTGCCGATGCTCGATTATTTCGCCCCGGCGTTTTTTTATCTGATGGCGGTGGTGGCTCTGGCGTTTTTCGTGCGGCCCATGCTGGTTTTCCTGTCGGCCTTGTGCGGGGCGTTGCTTTGGGATCTGCTGTTCATCGAGCCGAAGTATACGATGATGATCGCGCGTACGGAGGATGTAATGATGTGCCTGTCGTTTTTCGTGATCGCGCTGACGATCGGCCATTTGACGTCCAAGCTGCGCGATCAGGAGCGCAATGAGCGCGCGCGGGTGGACCGTACGTCCGCCCTGTTCCTGTTTACGCGGGATGTGGCCGCCGCCCGCAATACGGAGGAGATGCTGGATAAGGCTCAGGAGCAGATTTTCCGCCTGATGAATTCCCCGGTGGCTTTGATTATGCCTAGAGGGGAACCGGCGTATGTGCGTCTGCGTTCCTATATCGGCCGTTACGATGCGAATGTGAAGGAGCTGGGCGTGGCGGACTGGTGTTTCAAGAATCGCCAGTGCGCGGGCCGTTTTACGCAGACTTTGCCGGGGGCGGACGGTTTTTATCTGCCGATGGTTTCCGGAGACAGGTGCCTGGGGGTGATCGGTGTGATGCCCGGCAAGGATGTGTTGCTGAGTGTGGCGGATCGCAATCTTCTGGAGAGTATGGCGGCGCAGCTGGCTCTTTCTCTGGAGCGCGACGAGCTGGAGCGCCTGCGTTCGCGTACGTTGGTGATGGAGGAGTCGGAGAAGCTGAACCGTTCCCTGCTGGATAGCGTGTCGCATGAGTTCAAGACGCCGCTTGCGGTGATCGAGGGGGTGACGGAGCGGATGGCACGCGTGTGCGGAGATGGCGAAAGCCGCCGCAATGAGACTTTGCAGCTTTGTGGGGAGATGGGCGAAGCGGCTCACCGCCTGCGCTGGCTGGTGAAGAATCTGCTGGATGTCAGTCGGCTCGAATCCGGCAATTTGCAGGCGAAGCCGGACTGGTGCGACTGGAGCGATGTGGTGGACGGCGCCTTGCAGGCAACGAAGGCGGCTCGCGCCGGGCATCCGGTGGATGTGCGTTTGCCGGAGGATTTTCCGCCGTTTCGTGCCGATTATACTTTGATGGAGCAGGCCGTGGCGAATCTGCTGCTGAATGCCTGTATTCATACGCCTTCGGGTACGCGTATTGCCGTGCAGGGGAGCGTCGATTCCGTGGCCGGGAAGATTTACCTCGATGTGTGCGATGAGGGTCCGGGCATTGCGGAGGAGATGAAGGCGCATCTGTTCGAGCGTTTCCGCAGTACGCGGACGGGCGGTTGCGGGCTGGGGCTGCCGATTGTGAAAGGTTTTGTCGAGGCCCAGCAGGGGACGGTGACGCTGTTGCCGTCCGATAGGGGGGGACATTTCCGGATTGCGATGCCCTGGAATCCTCATTGCGAGGTACCTGTCGATTGATGAATCCCTTTTCCATTGACCATGAATGCCGCTCCTGAAATACTGATTATTGATGACGAACGCCAGATTCGCCGCCTGCTGACGCTGACCCTGCAGGAGGCGGGCTACCGCACCCGCGAGAGCGAGAACGGCAGGCTGGGTATCGGCGAGGCTGCGTTCCGCCGACCCGATGTGGTGATTCTCGATCTCGGCCTGCCGGATATGCACGGGCTGGATGTGCTGAAGGAATTGCGGGAGTGGACGCAGGTTCCCGTGCTGGTGCTGACGGCGAAGGACCGGGAAGACGATAAGATCGCCGCTCTCGATGCGGGGGCGGACGATTACCTGACGAAGCCTTTCGGCAGCGGCGAGCTGCTGGCCCGCCTGCGCGTGATGCTGCGGCGCAGTGCGCAGGGGCCGGAGCCGACGGCTTTCAAGCTGCGGAACGTGTCCGTGGATTTGACTTCGCGGCTGGTGGTGAAGGATGGCGAAGAGGTTCATTTGACGGGCAAGGAGTACGCCATTCTCCGCCTGCTGCTCCAGCATCAGGGCAAGGTGCTGACCCACAGGCAGCTTTTGCGCGAAGTATGGGGGCCCCAGAACGAGGAGGATACGCATTATCTGCGCGTGCATATGACGCACCTGCGCCAGAAACTGGGCGATACCGATCCGGAAAACAGGATGATCCGTGCGGAATCGAGCCTCGGCTACAGGATTGTGCCCGAGTGAGACGAAGCACGCCATTCGGTTGATGCCTGTGCCCTGCGGGGATAGGCGGGTAGCGGCTGCGCCCTCCGGGGTGCGGCCTTTTTTTCGGTGTGGAGGCCAGAGCCGGGAATCCGGTTCTTTTCTTAACTTTTTCTTAATGCTCCGGCCTCCCTACTTAACTACCCGGACTGCGATTCCGGGTGTATAGTGCGGGCATGTCACTACATGATCTGATTATAATCGTCATTTTCATCGGCGTGCTGGCAGCCATGACTCCCGTTCTGGGTACATGGCTTTCCAAGGTTCTGACCGGTGAGAATATGCGTTTTCTGAAACCCCTGGGATTCGCCGAAAGGCTGGTGTACCGGGCATCCGGCGTGAATCCGGCGTTCGAGATGAACTGGAAGCAGTATCTCGGAGCTGCCCTGCTGTTCAATCTGTGGGGTTTCATCGTCCTCTACCTGCTGCTGGTATGCCAGGCATGGCTGCCGCTGAATCCGGCAGGCACCGAGAATATGCGCTGGGATATCGCCTTCAATACGGCGGTGAGTTTCATGACGAATACGAACTGGCAGTTCTATTCCGGCGAGGGGCCGCAGGGCGTCAGCTATTTCACCCAGATGGCGGGGCTGTGCGTGCAGAATTTTGTGAGCTGTGCGACGGGGCTTTCCGTGATGGCTGCATTCATCAGAGCTTTGAAGAAGAAGGGGGCGGCATCCGGCCTCGGCAATTTCTGGGTGGATATGACCCGCAGTACGCTGTATTTCCTGCTTCCTCTGGCGGTGATCGTTACGCTCGTGCTGATTTCCCAGGGCGTGATTCAGAATATGAATGCTCCTGTGATGGCGACGGGGCTCGACGGCGTGGAGCAGGTGATTCCCGGCGGCCCGGCCGCTTCGCAGATTGCCATCAAGCAGCTCGGGACGAACGGCGGCGGCTTCTTCGGCAATAACGGCACGCATCCGTTCGAGAATGCGACGCCGCTGGCCAATATGTTCGAGATGCTTTCCCTGCTGCTTATCGCCTGTGCCTGTCCCTTCGCCTACGGCCGCATGATCGGTTCCAAACGGCAGGGCTGGACGATATGGGGTGCGATGATGCTGATTTTCATCGTGATGATCGGTATTTCCTTCTGGTCTGAATTCAGCGGCTCCCCGGCTTATTCCGGCATGCCTCTGCTGGAAGGCAAGGAATTGAGGTTCGGTCTGACGGACAGTACGCTGTATTCGGTGGCGACGACGGCTTCCTCCAACGGTTCCGTGAACTGCATGCACGCCAGCCTGACTCCGCTGGCCGGTGGCGTGGCCCTGACGAATATGCTTCTCGGAGAGGTGATTTTCGGTGGTGCGGGCTGCGGCCTGTACTCGATGCTGCTCTTTGCGATCATTACCGTGTTCCTGTGCGGCCTGATGGTCGGACGTACGCCGGAATTCCTCGGCAAGAAAATCGAGGGCAGGGAAGTCCGCTGGTCGATGGTCGGCGTCCTGGCTTCCGGTCTGGCGGTGCTGATCTGCTCCGCTTTGGCTGCTGCGACGGATGTGGGGCAGGCTTCTCTGGGCGCAGCTGGCCCGCATGCCGTGAGTGAAATTCTCTACTGCTTCGGTTCGCAGGCGAATAATAACGGCAGCGCTTTTGCCAGCCTTGGCGTGGGAGATACCCCCTTCTATTCCGTGCTGGGCGGTCTCTGCATGCTCATCGGGCGTTTCGCCGTGATGATTCCCGTGATGGTGATTGCCGGTTCCCTGATGAACAAGAAGGTAGCTCCCCCCGCACCGGGTACGATGCCGACGGACAATATGACGTTCATGCTGCTGCTGGTGGCGATCGTCCTGATCGTCGGCGCGCTGACCTTCTTCCCGGTACTGGCCCTCGGCCCGATCATGGAACATCTGCTGATGATAGGCGGTGCCGTACTCTAAACACAATTTGTGGCAACTTTAACGAGAAAATAATATGAGCAAGAAACAAGACAGGAAAGCCGGATTCGACGGCGATATGCTACGGCAGGCGTTTTTCGATGCCCTGCGCAAATTCAATCCCGCCACTCTGGCGCGCAACCCCGTGATGTTCGTCACGGCGCTCGGTGCACTGGTGACGACGGTCGTCCTCTTCGTGGACGCCGCCGCCGGGGAAAACGTGGCCTTCACCTTCCAGATCACACTGTGGCTGTGGTTTACCGTGCTGTTCGCCAACTTCGCCGAAGCTCTGGCGGAAGGCCGGGGCAAGGCTCAGGCCGATGCCCTCAAGAAAATGCGGACGCATGTGCATGCCCGCCTGTTGAAAGATGACAGTTCGGAAATGTCCGTGCCTGCCGATTCCCTGAAAAAAGGGCAGCGGGTCGTCTGCGAAGCGGGCGATACCATTCCGGCGGACGGCGAAGTAGTCGAAGGAATTGCCAGCGTCGATGAATCCGCCATCACCGGGGAATCCGCCCCCGTCGTCCGCGAAAGCGGCGGCGACCGCAGCGCGGTAACCGGCGGCACGAAAGTCATCAGCGACCGCATTGTGGTACAAGTCACCTCGGAAGCGGGCGATTCGTTCCTCGACCGCATGATCTCCATGGTCGAAGGTGCGAGCCGCCAGAAAACGCCGAACGAAATCGCCCTCGGCATCCTTCTCGTGGCTCTGACTCTCGTCTTCCTCGTGGTCATCTGCACGCTGCCCGCGATGACGGGCTACCTCGAAGGTGCAGCCGGTTCCCTCGGATTCGGCGGCAGCGGGCACATCTCCATCCCTGCGCTCGTCTCCCTGCTGGTCTGCCTCATCCCGACCACGATCGGCGGCCTGTTGAGCGCCATCGGCATCAGCGGCATCGACCGCCTCGTACGCCGCAACGTACTTGCCACGTCCGGCCGTGCCGTCGAAGCCGCCGGGGACATTGACGTGCTGCTGCTCGACAAGACGGGCACCATTACGCTCGGCAACCGCATGGCCAGCGAATTCGTGCCTGCTCCGGGCATCTCGCTCGAAAGGCTCGGCGATGCCGCCCAGTTCTCCTCGCTGGCGGACGAAACGCCGGAAGGCCGCAGCATCGTCGTACTCGCCAAGGAAACGCTGAACCTGCGTGGACGCGATGTCTCCTCCCACCACATTACCTTCATCCCCTTCACGGCCATCACCCGCATGAGCGGCGTGGACGTACAGGAGGAAGGCGGCATCCTCTCCATCCGCAAGGGTGCGGCGGACAGCGTGGCGGAATGGGTGAAAGAGCAGGGCGGATTCTTCCCCGCCGAAGTGCGCGCCGATGTGGAACGCATCTCCAACCTCGGAGGCACGCCCCTCGTCGTGGCGGAAGGCTCCGAAATCCTCGGCACCATCTACCTGAAGGACGTGGTGAAAGGCGGCATCAAGGAACGCTTCGCCCAGCTGCGTGAAATGGGGATCCGCACCGTGATGGTCACAGGCGACAACCCGCTCACGGCAGCTTCCATCGCCGCCGAAGCCGGAGTGGACGACTTCCTCGCCCAGGCTACGCCGGAAATGAAACTCGACCGCATCCGCGCCGAACAGGCTGCCGGCCACCTCGTCGCCATGACGGGAGACGGCACCAACGACGCGCCCGCGCTGGCCCAGGCCGACGTAGGCGTCGCGATGAACTCGGGCACACAGGCAGCTCGCGAAGCCGGGAACATGGTCGACCTCGACAGCAACCCGACCAAACTCATCGAAATCGTCGAAATCGGCAAACAGCTGCTCATCACGCGCGGTGCGCTGACGACCTTCTCCTTCGCGAACGACATCGCCAAATACTTCGCCATCATCCCGGCGATGTTTGCCGGGCTGTTCATCGTCGCCGGAAGCTCGGAAGGCCCGCTCTCCGCCCTGAACATCATGGGACTCGGTTCGCCGGAAAGCGCCATCCTCAGCGCGGTAATCTTCAATGCCCTCATCATCATCGTCCTGATCCCGCTCGCCCTGCGCGGCGTCCGATATCGGCCGTCCGCTGCCGCAGCCCTGTTGAGAAGAAACATCTTCATCTACGGATTCGGCGGCCTGATCGCACCGTTCATCGGCATCAAACTCATCGACCTCCTCGTGAACGCGCTTCACCTCGTCTGAACACACACCAACCCTGATCGATCAACATGAATATCAAATGCATCAACCTCCGCATCGTCCTCGTCATGACGGGACTGATGGGCATCGCCTACCCCTTCGCCATGACGGGCATCGGCCTGCTTGTCTTCCCTCATCAGGCCAACGGATCCCTGATCCGGGATGAAGGCGGGAAAATCGTCGGCTCGGAACTACTCGCCCAGCCCGTCACCTCCGCCAAATACTTCAAACCGAGGCCTTCTGCCGGAGACTACGCCACGATGCCCTCAGGGGCCTCGAACCTCTCGCCGACATCGCGGGCTCTCCTTGATCTCGTCCAGGAGCGGAAGGCGGCCGTCATCCGCGAAAACTGCTTGCCCGAAGATACGGCGGTACCCTCCGACCTGCTCTTTGCATCGGGCAGCGGCCTCGACCCCCACATCTCCGAAGCGGCGGCGAAACTGCAGGCCCCCCGCGTGGCCCGCGAACGCAACCTTCCGCTGGAACAAGTGCTTTCCCTGATCTCGGAAAACATCGACCGCGGAGGCATCTGCGGTGAAGACGGCGTCAACGTCCTCAAATTGAACGTTGCGCTTGATCGGCTCCGTTGAATCGTTCGGAGGAAACGAACCTCCCCGCTCGCCCCTTCCCGGCAGTGCATGGCTGCCATCGGGAAGGGGCATTTGTTTCATGCCGAAAAATGGATTTAACAAACTCTTAACGTTTATCATGAATGCCTTAACTGGATGGTGCGTGGAATGGTTGGTATATTGTCCGCATCGCAAACACACCTTTGCATATGATACGACAACACACCAAATACATCTCCCTGCTTCTGGCCTGCTGTGCATCCGGAGCCCTGGCCAATGAAAACCTCATCGCTCCCCCCATGCAGGCGGCGGGCATCACTCAAACCTCGGTGGAAGAAAATGGGCCTGCCTATTCCCTGACGACCGGATGGACGAGCAAATACGTCACGGAAGGCATCGACTGCATACCGGGCAGCTCCATCTGGGAAGTGGCTCCCTCCGTCGCATACAAAAACTGGACCCTCTCCGCCTGGTACGCAAGCGGCGTCTCCCAATCCTATGAAGAACTCGACCTCGTACTGAGCTACACCTTCAAAAACGGAGACTGGACATTCACACCGTGGTATGAACACCAGATCTACTTCACACCCGACTACAACGTAGCCAACCCGGCATTCACGGTCGGCTATGCCCTTAACGACTGGCTGACGGTCGGAGCCGATGCGCAATGGAAAATCGAGCATCAGGTCATGGAAGGATACTACGACCTCTTCATACAGGCAACATGGACACCGATCGAAAACCTCACGATCACCCCTCTGGTACGCTTCGGATACAACAGCGGATACAACCTCTCCGCAGGCGATGGCGCCAACTGTATCGACTACTCCATGAAAGCGACATACGCCTTGACGGACAACCTCTCCGTATCCGCCCTGATCTACTACACGCAGGCGGCGACCGTCTTGCGCCGTGCGAACCTGGGAAATGAATTCGTCTATGGCGCCTACATCAACCTGAACTTCTGACTACCCCTCCGGAACATAAGAAAGTGAGCAGAAAGCCCGGTCTTCAATAAGGAGGCCGGGCTCGTGCATCGCATGGCTGGCAAGCCATGATCATCGAAACGCCCGACTTAACCTTTTCTTGATGCATACCTGTCCCGGCTTAATTGGACGCCGCCCGAAAAGAAACCTATAATACATGGATTCACGGAATGAATAGCATGAAAATGAATGATAAAATACAAACGTCCGTCTTCCTACTGGGGGCAGCCTGTATAGCATATCTGAGCTACGACGACCCACGGCACCCGCAGGAAGATGGTAGCCGCCGGCAAATGCAGCGGAACATGCAAATGCAGGCTTCCGGTCGAGACGAAAGCGAACACCCAAATGTGTATGCTGATACAGATTATTCATCATCAGCGCATTGAGTTGAATTGGGATAAAGTGGCCCGGAAAACACTTGGAACGAGACGGCATGAAATCAGGGGCTAAATCATGCGCAAAACAACTTTTCGTCAAAAAAAGCATAAAAAATCAAAAACGTATAAATTGTTCAAAGCTAGCAGTTATGGGTGTGTTGTGGGGGTAGTTTGGGGAGGAGGTGAAGAAAAAAAGAGTGAAAAAACCTTGACGTGAGAGAAAAAAAGAGTAAACTCTCCTCACCCCACTACGGGGCGCCGCGAAAGACGCGACACGGAACGAACCGGAAGCCGGCAAGGCAAGGGCGAGTGAGAGTGAAGCGAGGGCCGCGGGCAAACTCTTCAGGAGAAGAGGCGAACACTTTACAGGAAAGACTTTCGAAGTGCTGAAGCCGGGAGACCGGCAGCGAGGAGACGAAACCTTGCGGAGAGCACTTGAGAGGAGGAAAAAGAG
>NZ_LIGX01000010.1 GCF_001683795.1 Neoakkermansia glycaniphila
ATCAGGGGCAGGGGTTCGCGGTGGGGCGGGTCGAGCGGCATGTAGATGTCGTGCATTTCGCGGAGTTCCTTCGGATGGTAGGAGTTCAGCTCAATGATGATGCGGTCCGCGAGTTTGCAGTAGGTGGGAGAGTTGCCTCCGGCCGTGGTGAGAGTGATTTCGCCGTCGTCGGTGATGTTGGCCGCTTCGATGATGGCCGTTTTGACGCGGGGAAGGGCTCCGTAGCGCATGTATTGGGCCGTATGCGAAAGGTGCATGTCGTTGTAGCGCGTGTGGCCGCCGTTGATGTTTTTGCGCAGATCGGGGCTGGATTGGTAGGGGGTGCGCTGGTCGACTGCATTGGCTTTGGCCAGAGCACCGTCCGTAGAGGCGCTGGTGGAGGCACCGGTGAAGAGGTTGATTTTGAACGGGCGGCCTGCGGCATGTTCTTCTTCCGCTTTTTTGGCAATGGCGCGCGTGGTTGCCTTGGGTACGCCTGCTGCGGTGAATCCGCTGAGTCCAATATTTTCGCCGTTCTCGATGAGCGCGGCAGCTTCGTCCGGAGTGAGTGTTTGATACTTCATAAAATAAGAATTGCGCTGGGAAGACTATAACGCTCCCGGCAGTTTTTTTCTAGTGCAAAATGAATTTTTTCTGGTGATTGTCCGTTTTTGTGAAAGACGGCGGTTTTGGCGCAGCCGTTACAGTTCAATCAGTCTGTTGACGGTGTGGCCCGGTATGGCGCGCAGATCCCCTTCCTTGCGGCGGAGGATGGGCGAGCCGTCGGGCGTGATGCCGATGAATGTTCCCGTGTAGTTGGCCTGATCCGTCTGGACTTCGACGGTTCGCGGTTTTCCCCATGCCTGTTCCAATTTCGGCATGAGAGCCTGCATGCCGTTTTGGACGAAAGCGAGGAAGTCGGTCTGGATGGCTTGCGCCAGCTGCATGGCGAATTCGTCCACGGCGGGACAGGGCGCGGCGTAGTCGGCCATACGGGCTGGTGCGTCTTTCGTTTTGCCCGCGAGGTCGGCCATGGAGTTGAGCATGTTGACGCCGATGCCGATGGTCGCCATGGTGGCGGAGGGGCGTTCGACGAGGATGCCGGCCAGTTTTTTCCTGCCGACCATGAGGTCGTTGGGCCAGCGCAGGCGTGCATCAGGTACGCGGTGCGGTTTCAATGCATCAAGCAGTGCAATGCCGGCAACGAGCGGAAGAAGGCGCCAATCGGAGGTTGATTCTTCTGCCAGAGGGACGTTGTAGGATACCCACAGTCCGCCTTCCTGGCCGATCCATTCTCTGTTGAAGCGGCCGCGGCCGCCGGTCTGTACATGGCAGCGGACGAGGCTCCACGGTGCGTGGCTGCGTGCGAGGTCGTTGGTGGAGACTGCCTCCTGTACTTCATGTACGGTCCAAGTGATGGGAGATGCCATATTCGGGAAGCAAATGGGACGGAGTTATCTTCTAGCTCCGTCCCATGCTGTTTGATTGTTTCAGCTTTTACGTCGTCCCGTCTTAATGGGAGAGGGTGGCGATGTAGTAGCCCGCGATGACTGCGGTGCCGATAACCCCGGCGACGTTCGGTCCCATGGCGTGCATGAGAAGGTAGTTGCTGGGATCTTCCTTCTGGCCGACGTTGTGCGAGACGCGTGCGGCCATCGGCACGGCGGAGACGCCGGCGGAGCCGATGAGCGGGTTGACCGGGCTCTTGCGCCAGACGAGGTTCATGAGTTTGGCGAAGAGAACGCCGCCAGCCGTAGCGACGCCGAAGGCGACGATGCCGAGGCAAATGATGCCTGCGGTTTGCGGCTGCAGGAAGCGTTCGCCCTGCATGGTGAGGCCGACGGAGGTGCCGAGAAGGATGGTGACGATGTTCATCAGTTCGTTCTGGGCGGCGCCGACGAGACGTTCGGTGACGCGGCTTTCACGCAGGAAGTTGCCGAGCATGAGCATGCCGATCAGCGGAGAAGCATCCGGAATGAGCAGGATGGTGGCGACGGTGACGAGGACGGCAAAGAAGAGTTTTTCTCCCTTGGAGACCTGCCGGAGCGATTTCATCCTGATGCGGCGTTCCTTGTGCGTGGTGAGCAGCTTCATGATGGGAGGCTGGATCAATGGTACGAGGGCCATGTATGTGTAGGCCGCGACGGCGATGGCTCCGAGAAGGTGCGGCGCGAGCTTCATGGCAAGGAAGATCGAGGTCGGACCGTCGGCACCGCCGATGATGCCGATGGAGGCCGATTCACCCTTGTTGAACCCGAACATGAGGGCCATGAAGAAGGTGACTGCCACGCCGATCTGTGCAGCTGCTCCCAGCAGGATGGTGCGGGGGGCGGCAAGCAAGGGGCCGAAGTCCGTCAACGCACCGACACCGAGGAAGATGAGCGGCGGATAGATTTCGGATTTGATGCCGAGGCCGATGAAGTCGAAGAGGCCGCCTTCGGGGGCTGTCAGCAGGTAATCCTGCGTGGCTTGTCCCTTGAGGGTGTAGTCGCCTTTGACGACTTTGCCGTTGGCGTCGACAGTCGGTTTGGCTGTCATGGGTTCCGACATCAATGCCTGATGTTCAGCGATTTTGGCCTCATTGCCTACGATTTCATCCGGTGTTTTGGTTTTGTCGTGTTCCAGGGGAATGAGGTGCAATCGGAGGGCGCCGACATCGCGGATAACGGTTTTTTGCGGTTGTCCGTCTTTGCAGGAGACAACTTCGCGGCTCATTTTCGCGATGGTCATCCCGTTGTCCGGGATGTTGGCAATGAGTGCGCCGAAGGCAATGGGCACGAGCAGCAAGGGCTCGAATTCCTTGGCGACACCCAGATAGAGGAGGACTGAGACCACCACCCACATGACAGCCATCTGCCATGTGAGGGAGAAGATGCCCATCCCCTCAATGAATGTTTCAAATGCTTCAACCATAATGGTATTCTAAACGTAGCGGCTCCCTGATTGCGGAGCCTGTACAAGGAGATTAGGCCAGAGTGGCGAGAGTTTGTCCTTCCTGCACGGTTTCACCGGGCTGGACGTTGAAGGCCGCCACGGTGCCGGCTTGCGGGGCATAGATGACGGTGTTCATTTTCATGGCTTCGAGCGTCAGGATCTGGTCGCCTTCCTTGACGGCGGTACCGGGTTTGACGTCGAGAGATACGACTTTGCCGGCGAGGGGGCTCGGAACGGGAGTTCCGGAGCCGGAAGCCGCAGGGGCGGCGACGGGAGCCGGGGCGGGAGCTGCTGCCGGAGCGGCGACGGGTGCGGAAGCGGCGACAGGGGCCGGAGCTGCCACGGCGGGAGCCGGGGCGGAGCAGCAGGTTTCACCAAGGGTTTCAACGGTCACGTCAAATGTCTGGCCGGCAACGGTAATACGAAGTTGTTTCATGATTTTTTATGTTAAGTGGTTTGTTTTGTTTTTATTGAGAGTGTGATGCAATTAGCGACGCGTCTGCATGGGAATGCGGTGCGAAGAAAAGATTTCCGATCTGCCTGCTGCGGCGTATCCGGCAGGCGATGCCTTGATGGCGACGATGCGGTGCCTTTGCCCGGCCATTTCCGTATGCACTGCTGCCGAGATGACAGCGATGAGTTCCGGAGTGAGGCTTTCCTTGGCGGAGGAATACAGGGCAGCCGCAAGAGCGGCTACTTCCTTTGCATTGCTTCCGGCCTGGGGCTGTACGGCGACGGCGGCAGCAGTTGCGGTCGGAGCGGCCGTTTGTGCTGCGGCGATGGCCGCTTCCTTGGCTTTTTTGGCATTCGTCATTTTCTGCGCCACCGTCCCCGAGATGGAGATCATGATGGCGAGGAACGAAAGGCAGGTGAACACGACGATCATGCCCATACCCTGATAACCGAATTGTTCGGTTGCAGCGCTGACGCAGATGATGTCGGTGATCGATGCGATGATGGATCCGATGATCATGGATTAGAGCGGGATGTTGCCGTGTTTCTTGGCCGGACGCACTTCCTTTTTGTTGAGGAGGGTGCGAAGGGCGAAGGCGATTTTGGCACGTGTTTCTTCCGGATTGATGACTTCGGTGATCTGGCCCATGCCTGCTGCGACATAGGGGTTGTAGAAGGCATCCCGGTATTCGTCGAGCAGTTCTGCCTGACGCTTGGCCGGTTCTTCGGCGGCTTTGAGTTCGCGACCATAGAGGACGGGGACTGCGCCTTCCGCACCCATGACGGCGATTTCGGCGCCCGGCCATGCGAAGACGGCATCGGCTCCGAGATCCTTGCAGCACATGGCGATGTAGGCGCCGCCGTATGCCTTGCGCATGATGAGCGTGACTTTGGGCACGGTGGCCTGCGAGTACGCGAAGATGAGCTTGGCGCCGTGGCGGATGATGCCGCCGCGTTCCTGGTTGACGCCGGGAAGGAATCCGGGGACGTCGACGAGGTTGACGAGGGGGGTGTTGAAGGCGTTGCAGAAGCGGATGAAGCGTGCGGCCTTGTCGGAAGCGTCGATGTCGAGGCATCCGGCTTTGACGTTGGGCTGGTTGGCGATGATGCCGACGACGACGCCACAGATGCGACCGAAGCCGACGACGACGTTTTTGGCGAAGTCGCGCTGCACTTCAAGGAAGTCCTGGTCGTCCACGAGGCGGGCGATGACTTTCTGGACGTCGAGAGGCGTGCGGTTGGTGTCCGGGATGATGTCGCTCATGCCCGGATCCTTGCCGAGGTCGAGCGGGGTGTCGAGCTTGTGCGGCGGTTCTTCCGTGTTGTTCGCCGGCAGGTAGGAGAGCAGGCGCTTGAGGATGTCGAGCGCGTGTGCATCGCTTTCGGCGACGAAGTGGACGTTGCCGGAGACGGAGGCATGGATGGCGGCGGAGCCGATGTCATCCATGGTGCATTTTTCGTAGGTGACCTGTTCGATGACTTTCGGTCCCGTGATGTACATGCCGGCATTGCCGGAGTTGCGCATGATGATGAAGTCCGTGAGGGCGGGGGAGTAGGCCGCGCCGCCTGCGCACGGGCCGCAGATCATGGAGATCTGGGGGACGACGCCGGATGCAAGGACGTTGTTGTAGAAGACCTGTGCGTAGCCGGAGAGGGCTGCGACACCTTCCTGAAGGCGCGCGCCGCCAGAGTCGTTGACCGTGACGACGGGGATGCCTGCCTTGAGGGCGTATTTCTGGGCGTCCACGATCTTCATGGCGTGCATGTAGCCGAGGGAGCCGCCCTGCGCCAGGAAGTCGGATGCGGCACAGGCCACGGGACGTCCGTCCACGAGACCGAAGCCGGAAACGACGCCGTCGCCGGGGATTTCCTTTTTGCCCATGCCGAAGTTGTGGCAATTGTGGCGCACATGCATGCCGATTTCCGTGAATGTGCCTTCCTGGAAGAGGTAGGACATACGGTCGCGGGCGGTCATTTCGCCTTTTTCGTGTCGCTTGTCGATCTTGTCCTGTCCGCCGGAAAGGATGACTTTTTTGCGGCGTTCGTTGAGATCGTCAATCAATTTGGGGTCGATAGCCATGTTGCTTGTCGTTGTGATAAGAGGGTTCAGTGCTTGCAGCCGCATCCGCAGTCGGGGTGTTCACAGAATTCCGTGAGTACGCCGAAGGTGGATTTCGGATGAAGGAAGGCGACCTGCGTGTTGTGGGCGCCAGGTACGGGGGTTTCGTTGATGAGTGCGCAACCGGCGTTTTTGGCCTGTTCCAACTGGCCAGCTACGTCGTTGCTCTTGAAAGCGATGTGGTGGATCAGTCCGCGGCCGCCATTCTTTTCCATGGCTTTGGCGATGGGGCTGTCCGGAGAGGTGGGTTCCAGAAGTTCGATGTGGACTCCGGCGACGTCGAACATGGCGACGCGCACTTTCTGGGTTGCTACTTCTTCGATGTGGGGTTCACCCAATCCCAACGCATCGCGATAGTAAGGAACTGTATCGTCAAGGCTTGTGACAGCGATGCCGATGTGATCAATTTGCTGGATCATAATAGTGTGCAGATGATAAAAAGCCCCATACCCGCGCATGTAGGCTTGGGTATTGCTGCTTTGTTGTTACAATTAAACATTATTTTTTGCCATTTGTGAAGCCAGAAATAGGGCAGGTTGCGAAAAAGTGCGTTTTCCCGTTTCCGAAACTTGTCATCGTTGAAAAACGCGGTTAGGATGAGCGTATGCATTTTCTTATCTGTTTTATCGTGCTTTGCCTGTCGGTGTGCCGGGCGGATGATTTGCAGCCCCGGCATGTGGCCGTCGTGTATAATGAGAAGTCCGATTTCAGCCGGGAGTGCGCGAAGCGGTATGCGGAGCTGCGCGGGATTCCTGCAGCTCAGGTGGTTGGCCTTTCCTGTGCGGTCAGGGAGGAGGTTTCGCGCAAGGAGTTCGAGGCGGAGGTTCTGGTTCCTTTGGCAAGGACGGCGGCGCAGCGCGGCTGGTGGCTTCCGACGCTTATCGGGCAGGCGGGCAACGGTTCCGGTGCGGAGGTTTACGTACTGGTG
The DNA here is from genome assembly GCF_001683795.1 of Neoakkermansia glycaniphila. GTDB lineage: Bacteria > Verrucomicrobiota > Verrucomicrobiia > Verrucomicrobiales > Akkermansiaceae > Akkermansia > Akkermansia glycaniphila. The sequence continues at coordinate 6,414 of NZ_LIGX01000010.1, forward strand.
CTGATGCCCGATCTTCCCTTGAAGGTGCGGGAGGAGCCTCGCTCCAAGGGGCAGCCCTGGCAGCAGACGACGGCCGCCGCCGTGGATTCCGAGCTGGCTTTGCTCGGCGTGCGTGATGTGCCTCGTGCCGGGATGCTGAAGAATCCATATTACGGGCAGGATGAGAGTTTCGTGATGTCCGGGTATCCCGTGATGCTGGTGAGCCGGATCGATGCGCCTTCAAAGGAGGCTTGCCGCCGTATGATTGAGGATCCCGTTCAGGTGGAGAAGGCGGGCGGGTTGTGGGGGTGGATGTCTGTGGATGCAGGAGGGCCTTACGGTGAGGGAGACAAGTGGATGCAGAGTATTGCTGCGACGGCTTCCGGGAAGGGGGTGCCGGTGCTGATGGATTCTGCGCGGGAGACGCTGCCTGCCCATTATCCGCTGCCTGGGCCGCTGGCTTCGTATTTCGGCTGGTATGCGGGCGAGGTGAACGGGCCTTTTGCGGATGCGTCGTTCCGTTTTGCGAAGGGTGCGGTGGCTGTACATTTGCATTCTTTCAGCGCGACGACGATGAAGAGTGCTGTTCGGACATGGAGCGGTCCCCTGCTGGAACGAGGGGCGGCGGTGACGCTGGGGAATGTGTATGAGCCGTTTCTTGGCGGTTCCCATCATCTGGATGTGTTTTATGATCGTTTGTTGAAGGGGTATTCCGTGGCGGAAGCCGCTGCGATGGCGGCTCCGGCGTTTTCTTGGCAGTGTGTCGTTTTCGGAGATCCCCTGTACAGACCGTTTGCGGGAATGAAGAAGGAGGGAATGAAGAAGGATGCCCGGTTCCGGCTGTTTCAGGCGTGGTTTGTGGCGGTTGCCTCGTGGGGAGGGGAGGCGGATGTGCTGGCGGCGCAGGTGGAGAAGGCTGCCCGGCAGCCGGGGAATGCGGGGCTGTGGGAGATGCTGGCAAGCCGTGCATTGGTGAGAAAGGATTTTTCCAAGGCGGTGCGGTATTTGTCCGAGGCTTTGTTGTCTGCTACGGGGCTCGGCGACCGGGTGCGGTTGCAGCTTTTGCTGGCGGATGCCTATAAGGGAAATGGGCAGGAGGGGGAATGTGTCGGCGAGTTGCGGCGCATGCTGATGGTTTTAGGCAATACGGAGTATGCGGAGATGATTCGCAAAAAAGCGTCCGTTTTTCCTGCACTGAAGACTTTGGCTGAGGATCCTGCGGTGCGTTCTTCCAAGGTGAAGTAGCAGTTTGGTGCCGGCAGGGATGAAAAAAGAGCGCGTCCGGAGGAAGCGCTCTTTTTGTTGATGATGGTGACTGGTAGAGATGATGCAGGTTATTCGGCTGTGTCGCCTTCTTTGGCTGCGGGTTCTTCGAGGATAGCTTTCAGGGCATCGTTGCCGTAGCAGTCGGCCTGTTTGATGCGGGCGATTTCAGAGTCGACGCTCTGGCCGATGGCGCCGAGTTTCTGGAGGCATTCCTGGATTTTCTGCATGTTGGCCTGTGCTTCTTCTTCTGGGATGTTGATGTTTCCTCCGGGTACGGCGGCTTCGGCTTCCTGCTTGAGGGTTTGGAGTTCGGCCGTGCCTTTTTCCGCAGAGGCTGCATCGGTGATGGTTTTGAGCGTTCCTTCAAGTTTTTGGAGATGGACAACGAGTTTTTCCAGAGTTGCAACGCCGGATTCCTGGGCAGGAGCAGCTTCTTGTGCATTGACGAGTGCGGGCGCAATCAGGGCGGCTCCTGCGACGAACATGGATGTGTATGCTTGCATCATAGTAAGTGGCATTTTATCTTGATGGAGCTGAGTGTCAAGTTCAAAGATGGCAATCTGGTGTCTGTTTTGCTCTGAATGAAAATTTCTCTTGACAGAAACAGTGTATTTCTTCATCTTATCTTTAGTTTAGTATTTTGTTTCCAGATCGTTATGATGAGATTGCTTTTGCCTGTCCTGTTGTTTTTAAGTGCGTGGTGCCATGCCGCGGATCTTTTGGGCGCCTATGCGGCCGATGTGGAGAAGGATTATGAGAATGTGCAACAGGGAGAGGGAGGTCTGCGGTTTCAGAAGGATGGAGTGAATGTGACTGTGTTGACGATCAAGGATCAATGTGTGATGTTTTTCTTGTCCGATGCGCAAGGCGGTGAAGCGGGTGCGGCGGCTGTGCGCGATGTTCTGAAGGAGCTGCAGCCGGAGATCGTGCTGGATAAGTCGGGCGTGTACAAGGGTAAGGATGTGTATGCCCGGATGTGGAGTGAGGGAAGCGGTGATGCCGCCGTTTCCAGAGCTTGCGTGGTTTCGTCGATTGTGGTGCGCAATATGAAGAGCCGCAATAAGGATAAGTCCCGGCTGGGGCTGTCGGTGGCGGAGTTTGTGTGCGAACTGGGGGTGCCGAACCGGTTTGACGGGAAGTCGTTGGAGTGGGATGTGGACGATATGGCGGTGAGTCTGCCGCTTAACCAGTCCGTTGTGAAGCTGATTTCGTGGAAGTGGAGAGCGAAGAAGTTGCCGGAGCAGGAGGAGCGTCTGGAAGCGATGGAGCTTGCGGCTGCCAAGAAGTGGCTGCGAATGCCGGTTTATCCTGCGGATGAGCCTGCCGATCTGGAGGATGGAAGTATTCTGGTTGCCGGGACAGGAGCTCCGTATGATGTGAATCGGGCGGAGAAGGCGGTGGCGTTCGGCAATTTGTCCGGTGCTCCCAATACGATGTCTACGATCAAGACGCGGTGGGGCGTGAAGATTGCCGCTTCTCCGTGGGTGCTGGCCCGGAACGGCGAGGGTGAGGAGGCCGTGTATATTCTCGGGGCTCGCAGTGCCGTGGAGGCCGCCGCCGTACAGGCGGCACAGGCGACGGATGAGGAGCCGGTGCCGGATGAGCCCGAACCGAAAGATGCGGATACTGCCGCAGATGAGCCGGAACCGGAGTTCGACGATCCGGCCGATTTGCGTGGAGAAGATGCCGTGGAGGCTTACAAGAAGAGGATCATGGGGCTTTAAAGGGAGGCTGCTTTTCTCTCTTTCCCGTGATTTTTGCTTGGACTTTTACCTGTTTTGTGTTACAAACAGCGCAGTCACTTATGTCTCAAGAATATTTTTCCGCCCTGATTCAGTGTATCGCAGCCTTCGGTTTTGCGGGGATGGTGCTTGGTTTGAGCGTGCTGTTCGGCCGCCGCGCCAAGGTTCGCAAGCCTGCCAATATTCCTTATGAGTGCGGGATGATTCCTCTTGGCGATGGCGCTCCGATTTTCTCGGTGAAGTTTTATCTGGTAGCCATGTTGTTCGTCATTTTCGATCTGGAAGTGGTGTTCCTGTATCCGTGGGCCATCAATTTCAAGGATTTCGTGATGCAGAATCCCGAGGCTTTCGGTTCCATGTGTTTCTTTATCGGTATTCTGCTTTTTGCTTATGCTTATGCTGTAGGCAAGGGCGTGGTGAATTGGCACCATAATCCGGCTCCCCGCAAGTCCTGAACGGAGTCGTCAAGTTTTCAAGGAGCCTGCATCTTTCCGGTGCAGGTTTTTTTGTGTCGGGCGGATGCCGGCGCGCACTTTTGTCATGCTGTTTTGTGGCGAATGGAGGCTTTCTCGCTTGAATGCACTACCATTTCTGTTATGATTTCGAGTGATGAAAATACATTTCTGTGGAGCGGCAGGTACGACGACAGGGTCCCAGCATTTGCTTGAGGTGAACGGAAGGCGCATTCTGCTGGATTGCGGCATGTATCAGGGCCGGCGCGAGGAAGCGTTGAGGATCAACCGGGATTTTCCCTATTTCGATCCGAAAGCGGTCGATTGCGTGGTGTTGTCCCATGCGCATATCGACCATTCGGGCAATTTGCCCAATCTGGTGAAGAACGGTTTTAACGGCAATATCTATGCGACGCATGCGACGCGCGATTTGTGCCAGATTATGCTGCCGGATGCGGGCCGCATTCAGCAGAGCGACTGCGATTTCTTCAATAAGATGAATCAGCGGCGTGGGGGGCATGATGCGCCGGCCGTGCCGATCTATACGGAGCAGGATGCCGTGAAGTGTATGGATCAGTTTGTGACGACAGGGTATGAGCGGCCCATGCAGCTTTGCGATGGCGTTTCCATGACGTTTTACGATGCAGGCCATATTCTGGGGGCTGCGCAGGTGTGCCTTGATATCGATGACCGTGACGACGGGAAGAGGAAGAGGCTGCTGTTTTCCGGTGACGTAGGTCGTGGAAATAATGAGTTGCTGAAGAATCCGGCTGTCGTGCCCGATGTGGATATCGTGCTGATGGAGAGTACGTACGGCGGCCGTTTTCATGAGTCTCCTGCACGGAATGACGAGGCGTTTTGTGCGGTTGTGCGCGATGCGATCGAGCGTGGCGGCAAGGTGCTGATTCCCGCGTTCGCCGTCGAACGTACGCAGCAGTTGCTTTATTTGCTGCACAAGGCATACAAGAACGGTTCGTTGAAGAGTATTCCGGTGTTCGTGGATAGTCCCATGGCGGTGAGTGCGACGGAGATTTTCCGCATTCATCCGGAGTGTTTCAATAAGGAGGTGTACGATTTCCTGTTTCAAGAGAAGGATCCGTTCGGGTTCGAGCATTTGAGGCTGATTCGGTCGGTGTCGGAGTCGCAGGCGTTGAACCGTTTGAAGGGGCAGGCGATTATCATTTCCGCTTCGGGGATGTGCGAAGCAGGACGTATTCTGCACCATTTGAAGAATGGGATCGGCAATCCGAACAATACGGTGCTGTTTGTCGGCTATTGCGCGGAGCATACGCTGGGCAGGCGTATTATGGATGGAGAGAAGGAGGTGCGCATTTTCGGCGAGTTTTATCCCGTGCGTGCCCGTATCGAGGAGATGGATTCGTTTTCGGGGCATGCGGATGAGAATGAGCTGTTGCATTATTTCGGACAGATGGGGGGCTCCAAGAGCCGGGTGTTTCTCGTGCATGGCGATCCCGAGGCAACTCTTGCCATGCAGAAGGCTTTGCATGAGCGGTTCGGCTGCCAGGCTGAGATTGGCGTGCTGAACGGGTATGCCGCCTGCTGATGTTCGGTTCCCGTGCAGGATGCAAAAACCCCGGAGATTGCTCTCCGGGGTTTTTTGTCGATGTGTGAATGGTGATGTTTCAGTTGCGCCAAGGGGCGGTGAGGGGATTTCCCTTGATTTTGACAGACTGGAACCGTTCGGCCGAGATGGGTTGTTTGTCGATGCCCGGACCTTCCCATGAGAGTTTCATGTGGCCTGGGGCTTTTTCTCCCTGTACGACAGTGATTTCGATGGGGTGTTTTCCGGCTTTGAGAGGTACGGCTTTGAGGCCCGTTTTGTTTGGGTTTGCTTCCGTGGTGTTGATGGCGGACGAGGAGTCGATTTCTTTGCCGGGGATGTAGTTGAAGTCCGCATCAATGAGTTGGAAGTCGTGCATGCGGACGTAGGCTTTGCTGCCGGCTACGTCGTCGAGGGTCAGGTAGAATTTGTATTCTCCGTCTTTCGGGATGTCCAGATAGCCGTAGTAGACGGTTACGGTGCCGGCCGGAAGTTCGGTGGAAGCCGGATCGACCGCTGCCGGAAGTGCCTGTGCAGGAGTATTCAGTTTGCCAAGGGAACGACTGTCCGGGACCCACGGGCAGGCAGTTTTGAGCTGTACGCCTTGCAGGCCCTGTTCCGTTTGTTTGGGTTGAGGCGCAGCTGCCGGAACGAGGGCTTTGTCGTACGGGCGCTGGGCGAAGGTGCCTCGGTTTTTGTGCGTGTAGTCGTAGGGGCGGCGGATTTGAAGGATGCGGTTTTGCATCCATTGCTGCATGGCGGCTCCTGCCTTGGTGCCGGCAAGGTTGTTGCGTTCGCCGGGGTCTTTGTCAATGTCGTAGATTTCAAACGGAGTGTTTTCATCGGCGATGTTGAGCCGTACGCCTTTGTAGTTGTTTTTGCCGTCTTCGCTGTAGTAGATGACTTGTTCCTGCTGGCGTACGCCGTTGCGGCGGTTTTCCTTGAAGTCTTTGTAGTTCGGCGTTTTGGTGGTTTGCCAGTATTCGGTGTAGATGATGCCGGGGGTGGGCTTTCCTTTGCCGGTGAGGACGGGGACGAGGCTGACGCCGTCGCAACGGGCCGGGCTGGGTACGCCTGCGAGGTCGGCGAAGGTGGCCATCCAGTCATGGAACTGGCTGGGCTGGGTGGAGATGCCTTTTTTGACGAATCCGGGGTAGCGGACGAGTGTCGGTTCGCGCATGCCGCCTTCCCAAGTGTCGCGTTTGATTCCGTCGAAGGGGCCGTAGGTTTGGAAGAAGGTGGGGTCTTGTGCCGGGCCGCGGAAGCTGCCTTCGTTGTGGGGGCCGTTGTCTGAGGTGAAGATGACGATGGTGTTTTTATCGATCTTGAGATCCTTGAGCAGTTGCAGGATGTCGCCCACGGCATCGTCGATGCGCGCGATCATGGTGGCGTGGCGTTTGGCGGATTCAGGCCATTTGTTGTTTGCGTATTTGGGGTAGATGTAGGAGTCGGTTTTTCCTTCGGCCGTGTTGATGAGTTTATGGGGCGTGCCGAGCCACTGCAGGCCGCCTTTGAGGCCTTTGCCCTGCGGGTAGGCCATGGTCGGTATTTCGAGTGCGGCATGGGGCGCAATCAAGGTGAGGGCCAGGAAGAAGGGTTTGTCCGGCTGTTCCTTTTTCTGGTCGATGATCCATTTTTTGGCGCGTGCCGTGAGCAGGTCGGTGGAGTAGCATTTGTCGCAGTCGTCGGTGACGATGCGGTCGTTGTCCCAAACGGCATTTTTGCCGTGTTCGCTTCTTGGGTCGTGGGGGTCGTCTTTGGAGTAGTGGCGGTGGCCTGCGATGTGGTCGAGGTAGCCGAAGAAGTAGTCGAAGCCCCGCTTGGTCGGGTAGGCGCTGGATGTTTCGGGCGAACCTCCCGATTCTTTTCCTCCGGCGAGTCCCCATTTGCCGATGAGGGCGGTGCTGTAACCTGCTTGTTTGAGGACGGAGGCGAGGGTGTGGCTGTTTTCAAGAGGGATGTCGAAGCTGTTGTCGCGGACGGTTTCGGCGTGGCCCTGATGGACTCCGCTGAAGAGGGAGGCTCGCGCCGGGGCGCAGACGGGACAGGAGGAGTAGTGGCGGCGCAGTTGGAGGCCTTCCTTGGCCATGGTGTCCAGATTGGGCGTTTGCATGGCGGGCTGTCCTTTCGCGGCCCGCTGGTTTTGGTGGAAGGTTCCCAGTTCGCCCCATCCCATATCGTCGACCAGGATGAAGACGATGTTCGGTTTTTCCTCAGGAGCTGCATGGGTGCAAGTGATGCAAGCCGCGAACAATAGGAGATAACGCATGAAGTGCATGCAGTTAAGGATAACATGCATGTTTTGTATTTCAAGAATAAATGTTGTGTAACGCTTCCGCGGCGCAGTTTGGAGTGCCGGGCGATGCGCCTATGCGGGCGTTCTCTCGCGACAGGGTAAGCAGCCTCTGCCTTCCATGTTTTTCCGATGCGCCTGTATGGGGTGCACCGGGAGCCGGGAATGCCTTCAAATCCGTTATAATGCCTCACGATGCCAAGTGTTTGTCCTGTTCTGTCAAGGATGTAGGTGGCGGGCGTGTGACATCCGTCTCCGGGCCAGTCGAGATATTCTTTACCCGTGCCGGTATTTTTGCCAAGGATGGTATTTTCGATGTCTGGCCGGAACGGAGCGAGGGGTTGTGTGGCGAATGGCGGATGGGTCAATGGGCTTCGAGCCAGTTCCGGCCCGTGTTGGCATCGACGGCGAGGGGGACGCCGTTCGGCAGAGGGAGAGCTCCCTGCATGGCGGCGATGACGGAGGGGATGATGTCGTGTTCGCTTTCGTGGAGGTCGATGAGGAGTTCGTCGTGGATTTGCATGATGAGGCGGGATCGTTTGCCTTCGAGGAGGTTGTGGACTCGGATCATGGCGAGTTTGATCATGTCTGCCGCGGTGCCCTGGATGGGGGTGTTGATGGCGGTGCGTTCGGCGGCGGTGCGGAGGTTGCCGTTGGCGCTGGCGAGGTCGGGCAGCAGGCGGCGGCGTCCGCAGAGGGTTTCGGCGTAGCCGTTGTGTGTGGCGGTGGTGATGAGGTCGTCCATGCAGGTTTTGACCTGCGGGAATTCGGAGAAGTAGCTGTCGATGAGCTGGGCCGCTTCCGTGCGGGAGCATGTGAGGCGCTGGGAGAGGCCGAAGGCGGAGATGCCGTAGATGATGCCGAAGTTGACGGTTTTGGCGGCGCGCCGCATGTCGGGTGTGACGTCCTGACGGTCGATGTGGAAGACGCGGGCGGCGGTTTCGGTATGAATGTCGCGGCCGCTTTGGAAGGCTTCGATGAGGTGAGGGTCGCCGGAGAGAGCGGCCATGATGCGGAGTTCTACTTGCGAGTAGTCGGCGGAGAGGATGGCGTAGTGTTCGTTCCGGGGGATGAAGGCGCGGCGGATGAGGCGGCCTGCTTCCGAGCGGATGGGGATGTTTTGCAGGTTGGGGGATTGGGAGGCGAGCCGCCCGGTGGCGGTGACCATTTGGAGGAGGGTGGTGTGGATGCGGCCGTCTTTCGGGGAGATGAAGCGGGGGAGGGCATCGAGGTAGGTGCCTTTGAGTTTGGCGGCTTCGCGGTATTCGAGGATGTCGGCGACGAGGGGGGAGGAAGGGACGAGGCGACGGAGAGTTTCTTCGTCGGTGACGTATTGGCCCGTTTTCGTCTTTTTGGGTTTTTCCAACAGTTTCATTTCTCCGAAGAGGAGGTCGCCCAGTTGTTTCGGAGAGTTGATGTTGATGGGGCGGCCGACGGCCGTATCGATGCGTTCGCGGATGGCTTCGAGGCAGAGACCCATTTCTCCGGAGGCGTGGGCAAGGATGGCCGGGTCGATGTTCATGCCTTCTTCTTCGATGGAGGCGAGGACAGGGAGGAGGGGGTATTCGATGTTTTGCATCAAGGCGGCGATGCCTTGTTTTTCGAGCTGCGGTTTGAGGTGCAGGGCGAGCTGAAGGGTGATGTCCGCATCTTCCGCAGCGTAGCGCGCGAGGGTTTCCAGCGGGACGGAGGCGGTGTCGATGGCTCCGTCTTTGGTGGCGATGGTTTCGAGGCGGATGGTGGAGTAGGAGAGGAGGTTTTCGGCCATGTCGTCCATGTTGTGCCGCAGTTGCGGCGCGATGGCGGTGTGGGCGAGCATGGTGTCGAAGTAGGGGCCGGAGGTGGCGAGGTCGTTTGCGTGCAGGACTTCGAGGTCGAATTTGACGTTGTGGCCGATTTTTTCGGCTGCCGAGTCGAACGCAGGGCGGAAGGTTTGCAGGTCGAAGCCGTCTGTGACGGGGACGTAGTAGGCTTCGTGCGGTGTGAAGGCGAAGGACATGCCCAGCAGTTTGTCCTGCAGGGGATCAAGGCCAGTGGTTTCCGTGTCGAAGCTCCAGAGAGGGGCGGCTGCGAGCCGCGTGATGAGGCTGTTTCTTTCCTCTTCCGTGGTGACGAGGTGGTAGGTGTGCGGGATGTCGTCGATGGTTTTGAGGGAGGATTCTTCGAAGAGGAGCATTTGTCCGTCGCTGTTCTGAGCGGGGGGCGCGGTGTGTGTTTCCGGTTCTGCTGCCGGGGTGGGAGAGAAGAGGTCTCCCGGTTGCCATTGGACGTTTGGCCTGCCTCCGCAGAGGCGTGTGGCGAGTTGTTTGAATTCGAGTTCGTGCAGGATGGCGCAGAGGGCATCGGCATCGTATTCCTGCCGTTTGCCGGAGTCCAGATCGAATTCCAGCGGGACGTGGCGGTCGATGGTGGCGAGTTTTTTGGAGAGGATGGCTTTGTCGGCGTTTTCTTCGATAACGAGGCGACGTTTGCCCTTGATTTCAGCCGTGCGGGCGAGGAGTTCTTCGACGGAGCCGTATTCGGCGATGAGTTTTTTTGCGGTGACTTCTCCGATGCCGGGGATGCCGGGGATGTTGTCGGAGGCGTCGCCCATGAGGGCGAGGATGTCGATGATTTGTTCCGGCGTTTGTATTCCCCAGTCGGCGGTGAAGCGTTCGCAATCGATGAGTTCATGTTCGGCGCTGCGTTTGCCGGGTTTCCACATGAGGCAGGTGGGGGAGAGGAGCTGGCCGAGGTCTTTGTCCTGCGAGACCATGTAGGAGTACATGGCGGGGCGTTGCTCGGCGTGCAGGGTGAGGGTGCCGATGAGGTCGTCCGCTTCGTAGCCGGGCATGCGGAGGATGGGGATGCGCATGGCTTCGAGGATGCGTAGGATGTAGGGGATGGAGGCGCGCAGTTCATCGGGCATGGTCTGCCGGTTGGCCTTGTACTGGGGGTAGAGGAGGTGGCGGGCCGTTTCTTTGCCTGCGTCGAAGCAGGCGATGATGTGGGTGGGGGATTCCTTGTCGATGATGGAGGCGACAGTGTTGGTGAAGCCGAACATGGCAGAGCTGTTCAGTCCCGCCGAGGTGCGCATGGGCGAGGTGATGAAGGCGTAGAAGGCTCGATAGGCGAGCGCCATGCCATCGAGGATAAAGAGCTGTTGTGTCGGTTGATCTCCCATGCGATGGGATTGTAGCACAGGGAAGGGCCGGCAGCAAGCTCCGGTTGCGCGTGCGGCGGAATGCGAAAAACGCGGCCTGCATCCAGCAGGCCGCGTTTTTCATTCATGATGGAAAGGCTCTTAGAAACCGAAGGTCGTGTCGTCCGTGGTGCCCGAGTCGGAGGTGTCTGCCGGGGTGTCGGTCGTCGTCGCATCGGTGCTGTCTGCCGGAGTGTCTTCTTCAGGTGTTGCGGCAGCTGCCGGAGCGGCTCCGCCGGACATGGCGGCGGCACGGTCGCGGCGCTTGGCTTCTGCAAGGGCTTCCTGTTCGCTCTTCGTCAGCGGTTTGCTGATGGTTTTGAGGCCGTTGTAGGCGCGATTGGCACTGCGGTATGCGTCGCAGGGAGCCATGGAGATCATGATGGCTTCGCTGAGTTCGGGAGCGCGGGAAGTTTCACAGACGTACATGTCGTAGTTGCCGACGGTCGGCAGGCTGCGCGCATCAAGATTGTGCTTCGGCACCAGTACGCCGACAAGGTTGCCGTTGCTGTCGGAGCAGATGGACCAGATGGATTTCACGGGTTTGCCGTTGATGTCGTTCATCAGTTCGACGAAGTACTGGGGACGTGCGTAGGAATAGTCCTTGCGTTCGCCGGTGCGTACCCATTCGACGAGAGCGCGGTGTGCGCGTTCGGGGATGGGGCCGCAGGATTCAAAGGTGCGCAGTTCGGGGCGCATCTGGTCGTTGAAACTGTACACTTGCGTAGACGTTGCCTTTTCCAGGCGATTGGCTACGTTGGAGGGCGAAGGCGCGGTGCTGCAAGAGTTGAGTGCCATGGCGGCAGCGGCAAGCCCGAAAGCCAAGGTAAGTTTGTTGCGGAAAGAGACGAAGTTCATCATGACGTATTCGGTGTCCCTTATTCTAATCAATGAAGACGGCCTATCTCAAGCAAAAACTCTCGCTTTTCCATGTTTTTTTTATGTCCGGATTTCATTTTATTGGTATAATTTATTTTCTGTTATGGTTTTGAATGTGTTTTATGTTCTTGCATGGCTCGGCAGTGGAATGTGTGGTTCTTTTTGTCATAACCGGAACGTTTTTTTATGTCCGATGCGATGGTTCACTGCTGGTGGAGAAATTGTTGCAGGGTGTGAAGTTATTTCGATGCCTGTTTTCTGTCATGCGTCCGTACGTCCGGGAATAATCTTGACGCACCGGGGCTCGTCCTGCAAGATAAGCGCATGATGATTCTGGATCGTTTTGCGAGGTTCGGTTTGGGCTGTGGATTGTCCATGGCGGCGTCTGCCTGTCTTTTGGTTTCCTGTGGCGACAGTAAGTCCGGCAAGGACGGCAAGAAGCCTGAAACTCCGGCTGTGGCGAAGGATGCGGCTGCCGCTCCCAAGGTTCCGGCCCCGGTGGAAGCTCCAAAGCCTGCCGAGAAGGCAGCCTCGCAGGTGTTTGCGGAGAGGTCCGTGTTCGAGCTTGCCGATTTGCTTCGCCCGTATACGCAGACTCCCGAGATTCACGAGTCCGTCCGTTTCCTGAACGAGATTGCGGAGAATTATCTGGATGCCTTGAAGGCCAAAAAGAATCCGACTGAGGAAGATGTCGTGCTGATTTGCCGCGTGGGCAATAAGGTGGGCGATTTGCAGGCTGCCCTGCAGGCGATCGAGAAGGCAGAGTCGAGCTATCGCGATGTGCTGGAACGCACGGATGCCCTGCCGCAGGAGAAGGTGGAGACGATCCGCCTTCGCAGCGGCGCGATGCGGGGGCTTGGCGTGTTGCTGTTTGCCAAGGACGATTCCAAGGCTTCGCTGGAAAATTTCCGTGCCTGTGTGGATGCGGACAGGAAGGCTCTTGAGCTTCTCAAGCCGGCTGAAGGAGAACAGCAGTCTCCTGCTTACCATGCGGTTGCGAAGGATTTGATGGATTCCTACAAGAATGTGGCGGATATGCTGGTGAATGCCGATGAGTTGGAAGATGCCCGCGATATGTACCAGAAGGCTGTGGATTTCGCCCTTTCGCTGAAGAATCTGTCACAGCAGGATGAAGCGGCTTTGCGCATCAAGCTGATGCATACGATTTCGGCTCTCGGCGATCTGGAGGACAAGTGCGCCCAGCTGGAGAAGGCCAAGAATTACTGGCTGGAAGCGGCGACGCAGTGCCAGACGGTGTACCAGATGACGACCCGCCCGGATTTGAAGTCGTATGTTTCCCAGGCGTTCGATAAGCTGAAGGCCCGTATTCTCGAAGCGGAAAAGACGCTGAAGGGCGATAAGCCCGAAGGCGAGGAAGGCAAGTCGTCCGACGAGATGAAGGTGAACGATGCTCCCTCTTCGGCGGCATAAGGCTTGTTCCTGCTTATGGCCCAGTTTGTGATCAGTCTGCCTGCTCTGGAGCGCAATGCTCGCATTCTCCGGGCAGTGGCGGATGAGTCGGGAGCGTCTGTGATTTTGGCGCTCAAGGGTTTTGCCACAACGGCTGCCTTCGGTACGCTGAAGCCTTTTATGGACGGATGCTGTGCGTCGGGCCTGTACGAGGCGAAGCTTGCCTCCCGTCATGCGGGAGGGCATGTGGCCGTTTATTCTCCGGCTTACCGGGACGGCGAGGTGGAGGAGTTGGCGGGGTTCGCCCACCATATCGATTTCAACAGTTTGTCTCAGTGGTTCCGTTTCCGGGATGAGCTGATGCGGCATCCCCGCTTTTTGTCGGGAGAGTTGCAATGCGGCCTGCGTATCAATCCGCAGTGTTCGACGGGGCATACCGCTCTGTACGATCCCTGTGCGCCGGGTTCGCGGCTCGGTATGACGGCGGATGCGTTGCAGGGGGCGGATTTGACAGGGATTTCCGGCTTGCATTTTCATACGCTTTGCGAGCAGGGAGCGGAGGATCTGGCGGTGACGCTGGATGCGGTGGAGGAGAACTTCGGCGAGTTGCTGTCGTCTCCTCAGATCAGGTATCTGAATATGGGAGGCGGCCACTGGGTGACGAAGCCGGATTACGACCGGGGGCTGCTCGTGGAGCTCGTACGCCGCGTGCGGGAACGCTACGGGGTGGAGGTGCTGCTGGAGCCGGGTGAGGCGTGGGCCATTCATACGGGCGTGCTGCGTTGCCGCGTGCTGGATGTGTTCGAGTCTCAGGGCGTGCGTCATGCGATTCTCGATGTGTCCGTTTCGGCCCATATGCCGGATGTGCTGGAGATGCCGTACCGTCCGGATGTGTTTCGCGTGGGCGGGCAGGGCGGTGAAGCTGCGCCCGCCGTGGCGTGGCCGGGCGAGTCGTATGCCTTGGCCGGGCAGCCCGGCGAGCAGGCGGTGACGTACCGCCTCGGCGCGCCGACGTGTCTGGCAGGCGATGTGATCGGCGATTATTCGTTCGATGCGCCTCTGGAGGTCGGCGATGAGCTGTTGTTCGACGATATGTCGCACTATACGATCGTGAAGACGACGTTTTTCAACGGGGTGCCCCATCCGTCGATTGCCGTGCAGGAAGCAGGCGGTGCGGTGTGTTGTGTGAAAGAATTGTCGTACGATGACTTTGAGGCTCGCTTGGGCTGATTCGTTGTGCTATAACCCGCGCACAACTTAGCACGATCATGGGCGCTCGCAATAAAGAAGGTATCAAGCAGAAGGTCAAGGGATGGAGCCATCACGACTCCGCCGAGCTGTACGGGATCGATTCATGGGGCAACGGCTATTTCCGGGTGAACCGCCAGGGTGAAGTGACGGTGCGTCTGAAGAGCGACAGCAATTCCTTCAAGGATGTGAGTCTGCATGATCTGGTGGAAGGTCTTGTCGAACGCGGTACGACGGTGCCCGTGCTGCTGCGTTTCCGCGATTTGCTGCGCAGCCGCATCAAGGAGCTGAACGAGAGTTTCCGCAAGGCGATCGACGAGGTGAAGTACCAAGGTGGTTATCAGGGAGTGTATCCCATCAAGGTGAATCAGCAGAGGCAGGTTGTGGAGGAGGTGACTCGGTACGGCGAACGCTACGATTACGGTCTGGAAGCCGGGTCGAAACCCGAGCTGATTGCGGCCATGGCGCACATGCACAATCCGAAGGCTTATCTGATTTGCAACGGGTACAAGGACGACGAGTTTATCGATCTTGCGCTGCTGGGGCAGAAGATGGGGCTTAATATTTACCTCGTGCTGGAGATGCCGAATGAGCTGGATGCCATTTTGAAGCGTGCCGAGAAGTTGAAGATTCGTCCGAATCTCGGTGTGCGGGTGCGTCTCGCGGCGAAGGGGTCCGGCCACTGGTCGGAATCCGCCGGGGATAATTCCGTGTTCGGCCTCAATGCCGCGCAGGTGGTGGATGTGGTGGATAAGCTGAAGGCGGCGGATGCTCTGGATTGCCTGAAGCTGCTGCATTACCATCAGGGTTCCCAGATTCCGAATATTTCCGTCGTCCGCGAAGGGTTGACGGAGGCGACCCGTATTTATATCGATCTCGTGGCGGAAGGCGCGCCGATGGGTACGCTCGATATGGGCGGCGGCCTCGCCGTGGATTACGACGGTTCGAAGACGAATTTCCATTCTTCCTGCAACTATTCGATTGCGGAGTATGCCCGCGATATCGTCGAGGTGGTGGGCGAGCTTTGCACGAAGCACAATGTGCCTCACCCGACGCTGGTGACGGAGTCCGGCCGTGCGGTGGTGACGTATTATTCGGTGCTTGTGTTCAATATTCTGGATGTGGCAGCCGCCCCCGGCGGCGATGAGCCTCCTCCTGTGCCCGATAATGCGCTGGATAGTCTCAAGGCCCTTGCCGAGACGAGCCGCATGCTTTCCCGCAAGAATATTCAGGAGTGCTATAACGATGCCTGCTACTACCGCGACCAGCTTCGGGCGCAGTTTTTCTACGGCAATTCCTCCCTGCGCGAGCGGGGACTCGGAGGCGCGTATTTCTGGCATATCCTGAACCGCATCGCCCATATGCTGACGGAGATGGAGACGATTCCCGAAGATCTGCGCGAGATTTCGGATTCGATGGTGGATTTTTATTACGGTAATTTCTCTTTGTTCCAGTCCCTGCCGGATGCATGGGCGATCAAGCAGCTGTTCCCCGTGATGCCTTTGCAGCGGCTGAATGAAAGGCCGACGAAGAAGGCGGTGCTGGCGGATATTACCTGCGATTGCGACGGCAAGATCGATCGTTTCATCGATCGCGAAGATGTGGCGAAGTCGCTGCCGCTGCATTCCGTGGCGTCGGATGAGGATTATTATGTAGGCGTGTTCCTCGTGGGTGCGTATCAGGAGACGTTGGGCGATCTTCACAATCTGCTGGGCGATACGAATGTGGTCGGCGTGCATCTGGAAGGGGACCGGCCCGTTTATACGCACGAGGTGGAGGGCGATACGGTGGCGGATGTGCTGTCGTACGTCGAATATGATCCCAAGGAGCTGATTGTCAAGTTCCGCAGTTTCGCGGAACAGGCGGTGGCGGACGAGCGTATTACGCCGCGCGAACGCCGCAATGCGATGGAGGCTTTCCGTATGGGCTTGAACGGCTATACGTATTACGAGTTGTGATCCGATTCGTTTGAAAGGCCTTGCTCTTTTCGGACGTAGTATGTTGCAAGGAGAATTCCGCGCGCTGCGGAAGAGGTCGTCGGTTGGTTGAACAAAAGACATGTTTTTTGCAACTGCGGCGATCCTCCGGTGTTTTACTTCGCAACACCGGATTTTCCGGATGCGCGTGCGTGCATCCGTGCGGTCGCTTTTTCTTCAGATAAATCCTCTTTTATGAACATTTTAATTTATTCTTATTCAAGTTTTTGTGATTTTTATTCATTTCATTTATGCGATGGTGTAAAATAGTTTACTTTTTATAACTATTGCATCTTGACAACTAAAAGACCTTTCTATATTGTTTTCTGCCGTGAACAAGATTTCCAAATGGGCGATTGCCATAGCCGTATGTGTGGCCGGTGGGGCTGCGTGGTATATCTGGGGAACCGACGCCGAGAAGAAGGTGGTTTTCCAGACTGCCGATATTTCACAGGATAATTTCCATATCTCCGTGCAGGCCACGGGTACGCTGGAACCCCAGCAGCTGATCGACGTAGGCGCCCAGGTGGGCGGCCTCATCATGGAGTTGGGCAAGGATGTGAATGGCAATTCCGTGGATTATGCCAGCGAGGTGAAAGAGGGCGAGCTTCTGGCCCGTATCGACGATACGGTGGTGGAGCTCGATATCCGCCGTTCGCAGGCTGCCGTGGAGCAGAGCAAGGCCGGTATTCTGAAGGCCGCCGCCAGCATTGCACAGGCCAAGGCGAGCATCGTGCAGGCGGAAGCCAATTTCAATCAGGCCAAGCGGGATCGCGACCGTGCCGAGAAGCTGGGGCCGGGCGAGGCTCTTTCCCAGTCGAGTTTCGACCAGTATGTTTCCGCGTCCGAAGTAGCGGAGGCTTCTCTGGTGGCGGCGCGTGCTGCGCTGGAGTCCGCCACGGCATCGAAGGCGGAGGCGGAGGCGAATTTGAAGTCGTCGGAGACGCAGCTTGCCACCCAGCTCCGCAACCGCGATTATACGAAGATTCTCGCTCCGGCAGACGGTACGATTATCGTGAGGCAGGTGAATGTGGGGCAGACGGTTGTTTCGAGCATGAGCGCGCCGACGCTGTTCCTGATTGCCAAGGATTTGTCGCACATGCAGATTTGGGCATCCGTGAATGAGGCGGATATCGGCCGCGTGAAGCCGGGCCAGCGCGTGGATTTCACGGTGGATGCGTTCAAGGACAAGACGTTCGAGGGGAAGGTGAACAAGATTCGTCCCAATGCGACGATGACGTCGAATGTGGTGACGTATATCGTGGAAATCGATTTTGAGAATAAGGACAGGATGCTCCTGCCGTATCTTTCCGCGAATGTGGATATTATGGTGAAGGAGGTCAAGGATGCGCTGCTTGTGCCGAATACGGTGTTCAATTTCCGACCGAAGGAGGATGCGATCGAAGCATCCGTTTTGCCTGCTTACAAGGAAAAGATGAAGGAAATCCACCGTATGCGTGCGGAGCAGGGTGAGGCTGCGGATGCGGAACAGGTTGCCGCTGTGTGGGTGCGTTCCGGTGAGGATAAAGTGCGGCCCGTTTGGGTGCGGCGCAGTGAGTCGGACGGAGCCAAGACGGTGATTGTTCCGGTGGAGCCGGATTCCTTGAAGCCCGGTATGCAGCTGGTGACGGCGATGCAGCAGTGGACTGAAGGTCAGGAAAATGCCACGGCCGGCGGGACGAATCCGTTCGGTCCCAAGATGCCGAAGATGCCGAAGCGCGGTACGGGCGGAGCTGATTCCAAGGGTAGCGCCCGCTCTTCCGGCGGTGGCGGCCATGGAGGACCGCCCATGTGAGGATTCCGCCCGTCTCGTCCACTTCAATACTGCGATTCCGTGATTGAATTACGTAATATTACCAAGGTGTACAAGCTTGGGGAGATCGATCTCCCCGTGCTGAAGGGGATTACCCTGCGCATCGACGATGGCGAGTTCGTTTCGCTGACGGGGGCCTCCGGTTCGGGCAAGTCCACCCTGATGAATATTCTGGGATGCCTGGACAGGCCTTCGGACGGAGAGTTCCTGATCGACGGCAGAGATGTGTCGAAGTTCAATGCGAATGAGCGCGCCGGGTTGCGCAATAAGCGTATCGGGTTCGTTTTCCAGAATTTCAATCTTCTGTCCCGCACGACTGCTCTGGAAAATGTGATGATGCCGGCGGCATACGCCCGCCCGGCCTTGCCGCATGCCGAGCTGCACAAGAGGGCGCTCGGGCTGATGAAGCTCGTGGGGCTGGAAGACCGTATGCACCATACTCCGGCCCAGCTTTCGGGCGGCCAGCAGCAGCGCGTGGCCATCGCCCGCTCTCTGATCAATAATCCCGGCATTCTGCTGGCAGACGAGCCGACGGGCAATCTCGATTCGTCCACTTCGGTGGAGGTGCTGCACATGTTCAAGCAGTTGAACCGCGAGCAGGGGCTGACGGTGATTATCGTGACGCACGATCCGAAGATTGCGGCGTTTACGGACCGTGCCATCAATATGGTGGACGGCATGCTGTCCGAAGGTATTTCCGAGAAACTCCATCCCATTGACGCATGAAACTTGTGACGCTTTTTCTGACCTGTATTCGTGCGCTGGTGCGCAATCCGATGCGCGCCCTGTTGACGATTCTCGGTATCATTATCGGCATTGCGGCCGTGATTGCCGTGATGGAGATCGGGCAGGGTTCCAAGGAGCAGATTACCAAGCAAATCGCGACGATGGGGGCGAATTCCCTGAGCGTGATGCCTGCCTCCGTGACGAAGGGCGGGGTGAATTCCGGCGGCGGCGGCCGTGCATCGCTGTTTTCCGAGGATGCCGTCGCATTGGAGAAAGAGTGCAAGACGGTGATTCGCGCCACTCCGGTGGTGCGCTCCAGCGGCCAGATCGTGGCGGGCAATCTGAACTGGAATCCGCGTACGATTGAGGGCGGGAATGAGAATTATCTCAAGATGAAGGATTGGGACGAGATGCTTTCCGGCGTGTCGTTCGATGCCCGCGATGTGAGGCTGGCCAACCGCGTGTGCGTGATCGGTACGACGATCGTGAAGGAGCTGTTTCCTGATACCGATCCGGTGGGGCAGGATTTGCGCGTGCGCGATGTGGTGTTCAAGGTGATCGGCGTTCTGAAATCGAAGGGCTCGGATATGATGGGCAACGACCAGGACGATATCGTGATTCTTCCGTGGACGAGTATCCGCACGCGTTTGCAGGGCGGTTCGGGCACCGCGAAGATTACGAAGGCTGGCGCTTCGGCCAATTCGACGGCTTCTTCGACCTATTCCACCTATCCCAGTACGTCCGTCCAGTTTTATCCCGGCGCCGATTTGCAGCCGTATACCGATGCGCCCCACCCGCTGCGTTTCCGTACGGTGGATTCCATTCTGCTGGAGATTGCCGATCCGTCCCGTTCTTCCGAGACGATCAGGGAGCTGACGGTTGTGCTGCGCGCCCGCCACGGGCTTGAGCCCGGCGTACTGGACGATTTCCGTGTGTTCGACCGTGCTGCGATCGTGAGCGTGATGACGTCCACCAGCGAGACGATGATGCGCCTGCTGCTGGCCGTGGCGATGATTTCCCTGATTGTGGGCGGTGTGGGGATCATGAATATCATGATGGTTTCCGTGACGGAACGTACCCGCGAGATCGGCCTCCGCATGGCCGTGGGCGCGAGGCCTCGCGATATCATGTGGCAGTTCCTGCTGGAAGCGGTGCTGCTGTGCCTTGTCGGCGGCGTCCTCGGGATTCTGTTCGGCCGCGGCGTGTCCGAACTAGTGAGCATGAAGTTCAACTGGACGACGGCCAGTTCCACGGGAGCGATGGTGCTTTCCGTCGGGGTGGCGGCGACCATCGGCATCATTTTCGGCTGGTATCCGGCTTATAAGGCTTCCAAACTCGACCCCATCGACGCACTTCGCCATGAATAACTTTTTTTCCATGAAACGACCGATTCTTATTTCCTGCCTTTCCGGAGTGCTGCTGCTGCCTGCGTGCATGGTCGGCCCCGATTTCAAGGGTGCGCCGCAACAGGATTTGCCCGCCTCGTGGGCTACTGCCGTACCGCCTGCGGTCGATAAGGATGCCCTGACGCACTGGTGGCAGCTTTTCGGCGACAATCAGCTGGAATCCCTGCTTGAACAGGCTGTCAACAACAATCCCGATATGGTGGCGGCAGCGTTGCGCATTAAGGAGGCGGAATCGTCCGCACGGATTGCCGGAGCCGCTCTGCTGCCTTCGGCCAGTGCTTCGGGCAGCCAGTCTACGGCTCCTTCTTCGGGATTCAGTTCTACTTCACACGGCAAATGGGGGCTTGGTGCGTCCGCTTCGTGGGAGCTGGATATTTTCGGAGGGAACAGGCGTTCCATCGAGGCTGCGCTGGCGAATCTCCGTTCGACGGAAGCGTCGGCTGCCGCTGTGCGTACGGCGTTGCTGGCCAATGTCGCTTCGGCCTATTTCGACTGGATTGCCGCGGAGGAGCAGCTTCGTATTGCGAAGGAGCAGCTCGATTATCAGCAGCATACGTATGAGATTGTGGTGCAGAGGCAGAGTGTCGGTTTTGCCGCCGATCTGGATCTGGAGCAGGCGAAGGCGCAAATCGCTTCGACGAAGAGTACGATTCCTGCCATGGAGGCCGCGAGGCAGAATGCAAGGAATCAGCTTGCGATTTATCTCGGTTCCTATCTGGACCGGGTCAAGCTGTCCATGCCTTCGGCCGATGTATATAATAAGATTCCTTCGGTGCCGACTGGGCTTCCTTCCGATCTGTTGCGGAGGCGTCCCGATATTATTCAGGCGGAAGAGGATTTGCACGCGGCGACGGCGAATGTCGGCGTTGCTGTGGCTGATTTGTTCCCGAAGTTTTCGTTGACGGGCAGCGTGAATACCAGCGCCGGATCTGATTTTGCCGGGATGTTCTCTTCCGGAAAGTCGTCGTGGGCGCTGGGTGGAGGCGTGAACCAGAGTATTTTCCAGGGCGGAGCCTTGTGGGAGCGCGTGCGGCAGCAGAAGACCGCGACGCAGCGGTCTGCGGAATCCTACCGGAAGACGGTGGTTGTGGCGATGAGCGAGGTGGAGTCCTGCCTGATCAATTATGCACAGGTGATGCAGCAGCTTCCCTTGTATGAAGAAGCTCGCCGCGCCAATCGTGAAGCTGCCCGCATTTCGCTGAAGCTTTATACGGCAGGTATGACGGATTTCCTGAATGTGGCAAGCGCGCAGCAGTCGTGGCTTTCGTCCGAAGAGAGGCTTGTTTCGGCACGCCAGAGCCTGCGGCAGAATATGGCGAATCTGTACAAGGTGCTCGGCGGCGGCTGGGATGCTTCGCGCGTGCAGGCTTTATCGAAGAGGTAGGATGTGTGGACTACCGCCTCCCATGCGGTTCGCATGGGAGGGATGGGGCATGAGCCTGATGGGCGGTGTGCGATGTTTCGTTTTATCGGCAAGAAGGGTGATGTTTTTTTGCAGGTCAGAGTTTTGCTGCCCGGAGTTGACAAGATGCCCGGATATGATAATTTGAGCGTGTATGAAGATCGTTTATCTACCCTTGATCGTCTTGTTTTTGGCGGCTTGCCAAAGTGTGAAGCTCGACGAGTCGCCTATTGTGGTGTCGCCGGGTTTTTACCATTTGACGCATACTCCTGCGGCTCAGGCGAATTTGGAGAAAGCCGGGGCTTCGTTGGATGCGGCATTGGCCGTGTTGCAGGCGGATGGGCGTGTGAAGCATCCCCGGCGTGTGGGCCGCGAGATCGTGGCTCTGTTGGATAGCGAGAAAACAGCGGCGATGGTGAAGATGTTGTCGGACTGCATCGAGCGCGAGATGCTTGCCGAGGATCCGAAGGCCAATGTGGACAAGTTGCTGGTGTACGAGACGGAGAAGAGCATAGGCGCAGCTTATGATCGGCTGATGGCGAGTTTTCCGGCAAAGGCGAGGGAGGAGTTCGGGCAGTTCGTGAAGTCGTATCAGGAGAGTGTGATTCAGAGCAGGAAAGATCCCGAAGATTACCGCCAGTTTTACAGGGACGAGCAGTCCAGCCTCAGATCGGAGGTGTATATGGCCCTCTGGATTACGCTTGAGCGGTATGCGCTGCCGGTTCCAAGGTGATGGCGGCGTTGGTGGCGCAGGTGTGCGGGCCGGGGCGGTGCGAGGTTCTTTTTTTGCTGGGCATCGCATGCATGTGATGCGGCAGGGAGTTTGCATCTATCTGTTGGGGAGGATTGCCGATTTTGGACGGAGTCGGGTCTTGATTGCTGCGGCGGTTTCTGGTATGTTGGCAGCATGATTGGAAAGACAAGACCGATTTCAGAAGTGGCCGAGTATCTCGGCATTGATGCCGCGCAGGTGATTCCCTACGGTTCGGATAAGGCAAAGGTGTCGATCAAGGCGCTGAAGGGCCGCCCGTTGAAAGGGAAGCTGATTCTGACTTCGGCTTTGACGCCGACAGCGGCAGGCGAGGGCAAGACGACGATTTCGATCGGTCTGGCGCAGGGGCTGCAGGCGATCGGGAAGCGGAGCGTGCTGGCTCTCCGCGAGCCTTCGATGGGTCCGGTGTTCGGCCGCAAGGGCGGAGCGACGGGGGGCGGGATGAGTTCGCTGACTCCGGCGGATTCGATCAATTTGCATTTTACGGGTGATTTCCATGCGATTACGTCGGCGCACAATTTGCTGAGTGCGGTGATCGATAATGCGCTGTTCTACGGGACGACGCGGCTGGATCCTGCGAAGGTGACGTGGAAGCGGGTGCTGGATATGAACGACCGTTCGCTTCGCAATGTGGTGATCGGCCTGAACAAGCAGGGGGTGGCGCGTGAGAGTTCGTTCGATATTACGCCCGCCAGCGAGATTATGGCAGTGTTGTGCCTGTCCGAGTCTATGGACGATTTGCGCGAGCGGCTCGACCGGATGGTGATCGGTTTTACGAGGGACGACGAGGCGGTGTATGCCCGCGAGATGAAGGTGACGGGGGCGCTGCTGGCGGTGCTGAAGGATGCGGTGAATCCGAATCTCGTGCAGAGTATCGAGGGGGTGCCCGCGTTTGTGCATGGCGGCCCGTTCGCCAATATCGCGCACGGCTGCAATTCGGTGCTGGCGACGAAGATGGCGCTGGCCTACGGCGATTATGTGGTGACGGAGGGCGGTTTCGCGTTCGATCTGGGGGCGGAGAAGTTTTTGGATATCAAATGCCGCCAAGCGGGGCTTTCGCCGGATGCGATCGTGATTGTGGCGACGATTCGTGCCTTGAAGATGCATGGCGGCGTGGCCAAGGATCAGCTCGAGACGCCTGATGTGGAGGCGGTGAAGCGTGGTCTGGAGAATTTGGGGGCGCATTTGGAGAGTGCGGCGAGGTTCAAGCGTCCGGTGGTGGTGGCGATCAATCTGTTCGCCGCTTCCGATACGGCGGAGGAGGTGCAGGCCGTGAAGGATTTTTGTGCAGGGATGGGCGTTCGCTGTGCGGCGGCGGATGTGTTCGGCAAGGGCGGCCCCGGTGCCGAGGAGCTGGCTCGGCTGGTGGCGGAGGCTGCCGATGAGCCGAGTCCGGAGTTCTCCTGCCTGTATGGGCTGGATGATGCGGTGGAGGTGAAGATGGAGAAGATCGCGACGCAGATGTACGGCGCGGACGGGGTGGATGTGTCCGCCCCGGCACGCAAGAAGCTGGCTTTGCTGGAGAAGAACGGGCTGACGGGGCTTTCCGTTTGCATGGCGAAGACGCAGAATTCCCTGTCGGACGATGCGTCTCTGTTGGGGCGGCCACGCGGGTTCAGGATTCATGTGCGCGATTTCGAGATTGCCAATGGTGCGGGGTATCTGGTGGCGTTGACGGGTACGATTATGCGTATGCCCGCCTTGCCGCGCGTGCCTTCGGCCGAGCAGATCGATGTGGATGAGGATGGACGTATTACGGGGATGAAGGGGTAATGCCTTTCTGCATCAAGACGATTGTTGCAAGTTTGACTTGACAAAAGCGCCTTGTCAGGGTACCTCTTCTCGCCGTATGCCAGATCCTTCGAAGTTCCGCAATCTCGCCATCATCGCTCACGTTGACCATGGCAAAACTACATTGGTCGACCAGCTTTTGAAGGCGGGGGGGACTTACCGTGAGAATCAGGCGGTGCAGGAGCGCGCGATGGATTCGATGGATCTGGAGCGGGAGAAGGGTATTACGATCAAGGCGAAGAATACGTCGATCCACTGGCACGGCCATACGATCAATATCGTGGATACTCCCGGCCACGCCGATTTCGGTGCGGAGGTGGAGCGTGTGATGAAGATGGTGGACGGCGTGCTGCTGGTGGTGGATGCCTATGAAGGCCCGCAGGCGCAGACCCGCTTCGTGCTCCGCAAGGCGTTGCAGGAAGGTTTGATGCCGATTGTGGTGGTGAACAAGATCGACCGCCCGCATGCCAATGCCGCCGCCGTGAAGGATCAGGTGCTTGAGCTTTTTCTGGAACTGGGTGCCACGGACGAGCAGTTCGAGGCTCCGTTCGTGTACGGTTCCGCCCGCGACGGGTATTTCATGGATCATCTCGAGAATGATCCGCCTGTGGATTGTACGCCGCTGCTGCACAAGATTGTGGCGCATATTCCGGCTCCGAAGGATGCCGATGCCGATGGCGATTTCCGGATGCTGATTTCCAATATCGACTGGGATGATTATGTGGGTCGTATTGCGATCGGCCGCATTTCTTCCGGTAGCGTGCAGAAGGGCGATACGGTGCATTTGCTGCGTGCGGACGGTTCCCGCGTGCAGGGCAAGGTGACGAAGCTTTTTGAATATTCCGGTCTGGGTACGAGCGATTCCGCTGTGGGTGAAGCGGGGAATATCGTCGGCCTTGCCGGGTTCGAGAATGTGGATATCGGCGAGACGCTGGTTTCGAATCCGGAAGATGAGGCGTTGCCGTTCGTGGCGATTGATCCGCCGACGATTTCGATGGAGTTTTCGATCAATGACGGTCCGTTTGCCGGGCAGGACGGGAAGTACGTGACGTCCCGCGTGATTCGCGACCGCCTGGAGCGCGAGATAAAGACGAATATTTCGATCAAGATGGAGGATACGGATGCGGCTGGCATTTTCTCCGTGTCCGCCCGCGGGGCGATGCAGATTGCCGTGCTGGTGGAGACGATGCGCCGGGAAGGTTTCGAGGTGTGCGTATCCCGCCCGAAGGTGATTACGATCGAGAAGGACGGTCGCAAGATGGAGCCGTTCGAGACTCTGTATATCGAAGTGCCGGACGAGTGCGCCAATGGTGCGGTGCGCCTGTTGACGTCGCGCAAGGGGGTGCTGGAGCATATGGAGACGAAGGGTACGGGCAGGACGTTCCTGCAGGCGTACATTCCGACGCGCGGTATTATCGGCTTCGAGTTCGAGCTGGTGAATCTGACGTCCGGCCATGGTATTTTCTCCCACCTGTTCCGCGAGTATGCTCCCTTTGCGGGTGAGATTTCGACGCGCCAGACGGGTACGCTCGTTTCGATGGAGACGGGTGTGGCGACGCCGTATTCGCTGTTTGCCCTGGAAGACCGGGGTCGCCTGTTCGTCGGTGCGGCGGAGAAGGTGTATGAAGGGCAGTTGATCGGCGAGAATCCGCGTGCGAATGATTTGCCCGTGAATCCGTGCCGTGAAAAGCATTTGACGAATCATCGTTCCGCGAATAAGAACGATAGTATTCAGCTGACTCCGAAGGTGGAGTTTACGCTGGAACGCGCCATCGAGTATATCGAAGCGGACGAGCTGGTGGAGGCTACTCCCAAGAATATCCGCCTGCGCAAGCGCCTGCTGAGTGCGAACGATCGCAAGCGGGCCGAGCGCCGCGCCGAATCCTGATTCCGTTTGCATGCAGACGCCTTCTCCAGACGCTTCCACCCGGGAAAAGTTGCGTTTTCTCTGGGTGTCCTATATCCGTCAGCAGAAGAGGACTCTGCTCTGGGCGATTTTTTTCGGAGGCATTGCAGCGGCTACGGCGGGTTTCGGTATTCCCTACATGATGGAGCATGTGTTCCCCGTCGTGTTCGGGAAGGATCCGCTGCCCGAGGGCGTGGAGGCGTTTTTGCGGCAGTATTTTGCGTCGGAGGATTTGCCGGATGTGACTTTGTGGGCAGCGGCGGCGATGCTGCCGCTGGTGATGATGGTGCGCGGGATGGCTGCGTTCATGAATGTGTTTTTGCTGAGCAAGGCGGGGCTCCGGATTCTGGAGAATTTGCGCCTTGCCGTTTTTTCGCGGTTGCAGGAGCTGCCTCTGGCCTACCACGAGCGGTTCAAGCAGGGCGAGCTGATCAGCCGGGTGATTCACAATACGCAGTTTTTGCAGAGCGGGATGCTGACGATCATGAACGATGTCGTGATTCAGCCGCTGACGCTGGTTGCCGCAATGACGTATTTGGTCGTCGCCGCCCTGAATAGCGAGCAGGTGCCGGTGCTGCTGGTGAATATGGTGGTGGCGACGCTGTGCATTCCCATCATCAAGAAGGTGGGCAGTGCGATGCTGAAGAAGATGCGCGATATGATGAGCGGTCTCGGCGATATTACGGCGACGGTGCAGGAGAATCTTTCGGCGCAGAGGGATGTGCGTGCGTTCAATATGGAGGCTCAGCAGGAGGAGACCTTTCTGGGGCAGATACGGCGGATGATGACGGCTTTGTTCCGGATGACGGTTTGCAGTCAGGCGTTGACTCCGGTGATTGAGATTTTGAGCGCGGTGGCGTTGGCCTATGCGCTGTATATGGGCTGTTCGCACGGGTTGACTCTGGAGCAGTTTACGGCTATTGCGCTGGCTTTGTACTATTGCTACGATCCGATCAAGAGGCTGGGTACGGTGCATAACCAGTACAAGCTGACGCTGACGCTTGTGGATAGTTTGCTGGGTGTGTTGTCCGCGAAGGATGAGACTCCCGAGCCGGAGCGCCCGGTGCCGCTGAAGCATCCGAGGGGCGAGGTGCGGTTCGAGCATGTGAATTTCGCCTATGTAGCCGATAATCCCGTGCTTCGGGATGTGGATGTGCATGTGCCTGCGGGGCAGATTGTGGCGTTGGTGGGGCCGAGCGGTTCGGGCAAGACGACGTTTATCAATTTGCTGTGCCGTTTTTACGATGTGGTGGACGGTTCGGTGAAGATCGACGGGGTGGATGTGCGCGATGTTTCGCGAAAAGACCGTACGGAGGCTGTGGGGCTTGTGTCCCAGCATCCGGTGATGTTCCATACGACGATCAAGGAGAATATCCGGATGGGCCGTCAGGATGCGACGGATGAGGAGGTTTTCCGTGCCGGAGCTCTCGCTTCGGTGAACGAGTTTACGGAGCAGCATGCGGATGGGTACGAGCGCGAGATCGGCGAGGGCGGCGAAGGTCTGTCCGGCGGGCAGCGGCAGCGCGTGTCTATCGCCCGCGCATTCCTGAAGAATGCGCCGATTTTGATTCTGGATGAGGCGACGGCTTCTCTCGATATGACGAGTGAGGCGCGTATTCAGGCGTCGCTGAACGAGCTGGCGAAGGGCCATACGACGTTCGTGATTGCGCACCGTTTCAGTACGATCCGCATGGCGCACCGCATTCTCGTGTTCGAGTCTGGCCGCATTGTGGCGGACGGTTCGCATGAGGAATTGTATGCTTCTTCGACGTTGTACAGGGATCTGTACGATAAGCAGATTATGCATGCCGGAAAGGAGGCTGCGGTATGAGGGAACGCATGATGCGCTATTTGCGGTATCTGCTGCCGATGAAGTGGTGGTTCCTGCTGGCGATTCTGTCCGGCGTGATTGCCGCCGGGGCGAGCGGCATGGGGATTCCGTTCATGATCTACAAGGTGTTTCCGGTGGTGTTCGATCCGTCGAAGATGCCGGAGGCTGTTTCCGAGTTTATGGCGGCGCGGGTCGATCCCGCGAATTTGAAGAATGTGCTGCTTTTGCTGGCCTGTGCCGTGATGCCTGTGGTTTTCGTCATCCGTGGGGTGGCGATGTGGCTGAATGCGGTGCTGGTGAGTTATGTGGGTATGAAGATTCTGGAGCATATCCGCATGGATGTGTTCAGGAAGCTGCAGTCTTTGCCCCTTTCTTTCCTCGAACGCCAGCAAAAGGGCGATCTGATCAGCCGCGTGATTACGGATACGCAGAATGTGCAGACGATGATCACGCAGGTGTCGAACGATATCATCAAGCAGCCGCTGACGGCGGTAAGCGCGATTGGGGTTCTGGTCTACATGATGTACGAGCAGGGGACGATGGGGATGATGCTGACGAATATCGGCTTCGCCGCACTGGCTCTCGCTCCCATCATCATTTGCGGCAAGCGTATTGCGAACCGTTCGCGCAAGGCGCAGAAGGGGCTTGGAGATATTACCTCCGTGGTGCAGGAGAGTCTGGCTTCGCAGCGGGAGATTCGTTCCTACGGGTTGGAACAGCGGCAGATTGACGAGTTGTCAAAGGGTACGGACAAGTATTGCAAGGATCAGCTGAAGGCAGTGAAGTATCAGCAGATTCTCGTGCCGGTGATGGAGACGGTGACGGCTCTCGCTCTGGCGAATATGCTGGTGCAGGGCCGTGCGATGGGGATGACGCTGACGGATTTCCTGGGTATCGCCGGGGCGTTGTTCTTTGCGTTCGATTCGATGAAGAGGGCAGGTATAGCTTTCAATAAGTTGAATCAGGCGCAGGCTTCGCTGGAACGCCTCGATGCGATTCTTTCCGAACCGGATACGATGCCCGATCCCGAGCTGCCGCAGCCGATCGGGCGTGTGGAAGGACGGATTTCGTTCCGTAACGTGAATTTCAGCTACGAGGAGGGCAAGCCCATTCTGAAGAATATCCAGGTGGAGATTCCCGCCGGGCAGGTGGTGGCTCTTGTGGGGCCGAGCGGCGCCGGGAAGACGACGTTTGCCAGCCTGATTCCCCGGTTCTACGATGCGACGTCCGGCGCGGTGCTGATTGATGGGGTGGATGTGAAGGATGTGGCGAAGACGGAGCTGCGCAGGCATTTGGCTCTGGTTTCCCAGCATGCGATGCTGTTCCGCCAGTCCATCAAGGAGAATATTCGCATCGGCCGTCCACAGGCGGAGGATGAAGAGGTCTTGCAGGCAGCCAGGGAAGCTTCCGTGTTCTCATTCCTCGACGATCAGCCTCAGGGGATCGATACGGTGCTGGGCGATGCCGGAGGCGGCCTTTCCGGCGGTCAGCGGCAGCGCGTGGCCATTGCCCGCGCATTCCTGAAGGATGCTCCGATTCTGATTCTGGACGAAGCGACGGCGGCTCTCGACGCCGAGAGCGAGGAGAAGATTCAGCACGAGCTGGAACATCTCGTGAAGGGGCGTACGACTCTGATCGTGGCGCACCGTTTCAGCTCCATCCGGGTGGCGGATCGCATTCTGGTGTTCAGCCACGGGGAGATCGTGGGCGACGGGACGCATAGCAAGTTGTATTCCTCCTGTCCGCTGTACCGGGAGCTGTACGACAAGCAGGGTATTTGAGTTCATTGCACGGTTTGCTCTGTTGCAGGTTTGTTACACTTTTTTGGCTTGTGGCGGGAGGTTCCCGTCTGTACACTGTGAGGCATGAGATGGCACGGTTTTCTTTTCGGTGTGGCAGTTGTTGCCGTTGCAGGCGTTGCGGCTCCCGCATGGGGGCAGGAGGAGTCTGTTTCGCAGGTTCTTGACAAAATCGAAACGAGTCTCAGGGAGATGGAGCGCCTGCTTGACGGTGTGAAGGATAAGGCTTCTGCCGATGCCGCCGCCGTACCGCTGGAGAAGATCAAGGAGAGTCTTCAGGTGTTGAAGACGTCTCAATATCTCGACGGGGAACGCGTTCCCGTACCCGATGCGAAGGATGTTCCCGCGCTGGAAAGGCGTATTGAGGCGATCGACCGTCTCAACAAGGATATTCTT
Organism: Neoakkermansia glycaniphila; assembly: GCF_001683795.1. Lineage (GTDB taxonomy): Bacteria > Verrucomicrobiota > Verrucomicrobiia > Verrucomicrobiales > Akkermansiaceae > Akkermansia > Akkermansia glycaniphila. The sequence continues at coordinate 36,243 of NZ_LIGX01000010.1, forward strand.
CTCAAGGTGGCTCTGCTGGATGGCAAGATGTATTACGATAGCCAGGCTCTTCTTGAGCTGCTGCAGCCTCTCGTTCCCGTGGCCCCGCCTGCGGATAAGGCGGAAGAGAAGCCTGCCGCAGTTTCCGAAAAGGATGCTTGAATACAGTCGCGGCAGGATGACGGGAAGACGCCTATATTCTAGATTTTAAACTGTACTTCGTCGGATGCTGGAGCTAGAGTCGCGTATATGAAAACTACAAGCTATGTTTCCATGATCGTCGCCGCAGCATTGGCTGCTCCCGTGTTCGCACAGGAACAGGCTCCGGCTCCCGCCCCTGCCGCACCCGCTGCTCCGGCAGCCGCCGCTACGCGTCCGGCCGTCGAAGTGCTGGGTGATTGGGTGAAGCTCATGCAGACTGTGGAAAATCTGCTCAAGGCAACGACGGACGGTTCGTCCGCAGCCAAGGCAGCCACCGATCTGCAGCAGTTGAAGACCCTGCAGGAAAAGCTGAATGAGGAGCTGAAGCTCGCTCAGAACAGCGATCAAGCCAATTTGCCGCAGGAAGAGCTGGTGAAGATCTTCCAGAAGCTGCAGGAATTGCAGAATGTGGCCAATTCGCTGAATACGGAAGTGGAACGCATCGAAAAGGCCGGATTCTTCGGCAACGATGCATTGAAGGGCCTGTTGTCTTCCGATGCTCCCGTTGAAGTCGAAGAAGACGAAACGGTGGTTGAAGAAGCCCCCGTGCCTGCTCCGGCTCCTGCCAAGTAACACGCCCGGCGATCAAATATTTCAGGGAGCGGGTTTTCCCGCTCCCTTTTTCGTACCCTTTCCGGGGCAGGGCCGTGATGTATGTCTCATTCTGAAAGAGGGGAACTCAAAATGATAAGTTTCCAAGCTAGGTTAAAGTGGTTTCTAAATAATATACCCAGACCATTGGCGGGATCTTTTTTCATATAGCAACGCCTCATGTAGTCTGCTTAAGATGTAAATGTGTTTCATCAACTATCCTGCACCCTTTCTAGCACAGAATAGTTGATCATTCTCAAATTGGCTAATCAAGTATATATATCCAATTTATTTTCATGACGGTAATAGTTGCGCTACCATTTTTCCATCTCGTAGTTTCATTTCAAAATAAAACACCTTACTGGGAGACTTCCAGTCTTTATGTGGTGGATAATAAACTCCCACTTGATAGATACCTTCTCGAAGGTAATAAGCCGAACATGTAAAGATTGCTCCATCTTTTTTCAAAAAGGCAGCCATGTTATACTCGTTATTTACTGTACGGTCAGCCGAACAGGAACGTATAATTGCAGGCAGGGTGTTTGCAGCTACAGTCCCTCCCAACAAATGTGCTTGCAAAACAAGATTTGTTCGATAATTGGGAATGACATACTGCATGTTCATGATCGTCTTGTTGATCGTGATTTCCTTTTGAAAAAACCAATCTTCAAACAAGGATTCGGTAGATGCCCGCACTTTAAGAATGTAGCGGCCTTGTGGCAATCTCGTACGGATGACTTTGGAATCATTCACATCGAAAAAGACCGTTTTGCCATTCTCATTCCGAATAATCATTTCATGATCGACCCATTCACTCTTTGGTTCAAATTTAAGATCAATATGTACCTCGCTGGGTTGAGCATAAAGGCAAGAAATACTACATATGCCGAAAAATATCGTTTTTCCTATAAATACATTCATATCATTTAACATTTTTTTATTTTCTTTTTTGGACATGGAATGGTCCATGTTTTCCTGTTGCTCCATCCTTTACTAGCTTCTGTGGTACTTTGTAATCTTTTTCCTAAAACCTTCGTCCCTTCCAAACCAGACCTTTCCCCAATACCTATAAACAGTATGGATACAGATCGACAAGTTGAGCGTTCACATATTTTTTTTGCTTCTTTTGTCGCTGAGGTTATAGCTGCCCTCAATAAATTGGCGAACCCCTGTCGTCGATTGGCTCGTATAACTTGCTCATTCTTTATCTCATTATCATCCGGCGGATTGAAGCCTGCATTTGTACAAGCTTCTGAATCGCCGATTAATGATTGCGAAACATCGGGGAAATCTGGAATCGCATACTCATCGGGAGCAGCGTCGGCATAACAACCTAATGGACCGAATGCGCATGTATGCGGATTGTATTTGCTATGCTGCTGAGCAATAGACTCATCCACGTCGGAACCGTGCCCCCAAACTAAAATGATTTGACATTCTATTTTCTTTGGGGTTTCTCCAATGTAATCCGTATTTGCATATGGGTTATTTCGGATAAACCCGTACAAATTCCTCCCACCTTCTTCAGCGATGGGGTCACGGTTGATCCATCTGCCATCTAGTGGGTTGTAGTGACGGTAGTTATAATAGACGAGGGCTAATTCGGGGTCGTAGTGTTCGCTGCTCCACTGGATGGGCAGGTCGATGCCGCTGGCGGTGACTGAGCCGTACGGGGTGTAGTCGTAGGTCGTGGCGATGGTGCCGTCCGCCTTGTAGAGTTCGGTGACGTTTTTCGTGAGGTCGTGGCCGTAGGTGTACCATGTGCCGTTTTTGCGGAGGGAGAGGGGGCGCGTCGCTACGGGCTGGGTCGGGCCCCAGTGGAGGAGCCAGAGGGCCGGGGCGTTGCTGCGAGTGAGGTCGAGAGCCGCGATTTGCAGGTAGCCACGGTAGAGGTAGTGCTGGTGCAGGACGACGGTTCCGTTGACGGTGACTTTTCCCATCTATAATCGTCTATTTTTCCTTTTAAATTAATTATTAATGTATAATTATATTGCTTCGACTATATGCCTTGGAGGAAGCATGTCCTCCAAGGCATGAGTTGCCATGACTATTGTCTAAGTGGGCGTTGGCCCTTTCTTAAATAATCTCGAACGTGTTTCGCTGTCCAGATTTCATTTTCTGTAGCTGGTCGCGAGATTCGTTCCAAATAAACTATTTGCAAATCATGCAATTTACTGGTGAAAACATCTCTTACCCTTTGAATTTTCTTTTTTCGGATATCAGCATCAAAATACATATCCCATTGATCAACTTTCCAATACTCTGGTGTCCAAAAGCGATAATAAGGAAAATGACTGAATTTCCATGGATATAAACCAAGTAGAATAATATCCTCTTTGGAATTCAAATCAAACTCAATGATGATTCGATCCATCTCTTCTTTGTATGATGTGACGATTTGCACCATATATTCCGGATTAAAATCTTCCTGTTGCGTATAAGATATGGCGGCATGCTCAAATTCCTGAATCTTCGTCTGCACTTTTTCTATACATATCAATAAATTTTTCGTTGTTTCTTCATTTTCATGCTGGGATGGCTGAGATATTAATGAGCCATCGACATCATTTCCATGAGTATTGATCAATAACGTGAACATCAATGATATTGATACCATTTTAATATTTACTCTGTTTTCCATATTTTTTTGCATAGTACGTCCATTCGGCCTTCAATGAGGCTCTTTCACGAAACGATCCCGGATACTTTTCCTGCATCAGTGCATCGATGGCTGCACCATGCGCCTCACTTAATCTCCAACCAGTATTATTCTCTAATTTTTGAGAACAAGAATACTTGATTATTTCACATTCAATGCTTCCTTTCACATCACTTTGCACAGTCGGAGCTGAGAAAATATGGGAAATTCCATTTGCCTGTGCTTCATATTGATGCACATGTTGAGCTTCATGTATCTTTACACCTTCGGGATCTGCAAACTTCCAGTTTTCTGCCTCGTCAAACTGATCGGGTTTAAATTTTCCTTGATTGATAAGATCAAACCGACGTTGATATGTACTTAGATCTGTCATTCCCTGAGGATACTCTGAAGCATGAAGAAGGAATACCGATATTCTCCATTTTGTTACCTCTTCATGGCAACAGCATTTATTTTCAGTCTCTTCATATCTATATGTATATTGTGCTTGAACACCGGTTACTCCTAATGTTCTAGTAGGCATATTCATATTGTTAGTATATATCAAACTTGTAGGCTCCTTTTTTAGCTTATCATTTTTTTGATCCTTTTTCTTTGTCGTGGCAGATTTCTGTCCCAGAAAATCGAATAAATCCATTACCCTATTTCGGGCAAACCCGTACAAATTCCGTTCCCCTCCTATTCCATCGTAATCTTGGTGCAGGCTGTACATGCACACAGGCGCCGAGCTTCAGCATTTGCTGTCTGGCGAGCCATTACAAATCACTGCAATTTCAACATTCCCAGCGGTTCTCCCGTCTTCAGATCGCAAAAATAAACGATATATTCATCCAGAACGGGTAGTTGTGACTTATCCTTTTTCCTCCACGACGTAATTTGGAAAACAATATACCGGTCTCCGCCGATCAGAGGCAAAAACTCTCCCTTCTTTTTCAATGATTCGAACCACTCAAACGTTTGCGAATCACCATACCGAATGATGCCGCTCGAAGGAATTTCTAACGTCCTAATTGTGACATTATAATAAACCTCAGACTTCTGTTGCTCACGCCACTTCTCGGCAAAATGAGCCTTAACCAAAGGAATGGCACGCTTGATCACCGAAAGATTGATATAAGGATCGAACTGCACCTCCGGTTCCTGTGCCGATACATACAAGCAATTCGCCAACAACAGGCATAAATGCAATATTTTCATCTTCTTTTTCTATAAAATATTCACCATGTTTTCCAGAAGCCTTTAACTTCACCTGTTGCTGAATCGCAAAGATAGATTAATTCACCGTCGAATGGCCCGGAATCCGGCCAATACCAGAAATAAAAAGCGATGTATCTCGTATCGGGCTCAAAAGGAACAACCTGATCCTCACTATCTAGAGAAAACATATACTTTTTCTTCTTACTAACTCCATCATCCCTGACATATTGAACATCACCATGTTGATCCGCAAGCAATGCATAAATCATCACACTATGTTCTCCCCAATCCTCACGAACCTCCTCCTTTCCTTTCCTTTTTTCCAAAATTTGTTCGAGATGGGGAATACAACGCGCAATATCATCCATCGCCTTCAAGGAATACTCCTCCTGTCTCTGGGGAGATCCCCAGAGGCAGGAGCAGAACAATATACTCAGAATAAATATTTTCATCATATCATTTACACGATAGCAGTTTTTGGGGTACCAGGATTATTCAATTCTGGCGGAGTTGTCGTTTTATTAGGGTCAAGAGTATAAATGGCCCCGGATGGAGTACCTAAATATCCAGGAACACCTAACTTATTTATTTTAATAATGTCCGCAGGAGCGAACGTTTCATGAGGATCAGTACTGGACGCTTTGCCATGGGTATGCCAAATACCGGCCAATCTATATCCAAAAGGACAAGGAGGAGCGTCCTCAGGTTCCACTTCGCCGTTTTTACCTTGAACATGCGTTGTTATATATAGATATTTTTTTGTTTTGCGCACACAACATGCATATACTCGCCCCCATATTCCACATCGTTTTTTATCGAAACAGGATTCCACTTTTCTATGACATTTCTTGCAGCCTGCTTTGCACTCTCTACACCTTTACAGTCAATTTCAATGTCATCTTCTCCCGATATCTTAACTCTAATCTCTTCCAAGGCTTTTGCCATCTCATCATCCGTGGTTTCCAAACCATGTAAATCATATAACATCGACGGATTATTTCTGACGTAGATAGACAAATGCAGATGCTCTCGCTCCCCAATGGGATCCCTGTTGATCCATCTGCCGTCGGCGGGGTTGTAGTGTCTGTAGTTGTAGTAGACGAGGGCGAGTTCTGGGTCGTAGTGTTCGCTGCTCCACTGGATGGGCTGGTCGATGCCGCTGGCGGTGACGGTGCCGTACGGGGTGTAGTCGTAGGCCGTGGCGATGGTGCCGTCCGCCTTGTAGAGTTCGGTGACGTTTTTCGTGAGGTCGTGGCCGTAGGTGTACCATGTGCCGTTTTTGCGGAGGGAGAGCGGGCGGGTGGCGATGGGCTGGGTCGGGTCCCAGTGGAGGAGCCAGAGGGCCGGGGCGTTGCTGCGCGTGAGGTCGAGGGCCGCAATTTGCAGGTAGCCACGGTAGAGGTAGTGCTGGTGCAAGACTACGATTTCGTTGATGGTGATCTTTTTAAAGCTTCCATATCAAGTGAAAACAAATGAATAAGCTCTCTAAACTTTTTCTCCGAAATGCGGGGACGGTAAAAATATTTATTTCGCACTCATAGAGAATACATTAAATGCATCTCAAAAACTCTTAACTAGGCATGAACCAAAAATATTTATGAATTTTAAAGCTATTTCAAACTAAAACACATCTATGAATATTCTCGTTGGTATTACGATGACAAAAGCATTTGCGGTATTTGTGATTCAATTTCCCATTTTCCAACTCTGTAATATACTACAGGATAACTAACTATGATCATATTCGCCATCTCTTCTGTTATTATCATTGGCAATGAGACCGACATTTTAACTGTTACTTCACTTTGGGGTGGGATTATAATTCCATTTTTTATGTGTTGTAAATGCACATTCTCCCATTCAAAGAATGATTGCCCATTTAAGTCGACTTGTATAGGAATTACCAAGCGTAACGTTTTTCCAGATGACTGTAGTTGTACATTTTGAGTAGTATGATTGATAAAATGCAGCACGTATTCAACAAGAAACAAATTATTCGATTTCTGAAATCCTACAAACTGCACTTTAAGCTGTACAATATCACGGATCGGAGGAACTGAGGGTGAAGAGCACCCACAAAAACAGCCTATTATTAGCATCAAAATAAACATTAAACAGATTAGATTTTTCACGACAAACTTTCTATTATAATTTCCCATCAAACTTTACCCATGTAGGAGATTTTATCGCATTATCAGGATTCGAATGAATTGAGGAACCATCATCATTTTTATAAAACCAACGTAAATCACCAAGCACATAATATTCAGGCTCTACGCCAGTTATATGCCTAGTTCCCCACGAAACGCTACCTTTACGTAAAATATTCGTAGCAAATTGTAAAGCCATGATATTACTATAACAAGTCGCCAAACGGACAGATGCAGATCGACAAAACCAACACCGAACTGGACCTTTCTTTTGCTTTGCATTTGCAAAAGAAGGCGACTGTGATAACCGTCGAATATCTACACTTGTAAAATATTTATGCTCTTCATCAAACGCCGCATCTAGCCCTCTCGCTCCATGGCCAGAAACATGAAAACTGGTTATAGGCGTCGCACCATATTTTGCTCTACGCGCTATTTCTAGAGGCACCTGAACAGCTGAAATATTAACCGGAGAAACATCAAAAACCACACTATCTTGCTCTCCAAATGAACGAACAAGAGCTACCGCTAAAGAATTTGATGGGCAATTCGTGTCTAAATTAGAAGCATCATATTTATCACCCTCCCAAATTGAATTGGGATATCCGTGATCGCCAGTATCAGACGTCGGCCACAAACATTGCCAATCATTATGACTTGCTCCATATTGGAGTGCCAAACCAGACAATGAATCTCCTCTTTCCGCGCACCATGTATGCTCTGAACCTTCAACTTTTGTCCAAAGTCCCAAAAAATCGAATAAATCCATTACCCTATTTCGGGCAAACCCGTACAAATTCCTCCCTCCTTCTTCAGCGATGGGGTCGCGGTTGATCCATCTGCCGTCGGCGGGGTTGTAATGGCGGTAGTTGTAGTAGACGAGGGCGAGTTCGGGGTCGTAGTGTTCGCTGGACCACTGGATGGGCTGGTCGATGCCTGTAGCGGTGACTGAGCCGTACGGGGTGTAGTCGTAGGCCGTGGCGATGGTGCCGTCCGCCTTGTAGAGTTCGGTGACGTTTTTCGTGAGGTCGTGGCCGTAGGTGTACCATGTGCCGTTTTTGCGGAGGGAGAGGGGACGCGTCGCTACGGGCTGGGTCGGGTCCCAGTGGAGGAGCCAGAGGGCCGGGGCGTTGCTGCGCGTGAGGTCGAGGGCCGCGATTTGCAGGTAGCCACGGTAGAGGTAGTGCTGGTGCAGGATTACGGTTCCGTTGACGGAGACTTTTTTCATGTAGCGCCGTCCCATGTAGTCGTAGCCGTTTTCGACGATGGTGTTGCCGTCCTGGCTGGTGAAGCGGGTGGGACGGTTGTTGGCGTTGTAGTCGACGGTCCATTTCCCCGTTTGTGTCTGGAGGGTGGTTTGGTTGCCGTCAGCGTCGTAGGCGGGAATAAAGGGTTCCGCCGCATTCTGCCCGATGGCGGTGTATTGGTTGAGCTGGTTGGCGGCATAGGAGGTGACAGATTGCGCCGCTTCCTGCGCCGTTTCCCGGTTTCCTATGTTGTCGTAGGCGTAAGCGTAGGGCGCGGTTCCGAGGGTTGCACCAGTCAATTCGCTTCTGTCGTTGTAGGCGAAGGCGTCCTGCCGGGTGGTTCCCTGCCGTGCGCGGGTGCGGGTGGCGGGGCGGCCGAGGGCATCGTAGGTGTAGCCTCGCAGGACGACTCCGGTGGCGCCTCGCGTGGTGTCGATGGCTGTGGGGAGGTCGCGCTGCGGTTCGTAGCTGCGGGTGGTGAGGAGGCCGTTGGGGTGCGCGAGGGTGTGGAGGAGGTGGCTGCCGGGGAGGTAGGCGTATGCGAATGTTTTTTCTTCCGTTCCCTGGAGGAAGGAGGCCTGGTTCAGGCGGCCGTCCGTGCCGTAGCGCCAGGCGACGGTGTCGAGGGTGCTGCCGGGTTTGGTGAGGGTGTAGCCGGCGGGGCGGCCGTAGGCGTCGTATGTTTCGGTGACGGTGTGTTTGATGCCGGCGACGGTGACGCTGTCGGTGTCTTTTTCGTTGTAGTTGTTGTAGACGATGTCGCGCGTGCCCTGGGCGTCCGCGATGCGGTAGAGGTTGCCGATGTGGTTCCAGGTGTTTTGCTGCGCCGGGGTGGCGTCGCTGTGTTCGATGCGGGTGCAGAGGCCTTTGGCGGTGTCCCACGTGTACGTTGAAACGATTCCTCTCGCATCCGTCTTTTGGGAGAGCATGTTGAGGGCATTGTATTCGGTGTCTTCGTGCGAAGCATCCGCATAAGTTTTGCGGGTGAGGAGGCCGGTGGCGTCATGGTATTGCCATGTGGTGGTGTCGCCGTCGGTGCGTTCGGTGGGGTCGGTTTCGATGTTTTCTTCGTCGGCACGCCATGTGGTGAGGGCGGTGAGGCGGTCGGCTTCATCGTAGGCGTAGCGCGCGGGCTGGATGCCGGTGCCCCATTCGGCGGTTTTGCGTCCCCGGATGTCGTAGGCATACCGGGCGGTGTGGCCGAGTGCATCGGTGATGCAGGCGGGGTTGTCGCAGCAGGGGCAGTATGCGGTGGCGGTGGTGTGGCCCGCAGCATCGGTGGCGCTGACGGGGCGGCCGGCGATGTCGGTGAGGGTGACGGAGGCGTTGCCGCGGCCGTCCGTTTGAGTGAGGCGGAGGCCGGTGGCGGTCCAGTCGCGCCGGGCAGTGGTGGTGATGCCGGCGTGGTCGGTTTGCGAGACGGTGTAGCCGTCGATGACGGTGGCGGCGGCTTCGATGACGGAGGTGGGGAGGGTTTGCGTGACGATGCGTTCCGCGCCTTCTCCATAGGCGGTGCTGTCTACCGTGGTGTGGCCGCGCGGGCAGGTGTGTTCGCTGCGGGTTTCAAGCGTGGGGTGTTCGGAGATGAGTTGGGCGGCGGTTTCGGTGCAGGTGGTGCCTTTGCCGTTGTTTTTGGTGGCGACGGCGATGCGGTAGATGCCGTCGGCCCTCGTTTCGACGCGGTAGGCCCAGGTGGTGATGCGGGAGTTGGCGAGGGTGGGGGTGGCGGCGAGTTTCCACGTTTCTTTGGCGGGGTTGCCGAAGGCGTCGTGTTCGTAGAGGGTGGGAGCCATGGCGAGGGAGCCGGCTGCCGAGCCGGTGTCGCGCTGCCGCTGGGTGATTTGGCCTTTGTTGTTGTAGGTGGTGCGGTCGTAGAGGTAGCCCGTGGTGCTGGGTGTGGTGACGACGACGGTTTCTCCAAAGCCGTTTTCGAGGGTTTGGGAGAGGATGGTGCTGCGGTCCGCGAGTTTGACGGTGTGCCGGATGCGGGCGTTGCTGTAGTCGTGTTCGTGGAGGAGTTCGCGCTGGCCGGTGCCGTGCTGGCGGGCGAGGCTGCCGTCCGGGTTGCGTTCGGTGATGAGGGTGGCTCCGGAGGGGGTGGTGAGGGTTTCGGTGAGGCCGTCCGCACTGTAGGCGTAGGCGGTGGTGCGGCCGAGGGTGTCGGTTTGGGCGATGAGGCGGCCCTGCAGGTCGTACGCGGCGGTTTCGACGGTGGTCATGGCTCCGGTGTCGCGTCTCGTGCGGAGGATGCGGCCCTGGGCGTCTCGTTGGTAGGAGGTGACGGTTTCCGGGGTGGTTGCCGTGGCGCTGCGGACGGTTTCGATGAGCTGGCGGGAGCTGTCGTAGCCGTAGGTGGTGGTGGTGCCGTTTTCGTCGGTTTCCCGGAGGAGGTCTCCGGTGCAGATGTGGGCGCGGGTGGTGGTGCGGCCGTTGCTGCGGGTGCGTTTGGTCCAGCGGTTCCGGATGTCGTGTTCGTAGTCGGCGGCGGCGAGGAGTTGCCAGTGGCCCGCGCTGTCGAGGATGTGTTGTTCGGTGCGGAGGGCGTTGCCCTGCGCGTCGATCCACGCGGTGCTGCGGGTGCTGTGGCCGGGGACGGGCTGGCCGCCGATGCGGGTTTCTTCGGTGGCGGTGTAGAGGGCTCCGTGTGCCGAGGCGGGGGCGTAGTCGTGCCATGTCTGGATGCCGTCGGCGGTCTGGGTCATGCGGAGGCGGCCGCGGGCATGGATGTTTTCGGCGTTGCCCTGCCATGTTTCGGTGATTTCGAGGCGGGTGAGGCCGTTGGCCGTGCTGCGTTTTTCGACGCGTTTGACGGCGTTTGTTTCGCTGTAGGCGTATGTTTCGCGGAGGTGGAGGCGGGGGATGCCGCCCGCGTCGACGATGGTGGTGTCGATTTGCGCGGGTTCGTCGGTCCATGTGGCGCCGTCGCTGCGGTAGGAGGTGTTGATGATCCGGTTTTGGCCGCCTGCCCACGGGAGGGCGAGGACGGTGGCGCGGCCGTGTGCGTCGTGGATGGTGCGGGTTTCTCCCTGCTGCGGGCCGATGGAGCTGATGCGGCTGCCGGCGCCGTCGTAGGTGTAGGCGGTGGTGAGGGCCTGCGGGCTGCCGTAGCCTTCGGTGCGGCTGAGGAGGAGTTCGCCGACGGGGAGGGAGATGTAGTTTTCTGCGACGACGGAGGCGGCTGCCCCGCCTTTGCTGACGGTGGTGACGATGCGGTAGGTGCCGGCGAGGGGCGATGTTTCGCGGGTGCGGGTGGTGGAGACGGCGGTGTCTCCCGTGCCGCGGGTGATGTTCCACAGGCGGTCCGTTTCGGTCCATTCCGTGGTGTAGGGGGGCATGGAGGCCGGGAGGGTGTGGTCGGTTTCGGTGACGGTGAGGCTGGAGGCCGCCGGGTCGCCGCCGATGGCGTATGTTTGGAAGGGGGTGCCCGAGGTGGTGTAGAGGCCGCTGGCAGGGTTCTGCCCGGTGATTTGGTTCGGGAGGTAGAGGGCGACGATGTAGCCGTTTTCTGCGGCGACGATGTCCGCAAGGCCGTCCCAGTAGTTCCAGATTTGGCGGATGGTGCCGTTTTGTTCCCGGACGATGTCGAGGTATTGGGCGGCCTCTTCGGCGGTGAGGAGGCTGTTTTGCGATGAGATGCAGGCGGCGAAGGCGCCCGTTTCGAGGTGGTAGAAGGTGGCCGTGCCGTCCGTTTTCAGGATGCGGAGGTAGGCGGCTTCCGCCAGAGGGAGGGCGGCGGAGGGGGTGCGGACGAGTTCCGTGACGAAGTCCGCACGGTCGGTGCTGGAGGAGGTGGAGCCGACGCCGAAGGCGGTGCGGCCGTTGGCGTCGCAGATGTAGTTGGCGTAGGCGCCGCCCTGGCGGACGCGCAGGAGGCTGTTGGGGCGGATGCCGCCCGCAGGCAGGGAGACGAAGGAGGCGGCGGGGTGGCTGTATGCGAGGCCTGCCGGGGTGAGGAGGGAGGCCGAGTAGCGGTAGCCGATGAGTTCGATGCGGCCTTTCGGGATGCCGCCCATGCCGCGGAAGGTGCCGAAGGTGACGCTCCAGCGCATGTATTGCAGGCGGGCTTCGCGGATGATGCCGCTGCCTGCCGAGGAGGAGCCGAAGCTGCCGTGCGGTATGGATATGCGGGCGGCCGGGGCGGGTAGCTCTCCTCCGGAGTCGCCGTCGTTGCGGTCGCAGCCGCAGCCGCATTCGCAGTCTACCTTGACGTTTTCATCCGGTTCGATTTCGAAGCGGGGGCACGGGCCGACGCTGCCGGAGATGACGGAGATGTTGCCCGTGGGGTCCGGGTAGTAGTCGATGTTGTGGTGGACGACGGCGAGTTTGTGGACGCCGGGTTGGAGGCCTTCGATGCTGATCGAGAAGGAATGGGGCGCTCCCGAGGTGGAGGATACGCTGCTGTCGTCTACTGTCAGGCTGACGGAGTCGTCCACCTTGCCCGATGCCACGACGGTGTGCGTGCCCCCTTCGGGGAGTTCTGGCAGGATGAAGGTGCCTCGTACCGGCGTCATGACGTGCGAGGAGTTCGACGGTTTGCCATGCGAGTACGACAGGGCGATCATGTCGCCGCTTTCGCCTGATAAGGCGGACGCTTCACCGGCGGAAGGCCGGGTTGCGGAGCTGTTTTCGATAAGGCGGTATCCCGGAGTTCCGGGCACTATATAGCTGTTTTGATGAATGTAATTCATTGCAGGGGGTGTTGGGGGTGATGAAATCCTTACGGAAGCGACTGCCATGAGCCACAACCTTCAAGACCTTTTTCATTTAACATTTTCCCACGGCCCCGTCAATAACATTCTTTTGCCATTCCGTCGCAACTAACAAACACTATCTTCTTTTTTCAAATAGATTACGTGCAAACCAACAATAAAACATGTCTACAACAAAAATATGCCGAAGCCTGCATGCTACCACTTTTTTCCCGTTTTTCCG
>NZ_LIGX01000011.1 GCF_001683795.1 Neoakkermansia glycaniphila
GTCTTATCCACGCCGCCAGCGTTCGTTCTGAGCCAGAATCAAACTCTCCATATTATATTTTTTAGAAATTGCTGGTTTCCGCTCGAATCTTTCGATTCTGCGGATGCCATGCGTCCCCTGCTCTCCATCCCTTTCGGAACGGGTCTTCGCCTAGTTCAGCACGGCGTGCGTCACGACTTTTTCCTCTCTCTTTTTCCTCCTCTCAAGTGCTCTCCGCAAGGTTTCGTCTCCTCGCTGCCGGTCTCCCGGCTTCAGCACTTCGAAAGTCTTTCCTGTAAAGTGTTCGCCTCTTCTCCTGAAGAGTTTGCCCGCGGCCCTCGCTTCACTCTCACTCGCCCTTGCCTTGCCGGCTTCCGGTTCGTTCCGTGTCGCGTCTTTCGCGGCGCCCCGTAGTGGGGTGAGGAGAGTTTACTCTTTTTTTCTCTCACGTCAAGGTTTTTTCACTCTTTTTTTCTCCTCATCCCCTTCAAACCACCCTCAATATACCACCATAACTGCTAGCCTTGAACAATTTATACGTTTTTTACTTTTTATGATTTCTTTGACGAAACATGGGAGGGGATTCACAAGCACCTGCCTCTTTACCCCCTTTTTCGGAGTCTTTATTGCGATATCAGAACTATATCTCGCCGAATTCAGCATGAGAAACCTCTCTTTAGGTATCCAGGCTTTCCATGTTCTCTGAATACGCTTATCACCAGGCGCGCTTATTGGCAACATTGCCGATCCTTCCTGCATCCGCAGGTTTCTCGCTCGGCATTCTGTTCCTCCGATACAGATGCACTTGTTTCTTTGTCGCGATTACGCGCGCACGAGACAGCCCCAGGCACGATCAAGATAGCGGACCGTATCAAGCGACTGTTTCACTTTTCATCCTTTTCTCATGGGTTAGGCAGCTCTTCCGCCTTTCAGGAAGGAGTATTGCCGAAATCGATACCTTACCCCAAATACGGGGCCAACACAGGCTTCAGCGCCATGGCATCCGCATCAGGCACATCCACCATCCAGAAAGAGACGCGGTCATCATGCACAAAACCGCCGAGCTGTTCATTCTGCCCGCAGACGAGCACAAAATCGAAAGGCTTGGGATGCGGCGAGATGCCCATAGGCTCGTACGTAAAAGGAGAAGCCTTCTTCATCAGCATTCGCACCTGCTCTTTGTCGCCGACCGCGAGCGGTTTACTTACCAGCTTGCCCTCTTCACGAAAGGAAATACTCAGCCCTTCCTCCTGCAGCGATGCATGCAAGCGCGCATCACGCGCAGCATCCTTCACATGCACAATCCTTCTCTGGGTCGACACCGCCGGTTTCACTGCACCAGGCGACGCCGCACAGGAGACACAAGCGATCATCGCACCAAACACGGGCAAAATCAGCAGACGTTCATACATAGGATTCCCATATAGCATTTCTGCGATCCAAGGTCAATATGCTTCTGCGCCACAAGCCGTGGCATGCCACGACATCCCCACAGCTTTCACGCGCCTCTTGAGACTTCATCGACACACCCGGCTTTCAGCAAGCGGCGCTGTCGGATTTCGTCTTCTGGAAAGTCGACACGAAAATTACCAAGGATACGACGAGCGCCCATCCGAACGCTACCACATTCATCATGGATATCTGGACCCGGCATAAAAATAAGGATTGACTATATTTGCAGGAATGCTATCGTAGTCAAGTTCAACAATTAAACTTTACCGGAGGTATATACATACAGTGGACGACGACGTAATTTGCACGGAAAAACTCATCACGGATCGCAAGACTTTTTTCCTGGATCTCAAAAAGAATGCACGCGGCCATGTGGTTCGCATTACAGAAAAGGTAAGCTCCAATCGCGACCGCATCATGGTGCCAGCCGAAATCCTCGACGATTTCATCGCAGCGCTTCAAGATATTCGCGAGGCGCTAGGCCAACAACAGCAGCAGCAGGATTAATCCTGCATCCGTCTTCAGGTTTTCCTCAAGAAAACGACAGCGGTTTCCTCCCTCAAGAGGAAATTATGACAGAGGGTTACGCATTGATACGCGTAACTCTTTTGTTTTCTTACGATATTTTTTCAAACAAGAACCACTTTCATCTCGACATTCCGGGCCGGGTGGTTTTCAATGGAAGGCGAAACAAAAGCGTATTTTATATTATTCACTCTTTTACATCCCTCTATCGACATGAACAGAATCAAAGTACTTGAATTGGGCTGGGAATTCCCGCCGCTGATCAACGGTGGTCTCGGCGTTGCCTGCATGGGGCTTTCCAAAGCCCTGGCCAAGAAGGTGGATCTGCATGTCATTGTGCCCAAAGCGGATCCTTCGGCAAGGTATGATGGCTTCGATCTCCTTGGCTTGAACAATCTTCAATTTGAAGAGGTCGAGTCCTGCGAAGACGGCTACCGTTACGAAAGCTTTGCCATGGTCGAGCGCGCCCCGATGAGCCTCGATCCCTACGTCAGCGAAGAAGGCGGAACCGATGTGGTCAGATTCACCCACGAGGGCAAACTCATCTTCTCCCGCATTCACCGGGAGGATCTAAGCCTCTTCACCTCCAAGGAAGACCTCTACGCGGGCGATCTCGCCCGCAAAGTCATCGAATTCTCCAAGATTGCCGCCAAGCTGGCGCTCAAGCAGGATTTCGATGTGATCCACGCTCACGACTGGATGACCTACCTTGCCGGAGTCGAAGTCAAAAAAGCCACCGGCAAACCGCTCGTCGTGCATCTGCATGCTTCGCAGTTCGACCGTGCCGGAGCCGATGCGCGCGGCTGGATTTACGATATCGAGAAATACGGCATGGAACAGGCGGACGCCGTCATCCCCGTCAGCAAATACACGGGCACGGTCGTCAGCGGGCATTACGCCATCGACCCGGCCAAAATCTTCCCCGTACACAACGGTGCAGATCCCGTCGAAGTCTTCCGGGGCAAGAAAAAATTTCCCGAAAAGCTCGTCCTCTTCCTCGGCCGCCTCACGGCGCAGAAGGGGCCGGAATTCTTCCTGCAAATCGCTGCCAAAGTTCTCGAAAAGACGGACAATGTGCGTTTCGTCATGGCCGGCACGGGCGAAAAGCTCCGCCAGCTCATCGAAACCGGAGCCTTCCACGGCGTGGGCGACAAATTCCACTTCACCGGATTCCTGAACAAGCAGAAAGTCAACGAACTGCTCAGCATCACCGATGTGTATTGCATGCCGTCCGTCTCCGAGCCGTTCGGCCTCTCCGCTCTGGAAGCGGCCCAGTTCCACATCCCGGCCGTCATCTCCAAGCAGTCCGGCGTGGCCGAAGTCATGAAGGGCGCGCTCAAGGCCGACTTCTGGGATGTGAACAAAATGGCCGAACACATCGTCAACCTCATTACGGATGAAGAACTCTACCAGCACGTCGTCGCACAGAGTACGGAAGACATCAAGGCTTCCACATGGGACACGGCCGCAGACAAAGTCATCCGAGTGTACAATCACGTACTCAGGCGTTAACCTCCCTACCTCCACCCACAGACCATGCCGAAGATCACCCTGACATTCCACGCCCATCAGCCCAACAGGCTCATTCCGTACGACTTCTTCAAGATCGGCGAACACGCTTTCTACGAAGATGACGACATGAACGCCCGCGTCCTCAACGCCGTCTCCGAGCGTTCCTACCTGCCTGCCAACCGCCTCATGAAGAGGTTGATCGAACTGTCGGACGGCCAGTTCCGCATGGCTCTCGCCATTTCCGGCGTCATCCTCGAGCAGGCGGAATACCATCGCCCTGACCTCATCACATCGTTCAGGGAACTGGCGGATACAGGCCATGTCGAATTCCTCGCCATGCCTTACTACTCCTCGCTGGCATCCATCTATTCGCCGAACGAATTCGCCGACCAGGTGGCCGAGCATACGCAGCTCATCCATCGCCTGTTCGGGCAAACTCCCACCGTCCTCTGGAACACGGGCATGCTGTATTCCAACGCCATTGCAGCGCAGGCGGAAGAAATGGGGCTGAGCGGCATCATGGCGGATGGCAACACCGGAGCCATTCCCAACCTCTACACGAACGATTTGCACCGCGCTCCCGCCGTTTCGAAAACCACGACGCTCTTCCGCAACCGCGAACTTTCCAACGACCTGGCCAACAACCGCACCAATCCCGCGTGGAGCGAATACCCCCTGTCTCCCTACACGTTTGCCGACTGGCTCACGCAGCAACACGGGCAAGCCGTCAACATCGCCATGGACTACGAAACCCTCGGCGAGCGGCAAAGCGATGCCACGGGCGTTTTCGAATTCTGGCGCACCCTCATCCTCGCAGCCATTGAACAGGGCAACACCTTCGTCACCCCCGGACAGGCCGTCGCCGAATTGGAACCCAAAGCGATTGCCGATTGCCCCCAGAACATCTCCTGCTCCGCCACTGGCGACATGGAGCTGTGGACCAGCAACGACATGCAAAAGGAAGCCATCCGCAAAATATACAACCTCGAAGGTTCCGTGAAGGACTCGATGGATCCCGACCTCATACACGTCTGGCGGAAGCTGCAAAGCGCCGACCACTTCCAGTACATGCAGAAGGAAAACTGCTTCACGCCGTACCCCTCGCCTTACGAAGGCTACATCTACTACATGAATGCTCTGGCGGATCTCCAAATCCGCGTCAAACGCGAACACTTCGTCATGAGCATCCAGAAGGGAGCGCGCTGGGTCTAAGTCATTTCCGGCAAACCATTTATTCCACGGACGGGGCTTTCCCGTCCGTTTTTTATCATCACCCTGCCCGCAGAACCGTCATCACCTGCCAGCGGCCTGCCTCGCAAACAGAAAAGCCGAACGCCCCTCGCGTCCGGCTTTCACAAAACAGGCACCTCGGCCCGCCCTTACTTATCCTTGGGCTGCCTCTTGTTCAGAATAGAACTGCCGCGGGACGGTTTCGCTACCCACACAAGGCTATCCTTGTTATAGGGAGGATCCACCCGCATATTGTCATCCGGAAACGAAATCTGCGCATAGGCCTCTTCCGAGGTAGGCTCCACCGTACTTGTACGGAAAAGTTCGAAAATCGGCGATCCACGGCGATCCCGAGGTTTTGCGGTATCATCCATATCGTCGATGAGCAGGCAGAAGCCGAATGCCCCCCCCCCGATTTCGGAGACGAGCACATCCATTTCATACCACTGATCCTTCTCTACCGTAAAAGGCGTTCCGGCCTGGAAACCGCCGAACAGGTTGTTCCATGCGTCGCAGCCTTCATAGGCATAGAAATCCTTGCCCTGCCGGTAGGTCGGACGATTGTTGCCGTTCCACACATTGTCTTCCAGCGTATGGAAACCGCAGGCTAGCACATTCTTCCCGTTGAAACGCACGGCCAGCACGGAGTCGCCAATACCCACAAAGCGGAATTTGCCGGACTTCGGAGCCTTCACGCGGCCGGAGTAAACGGCCAACCAGCGCGACTGCTCCACCTTGTCCTGCACCTTGTATGCATACGGAGCTTCCTTGTCCAGACTGTGAAGCATGTAGAAGCAAGCCACATACAGATTGGTAGGCGACTTGAAATATTTGTCGAAATACCCTTTGGGCCAGCCGGAATTGTAGAAATGGCTGATCTCCTTCAACACGCCTTCACAATTGGCCTGGGTATGCTCCTTATAAGGAGAAGGAGCCGCCGACTTCGTCTGCTTCAGGTCATAAAACGAACCGCAGAAGGACGAACCTCCGCCACCGGTGCCACCCATCCCGATTCCGGAACCGACGCCGTCCCCTTCACCGTCTCCCAACCCCGTACCGGCAGTCTCGCTCATGCCCATGCCCGTATCTTCGATCGGCGGAATTTCGATATCCGGCATCACCATGGGACCGGTATCCACGGAAACGATCACATTCGTCATCACATCCGGATTGCCTCCCGAAGGGCGGGGCGCCGGATTCATCGAAGGACGCTGCAATTCGGACGGAGGATCGGGGGGAGGAACGTAACCTTCGAATTCTGCTTGTTGCGGCGCTTCCACCAGGATCTTAACCATCCAAAGCAGTAATGCCAGCAGGAGGCATGAACCGGCAGAGACAGATACGGCGGATATTGTATTACGCTTTTTTAGCAATTTCAACTCCTCCTCGACACTTGGAGGAGACTCAACGTGCATGGCCATGGTATGTAAGTATTTTCAGTGTTTTGTTTATATTAGTCATTCGCTGCGGGAAGTCCAGCAGAAAACCACCGGACTGCCCCCTTTATCCAGTAAAGCCGCAGCAGAGCCGCGGCTTTACCTCATCATACAGGAAATTGTCTTTCGATTCTTACGCTGCTTCCCCGGCCCAGATCAGACTGTCCTTGTCATAGGGCACTTCAGAGCGTTCGCCGGGCAACGGCTCTTTCATATTCTTGTAAAGCTCATCTACATTCGGCTCTGCAAAATTCGTACGGAACAACTGGAAGATCGGGGAGCCCGTTCCATCCTTCAGCGTCGAAGGCGTATCGACATCTTCAATCAGGAGAACGAAGCCGAATTTGCCGCCCGGAATTTCCGAAATCAAGACTTCCATCGGATAGCTCTTACCCTGCTGCACGGAGAAAACATCACCCGAACACATACCGCCCGCACTCTCGTTCCAGTCGTGCCCTGCTTTCGTGTACTTGTAGAACTTTCTCGGCTCTCCCTTATCATCCTTCAACTCAGCGCGATTTCCAGGCTGACCGCCCATCATCTTACCGGAAGTGAGATGTTCCCAACCGTAGTCGAATACATTCTTGCCGTTGAAGCGCACGACGAGGGCATCGTCACCGTAACCGACGAAGCGAAATTTCCCGGTCTTCGGAGCAACCACTTTGCCGCGATAAATGGCAGCCCACATGCTGGGCTTCACCTTATCCTCCACCTTGTAGGCGTAGGGAGCTTCCGAAGCCTTGCTCACCGGCATATAAAAGCAGGACACATAGAGCTTGGTCGGAGCCACATAATATTTGGAAAGCATGCTCTTGCTCCAGCCGGTCGTGATGAACTCCTGAAGAATCTTTTTACAATTGCCGGGCGTCATCCCCGTCGGGGCGCCGGACGACGTCTGCTTCAGGTCGTAAAACGTACCTTCAATCGTCGAACCTCCGGCCTGTTCCGTACCAAGGCCCGTGCCACCGGAGCCGATCCCGTCGCCAAGACCGCCCGTGCCGAAACCCACGCCGAGCTCCATGCCCGTGCCGAAATCCATGCTATCCGTCGGCACATCCACCTCGGCCATCGCGACGGGGCCCGCTGCAGCAGCCACCACCACGCTGGGCGCCACGCTTGAGGACGCGCTCGCCGGGCGGGACTGCAACTGCTTCGTCACCGGCTGCTTGGTCGGAGGAAGATCTTCCAGCGGAGGCGTATAGTTCGTCAGCGCGGCGGGCTCCTGTTCTTCGAACAGCTTGACCGTCAAATACAAGGTCAAGCCTCCCAAAAAACAGCACAAAACGGCAATGGCGATCGACGATAAACGGTTCCGCTGAACGGTACGTTTCAGTTCGGCTTCCGCCTCCGGAGTCATTTCAATATGGAGTGACATATGGAATCGTTTCTTGATATGTGATAATTTTACGGCATGTACCTCCACACCGTGCCCGTATTTCAATGTACCAAATGTACACTGTTGGACAAGCAGAAAATCTCAGAGAACAATCACAAAAGCGTCACAAAAATCACATTTATCTTGAAAATGAACATATTAACCACAGCATTACACGATACTCCAACCCGGTCATGCTCCGGAGTGCTCTCTGCCCCCACAACCTATCCGGCGCCCCGCCGCGACAATAAAAAGGCTGCGGGGATTGCCGCAGCCTGAATATCATTGTCCTTTTGCCAACCTTACACGGACTGCCAGATCAGGCTATCCTTATCGTACGGCACATCCGAACGGCGATCGCCGGGCACCTTCATGTTCTTGTACAATTCGTCCGTATTCGGTTCGGCGAAGTTCGTACGGAACAGCTGGAAAATCGGCGAGCCCATGCCATCCTTCTTCGTAGGCGGAGAATCCATATCCTCGATCAGGAGAACGAAGCCGAAATAACCGCCGGGCACTTCCGAAACCAGAAGTTCGATCGGATAGGTCTGCCCCTCCTTCACCTCGAACACGTCGCCCGTGCAAAGCCCGTCCAGGTTATTGTTCCAGTCGGCTCCGGCCGTGCTGTACTTGTAGAACTGGCGGCCCTGCCCCTTGGTATCCTTCAATTCGGCACGGTTCGCCGCATTGCCGCCCAGCATCTTGCCGGACGATACGCTCGACCAGCCATAGTCGAACACCGTCTTATTGCCGAAGCGCACAGCCAGAGAGTCGTCACCCAGCCCTACGAAACGGAACTTCCCGGTCTTCGGGGCCTTCACCTTGCCGCGGTAGACGGCTACCCACATGCTGGGCTTCACCTTGTCTTCCACCTTGTAGGCATAGGGAGCTTCGTCGGCCTTGCAGATCGGCATGTAGAAACAGGCGGAATAAAGCTTCGTCGGTGCCTGATAGTACTTGGAAAGCACGCTCTTGCTCCAGCCGCTGGAATTGAATTCGCTGAGAACTTTTTTACACATCTCGGGGTTCATCCCGGTCGGCGCACCGGACGTCGTCTGCTTCAGATCGTAAAACGTCCCTTCCAGCGTCGAACCTCCAGCCTGTTCCGTACCGAGGCCCGTACCGCCCGAACCGATCCCGTCGCCAAGACCGCCCGTACCGAAGCCCACGCCGAGCTCCATGCCCGTACCGAAATCCATGCTGTCCGTCGGCACATCCACTTCAGCCATCGCCACAGGGCCCGCCGCAGCGGCCACCACCACACTCGGAGCCACACTTGAGGACGCGCTCGCCGGGCGAGACTGCAGTTGCTTCGTCACCGGCTGCTTGGTCGGAGGAAGATCTTCAAGAGGAGGCGTATAGGTCGTCAGAGCCGCAGGCTCCTGCTCTTCGAACAGCTTGACCGTCAAATACAAGGTCAAACCTCCCAAAAAACAGCACAAAACGGCAATGGCTATGGATGATAAACGGTTCCGCTGGACAGTACGCTTCAATTCGGCTTCCGCCTCCGGCGTCATTTCAATATGGAGTGACATGTGATTAATTCCTTAATGCTTGAACTTGATAATGCTTCTGCGACACGCCTCCCGCCACAGACGGGCATCAATGTACCAAATGCATTGCAAGGTACAAGCAGAAAATCATGAACAAGAATCACAAGAATGTAACAGCAGTAATTTTTTCATTAAAAATGAACATCTTACAAACATCAAAAAGCAGCACTTCGGGCATGTCATCCCTCAATACTCCCTACCTCGAAATGGCCACACCAAGCTTTCAGCGCGACAAAAAAGGCTGCCGGACTGCTCGCAGCCGGAACATCATTCGTGGGCAACCATGCCTAAACGGACTGCCAGATCAAGCTATCCTTATCGTACGGCACATTCGAGCGACGCTCGCCGGGCACCTTCATGTTTTTGTACAATTCCTCCGTATTCGGTTCGGCGAAATTCGTACGGAACAGCTGGAAAATCGGCGAGCCCATGCCATCCTTCTTCGTAGGCGGAGAATCCATATCCTCGATCAGGAGAACGAAGCCGAAATAGCCGCCCGGCAATTCCGAAATCAGCAATTCGATTGGGTACGTCTGCCCCTCCTTCACCTCGAACACGTCGCCCGTGCAAAGCCCGTCCAACTCATCATTCCAGGCAGATCCGGCGGTACTGTACTTGTAGAACTGGCGCTTTTGCCCCTTGTCATCCTTCAGTTCAGCGCGGTTCGCAGCAATCAGGCTCAGCTTCTTACCGGAGACCAGACTTGAATAACCAAAGTCGAACACCGTCTTGTTGCCGAAGCGCACAGCCAGCAAATCGTCGCCCAGTCCTACAAAACGGAACTTCCCGGTCTTCGGAGCCTTCACCTTGCCGCGATAGATCGCTGCCCACATGCTGGGCTTCACCTTGTCTTCCACCTTGTAGGCATAGGGAGCTTCGTCGGCCTTGCAGATCGGCAAATAGAAGCAGGAGGAATAAAGTTTCGTCGGTGCCTGATAGTACTTGGAAAGCACGCTCTTGCTCCAGCCGCTGGCATTGAAATCACCAAGTATCTTTTTACACAAAGCGGGCGTCATCCCCGTCGGCGCACCTGACGTCGTCTGCTTCAGATCGTAAAACGTCCCTTCCAGCGTCGAACCTCCGGCCTGTTCCGTACCGAGGCCCGTACCGCCCGAACCGATCCCGTCGCCGAGACCGCCCGTACCGAAGCCCACGCCGAGCTCCATGCCTGTGCCGAAATCCATGCTGTCCGTCGGCACGTCCACTTCGGCCATCGCCACAGGGCCCGCCGCAGCGGCCACCACTACACTCGGAGCCACGCTTGAGGACGCGCTCGCCGGGCGGGACTGCAACTGCTTCGTCACCGGCTGCTTGGTCGGAGGAAGATCTTCAAGAGGAGGCGTATAGGTCGTCAGCGCAGCTGGCTCCTGCTCTTCAAACAGCTTGACCGTCAGATACAGCGTCAGCCCCCCAAGGAAACAGCACAAAACCGCGATTGCAATCGATGACAGGCGATTCCTTTGAACCGTCCGTTTCAATTCGGCTTCCGCCTCCGGCGTCATTTCAACATGGAGTGACATATAAACTGATTCCTTGGCATTTTCCGCTCATTCGCCCGAAATACAATTAAAATTGCAGGCGCGCATAAATTTACCAAATGAATTGTAGTTCTCAAGAAGAAAATCCCTAGGACGCACAACAGGGAAAACAAGACCACATATCCTCTAAAAATAAATATATTGCAATAATCAGAACACGAAACTCCATACCAGCCAAATACCTATCCGACCCTTCCTCGAAACTGCCGCATCCGGCTTCCGAGCCAAAAAAAGGCTGCGGGATCACCGCAGCCTGCATATCTTTCTCTGTCAACAACGCCTACACGGACTGCCAGATCAGGCTGTCCTTGTCGTACGGCACATTCGTCCGCCCCGTACTGCCATTGGGGAACTTCATATTCTTGTAAAGTTCTTCGGAACTCGGCTCGGCAAAATTCGTGCGGAACAATTGAAGAATCGGCGTACCGTTCGAATCCTTGAGCGCGGACGGATTATCCAGATCTTCGATCAGCAGAACGAAACCGAACACACCGCCGGGAATTTCCGTAATCAGCACTTCGATCGGATACGTCTGGCCCTCCTTGACAGAGAATGTCAGTCCGGCGCCCAACCCGCCAAGATCGTTATTCCATGCGCCATTACCCGGATATGAAAATAGCTTTAAAGGCTCTTCCTTGGCATCCTCCAGTTGCTTCTGCAACCCCGCACGGGCGCCGGGGTTGCCCCATGTGCCGTTCAGCAGGCTGTGCCATCCGTAATCCAGAACCAGCTTGTTATTGAAACGCACGGCAATGGCATCGTCGCCCAGACCGACGAAACGGAACCTGCCTGATTTCGGCGCCTTCACCTTGCCACGATAGATGGCACACCAGCGCGTAGCCTGCACCTTGTCCTCCACCTTGTAGGCGTGCGGAGCCTCCTCGGCCTGGCAAAGAGGCATGTAGAAGCAGGACGTGTACAATTTGGTCGGCGCCTGGAAATATTTGGACAAAACGCTCTTATTCCAATCGGCACGCACGAAATCCCGCACGATATCAAGCGCTCCCTGATTGCCAACTCCCGTAGGAGCTCCGGACGTCGTCTGCTTCAGATCGTAAAACACACCTTCCAGCGTCGAACCTCCGGCCTGTTCCGTACCAAGGCCCGTACCGCCCGAACCGATCCCGTCGCCGAGACCGCCCGTGCCGAAGCCCACGCCGAGCTCCATGCCCGTGCCGAAATCCATGCTGTCCGTCGGCACGTCCACTTCGGCCATTGCCACGGGCCCCGCTGCAGCGGCCACCACCACACTGGGCGCCACGCTCGAGGACGCGCTCGCCGGGCGGGACTGCAACTGCTTCGTCACCGGCTGCTTGGTCGGAGGAAGATCTTCCAGCGGAGGCGTATAGTTCGTCAGCGCGGCGGGCTCCTGCTCTTCGAACAGCTTGACCGTCAAATACAAGGTCAAGCCGCCAAGAAAGCAGCACAAGACCGCAATGGAGATCGACGACAAACGGTTCCGCTGAACCGTCCGTTTCAATTCGGCTTCCGCCTCCGGTGTCATTTCAATATGCAGAGACATATAAAATTATCATTTAGTGTTTCATAAATCGTAAATCACACGGCATCATGCCGTGTCCGTTTTCAATGTATCAAATGTACTCTGTTGGACAAGCAGAAAATGGACAAGAAAAATCACAAGAGTGTAACAACCCTTATTATACAAACCTTCCAGCCACGCCAACAAAAAAAATAATGATAGAACAACGATGCGACCAAAATGAAAAAGGCCGGGAAAAAGATCCCCGGCCTTGAAATCCTGCACGGAATATCCGGCTTTATATGGACTGCCAAATCAGGCAATCCTTATCGTAAGGCACCTCCGAACGTTCGCCGGGCAGCGGCTCCTTCATATTCTTGTAAAGTTCGTCCACATTCGGCTCTGCAAAATTCGTACGGAACAGCTGGAAAATCGGAGATCCCGTCCCGTCCTTCTGCGCCGGCGGAGAATCGACATCTTCGATCAACAGCACGAAACCGAACTTGCCGCCGGGAATCTCCGAAATCATCACCTCGATCGGGTAGCTCTTGCCGACCTCGACTGAAAACACATCACCCGAACACATCCCTCCGGCGCCCTCATTCCAGTCGTGCCCGGCTTTCGTGTACTTGTAGAACTTCCTCGGTTCGCCCTTATCGTCCTTCAATTCGGCACGATTCCCGGGCTGTCCGCCCATCATCCTGCCGGACGTAATGTGCTCCCAGCCGTAATCGAACACATTCTTGCCATTGAACCTCACGACGAGAGCGTCGTCCCCGTAGCCGACAAACCGGAACTTCCCGGTCTTCGGCGCCACGACCCTGCCGCGGTACACCGCCGCCCACATGCTGGGCTGCACCTTATCCTCCACCTTGTAGGCATAGGGTGCTTCGGCCGCCTTGCTCACCGGCATGTAGAAGCATGACGTGTACAACTTCGTCGGAGCCATGAAATACTTGGACAGCATACTCTTGTTCCAGCCCGTCGTCACAAACTCCTGCAGAATCTTCTTGCAATTGCCGGGATTCATACCCGTCGACGCGCCGGCCGCCGTCTGCTTCAAATCATAAAACGAACCTTCCAGCGTCGAACCTCCGGCATTCTCCGTGCCAAGGCCGCCGGTACCCGTACCGATACCGTCTCCCAAAGTTCCGGAGCCGAACCCGGCGCCCAGTGAAATCCCCTGGCCGAACATCTCGCTATCGTTCGGCACATCCACGACAGGCAGCGACACTGGCCCGGCAGTAAAGGCAACCGCAATATCGGGAGCTATATTCGGCGAAGCGCCGGACAGTTGCGCATGCACCTCCTTCACTCGGGGTTGAGGGGTCGGCGGCAAAGCCTCCTGCACCGGAACATAGGGTTGGAACGTCGCCGATTCAGGCGACTCGAAAAGCTTGACCGTCAAATACAGCGCAAGGCCTCCCAGAAAACAGCTCGTCAGGGACACGGCAACGGAAGCGAGGCGATCGCGGCGGCAAGCCCTTTTCATCTCGGCTTCCGCTTCGGGAATCATTTCAATATGGAGTGACATAATTTTAATTGGGGTTGATTGTTGATTGGTTTGAAAACTCCCCTCAAGGGGAACAACCCCCACTGTATCGGGCACAACACCGGCAAACAAGATGAAACGGCCGCACCAAAATCACAACTTTGCAACAACGTCTCAACAGTGTAACAACGCCCCGGTCCCCGCTATTTGTCGATAGCACTCTCCACTTTCTTCTCGACGAATCCGCGCCTGTATGATAAACAAATTCAAGTATGCTTGAGGCAAAAAACGTTTGTTATGAAATCGAACAGGAAGAAGAACCGCTCCTCCTCCTGAATGGGGTCGACTTCTGCATTCCGGAAGGGCACTTCATGGCAATCGTCGGCCCTTCGGGATGCGGCAAAACCACCCTTCTCAAAACCATCGCCGGCATCATCACCGAAACGGACGGCCACTTCTGCTGGAACGGCCGCAACCTCGCGGAAGACGGAGACTTCGAGCCGGACGAAATCGGATACGTACCCCAGTTCAGCATCGCCTACGACCAACTCACCGTCGATGAAAGCATCGAAAGCGCCGCACGCCTCCGCTGCCGCTTCGACTCCGAAGACGAACTCGACGACATCATCGACAAAGCCCTTGATGAAACCGGACTCTCCGAAATCGCCGACCGCCAGGTCAAACACCTCTCCGGAGGCCAGAAACGACGCCTCGCCCTCGCGATGGAACTCGTCTCCTCCCCCCGCATCCTCCTCTGCGACGAAGTCACCTCCGGCCTTGACCCCCGCTCGGAAAAGGAAATCATGACCCTGCTCCACGACCTGGCGCGCAAAGACGGACGCATCGTCATCTCCGTCACCCACAGCCTCGCGGACATGGACATGTACGACTCCATCATGGTCCTCCACCAGGGCTGCATCGCCTACCACGGATCGCCCCGCACCATCGGCCACTACTTCAGCACCGGCAACCTCGAAGAAATCTACCCCAAACTCGCCCTCCGGAAACCCGCCGACTGGAAACAATCCTGGATCAAACACCGGGAATCCTACTACGAACGGCTCGACACCGAACGCGAACACAAACTGCGCGAAACCGGAACACCCGCTCCCGCGGCCAAACGCTCCGTCGCCATCGCCGATGAAAACGAAGAAGAACTGCCCGGCAAACCCTCACAGCCCGGTGCCTTCAGCCAATTCTGGACACTCTTCTCCCGCCGCTGGAAAATCCTCTCCCGCGACCGCACGCAGCTCATGCTGCAAATCGCCATGATCCTCATCTTCCCCATCATGGTATCCCTCTTCTCCTCCAAGGGGCAGGAACAAATCATCCAATTCACCGCCGAACGCAGCCAGAACCTCACCACAGAAATCCAGCAGGCGCAGGACGTACAGGAAAACCGGGCCAAAGTCGGCTCCGCCGTCTCCGGCATCATCATGTTCGAAGTCATCCTCCTCGGCCTCATGGGCTCCAACAACGCCGCACGGGAAATCGCAGGAGAACGCCTCATCGTCGAAAAGGAAAAATTCGCCGGAGTCGGCACCGGCGCTTACATGATGAGCAAATACGCCTTCCTCGGCATCCTCGTCCTCGTCCAATCCCTATGGATGTTCGCCTTCGTCGAATGGTGGTGGCCCTACCGGGGAGACAGCATGACCCACCTCGGCTTCCTCATCCTCGCCAATGCGGCCATGACCTCCGTATGCCTCGGCATCTCCGCCCTCTCGCGCACTCCGGACCAGGCATCCCTCCTCAGCATCTACCTCGTCGGCTTCCAGCTCCCCCTCTCGGGCGCCGTACTTGCCCTCCCGAACATCCTCGAACCCATCGTCCACCCCTTCATCTCGGCCTACTGGGCATGGTCCGGCAGCATCGAAGGAGGACTGGCGGAAAACATCAAACAGGCCGTCCGAGCCATCGTCAACACCGAATTCTCGGCAGCCGACCTCTGCTTCTACATCCTCATCGCCCATATCATCGCCGGCATGGTCCTCACCTACATCGGACTCAAACGCGCCAAATGGGACTAACCTCCACCACACTCTTATGTCACGCCGCACTGCACGCAAAAAGAAAGCCGCCTCGCCACATAAACTCTATCTGGCCATCGGCATCCCCGTCGCCGTCCTCATCATCGTCATTGTCGTCATCAGCCTCTCGGGCAAACAGGCGACCACGGCGGGACGCTTCGACACCAGCTCCTACATGAATGCCGGATCCGGCATCACCGGCAACAGATACATCTTCGAGGGCAAAGTGGACAACATCCTCACCGTCGACAACGACTCCCTTCTCTCCGTCATCCCTGCCGGCAACACGGACAAAAACATCCGCCTCCCCCTCATCCTGAAAAAAGATGCGGCGGGCAACGTCAACGTCACGCGCAACAGCTCCTACATCTTTGAAGTCCTCTGCCGCAACGGGAGGGACGCCAACGGAGACACCGTCAAAGGCATCCTCCTCATCAAAACCATCACACCCAAATAACCCCCCATCGACAACATGAAAAACTTCATCATCCTCTTCGGCATCGGCACGGCTCTGGGGCAGGTCTACACCCCTCCCGCCCCGCAGACGCAGCCGTCCGGCCCTGCGCAGGACCAGATCGTCACCACCCCCTCCTCCGCGCCGCAAAAACAGGACGACCGCTCCCTCTTCGGCAATGAAATCCCCCTGATGGACCCGAACAACAACCAGGTCACCTTCATGGGAGCCAAATGGGACGTCGCCAACAACGGAGCCGTCCGCGCACGCTTCGAAAAATACCTCTGCGAACCGGCCGACAACTCGGCCGATGCCCAGCGCTACCGCTCCATCATCAACGACATCATCACCCAGACGGAACGCTCCGTCAAAACGGATGCCCTCATCCAGATAGGCAAAAACCTTCGTCTTGCCAGCTCCTTCCCGGGAGACGGAGACCAGAGCCGCGCCCTCGGCAACGCCATCATCCTCGCCCTGGACTCCACCCGCGCCATCGCACGCCGCACGCAGGAAAACGAAGAACTGAAAGACGACGCCGCCAAACTCGCGTCCAAACGCAACGAATGGGACAACAACAACCAGGTCGCCGACAAAATGAACAGTAAGGGCCAGGTCGTCCAGAAGCGCTCCAAGAAAAACCTTCAGGCCATCGCCACCAACATGACCCTGGAAGCTGAAATCAAAGCCATCCGGGCGGAAAATAAAATGGCCAACATCAAGGACGCGGCCTTCGCCAAAGTCCAGTACCAATCCCTCCTCGTCCAGCTCTTCATGCAGCGCCGCTTCGACCACGTCATCATCGGGTCTCGCGCCTACCGCTTCATCTTCGCCGACGGCGACAGCCGCCTGCGCATCAAGGAAGGATCCGATGCAGACAAAGCCTTCGGCGACGTAGCCGGCATGCCCCCCACCGTCGCATCCCTCGACTCCATCGCCTCCACCGTACGCGTCGACGCCGAAAAAGCTATCGCCAGCGTACGACTCCTCCTCGCCCAGAACAAACGCGGAGCTGCCACCGCACGCCTGCTGGAAGCCTACGCGACAGGAGAATTCCTCCAGCCGCTCATCACCTTCCCCCTCGAGGAAAAACAGAAAATATACGACTACTGGACCACGCGTCAACGCCTCATCATGAGCATCAACAGCCGGGACTACGACCAGGCCACCAAACTCATGAACCACCTCAAGGAAACCGACACGGACTTCGACGACAGCGCCGCATCGGGCTACATCAGTGCACAAACCAAGGCCAGCAACCTCGCCCTGCGCAACGCCAAAAACGCCCTTAAAAACGGCGACGAAGCCAAATTCAACGACGAAATCGCCAAAGCGGCATCCATCTGGCCCAAAAACCCCGCCCTCACCGAAGCGGAACAGGGCCTTGCCCAATTCGACGACAAAGTCGATGAGTACGGCCAGCTCCGCAAGGAATACCGCCGCCTGCTCGACGAAAAGAAATTCCGCTACCTCCTTGAAAACAAGAGAAAATACATGGAAGCCATCTACTCCGATGAAGAACTCCTGACCTCACTCGACCAGATCGCCTCCAACATCGCCGAACTCGACCAAACCATCGCCGCCGCTGAAGAATACGTACGCAAAGACCGCACTTACGGAGCCTTTGTCGCCTACGAACTCCTCTCCAAAAAACGCGCCGAACAGCGCTTCTCCGAAGATGAAAAACTCAGCCGCGCCCTCGAAAGCGTCACTCCGGCGGCCGCCGGCCTCATCACCGCACTGAAAAGCGCACAGGAAAAAGAAGGGCTGGGCGAATACGGCACAGCATTGGCATGGTACCTCAAAGCCCGCGCCATCTACCCCTCCTCCGACTTCGCCGAAGAAGGAATCAACAAACTGACTCCCCAGCTCCTCGGCGCCACCGTCGACAGATAAACCACCCGCACACAACCCGCACGGAGCACGGCTCCCATGCCTGATTCTCTTCTTGACTTGAGAAGACGAATCGGGCACCGTGTGTTCAACAATTTCATACCAGCCATGTCCTTTCTTATCCAAAACATCGAAATCGGAGGCGAACAGCCCTTCTACATCCTCGGCCCGTGTGCATTGGAACAGGAAGACTTCGCCTGGGAAATGGCCCGCAGCCTGAAGGAAATCTGCGAACGCGTCGGCGTACCCTTCCTCTTCAAGGCATCCTACGACAAAGCCAACCGCACCTCCGTCACCTCGTTCCGCGGTCCGGGCGTACGCGAAGGCTGCCGCATCCTCGCCGAAATCGGCAAAGAACTCGGCGTCCCCGTCGTCACCGACGTCCATACGGCCGAAGAAGCCGCCATTGCGGCCGAATACATCGAGCTCCTGCAAATCCCAGCATTTCTCTGCCGCCAGACCGACCTCCTCGAAGCCTGCGCCAAAACGGGCCGCCCCGTCAACATCAAAAAAGGCCAGTTCCTCGCGCCTTGGGACACCGCCAACATCGCCGACAAAATGCGCAGCTTCGGTTGCGACAACTTCATGCTCTGCGAACGCGGTACCAGCTTCGGATACAACAACCTCGTCGTAGACATGCGCGGCCTCTACTGGATGAAACAGGAAGGCTTCCCCGTCGTCTTCGACGCCACCCACTCCGTCCAACGTCCCGGCGGACTCGGCGGCACGACCGGGGGAGACGGCGAACTGGCTCCCATCCTCGCCAATGCCGCCATGGCCGTCGGCATCGACGGCGTCTTCATGGAAGTCCACAAAGACCCGGCGCATGCACTCTCCGACGGGCCGAACCAAATCCCCCTTGCGCAGATCGAGGCCACCCTCGCCAAACTGCAAGCCATCCGCCAAGCCGTCTCCTGACCATGCGCCGCCTGCTGCACAGCATC
Source organism: Neoakkermansia glycaniphila (assembly GCF_001683795.1). Taxonomy (GTDB): domain Bacteria; phylum Verrucomicrobiota; class Verrucomicrobiia; order Verrucomicrobiales; family Akkermansiaceae; genus Akkermansia; species Akkermansia glycaniphila. The sequence continues at coordinate 18,891 of NZ_LIGX01000011.1, forward strand.
CCGAGCACCATCGTCTGCATCGGCCTTGCCGGAGTTGGCGCGGTTCTCGGTGCATCCGATGCACGCGATGCGGACAAAGGCAAAAAAGAAGACACCTGGGAAAAAATCCTCGTACCGGGCAGTGTCGTCAAAGGAATCGCCCTCCCCCAGAAAGACGGCACCAGAACCACGGCCATCGCCCGCATCACGCAAGCCACCGTCATCAGCAAAACCGAGCTTCAATGCGAACAGGTCAAGGCGGAACTCATCTCCCTCGCAGGCGAAATCACCTACATCATCACGGATGCCGCCCGCATCTTCAAGGACACGGGCCTGCTCATCGCCAAAAACCACGTCCACATCGCCTCGCCCCGCTTCATTGCGGACGGCGACCAATTGCACCTCGACACCAAAAAGCAGGAAGGCTACCTCAGGGGCAGCGTCGTCGTCAAACTACCATCCATCACGCAGAAAAAACTCAAACAGCAACCATGATCCGCACCCTCACCGCCATCGCCCTCCTTTCGGGCATCGCATCGGCAGCCGGCAGCAAGGACGACCTACTGCCCGACTTCGTGCAGGACCTGCCGCCGGACAAAGACCCGCGCATCATCACCTCGCAGGACCCTGCGCCTGCGAACATCGTACGCGACTTCACACCCGAAGAAACAGCAGCCCGCGAAACTTCCATGGAGACCGTCGACATGGCTGCACAGAGAAAACAGCTCCAGAACACGGCACAAACCTTCGCCATGCAGGCAGCCGCCGTCAACCGCGACATCGACACCTTCTGCAGCCAGCAAAACATCGCACCGGCCCCCGCCGCCCCCATCGCACAGGAAGTCGAAGAAGCATCCGGCGTCTCCATGCCTCCCGTCGGGCCGAACACCATGGTCATCAACAACGAGGGCGGCTTCTATTTCGACAAGGAAAAGGGACTCCTCGTCTACCCCCGCAACGTACAGGTACGCTCTGCACGCCTCAATGTCGACTGTAAAAAACAGCTCAAAATCTACCTTGCAGAATCCAAGGACCCGAAAAAGAAAAAAAAGATTCCGGCAGAACCCAGAAAAGGCGAACCGGCCATCGCCAACGTCGACTTCAACTATGACGATGTCAAACTGATTACCGCAGACGGCGACGTCTTCATCAGCGGCACCAATAAAAAAGGCGAACCCTTCCGGGCTTATGGCGACAAAATGACCTATGACAACAAAAGCGGGGAAACCATCCTGACGGGCACCGACCTCTACGTCGTCCAGAACAACACCAACGCCCAGCGTGTCACGGGCGAAGGCTCCTTCATCCGCTTGTACGAAAACGGCGACGTCTACGCCAAAGGCAAGCAATCCACGACCCAGCTCGACAACCTCCGGATGCAGCAGGACAAAAACAAAAAGGATAAAAAGAAAAAATAACCCGTCCATGCGCCGCCGTCTCCTCACCCTCTGCGCCCTGCTGGGCCTTGCCTGCACCCTTCCGGACGGAATGGCCGCAGCGCAGCCGCCTGCCAACGAGGACGACCCGTACGGCATCACCTTGGGCGAAATGACCGTCATCACCTCGGACGACGCCTACATCAACAACAAACAGGGAATCATCGTCTTCCTGGACAACATCAGCCTGCGCGACCCGCGTCTGAACATCGATTGCACCGACCAGATGCAAATCCACTTCGAAAAAGAAGAAGAACCGGAAGCATCGGACGACAACAAGCAAACCCCTGCGGCAAAACCGGCAAAAACATCGAATGTGGACAACGTGGAATCCAAATTCGAAGCCATGAAATTCCTCATCGCCGAGGGCAACGTCGTCGTCCACGGCAAAGACAGGCAGGGCCGCCCGTACCGCGCGTACGGCGACAAAATCATCATCGACGGCAAAACGGGCGAAGGCATCCTGACCGGAACCACAGCCATCGTCATCCGCGAACAGGACGCCCTGCGCGCCGAAGGCCCGAACACCTGCATCCACCTCCACCCGGACGGCAGCGTCTTCGTCGAAAGCGACAAAACCCGAACGCAGATCATCAAGCCCGAACGCCACAAAACAACAAAAGAGCCTCATCCAACCGCGTGAACACAGCCACCGAACAACCTCTCCTCGAAGCCTCGGGTCTTTGCAAAACCTACAAAACCCGTTGCGTCGTCGACCACGTCAGCCTGACCGTGGGCCAGGGAGAAATCGTCGGCCTCCTCGGCCCGAACGGCGCAGGCAAAACGACCTCCTTCTACATGGTGGCAGGCCTCGTCCGCCCGGATGAAGGCACCGTCCGGTTCGGCGGACAGGAAATATCCGCCCTCCCCATGCACCTCCGCGCACGGCTCGGCATGGGCTACCTCCCGCAGGAAGAATCCATCTTCCGCAAACTCAGCGTTGAAGACAACCTCATGGCCATCCTTGAAACGCGCAAAGACCTCGATAAAAAAATGCGCATCGAAAAAGCGGAAGAACTGATGGATCGCTTCGGCATCACCAAAATCCGCAAATCTCAGGCCATCCAGCTCTCCGGCGGCGAAAAACGCCGCCTCACCATCGCACGCGCCCTCGCCTCCAACCCTCGCCTCCTGATGCTCGACGAACCCTTCAGCGGCGTCGACCCCATCGCCGTGCAGGACATCCAGAAAATCGTCACCGGATTGCGGGAAACGGATGGACTCTCCATCCTCATCACCGACCACAACGTGCGTGAAACGCTCGGCATCGTGGACCGCGCCTACATCCTCTTTGAAGGCCGAGTCATCAAACAGGGCAGCGCCCACGAAATCGCCAACGACGAGCACACGCGCGCCATCTACCTCGGACAACACTTCCGCATGTAAAGCAACCACATCACAATCAATACACATACACCAATGAACACAATCAAACTCCTCATCCCCTCCATCTGCATGGTCGCTCCGGCTGCCCTGCACGCCCAGGGAATCGACACCGTCCGGGAAGACGTACGCGAAGTACTCTCCCCCCTCCTCTCCCCTGACGAAAAAATCGGTTTCGAACTCGTCAGCAGCGAAGGCCGCCTGTACAACGACACCACCGTCAACTTCCGCGTCAACGGCAGCCTCGGCTCCATCACCGTCGACAAACACAGCCGCCTCGTCTGCGCCTTCTTCATCGCCGCTGCGGACAAAGTACAGGAAGTCACCAACAGCCTCCAGCCGCAGCTCAAGGAAGGCATCCGCATCCGCGGCGTCTACCGCTACACCGCCAGCAAAGCCTACAACCGCAGCCACGGCATCCCCGAAGAATCCTACTACCGCGTCAAACTCAGCGACGGCATCAAAAGCGCCGGATTCGCCTACCTCGACGAAGACATGCGGTTATTGAAAATCATCGACTGATTCCGGGCCTTCACCACTCTCAAAGGCGAAGCGGATGTCGGCATTTTGCCTGGCATCCGCTTTTTTCCTCTTGTCATCCAACGGATCCGGGACTATAAACATGGAACGCTTCATGAAGTGGAAAACCACCATCCTGATGGGCGCCCTCCTCTGCGCCTCCTGCGCTCAGATTCCCGTGCTGGATGATGCGTCCGCTCCCATCCATGCCATCAACCCGCCCGAAATGCCTCCCATGGCGCGCGCATGGGTCGGACAAGAGGAAATAAGCCTCGGCCTCGACACCGGATCGGAACCAGCAGTCATCCTCTTTGCAGACACCGTCAAAGAACTCGGCGGCCGCATCCGCGGCAAAGGAACCGTACGCACCACCTCCCTCGACGTCACGCTGAACCCGCCCAGCGGCAGCATCGACACCCCGACCTACGTCGTCGATGCACCGGGAGCCCCCTGCCAGGGACTCATCGGCTGGGAAACCATCCGGAAATACGTCTGGAACATCAACATCCCCGACCTCTCCCACGGATTCACCTGCGAACTCCCCCCTGGCATCAGCCGCTGGAACAGCTTTGCCATCCGCAAAAACGGCACACTTCCCCATCTCAACATCCCGGGCTACGGCAGCGTCGTCCTCGACACGGGCGCACCGTTCGCCGTCTACCTCTCACCGGCGAAATGGGCGGCATTCAAACAGAAATATCCGCACCTCACCCCCATCACCTACTCGGGCTACAGCCCGGCGGCCGGCGGCTACTTCGTCAAGGAATGCGTCTATGTGAACCACTACTCCGTCGGCAAACTCTCCATGCGCAACGTCGTCATCTGCGAAAACTTCGCCGACCCCAAAACCATGGGCATGGCCAAAGCCTTCGACATCATGCTCGGATCCGGCGCACTGGCCGAACGCGAATTCTGGCTCGACGGCCCCGGCGGCAAACTCTACTTCTCACGCCTTCGCAGCCTCGCTCCCGCTCCGAACGGCCTCAACCTCGTCGGCGTCACCTTCATCCCGAAACAGGGCGACGGCCCGCCCTATGTCGCCGTCGTCTCGAACAACAGCCCAGCCTGGCAGGCCGGACTGCGCTCCGGCGACCTCCTCCTGCAAATAGACGGCAACAAAGAACCCAGCCTCGCCTACCTCGACCAGGTCACCACCCAGCCCGGCAGCAGCGCCCAGGTACTCGTCAAACGCCGCAACCACATCCTCGACGTCCAGTGGAACCTTCCCCCGACCATCGTCCCCTCCTCCCTCACACCGCCCGCCCAGCCGGCACAGGAACCACCCGCCATCCTCCCCGGTGCGGCAGCCACCGCCAGCCCGCCACCGGCTCCGGACAACGCAACTCCTCCCGCAGCACAAACAGCACCACCCTCACCCCGCACTGAATGAACTCCCTCCACAACGCCCCGGAAGAACAGGAAAAAAGCCACTCCATCCCGTCCGACTTCCAGAGGAACGTCGCATGGAGCGCACTCTCCGGCATCTCCCTCGTCATCCTCATCGGCCTCGTTTGCATCCTCCTCTGGGGATTCGGTCGCATCTTCTCCTATCTGGAGCCGGTCCTCCTCCCCATCATCGTAGCAGGAGTCATCGCCTACATCCTGAACCCGGTCGTCGAATGGATCCAGAGACGCGGCGTCCGCCGCTCGTGGGCCACCATCTTCGTCGTCAGTGCAGCCTGCCTCAGCGTCCTCGGCTTCGGAGCAGCCATCGTTCCACCCCTCGTCACGCAGACCAACCAGCTCATTGAAAACCGCACCGTCATCTGGGAACAGGCAACCCATGCCGCCGAAGACCTTGCCCAGCAACCCGGCATCTCCCAGGCAATCAACGTCATCTACGCCAAAACCGTCAAAGACGCCCGCACCGACCCCCTGATGACGGAAGAAGAATTCAAACGCATCTCCGAAGCCACCACCCCCACCGACCAGCTCGCCATCGTCCTCGACCAGAACTCCGCCAGCCTCATCGACGCCGTCTCCCAGTGGCTCACAGCCGGAGGCCGGGCCATCTTCGGCCTCACGGCTGCCATCATCGGCCTCGTCATGATCCCGATCTACCTCTTCTACTTCCTCAAGGAAGGCGACGCCATCAGCAGCAAATGGCACACCTACCTCCCCCTGCGCCGCTCCCGCTTCCAGTTCGAATGCGTCGAAACCCTCAACGATATCAACTCCTACCTCATCTCCTTCGTCCGGGGACAAATGCTCGTCAGCCTCATTGATGCCGTCCTGCTTGCCATCGCGCTGAAAATCATGGGACTCCCCTACGCCATCACCATCGCCGCCGCCGCCGCAGTCCTTGGCATCATCCCCTACCTTGGCCCCGTCCTCACAGCCATCCCGGCGCTCATCATCGCATGGGTCGAATGGCAGAGCTGGGGCAGCGTCGCCGTCGTCGGAGCCATCTTCGTAGGCGTCAGCCAGCTGGACGGCTGGATCATCCAGCCGCGCGTCGTCGGCAACACCGTCGGCCTCCACCCCCTCACCGTCATGTTCTCCGTCCTCTTCTGGTCGCTCGTCCTGGGAGGCATCGTCGGCGCCCTCATCGCCATCCCCCTCACGGCTGCGATCAAAGTCATCTTCCAGCGCTACGTCTGGAAAAGCTTCCGCCGCACGGCACAAACCTGATAGAAACCGCTCTCGGGCTACGTTCTTATAAAGAATACACATTCGGTCAGCATCCCGGCATCCCGCACGGCTTCAACCTAAAATCATCATGAACAAGCAAGCTCCCGCACACAACCGCACCCGCCCGTTCGGACAGCTCCTCGCCCTCTTCGCGGGGATCTCCGGCGCCTGCTGCGCCGAAACCGCCCCGGCCCAGCCGCTCACACCGCCCAAAGCCATCATCCTCCTCTATGCAGACGACCTCGGCTATGGCGACCTCAGCTGCTACGGCGCAGAAAAAATCAAAACCCCCGCCATCGACAAACTCGCCGACGAAGGCCTGCGCTTCACCGATGCCTACAGCTCATCCGCCGTCTGCACTCCCTCCCGCTACGCCCTCCTCACAGGCACCTACCCCTGGCGCCGCAAAGACGTCAACATCCTTCCCGGCGATGCAGCCCTGCTCATCGACCCCGCTGGCCCCACCCTGCCCAAAATGCTTCAGGCAAACGGCTACAAAACAGCCGTCATCGGCAAATGGCACCTTGGCCTCGGCAACGGCAAGGTAGACTGGAACAAACCCATCAGCCCGGGGCCGAAAGAATGCGGCTTCGATGAAAGCTTCATCTTCGCTGCCACGGCCGACCGCGTCCCCTGCGTCTACGTCCAGAACGGAACCGTCCGCAACCTCGACCCGAAAGACCCCATCCAGGTATCCTACCAGCACAACTTCCCGGGCCTGCCCTCCGGCAAAAACAACCCCGAACTCCTCCGCGTCAAATCCAGCCACGGGCACAACAATGCCGTCATCAACGGCATCGGCCGAATCGGCTTCATGAAAGGTGGCAAAGCTGCACTCTGGGACGACCAGAACATCGCCGACGACATCACCGAACATGCCGTCGACTACATCAAACGGCAGGCTGCCGCCAAACAGCCCTTCTTCCTCTACTTCGCCACCAACGACATCCATGTCCCGCGCGACCCGCATAAACGCTACCTCGGCAAAAGCCAGTGCGGCATCCGTGGAGATGCTGCCGTCCAAATGGACGACTGCGTACGCCGCATCATGAAAGCCCTTGACGAAACAGGCCTCACCGAAGACAGCCTCGTCATCTTCTCCAGCGACAACGGCCCCGTCATGGACGACGGCTACGCCGACCGCGCCAATGAAGACGCCAACGGCCACAAACCCGCAGGGCCACTCTCCGGCGGCAAATACAGCATCCTCGAAGGCGGCTCGCGCATCCCCTTCATCGTCCACTGGCCCAAAGCTGTCCGCCCCGGTGAAAGCACAGCCGTCCTCTGCCAGATGGACCTGATGGCCACCCTCGGCCAGCTCTTCCCCGGAGAACAGGAACATCCCGCCGACAGCCAGAAACTCCTCCCCGCCCTGCTCGGAAAAACCTCTCAGGGACGCTCCGAACACATCCTCAACAGCATGGGACAAAACCTCGCCTTCCGTAGCGGAGACTGGAAATACGTCCCGCCCGGCGCGCCGATTCGCCGCGGACTCAACGGCCTTTCTCCCAGTGACAAGGCTCCGGCCACAGGCGCACTCTACAACCTGAAAAACGACCCGCAGGAGCGCAACAACGTCGCCGAAGCCCATAAGGACCTTTGCGAACAATTCCGCGCACGCCTCACCGAACTCCGGCAGGCGCCGGAAAACAGACTCTCCCGCACCGAACTCTTCCCCATCGATGACTGAAGACACCGAGCGGCTCCCCGCCACATGCTCCTATTGCGGATACCGGTACACCTACCCCGCACACATCGAGGAAAAAGCCGTCATGCGCTGCCCGCAATGCCGGGAATACATCCATGTTCGCACGGGTGCGCCGCTCGGCCAGGGCAGCGAACCGCCGGCACACACATCCGCCCCGGCAGCTGAGCAGCCGCCAACCGCGTCGACCGCCGCTCCAGCGGCGGACACCGGCATGCCCCTCCTTCCGCCCCGGCACCATGCAACCGGCGCACTGGAACGCAACGAACCGCCAGAAGAACGGACTCGCCAACATCCTCCTGCACCGCAGTCTTCGGGAACGCTCCTCCTCGTACTGGCAGGGCTCCTCCTGCCGGCCATCTGGATATTCATCTCGCCAGACGACCGGGAAACCTACGTCTACGACGCCAAGGACGGAAGCTTCGCCATCTGCTGGCCCTACATCCGCTGGAGCATCGCAGCACTGCTGTGCCTCCCGTGCATCCTTGCCGCCATCATTCTTCGCGCCATAAAAAACGCAGGAACGCGGTAACGTGAAAACGCACATTATCAGCGCATCTCACCTTCAAATTTTCTATCTTCTAGATAATTTGGGCTTGCAATCGGACACGCAGCATGTATAGTGAATCAGACATCTGCTCACTGCGTGGGCAGGATAACCAATCAAAACAACAACAACAATCATCATCATATGAAGACCATCTCCATGCTCGCTCTCGCCAGCGTCGCTTTCGTGTTCGCTTCCTGCCAGCAGCAGCAACAGCAGCAGCAGCCTGTCGAACAGACTCCTCAGGTTCAGATCCAGAAGGACAAGAAGTAAGTGATCCGGGAGGCATGACCCTCCCGTCACAACCATTTCAAACGCGTTCGCGATCACTCGTGGACGCGTTTTGCTTATCGGCAAAGGCAAAAATGCAGCGCAGCCTCAATTTAGACTTGCAAACGCACGCCCATATCCTATATTGCCTGTGTCTTCCTCTCTTCGGAAGAAGATTGGACAACAACATCAAACCAAAAACAACAATCATCATCATATGAAGACCATCTCCATGCTTACGCTCGCCAGCGTTGCTTTCGTGTTCGCTTCCTGCCAACAGCAGCAGCAAGTCAAGCCGGTCGAACAGCCCCCCGTTGTTACGATCCAGAAGGACAAGAAGTAAGTGATCCGGGAGGCATGACCCTCCCGTCACAACCATTTCAAACGCGTTCACGATCACTCGTGGACGCGTTTTGCATATGGTAAAAGCCTAAAAATCGCCACAGGGACCTCCGCCTCCTTTCTCGATTATTCAGCTGCAACGCTGGCAGCACCTTCCCGGAAACACATTTTGTGTACTTCTCTGCACGTAACAGCGCACAAAATGAAAAAAACGCCCGAATCCCCTCACTTTGAGCTTGCAAACAGACAAAAGAACACTATATTTCCTGTGACCTCAGCCCCTGCGGACTTGAGGGTAACCCAACAACAAGAAAAACAAAGATATGAAAACTATCTCCATGATCGCTCTCGCCAGCGTCGCCTTCGTATTCGCTTCCTGCCAGCAGAAGCAGCCGGATCCCGTCGTCGATCAAGGCAATCAGGTAATCACCAAGGGCTGCAAAAAGTAAGCCCTCTCGATAGCAAATACGATCTTTCGAGTACGTACAACGCGTTCATGACATGCATGAACGCGTTTTTTGTCTTCAGTGCCGGGCAAACCATACGGTTTGCACTTGCCAACAAACGGCAACGAATGCTAATCTAGCCTCAGCCTACCCATCCACGGGCCAGGAAAACCATAAAACACAAAAACACGATGAAAACCATCTCCATGCTCGCCCTCACAGGTGCCGCCATGCTCCTTGCCTCCTGCTGCTGCCAGCAGCAACAGCCCACTCCGACGGAAACCGTACCGTCCGTCGTCGTTCCTGCGGCCAAAAAGTAACCCTGCGGCAGGCACAGCCTGAACCGTTTTCGAACAACCACGCGTCCATGCCTGCATGGACGCGTTTTTCATACCCTGCCAGCCCTGCAGCAGACAGATAAAACAACACAGCACGGACTTGGCGCTTGCCAGCCGAGCACCGCGCGTACTACAATCCTCCCATGCAAATACCTACCCGCGCCCACACCTGCGGCAACGGCCTCTCCGTCCTCCTTCGCCCCTGCGCCGCGCACCCCGTCGTCTCCCTCCAGATATGGGTACGCACAGGCTCCATGCAGGAAGGCAGCCACCTGGGCAGCGGACTCTCCCACCTGCTGGAACACATGGTCTTCAAAGGCACACGGAACCACACCGGGCAGCAACTCGCGGAACAGGTACAGGCACTGGGCGGCCACTGGAACGCATACACCTCCACCGACCGCACCGTCTACCACATCGACGGCCCGGCCGAAGCATGGGAAACCTTCCTCGAACTCCTCGCCGAACTCGTCTACCACCCCACCTTCCCCGCCGAAGAATTCGACAAGGAAAAAGAAGTCATCCGCCGGGAAATGGCCATGTACCAGGACGACCCCGGAGACCTCGCGTACCGCACCCTCATCGGCACCCTTTACAAACGCAGCCCGCGAAAACTCCCCGTCCTCGGCGAACGGGAAGCCTTCGACCGCCTCACCCGGCAGGACATGCTCGACTACCACGCCGCGCGCTACACCCCGAACAACACCTTCATCACCATCGCGGGAGACATCGACCCGGAAGCGGCCATCCGAAAAATAACCGCTCTCACCCGGCACCTCTCCCCCGCCGACCCTGCTTTCCTCCCCCCTGTCCCCGAACCGCGCCAATGGGGTTGCCGCACCGAACGCCGGGAATACGCCCAGCCCACAAGCACCCTCATGCTTGCATGGCGCATACCCGACGCCCAATCTCCCGAAGCAGCCCCCCTCGCCATCCTCTCCCACATCCTCGGCACGGGCCGCACCGCCCTACTCTACCGCAACCTGCATGATCGGCAAGGCATCGCCTACGACATCAGCACCACCATCATCCCCGGGAAGGGTGAAGAAGGAGCCTTCGTCATCGAAGCCGACGTCGACCGGCAGCAGAGGGACACCCTGCGCGGCCTCATCCTCCAAGAAATCGCCGCCATCACCGAAACCGACCTCCGCGAAGGCATCGCCCGCGCCGTCAAACAAATCCAATCGGCACGCCTCCAGCAAATCTCCACCGCCAACGGCCTCGCCAGCGAAACCGCCCTCTCGTGGTTCCACACGGGCAACACAGGCCTCATGCAGGAATGGCATGAAGCCCTCGCCCGCGTCACCGCCGAAAACCTGCAAACCCTCATCCGCACCTACTTCGGCACCGAACGCCTCACTGAAATCAGCATCGACCCCACCGGCACAAACCCTCCGTCAACCGCTGCCGAAGAAACAGCCGCCCGGCCACAGCTCCACACACACACACTGCCCAATGGACTGCGCATCATCCTTCGTCCGGACATGCGCCTCCCTCTCGTCCACGCCTGCATCGCCTTCGGCGCAGGATCTCCGACGGAAACGGAACAAACCGCCGGCATCAACACCCTCCTCGGAGAATGCCTCCTCAAAGGCACCAAAAGCCGCAACTCGGAAGAAATCGCCGCCGCCCTCGAAAACCTCGGCGGCTCCATCAACACATCCACCGGCAACAACACGCTCACCGTCAGCACCCGTTGCCTCAGCGACGACATCGGCACCGCCATCGACCTCATGGCCGATATCTGCATCCGCCCCACCTTCCCCGCAGATGCCCTCGAAAACGAACGCGAAGCCATGATCGCCGACGCCCGCGACATCCTCGAAGACCCTCCCTCCCTCGCCTTCCAGAACCTGCGCCGCCAGTGCTACGGCACCGCCAGCTACGGCAACCCCACCGGAGGCACCCCCGAAAGCCTCTCCGGCATCACCCGCCAGCACATCATCGACCAGCATGCTCGCATCATCTGCGCTGAAAATGCCGTCCTCTGCATCACCGGAGACATCGACCCGGAACTCATCCTCACTCACATCCGCGAACACCTCTCCGGCATGCCTGCAGGCAGCCGCCCCTCGACCACGCCCACGCCGCCACAAACCGCAGGGGATACGGCCTTCGTACTCGACAAAGAACAGGCCGTCCTTGCCGTCGCCCTGCCCGGAGCTCCCGTCACCTCGCCGGACTTCGCCCTTGCCTCCCTCCTCAACGAATGGTGCCAGGACATGGCAGGCCCCGTCTTCACCGAAATCCGCGAACGCCTCGGCCTCGCCTACTACGCCTCATCCACCCAATTCTGCGGCATAGACGCCGGAAACATCGTCTACTACCTCGGCACCTCCCCCGAACAACTGCCCGCCGCCCGCAAAGCCCTCGAACAACTCCTCGACCGCATCGCGCAAACCGGCATCACCCCCGAAGAACTCGAACGCACCCGCGCCACAGCCCTCTCGGCCCTCCTCATTGCCCGGCAATCCAACAAACGCATCTGCTCCAGCATCGCCGTAGACACCCTCCTCGGACTCCCCTCCGACTACTTCGAACAACACGCCGAACGCATCCGGCACATCGGCCACGCAGACATGCAAACCTACATCCGCCGCACCCTCTCGCCGCAAACCGCCCGCACATGGGTCACCGTCGCCCCCGCGCCATAACCCGGCGCGACGGCAAAACAGGCATGGACACACCGCACCTGCCTCAAAACGCGGCGGCCCGCCTGAACTTCCAGAAAGCGAAACCGCCCACCGACTGCATACGCACCGCCTCCAAACGGCAACCGCAGGCATCCTCGGCCAACTTCAAAACAAACCGGGGCAACCCTCCCTCTTCATCTTGCGCCACCAGCCAAACATCATCCCTCACCAAAGCGGCGAAAGGATGCTCCAACCCTCTCCGCTGCAACTCGGCCCGGTAAACAGGTGAATAAAACATCCACCCGTCCCCGACGGGAAACATATTGGTCGACTTCAAAAACTCCCTCGAAAAACCGGTCACACCTTCCGGCAGCAGCCCCGTCCCACCCGGCTGGCAAAGCAGCAAAAAAAGCTCATCCGGATGCGACTGGCAAAAAACGAAAGCCGGAACACGCTCCTGCCCGCTGAAAGCCTTGCGAAACACCCAACCGTAATTCCGGCATAAAAACACCACACAGCCCGCACACGCGAAACCTGCCGCCACCTGAACCCACCTCCGGCGGCCTGCAGCACAAGCACAGGCCGGCATCCACGCCATCACCGCCAGCCCCGCCACAGCCACGGCAGGATTCAGCACCCGCGGCACGCAACGATCCAAAAAAACCAGCACGGCCACATACCCTGCAAAACCACCGAGAACAGGCACCAGAGGCCATACCCCTCTCCTCGACGAACAGAACACCAGCAGCAACGACAAACAGCCCAACGGCACCCAGAACGCAACCTTCTCCCCGCTATCCACCATCCGCAAAATTCTGGAACCGTCAAAAGGAGGAAAACCAAGCCTGCCCAACTGCTCCACCCCCCACAACCCGGCCGCCCCCGATTGGTGAACCTCCCTCACCTTCGACATCAAAACCGCATCGTCCATCCTTGGCACATACACGAACGACTTGAACGCCTCCAGCTCGAACCCCCGGATCCCCAGCGCAGCATAGGCATCCGACTTATCCTTGCCGGAACAATCCGGATAATCCTGCACCGCCACCCGATCCCATTGCAAACGTACAGCCTCCTCCCACTCCGGACATCCGGCATACGCCTCCTCCTGCACCCACTTCAACCCCAGGCATGCCAGAACGAAAACGACCGCTACCGCCCAAAACCGCACCTGCGCCGCACGAGACGCCCTCTTCAGCCACAGCGCGCCGGCAAACCCGGCACAGAAAAACCATCCCACCCAGCTCACATCCCAGCGCAGGCAAACTCCAACCAGCCACAGACCAAACGCATACAACACCCTCCGACCAAAAACACCCCTGCTCCCCTCAACGGCTGAAAACAACAGCCAAACGGCACCCAGCACACAAAAAATACCGATCTGCGTATACTGGATATAAGACAAACACTCGAACGCATAATAAGCGCAAAAAATCAAAACCATCAATCTGGACCACAAAAAAAACCTTCCTCCATCATGCCGCCGTGCAAATGCACCCTCCAGAGCGCAACCCGTCACACACCAAAAAGCCGCAAAACCCGCGCCCACCAGCAGCACCAGATACCAGCTCACCGACGGCACTGCATCGGAAAACCATCCCAACACCGATGCCAGACAAACATTCGTATAAAAGGAAAACATCCCTCCATCCGCCAGCAGAAACTGAATCTGGCAATCGTCGTTATGCAAAAACGGCGGAACCGCCACCCTGGACACAACGGCGCAAACTGCACACAGCACGAAAGCGCTCAACCATGGCTTCTTCCCGACGAACCCAACCAGCATCTCCAGCACATGCAGCAACCGAACCATCTCCCCGATCCTACCCACTGCCACACAAAGAGTCAACACCGGATCTCAACAAACGGGCATCCCGCCACGGAAGCGCCCCCCCTTCACATACACTCGAAAAACCGGCGGCACTCCTCCCGCCTCAGCCGCAAAACATTCACATACCGCGTCCTCAACAACTCCACGGAACGATGCCCCATCTCAAGCTGCAACATCGGCAAATCGGCAAAACACAACACATGATAACTCGCAAACGTATGGCGAAGCACATCCTGCTGCCACTGCTCAAACCCCGCTGCTGCCCGTAAAGACCTCCAGCGCCTGCTCCAACCGGACAAACTCCATGCGCAAGGCATCCCATGCTTTTGCAGCCAACGCTGCAGAGCAGGACGAATCGGCACCTGCCTGCCGCCGCCTGTCTTGGAATGCCTCGGCTTCACATACACGAACCCGCGCCTCAGATCGACATCCTCCGCCTGCAGCCGCCGAACCTCGTTCGGGCGAATTCCGGCCCAAAGCATCAACCCCAGAGCCGGAGCAATCGCCCGAAATTCCGCGCGCCCAGCCACATCCAGAAGCCGCCTGATCTCCGCCATCGACAAAGGCCTGATCTCACCCTCCCGCACCACCGGAACCTCGATACGCAGAACGGGATTCTCCTCGCACCACTCCTGCCGCACCCCGTAGGCAAACACACTGCTGAGAAAAGCGCGCCCCTTCCTGTACTGCGCAGGCGTATGAAACGTGCGTGTCAGAATACCCCGGCATTCACGCGTACTCATCGCCCGCAAAGGACGCCCGGCCGCTTCCGGAACCGATCGTAAAATCCTGCGGGCAAAATACCGCAAATCGGAACGAGTGGCAAACCTCCGATGCAAACGGGCAGAAATACTCAGCTCCATCACCTCGGACAAAGAACGTGTCGCATGGCGCACCCTGTGCGCCTCCGCACCCAGCTCCACCATCTCCTTCATCCGCAGAAAACAGGCATCAGCGGAACGGCGCACATTCTCGGGCACATGGTCGTACAAATCCAACACAAGCCGCACGGCATCGCACCACCGCATTCCGGACGACTCCACAAACCGTTGAGCCAATTGATAGTCTGAAATCATCATTGTATTTGTAATACTGTGTCAACAAAAAGAAAGAAAAAAGATGCAGTATCTGCCTAAAATGAACAAATGGGAAAATGATAGCATCTCCATGGCAAACCGCCGGAAAACGCATCAAGGAAAAACAGCCTTCATACCTCAAAACAAATGCCTCACCGTAAACGGAATAAAAGGCAGACAACCATCCGGCGGCCACAGTATTACAAATACAGTATCTATTGTGTCGTAATCCACCAAAACAAACTTTGGTGGCATCATCGAAAACCGAATAACCAATAGATACCAACATGAAAAACACCGTTTGCCTCATTGCTGCGGCCTCATTCCTCTGCAGCTGCGGAGGAATCACCGAACGCCCCATCGGCGTCATCTACACCAACGCCGCCGACCCCATCGCCGCCACGGCTTCCGGGGGCAGCCGCACAGGCACAGCCGAAGCCACCTCTTACCTCGGCCTCGTCGCAGTGGGAGATTCTTCCATTGAAGCCGCCAAAAAGAATGGCGGCATCACCTCCGTCTCCAGCGTAGATACGCACCGGAAAAACATCCTCGGCGTCGTAACCACCTACACGACCACCGTTAAGGGCAACTGATTTCGTTGTGGGAATCCCGTCCGCGGAAGCTGATCCATCCACTTCTGCGGGCGGGATCATATCTCCCATCTTCCCGCATTCATCCACCACCTCTCCATACAACACCGTCATGACACACTATTCCGTCTTCTCCGCGGCCACAGTCGCCTTAATCGCCTGCTGCCTCTCATCCTGCTCCGACAACTCGCCAAACGGACTAGCCAAACAGCTCCTTTCCACCATCAAAAACGTCTCCGACAAAAAAAGCGCCGACGTAGCCGCCCCTAAAATCAAAGAACTGATCTCCAAACTCAAGGAAGCCGCCGGACCGGACAAACCATGGAAAGAACTCCTCGATCCCGACGTCGCCAAAGAACTGGACATGCAATTCGCACGCATGATGTTCACCAACGCCTTCGGCTCTCAGGCGTTTTGGGAATCGGTACGCTTCTGAACATTCAACAGGCATGACAAGCCTTCGACAATAAACACTTCCGTCTCCATAACGGCATCCACAACACTGACAACCAAGAAACACCAAAATGAAAAAAACCACGCACCTCCTCGTACTGGCCGCCTGCGGCACCTTGTCCAACTGCAACACCATCCTCCCTGCCCCAGCCACTTCTGGAGGAAACGGCCCTGTACAGGCGCCCGCCTCCTTGGCCGGAGCCACCATCTCCATACAAGGGGGTGACACAATCCGCATGAAAACCGCGACCTCCGGCACCGTCAACTCTGTCGCAACCGATAGTATTACCTACCGACCACGCGGGAAAAAGGCGAATTTTGAATATTCGTATACGATTGACAACGGACGCAAAATAAATACATATACTCTTTCCGGCGACGAAAATTACGCAGACTCGACCAAACCTGCCACCATCACCTTTACCAGCCGCCAAGGAAAAACATACAAGGGATATTTGAACGGATACGTCATCGACGGCGGATGGCAGACAACGGAAAGCGTCTATCGGAATACGCCTGTCACCATTACCCTGAAATAACCACTTCGTTCCATCCCAACCTATCACCTCATACCAATTTTATATCCCTCCGCTCACATTATGAAAATCCATTTACCTCTTCCTCTTCGCGCACTCATTGTACCCATCGGCATTTCAGCATGCCTTCAAACCAATCGTGTATACGCTGCTGCTCAACCTCCCAGCGATGTACCTCTCGTCGGATTCAAAAATCCGGCATCCTATCCCGTCCTTACCAGCCTGGTGTTTACCTCCTACGGCTCCGGTACAGAATCTCCCGCCGCGACGAGAATCTCCTTGTCCGGTACATCTTTCTTTCTTGCTGCGGGCATTGAGGACAAAGGTTTATTCGATGTCATCTTCCGTCCGGCGTATTCAGCCACCTACAGCGGACAGGCAATTCAGTTGGATAACGGATCCAGCCTGATGATTGAAAATTTAAATACACTCGGATTTTATGCCCATAACCACCGCCAGCCATACAATACGAGCGGTAGCGCAATCAAGGCGACTGATAGTTCCGTGATGTTGCGCCTCAACACCAGCGTTATTTTCGATAACAATCATGCCCCCAACGGAGCAGGCGGTGCCATTGCGGCATGGGACAGCCCCGTCACACTCTCACTCAACGGTAGAGTGATCTTCTCGAATAACTCATGCGGAAACACCTCCGGTGGCGCCATTTACCATCATTCCATCGACAATGCCAACAATGACAGCAGCCCACTGAGCGTCAGCCAAAATGCCTATGTCGAATTTTCATCCAACACCGCCAGTAACGGTGGAGCCATTCAGATGTACGACTGCAATTTACGAATCACCGACAACGGCATTCTGGCATTTCTTTCGAATGAAGCCACTCAAGGAAGCGGCGGGGCCATCAACTCATCCGGAAAAACGATCATCATATTTGACAATAAAGACATCACCTTCAGCGCCAACAAATCGACGAGCGACGGAGGAGCCATCTCCGGCACGCTGGCCTTGAATCAGAACGACGATGTGAAATTTTCAAAGAACTTCACCAAATCCACAGGAGGTGCCATTTACGCCTCTCCTTCTTCATTGAGCTCCATTCTTGAAAACGGCAAACTCGTCTTTGAAGAAAACGCCAGCACGGAATCGGGAGGAGCCATTCGATGTTCGAATATCGACATCAACCACAATGGCACCATCCTATGGCAGAAAAATACCTCAGGCAAAAATGGAGGAGCCATTGCCACCTCGGCACCATATGCAGCTACCCTGAACCTGAATCATAACGAAAGAATCGAATTCACGAAAAATACAGCAGTGGAATCCGGAGGCGCCATCCATTCATTCCGTAGCGACGTTAACCTTTCGGACAACGGATTCTGTTCATTCCTCGGAAATACATCAGGCAAAAATGGAGGAGCGATCTTCCTTGATAACTCGGGATATCATCACGAAGCACAAATCCGCAACAACAACTCGATCATTTTCGATTCCAACACGGCACAGGTCGACGGAGGCGCGATCCGTCTGTCCGGCAGCACACTCATGATTAAGGGGAATAATTCGGTTATATTCTCAAACAACAGCGCCGGCAATCTGGGTGGAGCGATCAACTTCAACTTCGATCTATCCATCATCGACAACAAGAGTACTGTCTTCCGTGGAAACTATGTAAAAACTCCGGACGGTGCAGCTTTAAATGCCATCTATCAAGCATCTCCATATACTTTAGGCGAACTCGAACTTGCTGCCAACGACGGACAGAACATCACTTTTTATGACCCCATCACACTGGACTCGGAAGCCCCCGTCATCCTGAACGCTTACATTCCCGAAGGAGCCGACACACCAACAGTCGCTACCGGAACCATCGTCCTTTCCGGCGAACATACTGCTGTCGATCTGGAGGCCATTCTGGCAAGGGAAAGTCTGAATCCTGATGCTGCAACACGGGAACGACTACTCGCCCAGTCACGCCTGACATCCGTCAAAGGAGAAACGACCCTCTACGGAGGAACCTTCCTCGTCAAGGAAAACGCCGTCTACCAGGGCAGCAACTACCAGACTGAAGCCGGAAGCATCACCCATCTCCGCAACGGCGGCCTGATGAACTTCCAGCAAAAAGCCGTCTTTGCTCCGGGTTCCACCCTCATCGTATCCGGCGATCGCCCGGTCGGCCTGAGCGCTGCCAGCGTCTCCATGCAAGGAGCCACCCTCGAATTCCGCCTCTCAGGAACCGGATCGGCGCCCCTACTCACGCTCACCGGAAACGCCGACCTCAGCGGAGCAACCTTCAACCTCCTGGCGGACAACGGCCACACAACCCTCTCCAGCGGCACATACACCCTCCTGCAAATCAACGGCGACCTATCGCAAACCTCGTCCATCTCCCTGAACCTCGTCGGCATCACAGCAGACAAATCGGAACTCGCCTACAACCCGGAAACGAAAACGTGGACATGGACCTCCGAAAACATTACCGTCGAAAAACCGGCCGACCCCGATGAACCCGGCATCGCCGGAGACCCCGAAGAAACGCCCGGCACGCCGGACACCCCGGGCGACCCCGGACACCCGCAAAACGCCGACATCCCCGCCGGACTGGCCGACGCCTCCATCAACACCCTCTGGGCATCGACCCAAAATCTGGACAGCTTCTCCGGAATACTGCGGAACCACTCCACCCGGATCAGCCTCGATACCACAGGACGCAGCGCCGTCTGGTTCGACACCATCGGCAACTTCTACCGCCAAAGCTCGAACGGCACCCACGCCGGATACGACTACTCCGCATGGGGGGCAGCGCTGGGCGGCGAATATCAAGTAGAACCCCATCTCCAGATCGGCGCAGGGCTGGGCCACACCTTCGGCAAAAACACCACCAAACTCGGTTATGGCCGCATTGATCAGGACACGCTGCTCGGCGGGGCCTATGCCAACATCAGGCTCATGCAACAGCAGCAGCACAGCCTCTGGCTGTCCACGACCGGAGCATTCGGAATCGCCCGCAACCATGGCACCATCGCCAGCTCGGACCTGCCCGGCATCGGCATCCGCGGCTCATGGGATGAAACGGTCTGGCAGCTCGACATGCGCCTCGCATGGTCGTATGCCGTCACCCAATCCACGGCAGTATATGCCTTCGCCGGAATCCAATATGCCACAGGCAAGCAAGACGCATTCACCCTCCCCGGTGAAAACGGCGACTACCGATTCACGGGCAACAGCCTGAACCGCACCCGCATCCCGATCGGCATCGGCATCCGCCACAACCTGGCGGCATGGTCCTTCATGGCCGATGCCTCCGTCATCCCTGACATAGCAAGAACCAACCCCGCCGCACGCATACAGGATGCCCAAGGCAACCGCGCCACTGTCCGAGGAGTAGACCCCGGCCGTTGCGCCTTCGAATTCAACCTCGGCGCAGCCTACAGCCTGACGGACAACTGGAGCCTCACCGCGGGATACGGCATCACCACCACCGGCGACACCGTCCAGCAAAACGCCCGCATCGGCACATCCTACGCCTTCTGAGCCCCCCTCCTCGCGGCAGAATGGAAAAACCGGCCCTCCATTCTGCCGCATGGCCCACCTCCATCGAAACATCCACATGAAAACGAACATCATCGCCCATCTCATCCTCGCAACAAGCCTCCCCCTCGTCAACTCCTGCGCCTTTCTGGAAAACTACCAGGGCACCGAAGCCGATAAAACCGTAGCCCAGGGAAAAACGATCGGCGCCGCCGGAGGCACACTGGCCGGAGCCACAGCAGGCTACGGCATCGCCCGGCTGGCAGGAGCCGACAACAAAACGGCTGGGTTGATCGCCGCCGGCGCCGGATTGATCACTGGCCTCATCGGCTACAAAATCGGCGAAAACTGGGGGAAATCCAAAGTCCGGGAACGCGCCGCCTACGAATCCCACGCCGCCTATCTGGAAGCCAACATCGAACAAAGCCGTAAACGCATCACGCAGCTCAACCGAGGCAACACCGCCCTCGCCAAAGACATCTCCGGAATGAAACAGCAAAAAGCAGCCCTGAAAAAAGCCGGAACCACCGAATCCATCGCTGCCCACAACAAAACCATCAACGAAGGACTGCAACGCATCGACCAAAACATCAACGTCCTCGACACCGACATCCGCATCGCTCGCGAAGCCACCCAAAACACGGCCAAAAGTGAAGAACTGGCTCAGCTCCGGGGCGAAATCGCACGCATGCAGGCCGGCCGGAAAACATACGCCTCGCAACGCTCCCAGCTCGCATCCCTGCAAATCAAATAACATTGCCATGAACGGAACCCTCCTCATCCTGACAGGCATCCTGTGCCTCACCTCCTGCGCACGTACGGACGGCATATTCTGGACACCGGACGAAACCCAAAACCGCATCAGCGCCATGCAGCAGCTCCACACACGACAACAGCAGCAAGAACGAACACTGGAAACAAGGCAGCAAAAACTGAAACAAACCCAGGCAAAAACACGCCAAACATACTGACCACACACCTGCACCGCAATGAACACTCAAGCCATCTATTGCTACCGCAACGAACAGGAAGAAAACATCGGCCCCATGACCATTGACGACCTGCGCTCCCACCTGCAACAAGGCACAATCGGGAAAGACACCTACGCCATCTCCATCATCGACAAACAATGGACGACCGTCGGGCAAATTCTGAAAAACCATAAAACCCATACACCGAAGCTGCCATCCGCCATCGACTCCGAACAACGCGGCATCCTCGCCATGGATCATAAAATCTCCCAACTGCTCACCACCATCATCACCTTCGGGAAACTCAACCCCGACAACACGGCAACCCTGCGCGGCCGCATGAACCAGATCGGCGCCCTCCAGGTCATGCTCACCCTGATCGGCACGCCCGTCCTTTGCCTCGCCCTAGGCCTCACCGTCTCCCGCGACTGGGGATGGATCATGGTCTTCCCCGGCATCATCTTGGGCTTCCTCCTCCAGTACATCAGCTACCTCTTCACAACCACCAACGCCAAACTACTGACATCGGGCCGCATCACATTCGTCAGCATGCTCATCCCCAGACTTATCGGCACACTGGCCCTCATCGCCCAGCTCTACTACATCGTCTGCCTCTTCATCCAAAGCAGGCAAATCCCGGGCAACATCGCCGCAATTGCCGTATGCGGAGTCGTGGCATGGCTATGCTTCCGGGCGGACCGCTACCTCGTCACCATTGCAAAACAAGACATCCAGCCGGGGAGGGAATGCATCTCCATCGCCCGCTTCTGCCTGCGCGTCACCTGCATCGTCGCGCACATCTGCATGCCCGTCATCCTCGCCAGCCAAATCTTCACCAAACTCATCCAAGCCATCTCCGGCCCATCATGGGGCAGCTTGCTGGATGCAGGATATCGAACCATCTCCACCTTCAACATCGAAAAAATCATCGACTCCGTCATAGCCTACATCATGCTTCAACTGGCAAGCAACATCGTACCTCTGATCCTCCCTCTGGTCATCTATCTCGTCTTCTGTGCATCCTCCCTTGTATTCGACATAGTCGACAACCTCCTGCAAAACAAAAAAACGCAACCCGACGCCACCAACTCACCGGACAACACCTAATCACCTACCCCTCAAAACCAAAACAAACCGACCTCCACCTTCCGATGAACGACGACCTCCCCGCCCCTCCACGCAGAAAAACCGGAGCATCCCTTGATCTGCCGCCACTGCGCTGCACTCCCGGCCGCCCCGTTGACTCATTGCCTGAACCACCCCAGAAAACATCCATCGCACTCCCTCCCTGCCCCACCGCCGCACCGCCCCCCTCTGCGGCAACACAAAATCAGCCCGGCATTCCCGCCGGGCAAAACACGGCAACCCCGGCACACCGCACATCCGTGCCGGTCTATGTCCCTCACCTCCCTCTTCGAGAAGAAACGGACAACCACTCTTCGCCATCCGGCGAAAAGGCGGATGAAACCCCGATCCATCCATCGCCCGCACTCCGAACGAGGACGCGCCAGCAAAACGAACCGCCGGACAACCCCTCATGGCAACCCTCACCCTGCTCCGGGCCATCTTCATCCTCCACCAAAATAACGCTTGCCATCCTCCTGCCGACACTCCTCGTCGGCGGAGGAGCAGCCGCATGGTACCTTGCACAACAGCCTATTCCGCATACAGCAGTCACCCCCGACACCGCGCCCCCGGCAATCGAATCGGAAAAACACCCGCTGCCAGCACACACGCCCCAGCCGCTTCAGCTCATCACCCCGGAACTCACTCTTGCCGGAGAATCCCCCAAACAAAACCCTGCCCCAGCCGAAACCGAGGAACAAATCGAAAAACGTCGCAGGCAACTTGCCATGGAACAAGCCCTCGAACAAGGCCTGACTCTATCCGGACAATCGACGGATTCCGGCGCACTGCCCGACATCGCCAAAGCCATCTCCTGCTTTGAAAAAGCCGCCGCCCTCGGCAGCCCGGAAGCCGACTACCAGCTCGGATGCATCTACATCGGCCAGAAAAACAGTGAACCCGATCCGGACAAAGCCCACACCCACTTCCTGCGGGCCGGCATAGCCGGACACACCCAGGCACAAGCCATCCTCTATGAAATGTCCGAAAAAGGCATAGGAACCGAAAAAAACCATACCGAAGCCTTACGATGGCTACAGCTAGCCGCCAGGCAACTCCCGGCGGCGCAACTCAAACTGGCCGAACAACACTACCGTGGCATCCCGCCTCTCACGCAAAACACGGACAAAGCCGTAGAACTCATCAACAGAGCCCTGGCGGAAGACCCTCAGCCCGAATACCGCGTCTTCCTCGCCCGCATCTACTTCGGCAGCAGCGACACCAGACGCCATGCCCTCATTCGGAACCTCATCCTTCAGGATGCGGAAAACGGCGACCCGCACGCCCAAACCCTGATGGCCGACATCTATCAGGAACGCAAAGGCATGCCGCCCGGCACCACGGAACCGGAACGGTACCGGCAAATCGAACACTGGCTCGAACGCCTCACGGAAAAAGGCGACCCGCACGCCGCCTACCGGCTCGGCATCCACTACGAACGGCGTGCCCTTCAAACCACAGGGCAGCAACAAACGGAATACCGCAAACTCTCCCGCAAAAACCTTCAAACCGCTGCCGAACTGGGACACAAAGAGGCCGCTGCCCGCCTGAAAACCCAGCCCTCCGCCCCGGTCGGCCAAACAGCACCCGCCATCACTGCACCTGCATCACTCGCCGGAGCAACCATACGATTCGCCTCGTCCGATGAAAATGACCGGATCATACTCATCGAAATGCAAACGGGCACCGAAGGCCGCCTCGACCGAGCATACTCCTTAAACGCCATCGAATACAACCCGCACGGCTCAAAAGCCGAATTCGGCTTCATCTATACGGACACACACAATCCCCACAAATTTTACAATTACCAACTCATCGGACGGAACGTCAACGAACAGCACCCATACCCCGACCCGGAAAAAGAAAACGAACCTCCCGCCATCATCACCTTCACGCAACGGAACGGCAACACCTACACGGGAACCCTGCGCGGCTATCTGGCTTGCGACCGATTCTCCTACGCTACCCGCTTCGACAATGTTCCCATCACAATCACCTTCCCCTGACACACCAATCGAACACATGAAAACACACATCCTCATACCTGCCGCCTCCGGCCTCTGCCTGATCCTTGCCGCCTGCTCCGACAACAGCCCGAACGGCCTCTTCCGGCAAACGATCTCCATCCTGAACGACATCCGCGACAAAGAAAGCGCCGATCTGGCAGCTCCGGAACTCGAACGCCTGATGTCGGAAATCAAACAAGTCATGCACAGCGAACCGTACAAGGGACAAAGCATGGAAACACTGATCGAAAAAAACACGCGTGAAGCATTCGAAACGCAAATGCAGCGCATCATGCACGCCCGCGCCTACGGATCGAAAAAATTGGCCGAAATCTTCCGCTCCAAATAACCGTCTGCAACCTCCCGGACACACCTCCCGACCATCCGCAAACACACATCATTTTTTTATTGACACGAACTCAGCAATACATTATTATCCAATATGAAACGAATCTCTCTTTCCGATTGTAGAAACGTTTCATCCCGTAACCGCGCGTCTCCCCGGATGTTGAACCCGCACATCGCATGAAACTCCTCACTTCGCTACGCCACCTGTCCGTGCTCATCGCCATCCTGCCATGCCTCCGGGCACTGACTCTGCATGCCGCACCCCCGGCAGCCTCCGCCACCATCAGCGAAGACCGCAAAGCCGCCATCGAAGAACTCATCGCCATCGTCAACGAACTCGACACCCTCCTCTCCGGAGTCAAAAGCAAATCCGATGCCGATGCTGCCGCCACCCGCATCCCCGCCCTGCAAACGCGCATCATGCAGCACAACCGGGCCGTCATCGGCATCACTCCCTACACGAAAGCCCTCTACAACGAAGTACAGGCCAAGTACGGCGCCAAGGTACAGGAAGCCTTCCGCAAACTGGAAAACACACTCTCCTCCCTGCAGCGGTCCCGATTTTACTCCTCCAACGACCTCAAAAAGGCGCTAACGTACGGCATGTCCCACCCCTACTTCTACAACAGGCGGCTTGATGGCACCTACATCAACCCTCCCACAGCCTCCTCACCGTCCGCCTATTGACACCATGGCCATACACATCGAAAACACCCCTTCGGCACTGGCCTCGTTGAAAACACGCCTGAAGCAGGCACGGCTGGTCTCCCTCTCCGTCACCCTCCTCTGCCTCCTCCTCTCCGCAGCCATCCTCTACTTCTGCGTCAAACTCTTCGAAACCACTCCCCCCGCCCAACTCACGCACTACATTCCACCCAACGACGCACCCCCCAGCCAGCAAGCCCCTGTCACCAAACAACTGCAATCCCGCCCCGCAAGCGCCGCATCCTCCATCGCACCGTCCATCGCCGTTGCCGCAACGGCCGGCAGCATCGCCATGCCCCAGATCGACATCTCCCCTCCTGAACAGGACTTCGGCACCGGCGAAGTCATCGCTGCCGGATTCGGCAACGGCTCCGTCAGCACCGACCTTGGCGCCGGAGGATACGGCATGGGCAGCGAACAAGCCGGAGCCTCATCACTCGCCGGCACCCTCTACGACCTCAAGCAAACCCAGAGCGGCGCACCCTCCATCTACGCGGAAAGCCAATCCAACGCCGAAGTCGTCAAACTGCTGGCCGACTTCTACAAAAGCAACTGGAACGCCTCCCTACTGGGCCGCTTCTGGAAATCGAAAACGAAACTGTACACCTCCTGCTTCTACATGCCCAACAGCGAAGACAAAGAAGCACCGCACGCCTACCGCTGCTCGGACACCATGAGCGAATCCCGCTGGGTTGCCATCTACAAAGGAAAAGTCAAAGCCCCCAAAACCGGCCGCTTCCGCTTCGTCGGCATCGGCGACTCCGTCATGGCCGTCCGATTCAACAGAAAAAACGTCTTCCAGTGCGGCTTCCACTCCCTGCAGGACGGCACATGGGAAACCCACCGCAAACAACTCTTCGACCGGGGAGAAGACACCGTCACCTACCCCGGCATCGACTACTGGTGCAAACTCTTCCAATGGAACGCCGGAAGAGCCCACATCCCCATGCCCGAAGGCATGACGACAGACATCGAAGTACCCACATACCGGGTCGTCGGCACGAGAAAAGTCAAAGTCCCCATCTATGAAGACGGCCCCATCGACCCCGGCCGCGAACGCAAAATCATCGGCGAACGGGAAATAGAACAACCCATACACGATGGATCCCAATACGGCACCGCCACTGACACCGAACTCCTGTGCCGCTCCCTCTACGCCCTGCGACTCGACACCATGGAACCCAACAACCTGCCGGGCGGCTTCGAAACAGGAGACACCTTTCAGGTAAAAGCCGGACAATGGTACGACTTTGAAATGCTCATCTCCGAAATCGGAGGCGGCAAATTCGGCTTCTGCCTCCTCATCGAAGACCTTGACGACACCAACCCGAACCGCACGGACAAAGGAACCCCGCTCTACCAGCTCTTCCGCACCAACTTCGTCTCGCCGAGCGCGGAAGAATTCTACAGCGCCATCAACTTCCCCGTCCCCGACGAAGAACGGGTAGACCCGCCCTACGACCCGGACAGCCTCATCTGGGAGGCCAAAAACTGAACGGCGACCAGCCTTCCGCTTCGGCAAGAAAACCGCTCTCCGCCTGACCGATCAACCCTCAGGCACCTCTTCCGCACCAAGCTCCTTGGCACGAAAATACAGCTTGGCGGCTTCCTCCAGATCCTTCTCCACGCCCGTCCCTGCCGTATAATACTCGGCCAGATAAATCATCGCGTCCACCTGCCCGTTCTCGGCGGCCAATCGGTACCATTTTGCAGCCTCAGCCCGATCCACGGGCACACCCTCGCCAAGCTCGTAGCAATTGCCCACATTGCACTGGGCATTCGCATAGCCCTGCTCCGCAGCCTTCAGATACCAGCCGAACGCCTTCTCCTTATCCATCGGCACCCCGTTACCGAAACTATAGCACAAGGCAAGCGCGGCCTGCGCCAGCATATACCCCTGCTCCGCAGCCTTCGCATACCACCCGGCAGCCTCTTCCTTATCCTGCTCCACGCCATACCCGTTCGCAAAGCAGGAACCCAGGCGGAACTGCGCCTCCGGCTCACCCAACTCGGCGCCCATGCGGTACGCCTTCACCAACTCGTTCCATGAATCATCCTTCATCATAACAGAAAAAACTCCCGGCATCATGCCAGTGCCCGAGGCTGCACCAGATACACACGATCATTCCTCCGCACCCGCTCCGGCACAGCCACATACACCGTCGCTCCCTTCGGAGCGGCAGCCACACGCTGCGTCACTCCATCCACATCCTGCCGCATCTCCGCCACCTCCACGCGCAAAGCCCCCGTCGAAGGCCCGCACACCAGAATCGACTGCCCCTCCTCCAGCCCCAGAGCCTCCAGAAACAGCTCCGCCACCCCATTCTTCGCATAAAAACGCGTCACCTTCGCCGCATGCACCCGCTGCTCCGTCGCACGGCTATTCGAACAGCCGCTCCACTCGCCCCACGCCTCGCCCAGATAATACCCGCCGTGCCAGAAATCGCGATTGAACACCCCGTGCAGCTGCGCTTCCCATGCCTCCACCCGCTCCGGCGTAAACGCCCCCTCCCGGCAAGCCTGCACAGCCTCCTTATACACCCGCGTCACCGCCGCCACATAATCCTCGGACCTCCCACGCCCCTCCAGCTTGAACACCGACACCCCCGCATCCACCAACTGATCCAGCACGCGAATCGTACAAATATCCCGGGGAGACATCACATACTTGTTATCGATCTCCAGCTCGAACCCCGTCTCCGCATCCGTCACCTTATACGCCCGGCGGCAAAGCTGATAGCACGCCCCCCGGTTCGCCGAAGAATTATACCCCGCAAGACTCATATAGCACTTGCCGGACACCGCAATGCACAACGCCCCGTGGGCGAACACCTCCACCCGCACAAGACCGCCCGAAGGCCCCCGCACATCCTCACGCTCAATCCCCTCGATAATATGCCGAATCTGCGAAAGCTTCAACTCCCGCGCCAGCACCATCACATCCGCAAACGCCGCATAAAAACGCACGGCCGCCAGATTGCACACATTCGCCTGCACCGAAATATGCACCGGCAGCCCGATCGAATGCGCATACGAAATCACCGCAATATCGGAAGCGATCACCGCATCGATCCCGGCCTTCAACGCCTCATCGCACAGCGCACGCATCTCCGCCATCTCCTCATCGTACACGATCACATTGCACGTCAGATAAGCCTTTGCACCCGCCGCATGGCACAGCCGCGCCACCTTCCGCAAATCGTCACGCGTAAAATTGGCCGAAGCGCGAGCACGCATATTCAACTCGCCCACGCCGAAATACACCGAATCCGCACCGGACCTCAACGCCGCCGCGAGAGATTCAAACGAACCCGCCGGAGCCATAATTTCCAAAACATCACCGCAAGCCATGCACACACAGAGTAAAGGAAAGCCCGCCTCCCGTCAAGCACGGGAACCTGCACCATCATCGGCAGGAGTCTGCCGGACGCCTCTCCCCGCGCATTCCCCCTCCGCCGCCGTGAATAAGATTGCCACCTCACCCTCTTTTATTGTAACAATAGAACATGCTTCCGTCTTTCACCACTGGAAGCCATCATCCCCTTCCATCCCATGCACCACTCACCAGACCACAACCTCCCCCAGGGAATGAACCCCGCAGACCTCCTCCGGCAGGGCATGCGGCCGGACACCATCGGAGACAACGCACAGCCCCCCTTCCATGCTCCCTCCCTCGAAGAACTCGCCCCGCTCTTCCCGGAACTCGACTTCATCAAACTGATCGGAGAAGGCGGCATGGGAGCCGTCTACAAGGCCAGGCAATGCGCTCTCGACCGCCTCATCGCCCTCAAAATCCTGCCTGAAGAAATCGGAGGAGACGCCGCCTTCTCCGAACAATTCACCCGCGAAGCCAAAGCCCTCGCCACACTCAACCACCCCAACATCGTCGCCATCCACGAATTCGGCAAAAAGGACGACCTCTACTACATCGTCATGGAATACGTGGACGGCACCAACCTGCGAACCATCATGGAACGCGGCCTCATCAACCCCAAAGAAGCCCTCGCCATCGTCCCCCAAATCTGCGACGCCCTCCAATACGCCCATGACCGCGGCATCGTCCACCGAGACATCAAACCCGAAAACATCCTCCTCAACAGAGCAGGCACCGTCAAAGTCGCCGACTTCGGACTCGTCAAACTCGTACCGGCACAGCGAACCTCCGCCACCGGCGGCATCGCGCAGCAGGAAAACTCCAATGCGTCCGTCCTCACGCGCGACGGCAAAGTCATGGGCACCCCCGCCTACATGGCTCCCGAACAACTCGAAACACCATCCGACGTCGACCACCGGGCAGACATCTACGCCCTTGGCGTCGTCTTCTACCAAATGCTTACAGGAGAACTCCCCGGCACACGACTCTCCACCCCCTTCCGCAAAAACGCGATCGACGCTCCTTTGAACGACATCGTCCGAAAAGCACTGGAAAGCGACCCCGGCAAACGCTACCAGCAGGCCGGCATCATGAAAACGAGCCTCGAAACCCTCTCCGCCACCCCTCCCCACCCAACCTACCTCAACTGGCGGCTCACCGCAGGCGGCCTCATCGGCATCGCAGCAGGCGCATCGCTCGGCATCTATGCATCTCCGGCCTTCATCCATAAGGGAACCTTCGCCACCCTCATTGCCGCTGGAGCCATCCTCTTGGCAGCCTCATTCCTCATCCATCGGGCCATGAAAAAATCACATGAAAACACATAATCTCACAAAACACCTGATACCCCTCCTCTTCGCCTGCGGCACCTTCTCCCTGACCACGGGAGTCATCGCAGCCGTCCAGAACGACCGTACCGAAACCGGCAAAGAACCACCATCGGACGAAATATCCCAAGCCGTTCAAACAGCCCAATCATGGCTCTCACTCATCGACGCAGGCCAATATGAAAAAAGCTACAACCAAATGGATAAACACATCGGCAACCACAACCTGACATTGCCCGACTGGGCAAAATCCTGCAACAGCATGAAAACGCACTTCGGCATCATCACCGGCCGCCGTTACATCAAAATCGAAATGCTCGCCGAAACCCCGGGCTTGCCGAAAAACTCGTGGATGATCGTCACATTTCACGCTGAAACATCGGCTCCTCTGATCAGGGAATACATCAAGGCCACCGGCACAGGAACAATACCGGGAGGCATTGCCGCCTCCGAGGGAAAACTGATCGAATCCGTCGTCCTTATCAAACAACCGAAAAACGGTGAATGGCTCCCTGCCGGCAGAATCCTCGACATTCCGGAAGCTCGCGACCCGGCCATGATTCCCTCAAAACCGCTCCTCGAACAATAATCCTCACGAAAACCCACACAACTCTTTACACGCATTCGTCCCCGACAACACAGCTTCCATATCCACAAACAATTCCACATCATCATGAAAGCAACGCTCAAAAACAAATACCTCGTCCCCCTCCTCTTCGCCTGCGGCACCCTCTCATTCACCACAGGAGTCGTCGCAGCCGTCCAGAGCGCCTCCACCGCCTCGAAAACGGGGGCACAGGCTCACCAAGAAATCCAGCCGACCGACTTCGCTCGCACATGGCTCGAACAAATCGACGCAGGCCAATACGAAAAAAGCTACAACCAATTTGACGGATCCGGCAAAACCAACCGCTCCCTGGCCGACTGGACGACAACATGGAACACATTGCAACAACAGTTCGGTACAATCAACAACCGGCAACACCAGAAAACGGAATCCTGCCGCACCCTCAAAGGACTGCCGGACGGAGACTATACGCTCGTCACCTTCAAAGCCTCGCCATCCTCCATGCCCTTGCTCACCTTATTCGAACGGCTCGTACTCGCCAAACAGCCGGACACCGGAACATGGACCGTCGCCAAAGAAGAACTGCTCTTCACCACTTCAAACCGGGATCAGCCGGACGCAGCCTTCATCCTTCCCGGCATGGAACAGGCAGCATCCGGCAGCGCCGCTCCAGATAATCCCACGGCCGATGCCGAAGACTTGGCGCAATGCTCCGCGGCCGCTCTGGCATGGCTCGCCTTGATCGACCAGGGCAAGTACAACGAAAGTTACGTGCAACTCCCTTTCAGCCTCAAAGAAAACTGTTCCCCCGCTCAATGGATATCGTGGATCAAAAATCACCGGCCCGACCTCAGCTCTCCTTCCGAAAGAGATTTGATTATCAAAAGGGAACAGATCACCGATCCCGACAAGAGATACAGCATCACCCGCCTCGAAGAGGAATGGGTAGAAACTCACGACGGCAAAAGTGCAACCTCACCGGCAGAGGATCAGGAATACAATGCCCGCACGATCCAGTTCTCGACCCGCTCATCCCGCTACGACGGAATCACCATTGAAACGGTGATCGTATATCGTCGCACCAACGGAGCATGCAAAGTGGCCGCCTATTATGCGGAGCAACTCCCATCCGACGAGCCCCTTCCATAACCAGTCGCCCCACGCTCCTGTAAGCCGATCATCAAAGAAAGGCGGCTTACAGGACCGACCAACCACCGCACACAGACGCACGGCCATGTCATCCTGTTACCTCGCTGTCCTCCTGCTCGCCGAACACTCCTTGCCCTCCTCGGCGCCTGCCGCACGGAGATTACATGACCGCCACCTTTGAGGCCGTCGAAACCGCCGTACTGGTCAGAGGACAAGGGAAAAACGGAAAACAGCTCCAAGGCGGCGACTGGAACCCTCTCAAGCACGACATTCAATAAACCGCTCGGAATCAAACAACGACCACGAAACAAACAAAATGAAAACACCAAGGTGCAAACAGCACATCGTTTCTGCCCTCTTTTCCTGCGGCACCCTCTGCCTGACGACGGGCATCGTCGCCGCCGTTCAACAGAACCAGGCAGAGACCACCCGGCAAACACATCTCGAAACAAAGCCTGAACAACAAACGGATATACCGGAACAATGCATTCAGACGGCTCAGGCATGGCTCCGGTTGCTGGATACGCTCAAATATGATGAAAGTTACAGGCAACTGGCCGATGCAGCCAAAACACACATGCCTTCCTTGAAATGGACACGCAGGCTCCAATGGCTCAGAACGCATTTTGGCGAAACCATCGAACGCACCTTGATCACCGACCGAAACAGACAAAAAAAATATTCCATTCCCGACCATGATCTGGACCCCACCATGATCCAGGGAAACAAGATCAAACTCCACTTTGAAACCACCCTCACCGGAAGCGCCCCCGTACTCGAAACGGTATTCATGCAGCAGCAAAGCGATGGAACATGGAAAGTCTATTCATACGACGCTCAACCTTTGTCCACGGATCCGGACACGATAACCTCTCCATCCCGGCAAACGGATCAACCTCCAGCACCAATCGGAAAAGGAGCGGAAGAACCATGCGTTAAAACCGCCATGGCATGGCTGGAACTCCTTGATAGCGGAAAATATGAAGAATTCTATGCGATATGGAAAAAAAGCTACGTCAAACAGGAAAACATCGTCCCGTATTTTCCCTCAGAGAAAGAATTTATACGCATCATGGCCACCTGCCGGGGAGCTGCGGGACCGGTCATCTCACGGCAATGGAAAGACACCAACCCCGCCCATTTTCACGTAGAAAATGAAGCGCAAGAACTATTGCAAACGCAAAAAGAACAGAAATTCGACTTCATCAGCATCCGCTTCGCGACATCCTGCATCGTGGACAAAAACACGGCGGAACGCATAGAAACAGTGACCATGTACCGTTCCAGGCCGAACGGACAGAACACGAACCCCGGTCCTTGGAAATTCTACGGATACGACATCAAACACATCCTATAACCACCCTCTGCACCACCCCATGAAAAACGACCGGACACACGGCACCTTCTCCACTACCCGCTGGACACTCGTCCTGCGGGCCGGAGACTCGGAAGGACCGTCCTCCGAAACGGCATGGCAGCACCTCTGCAAAATCTACTGGTACCCCCTGTACGCCTATGCCCGGCGCAACGGAGCCGCCAAAGAAGATGCCGAAGACATCGTACAGGGCTTCCTCCTCTCCCTGTTCGAACGTCAGGACCTGAACCGCGTCTCGCCGGAAAAAGGAAAATTCCGCTCCTTCCTGCTCGCCTCGCTCAAACACTACATCTCCCACGCAGCCGACAAAGCCAAAACCCTGAAACGCGGCGGAGCGGCACCGCACCTCTCCCTCGACTGGGAACAAGCCGGAACACGCTTCGAAATCTCCGACACCACCTCCGGCACCCCGGATGAAATCTATGACCGCGAATGGGCTTTCGCCCTCCTCCAGAACGTACTCGAACGCCTCCGCTCCGAATGGCAGGCCAAACACAAGGAAGCCCTCTTCGACCTCCTGCAAATCTTCCTCACCGTCGACAGGGACGATGCCAAATACGCCGAAACCGCCGCCAGCCACGGATTCAGTGAAAACTACCTGCGCGTCAACACCCACCGCCTCCGCAAACGCTACCGCGAACTCCTCCGCGAAGAAATCGGACAAACCCTGAAAAACCGGGACATGATCGAAGACGAAATGCAAGCCCTCTTCAAAGCCTTCACCTGAACACAACGCAGCAGAATAACCCCTCGTTTTTGCACGAAATCGAGAAAACCGCTGATGCCTCGCGGACGGATCACACCAATGCCTCAAGCTGGGCAACCCGCACGCGACTCTCGGGCAACTCAATCATACCTAGGCCATTTCATACAGAAACGCCTCACGGCTGCAACCGCTCAATCGTCCACGAACCGTCTTCCTGCTTCGTATACATGAAACGGTCGTGTACGCGGCCGGGGCCGCCTTGCCAGAACTCGAAATGGTGCGGCACAATACGGTAGCCGCCCCAGAACGAAGGCAAAGGAATCTCCCCATTGGAAAACTTGTTCTTCAACTCCTGCAACTTCATCATCAGAAGCTTGCGGCCGGAAACAACCGAACTCTGCTGCGACACCCACGCACCGAGCTGCGACTCCTTCGGGCGCGACATGAAATACTTCAGCGACTCCATGCGCGAAATCTTCTCGCAACGCCCGTAAATGATCACCTGCCTCTCCAGCACCACCCAGGGCAGCATCATGCACGTCTCGGGATTCTCCGCGATCTCATGCGCCTTGCGGCTCCCGTAATTCGTGAAAAACACGAACCCCTCCTCATTGAAATACTTCAGCAGCACCGTACGCAGGGACGGGCGGCCGTCCGCCGTGGCCGTAGCCAGACTCATCGCATTCGGCTCCGGAATGCCGGACTCAAGCGCCTGCTTGAACCACAGATCGAACTGCCTGAACGGATCTTCCTGCAAATCCTTGCGGTGCAACGTACCTTTGAGATACTCCTCTCTAAAACTCGACAAATCCATACGCGCAGCATATCACGAACCCGGAAAACAAACAAGCCGGGAAGCGCAGCATCGCGGCAGCGCATCCCCGGCCCGGAAAACAACATCACCGGCTCAACCCTGCGATGCCTGCGGCACGTAGGCGCGCTTCGCCAGCTCCGCATCGATCAACAGCAGGCTTTGGCCGCAATCGCGGGCGAGGCGAAGCTTATGGATAATATCCGTCACATTCTGCTCCTCCTCCACCTGCTCCGTCACGTACCACTGAAGGAAAATCTCCGTCGCATAATCTCCCTCCTGCTTGGCCAGAGCGACCATATTGTTCACACTGCGCGTCACGAGACGCTCGTGCTCAAGGGCAAGCTCGAAAATCTCGCATGCCGTCTTGGCGTCGTACTGCGGTGCATCCACTGCGGGGACGACAATCTTCGCATCGCGGGCAATCAGGTAATCGATCAGCCTGAGGGCATGATCGTTCTCCTCCCGGTACTGCACGCGCAGCCAGTGGGCCGCACCGGTCAACCCGGCTTCGTGCATGGCGGAAGACATCGACAGGTAGAGATTGGCTGAATCCATCTCCAGCTTCACCTGTTCATTAATCGAATTGATAATCGTTTGATTCATCATAAAATTGAAATTGGGGTTATCTGCAAGCATACTAGAACAGCCCCCGCAAGGATGCGAGCAGATAAACTAACATTTATTCCGGCCCTTCCGTCCATGCTTGCACAGCCGCCCGCCAACCATCCCGGCGCATCCCAACTTGACAACACATTTTCCTTTGTTACACTCGAACCATGAAACCGCACCGGGGAATTGCCATCCTGTCCGTCCTCTTCTGCGCCTCATGCCAGGTGCAGCAATACATCGACAACGAAGACCTGCGCATCTACAACACGCCCATCGGCAAAACGAAACTCACCCGCCCGGCAGCCGCTGCCGCACCGGAAACGCAGGCCTCCATCCCGGCAAACACACCTGCCGCTCCCGCCACTCCGGCGCCTGCCGCCCCCGCACAGCCGCTCCCTCCCTCCATCCAATCCGGTTCCGACTGGACGGAAGAAACCCCGGGAGCCATCTGAAACTCCGCCCGGCATTGACAACCACCCTGCCGGCGCCTACAATACGCACATGCTCCGCCACCTGCGACTCATCCTCCTGACCGCCGCCGCGGCGACAGCCTGCACCAGCTGCTCCATCTGCCGCACCTCACTCGACGTCGCCGAACGCGGCACCACCTACGAAGGCTACGAAATCACCGGGGTGGACGCCGTCTGGCAAAAAGGAGGCAACTACTACGTACGCTGCCCGCACAAGCAATTCCGCCTGCACTACCCGTGGGTCAAAGACCCCGTCTTCCGACCGGAACTGCAACCTGCCTACATCCCCCTTCAGCAGGAAGGCGAAACCCTCTACGCCTTCCACCGCATCTCGCCGGACGTCGCCTACGCCCTCGTCCACACCAACGGGTTCGACATGCTCAACCAGCTTCACACCGAACTCGACGCCACCCCCGATGCGTGGATACCGGAACCCTCCTTCTCCGCCTCAGGCGCACGCCGCATCCCGTCCAAAGCAATCGTCGGCGACAAAGACAAACCCAGCCTCCAGACTGCCGCCATCCGCAGCGAAAAGGAAACCTCCTCCGCCTGGGCATGGCAGACGCTGGCCGTACTCGATGCCATCATTGTGGACATCCCCGGCACCGCCCTCTACAACATCGCCATGCCCCTCATCGCGCCGTACCGCGTCATTCAGGACATCTCCAACGACAACAACCTCTACTGAACTTTGCCGGACAGCCGTCTCGCATACCGATGCGGACACAAGGCGAGATTGACTTGACTGCCGATCGAGAGCATACTCGCCGGGCAAGCGCTTTTTTCATGAAAAACCCTCATATCTTTACATCCGAATCCGTCGGTGAAGGTCACCCGGACAAGGTAGCCGACCTCATCTCGGACACCATTCTGGACGCCTGCCTGGCACAGGACCCCGCCAGCCGCGTCGCATGTGAAACCCTCGTCAAAAGCAACCGCGTCATCCTCGCCGGAGAAATCACCACCTCCGCCACACTCGACATTGAGGAAATCGTCCGCGGAGCCATACGGGAAATCGGCTACTGCACCGAAAAGGACGACCCCGTCTTCCATGCGGACAACGTCACCGTCACCAACCTCCTCACCCGCCAGTCCCCCGACATCGCGCAGGGCGTAGACGCCTGCGCCGCCGCAGGCAAAGACGGTGAAGAACAGGGAGCCGGAGACCAGGGCATCATGTTCGGCTTCGCCACCAACGAAACCGAAGAACTCATGCCCGCCCCCGTCATGTTCGCCCACAAAATCATGCAAGCACTTGCAGGCGTACGTAAAAGCGGAAAAATCTCCTGGCTCCGCCCCGACAGCAAATCTCAGGTCGCCGTCGAATACGGCGAAGACGGCCAGCCACTCCGCATCCTCAACGTCGTCGTCTCCACCCAGCACACCGAAGACGTGGACATCGACGAAATCCGCCGCTTCTGCAAGGAACTCGTCCAGAAAACCCTCCCTGCCGAACTCCTCACAAAGGACACCGAATACCTCATCAACCCCACCGGCCGCTTCGTCATCGGCGGCCCCGAAGGGGACTCCGGCCTCACCGGCCGCAAAATCATCGTCGACACCTACGGCGGCATGGGCCGCCACGGCGGAGGCGCATTCTCCGGCAAAGACCCCTCCAAAGTGGACCGCTCCGCCGCCTACATGTGCCGCTGGGCAGCCAAACACATCGTCGCCGCCGGACTGGCCGACCGCTGCGAACTGCAGGTCGCCTATGCCATCGGCTACCCGAACCCCGTCTCCATCCGGGTGGAATCCTTCGGCACCGGAAAAATCGGCGACCACGCCATCGCCCGCGCCGTCGAAAAAACATTCTCCTTCAAACCTGCGGACATGATCGCCGCCCTCGGCCTGCTCCGCCCCATCTACAGCCGCAGCACCAACTACGGCCACTTCACCAAAGAAGACCTCCCCTGGGAACAGCTCGACACCGACAAACTCCACGCACTCCGCCAGGCACTCTGAACCTCTCCGCCGCCATGAACGCCACAGACACGTACGCCGTCCGCGACATCGCCCTTGCCGACTTCGGCCACAAGGAAATCGCCGTCTCCGAACACGAAATGCCCGGCCTCATGGCCGTCCGTGAAAAATACGCAGCTGCCCAGCCCCTCAAGGGAGTCCGCATCACCGGCTCCCTCCACATGACCATCCAGACGGCCATCCTCATCGAAACCCTCGTCGCCCTCGGCGCAGACGTCCGCTGGGCCAGCTGCAACATCTTCTCCACGCAGGACCACGCCGCCGCCGCCATCGCGGACAACGGCACCCCCGTCTTCGCATGGAAAGGCGAAACCCTCGAAGAATACTGGGACTGCACATGGAAAGCCCTCTCCCATCGGGACGGCCTCGGCCCCCAGCTCATCGTCGACGACGGAGGAGACGCCACCCTCCTCCTCCACAAAGGCTACGAAATGGAAAACGGCAGCGACTGGGTAAACACCCCCTCCGAATCCCACGAAGAACAGATCATCAAAACCCTCCTCAAAAAAATCTCCGCCGAACAGCCCGGCGTCTTCCACCGCTGGATGCCGGAAATCAAAGGCGTCTCCGAAGAAACCACCACCGGAGTCCACCGCCTCTACCAAATGTACGCCGAAGGCAGCCTCCTCTTCCCCGCCATCAACGTCAACGACTCCGTCACCAAATCCAAATTCGACAACCTCTACGGCTGCCGCGAATCCCTTGTGGACGGCATCAAACGCGCCACCGACGTCATGATCGCCGGCAAAGTCGCCGTCGTCTGCGGCTATGGCGATGTAGGCAAAGGCTGCGCCCAATCCCTCCGCGGACTCGGCGCACAGGTCATCGTCACCGAAGTGGACCCCATCTGCGCCCTACAGGCCGCCATGGAAGGCTACCGCGTCCTCACCGTCGAAGACACCCTCGGCTGGGGCGACATCTACGTCACCACCACAGGCAACTGCGACATCATCCGCATCGAACACATGGAACGCATGCGCGACCAGGCCATCGTCTGCAACATCGGCCACTTCGACAACGAAATCCAGGTCTCCAAACTCGAAACCTACCCCGGCATCCTGCGCCTCAACATCAAACCGCAGGTAGACAAATACACCTTCCCGGACGGCCACAGCATCTACCTCCTCGCCGAAGGCCGCCTCGTCAACCTCGGCTGCGCCACCGGCCACCCCAGCTTCGTCATGTCCAACAGCTTCACCAACCAGGTACTCGCCCAAATCGCCCTCTGGGAAAGCCGCGGCCAGCGCCCCGTCGGCGTCGAAGTCCTCCCGAAACAACTCGACGAAGAAGTAGCCCGCCTCCACCTCGGCAAACTCGGTTGCAAACTCACCACCCTCACCGAAAAACAGGCCGCCTACATCGGCGTCGGCGTCGAAGGCCCCTACAAACCGGAAAACTACCGCTACTGAACCCTCCGGCCTCGGCCACCCCTCCCATGGACGCACGGGAAACACCCCTCGACTGGCTCTACGGCATCCAGCACTTCGGCATCAAACTCGGACTGGATGGCATCACCCGCCTGCTCAGGGAACTCGGCGTCCTCTACCCCAGGGCGAACGTCGTCCACGTCGCGGGAACCAACGGCAAAGGCTCCACCTGCGCCATGATCGAAAGCATCGCGCGCGCCGCAGGCTACCGCACAGGCCTCTTCACCTCCCCGCACCTCATCGACTTCCGCGAACGCATCCGCATCTGCGGAGCAATGATCCCCGCCGCAGACCTCGACCGCCACATCACCCGCATACGCGACCACATCAAAGACTGGGACGCACCTCCCACCTTCTTTGAAATCGTCCTCGCCATCGCCCTCCTCCACTTCGCCGAAAACGAAACAGACCTCATCATCCTCGAAACCGGCATGGGCGGCAGACTCGACGCCACCAACGCCATCCCCAAAGACGTAGCCGTCATCACCCCCATCGGCATCGACCACGCCCAATACCTCGGCAGCACCCTCTATGCCATCGGCAGCGAAAAAGCCGGAATCATCTCCTGGCACCGCCCCGTCATCTCCGCCGTACAGCAGCCCGAAGCCCGCCGCGCCATCGATGAAGCCTGCGCCGCCATGGACACAGGCGTCTACTACTGCGAAGAACCCATCCCCTACACCTGCAACCTCCCCGGCGCCCACCAGCTCGAAAACGCCCGCATGGCCGTCGCCGCCCTTGCCGAACTCCCCGGACTCCTCATCGAACAACGCCACATTGCCGAAGGACTCAACAACGTCCAGTGGCCCGGCCGCTTCGAAGAAATCCGCCCCGGCATCATCATGGACGGCGCACACAACCCGCACGCCATGCACACCCTCCTCGACACATGGCACGCCACCTTCGGCAGCCGCCAAGCCACCTGCATCTTCGCCGCCTCGGCGGACAAAGCCGTCGAAGAAAACATCTCCCTCCTCTCCCCCATCGTCGGAGAATGGATCCTGTCTCTTATACACATCTCCGAGCCC
>NZ_LIGX01000012.1 GCF_001683795.1 Neoakkermansia glycaniphila
CCGGTGGCGGTGAGTTTGCCGTAGTTGGCGGTGAAGGCGACGCCGAGGGTGATGTGGCGGCTGATGTCGCTGTCAGCTCCGATGGTGCCGCCCCAGCTGCTGAGTTTGTAGCCGGGCTGGTCTCCGTTCTGCGAGATGTCGCTGTTGGCTCCGTTGAAGCTGGCCCAGGCGTTCCAGTAGGGGAGGTCCTGCTGGACGACAGAGGGGTCGATTCCCATGGTGACGGTGCGGTTGCGGATGGCTCGCATGTTGCGTTCCTGGGTGCCGAGCTGCGCCGCGTTGAGGGTGGTGACCGTGGCTCCGGAGATGGCGGCCATGAGCTGGGAGGCTCCGGCGCGGTTGCCCGCGGAGATGCGGCTGTCGATGGCGTTCATGGCTTGCGCGAGTTCGCTGCCGGGGTTTTCAGCCTGGGGGTTGACGGTGCGGAGGGCCCGGTCGAGGAGGGCGCCGCCGGCCTGGGCGTTGTGGCTGAGGCCGATGGTTTCGTAGTACGGAGACCGGCTGGCGGCGGTGACGAGGATGAGCTGGTTGCCGCGCTGTTCGAGGCGGGAGCCGGCTGCATCGAAGTATTTGCCGAAGAGCTGGTCGTAGGCTACGGTGATGTTGTCCGAGCCGGTGGTGACGCCGTTGACGATGACGATTTCAACGGGGCTGGTGCCCTGGATGAGTTTGGAGTTGCTGCTGGCGCTGAAGCGCATGACGCTGCCTTCTCCGAAGCCGAGGGCGGCTCCGCCCGCCATGTTGATGTAGCCTGCGGAGAGGTTCTGGACGGGGTCGGTGTTGAGGGTGAGCGCGAGGGTGCCGTGTGCTACCGTGCTGTTGCCGCTGAGCGTGAGCTGGTTGTTCGTGCCGCTCCCGTTGTTCGCTAGGAGCGTCAACGTGCTGCCTCCCGAGATAGCCACCGAAGCATACCGTGCATTGCTGCCGGAATAGTCGAGTACCAGATTGCTGCCATTCACGGCGACGAGCGAGGCCGCCGTCGATCCGGCTCCGGCCAGCGTCTGGCTTCCGCCTTCAAGCTTCAAGGTGCCAGAGTAGGCGTTCATGGCACCTGCGAAGGTGCCGTTGCCGCCGGACAGAGCGATCGAACCCGCACCCGAGAGGGAACCGGAGCCGTTCAACGAGGCTGCCCGAATATCGGAAGCGACATCCAGCAGGGAGCCGGATTTCAGGTCGAACCCGATGCCTTCAACTCCTGCTCCCGCAGCAATCATGAGCGAGCCGCCCGAGACGATTTCGACAGCCGAGCCGCTCATGCCGTTCAGGGTGGAACCTTCCATCAGCGTCGATGTGCCGTTGATGGTCAGTTTTGCCTTTTCTCCGAGGAGGATGCCGCCGGAAGAGTTCAGCGTGGTGGCTACGGTATTGCCGCCCCGGCCCTGCAGGGAGAGGGTGGCCCCGTGCGAGATGTCGACGGAATTCAGGCTGTTTTCACCCTTTGAAGCAAGGGCGAGCGTGCCTTCCTGCACATCGAGCGTACCGCGGGCAGCCAGATTGCCCTGCACCGTCAGCGTGCCGCTGCCAGTCTTGGACAGAGCGGTGTTGCTGTCGGCCGTGATGTTGCCCGAGAACGTGGTATTCACGCTGTTCATCAGGGTGACGTTCGCCGTGCCCTGCGAGCCGTCGGGATTCATCGCACCCGTAATGCTCAGATCCGAGCGGTTCATGCCGTAGAGGTTCTTCACGACAAGCGTTTCTCCGGGGGCGGTGGGGGAAGCCAGCGAGATGGTCATGTTGCGATCCACCACAAGGCCGCGGTAGGGGTCGAGATCGTCGTAGCGGGTGATGTCCCCGAGCTTGCTGGCGAACCAGACTTCGAGATTGCCGTCCACGATGAGCGTGCCGCCCTGTACATCCGCCACCTGCAGGCCCCATGTTTCAAGGAGCGGGTTGAAGGTGACGAAGTCGGCCGCATTGGCCTTGGTGAATCCGAGGGAACCGTCAGTTACGACGAATTTGACCTGCTTGCCCGTGAAGTCGAGCGGATCGGCCGGGGCCAGATCGCGCATCAGAGCGATCACTTCGTCATCCATGTCGATATACAGCTTGTTGCCTGCGGACATGGTCAGCGTGTTTGTACCGCCGTTGTTGAAGACGATCATGGCCGTACCCGTATGCGTGTCTGTCGTGATGTTGGACAGAGTGAAGCGGAGGTCCCCACGGTCGAGAGCTACGGTACCCGTGCCGATGTTCGTGACGGTTGCATGGCCCGGAAGGGTGACGGATTTCAGAGATCCGGCACGGAGGCCGCCCAGATCGAGCGTACCCGTATTGCCCATCACATGGCCGTCCGCATCGCGGCTGCCGAGGGAAGCCGTGACGTTGCCGAGCCAGTTGTCCGCCTGAGCCAGTTTGCCGCCCGTGATGGTCAGGGAGTTCGTCAGGGCCGTCTGGCCGAGGTCGAGAATGCCGCCGCCCACATTGAACAGAGTGCTTCCGTCCGACTGAGCCGTAGCGCCCAACGCCACAGAGGCGTCAGCATCTTGCACGTTCAGCGTGAAGGCACCGCTCAGAATGCCGTTCAGTACGCCTTCCTGCAGGGTGAGGTTCTGGGAGGCTGTGCCTTCCACCATGCCGCCTTCAACCGTATGCAGGGAGGGCAGCACGGTGGATGCCCCGTCCAGCTTGAGAGTGGCCGTATTCGAGACGGCGAGTCCCGCCGTGCTGTCCGTGGCGGCTGCACCCTTGAGGGTGAAGATGCCGTTTTGCAGGTTCAGGTAGCGACCTTCGCCTGTGATGGCTGCGGAAACGGAGATCAGCGAACCTGCCGCATTGCCGGCAAGCACCAGTCCGGTGGAGGTCGATTGGATATCGATGCCGCCAGCCAGTTCCGTACCGCTTTGGAAGATCATGGAGGCAGGGCCAGCCAGAGAGGATCCGTACACGAGCGCAACTTCGGCGGTACCGGCTCCAAGGATGGAGAAGCTGCCGGAGTCGAGCGTCACCGTACCCGTGCCGCCGAACATGTTGTTCAACGTCGTTACCTGGTTGGCGTCCATATGCAGGAAGGAGCCTTCATCCACGGTGACCTGTCCGCCGTAGGTGGAACCCTTCAGCGTGAGTGCGCCAGCCTTCTGGTCGATGTCGCCCATGTAGCTCTGCGTCAGTTGCAAGGTGCCGAGACCCGTCTTGACGAGAGTGACGGCTCCGGTGATCGTGTCGCCGAGGCGGCCGATGGAAGCAGTCCGGCCGTCTGCAACGGAGAGGTTGAGGTCGGCATTCTGCGCGACGACGAAACGGTCGGAAATATCGTGCCCGCTCCAGTCCGCCATGCTGCCGTATTCCAGCGTACCGCCTTCGAAGGAGATGCTGCCGGTCGTACCGAGGGAAGCCGTATTGTTCATGACGACGGTGCCGTCCTTCAGGGTCGTGCCGCCCGTATAGGCGTTCGCCGCGTCAAGGCGGAGGATGCCTGCGCCCTGCACGGTAAGAGTCGAGGCTACGCCGGGAGCGTCGCTGATCGAACCGCCCTGGAAGATGTACGTCTTGTTCGTTTCCACGAAGATTTGGGTGGGAGTGACTCCCGCCGCCGCGATGTTGACCGTCAATTCCGTCGCATCACCGAACGGATCCGTGTTGAAGTAGACGATCTTGCCGGCCGGAGCGGTGGCCTGCCCTACCCATTCCGTTGCGCTCGCATCGGACCATGTAGCGCCGTTTGCTGCGTTCCAGACGAGAGCCTTTCCGGTGTCCACACGCACGCGCAGGACAAGATCGGTACCCGAATCGGAACGTTCGAGCGTGTACTTGTAAATATCGGAAATATCCGACAGATCCTGCAGGTTGAACTGCGCCGGATCCCACGTTCCCGTAATCGTGGCGACCTTGTAGTCGCCATCCGCCAGAGTCGCGGCAAATGTCCTGTCGAGACCGACGCTCACCGTACCGGTGGAGCTCAGGTTGCCTCCGACAGTCCACACGGATGCGGACGGG
The DNA here is from genome assembly GCF_001683795.1 of Neoakkermansia glycaniphila. Lineage (GTDB taxonomy): Bacteria > Verrucomicrobiota > Verrucomicrobiia > Verrucomicrobiales > Akkermansiaceae > Akkermansia > Akkermansia glycaniphila. The sequence continues at coordinate 3,934 of NZ_LIGX01000012.1, forward strand.
TTGAGGAAGAGGCTGGCCAGATTCCAGGTTTTGCCCGTGCCGTTCCATGTGACGGCTCCCGTATTCATGGAAGCTCCCGTCGCTGTGGACACGGTGCCGGAAACGGTCAAGGCTCCGGAACTGAACGCAGCATCCTGACCGAGTGACAGACCGGAACCGAGGGAAGCCGAAGCAAGGGCAACTGTACCGTTCTGCCCGACATTGAAGGCACCCGTCACCGACAGGTCGCCAGTGGCATTCAAGGTATTATTTCCGTTGGTCCGCGCAAGCACGTTGATGGAAGCCACCGTCAACGCATCGGATACGTTCAATGTGGCCGCCGCATCGGCGGAGCCCACTGTCAAGGCGCCGATGGAAGAATCTGCACCACCGATGATGGAGGAGGTTCCCTGATTGGCCGCTACACCATTAAGCACAACCTGACCATTGACGTTCAAGGCACCGCCTGTCAGGGCAATGATACCATCGCCCGCGGCTCCGGTCGAGCCGAGAATCAGCGTACCGCCGGAAACAGTCGTTCCGGCCTTGTAGGAGTTGGCGCCGCTCAGGGTGATTTCCCCACCCGAGACGATCACGCCGCCGTTGCCGCTGATGGCTCCGGAAAGCGTCTTGTTCGTTCCGCTCAATTCCAGCGTATCGGCCGCCGTCGCCAGAGAGACGGAACCCGTGCCGAATGTGCCGCTGACAGCCAGCTTGCTTCCACCCTGCACGACGACCGCACCGCCGATGGCATTCGCCGCTCCGGCCAGCGTATACGTCTTGCCGTTCTGGAAGGTAATGGTCGCGCCTGCTGCGGATGTCACATTCCTGCTTTGCGTCACATCGATATTATTGTCGAAAGCCAGAGAGGATGTACCGAGTACATTGATATCGCCCGCCCATACGCCTCCGTCGCGAAGAACCATGGAACCGGCATTCACATCCAGATCGGCAATCGAAGTATTGGTTCCGGTCAGGACGAACGTACCCGCGCCATTCTTGAGCAGGCCGACGTCCGTATTGGTCTGCCGCTGGAAAATGCCGCCATACACGGCTTCACCCGAAGCAACGGTCGTGGAAATGTAGCGTTCCCTGAAATCCGCCGTATTGGTGGTATAGTCGCCGCGGATGATGCCGCTGCCGGTCAGGTTGCCGATCACCAGTGCATTCGCCTTGGCTGCGGCCTTGTCGGCTGCGGCAAACTGGCGGTTCAGAACCAGCGTGGCATTGGCTCCGATATCAATTGAGGACGCCGCACCTCCATTCGTCAGGAAACTTGACCCCGTGCCAAGGGCGTTTCCGCCGAAGACCACGAGCTTGGATCCCGTCAGGCGGATATCGCCCGTGAAATCGTTGCCGGAGGTCGCCCATGTGAACGTGCCTCCCGTATTGTTGAAGGTCAACGTACCGGAACCGCTGATCGATCCGGAGGTATACATACCGCCTCCGCCGGATGTCAGGCCGCCGTTCACGATGTAGTTCGCACCCTGCCAGATGGCGGAATTGACGCTCGCATTCTGGACAATTTCCAAGGTACCTCCCGTGCCGGCAAGCGTCACGTTACCGGCAAACACATCATTGATGACCAGCTTCTGGCCCGCGGCCAGCGTCTGGTTCATGTTGAACGTATTGCCGTTGCTGAAGATATTCAGGGTCGAATTCGCACCGAAGGACACAAGATTGTCCGTGTAATTCATCGTATTGCCAGCCCCCCATTTCAGGGTGCCCGAAGCATTGTCCGCAATGCTCATGGCGCCGCCGAGAGCATTCGCCGAGACGAATTCCAGCGTGCCGCCGCCGAACACGAGCGTACCCGTGCCAAGCGCGCCATCCGCTCCGGCAATCAGTGTGCCGCCGTTCAAGGCGACTCCGCCCGACCACGGATCAATGGCTGCGACGCCTTCCGAAGCGGCCACACCCTTATTGTTGGTGTTGATGGCAAGCGTGCCGCCCGCCATCGTCAGCTTGCCGCTGCCGGAGAGATAGCCGCGCGCATCCGCCGCAGCATTGTCGAAGCTGTAATTGCCGCCGTTCACGGTGATGGAACCGGGAGCCACAAGGCCGGAGAGCTTCACGGATTCAGCCACCGCGGGAACTGGAGACTGCGCATTGAAGATCACGTTGTCCCCGGTGTGGAAGCTGGTATCCGCCAATGTGCCGGAGCCGGATGCCCATGCATCCGCAGAGCCTTTCATCTGCCAGTTATTGGCCGTATTCTGCCATACGAGCGTGGCGATGCCGGCATTCGTGTACTTCATCGTCACGGATGAAGCACTGCTGGTGAATTCGAGCTTCGAGCGGGAATCCTCGCTGATCACAAGGCCCGACGCACCGACCAGAGACTGCAAGGCTTCCGTCGTGATGTTATTGGCTCCCGTGACATTGAACAGGGTATATGTATGCTCGCCCAGCGCCAGAGAGGCGAAGTTCTCGATGTGGAACGTCGTCTTGCCCGCGCCTGCGGAAAGCGTACCCACCGTGTAGGCCGCAGTACCCGCATCGGGCAGCAGCGCAAGGTCGATATTGATCGTGCCGCCGTTCAACGTCAGATTGCCCAGTTGCCCGCCAGCCGCGGCCGAACGCACCGTCATGCCGCCGTTCAGGCTGCCGACATTGAGTGCGCCGCCGTCCAGCACGAGGGAAACGGCGTTCGTGCCCAGTCCCGTCGTTCCGGAAATGTCCAGCGTACCCTTGAGGGAAGTCATCGTACCGCCGAAACCGCCCTGAGCGCCCGTAATCGTGAGCGTTCCGAGGCCGTCTTTCACCAGAGAACCGGCTTCCGTCGCCGTCAATGCTCCGCTCAAGCCGATCGTTCCGGCCTGTCCGCTGTAGCCGCTGGTTGCGCCGGAACCGTCGTCGGCCACATACAGCTCGGTATTGAAGGTTACGGCACCCTGCAGATTCAGGGCGACGGACGACGTCCAGTTGGCCAGTGCGCCGATCGTGCCGCCGTTCAGATTGATGGTGTTCATGGTATGAACCACGCTGCCCTTGATGCCGCCCGCACCGATGTTCATCGTGCCGCCTGCATTCAGGTTCAACGTCACACGCCCCCAGTTGGAAGCTGCGCCATTGCGCGTAATGCCCAATCCATTGCGGAAATTCATCACGCCGCCATTGTTGATATTGAGCGTGCCGTTACCGTCGCGATTGGATATATCGCTATTGATATTCAACGTGCCGTTGACATTTGTCGTGAACGTGCCTCCGGCTACGCTCATCGTAAATGAACCTTCCCCGGCGGAACCGTTGGTCGTGCCAAGCACATTCATCACGGAACCGGCTGCAATGTTCAGCGAAGTGCTGTTGTTGTCGCCCCCGGTATTCACCTGCAGGTTCTGCATGGTCAGCACGGCGTTGGAAGCCGCCACTCCTTCCGAAGCGGCACGTCCCACCTGCAGTGAGGAACCGTTATTGGCAAGGGCCAGCGTGCCGGACAGGGAAGTTTTGCCGGTCAGGAAGGCAGCCGAGCTGCCCGAAGCCACATTCATGGCAGCCAACGAACCGGTCGTTCCCGTGAAGGAGAAGGCCGCGCTGTTCGCCAGATTCAACGTCAGAGAACCGTCGATCGCATCGGAAACGGCGGTCGTGCCGCCGCTGGAAGCGATGGTGCCTTGTCCGGCCATCGTGCCGATCTGCCTCGTCGTCACGTTGAGATTCAACGTACCTCCCGTCAGAACGACTGCTTTCGCATTCAGAGAACCGGCGGCATCTCCATTGGCAATCGTATAGGCCGGCCCTGTTGTGGCGCCATAGGACAGCACATCGTTCACCTTCAGCGTGACACCATTCAGCACCAGCGCATTGGAATCACCTTCACCCGTACCGTTTTCAATCGCAAGACTGCGCATTTCGTAGGTACTTCCGCCGAGTTCCTCACTCTTTGCGCCAAGCGTCGCACCACCCGTGCGGATATAATCGAGGGCTGTACCGCTCGGAGAATTCTGCACAAGCTGGGTCGTGGAAGCTTCCGCAAACGAAATCACGCGCGTGTCCGTATCGTACCCGGTTGCGCGGTAAAGCTGGTCGCCGATCTTGTAGGAGATGGCACGAGCCAGCCATGTATTGTCCCCATCGACAGTTGCCTTCAGCTGCAGATAGTCGTTGACATTGGCACCCGTCAGAGTCACATCCGGGCCGCCCGTCAATGCCAGATTCAGAGAACCGTAGCCGATGCCGCGAGTCAGCGTACCGAGATCCAGGCTCAGCAGACTTGCCGCACCACCCGAATTGTTCAAAGTCAAGGCCAGCGTGCTCACTCCCGATGTCAGCACCGTGGAAGAGAAAGTCTGATTGCCGGAGGCAGCCAGCGTGCCGCCCTGCATATCGAGGGCATTGGTGCCGCCCGCATTGGCAAAGGCATGCCCCACGGCAGCCCGGAGTACGCCGCCCTGCAGAGTAATCGTACCCGTGCCGAGCGCCCCCACCTGATTCATCACGGCCGTGCCGGATTTGACGATCGTGCCGCCCGTGTACAGGGTGTTCGCACAATCGAAGTACATGATCTTGTCGGCAGCAGATGCGATCTCCACATGGCCCGCCCCTTCGATCTGCCCGTAGGAATGGCAATCCGTCCCACCTACGGCAAAGACGACCCTGCCCCCTGCCTCGATCAGGGTACGGTGGCCCGTTCCCCCAATGACATTGTAGGTGTTCGAAGCCAGTTTCAGCGTCGCGCCGTCATACACCGTCAGCGTACCGGTAAAGTTACCCTGGGAACCGGTATTCCATGTACAGGTGCCGGACATGATATCAATGTGGCCTGTGCTCTTATTCGCATCGAGGCCGATTGTATTGGTAAACGTGTATTCATCCGTCCGGTTGAATACCAGCGTGCCGTTGGCATTGATGAAAACCGTGCCGGAACCGAGCGAACCGGATGCACCGCCATTACCTACCTGCAACGTGCCGCCGTTGATGGTCGTCGTGCCCCCGTATGTGTTGGCTCCGGTCAGGACCATCGTGCCCGCGCCGTTTTTAATGAAGTTGTGGTTGCCGTTATCACCATTGCCGATCACTCCGGAAACCAAAAGATCGATACCGTTCGCCGTCGTGCCTTTGGCAATGTCGAACTGGGTATTGTCCTGGCGCAGGTTGAAGTTGGTGGAGATCGTGGATGTCTGCGCGGAAGCCAGCGTGACGACCTTCGAACCGTTTCTGAACAGATCGAAGTTGGAATTCGCTACGCCCGAAATCTTGCCCCCTTGCAGCGTCAGCGTCATGTTGGAGAACGTCTGGTTCGCCGTCACACCGATCACCATTTCGCCGCCTTCCTGAATCGTAATGGCGCTGATCCTGTTGCCCTCACCATATCCCGTCACGTCTCCGCCATTCAGGCGCAACACGCCATTCTTGATGACAACGGTACCATTGATCGAACCGTTATCGCCGCCTGCGGTCAAATTCACCACACCGCCGTCGATCGTCAGCGCACCCTTGATGGCGTTCAGCACAGAGAGGGTCAGCGTTCCGGAACCTGTCTTGGTATAATCGGCCGTATTGCCGATGGCTGTTCCCCAGCCGACGTTGTTGGCTCCGGTGTTCAAGGTCAGGCCGCTGTTCGCTGCCACCGTCAACTTGCCGGAATAATCGGCCGTATTGCCGGCAAGCCATTCAAGCTTGTTGCCCGTGCCGGAGATGTTGATCGTCCCCGTGCCAAGAGCGCCGTTCGCCAAAGACAATCCGGCATTGCCGGCCATGCCGACCACGCCGCCGAACGTCCCCGCTCCATTGAGTACCAGTGACGAACCGCTACCCAAATTGACACGCCCGACACCTTGCAGCGAATTCGCCGTTGTCAGGGTATTGTTGAGGTTCAGCAAGCCGCTATTGGCAATGAGAGTATCGACCGTCAAGGCCCCACCCTGCAGGGCAAACGAGCCTCCGGCCGTACCCGCAAACGTCAGTTTCTCGCCGATCGTGAAAGAATCCGTAATCGTCAGGGTATTGGCATCCCCTGCCTTATCCATCAGCATCAGGGAACCGATCTCCAAATTGCTCTGAAGCACAACTCCGCCGCCGACTCGGGAATATTCGCCCGCCGGATCGTCGGTTGTGGAGCCGGTCAACTCCGCCAGCGCGACCGCTTGCAGAATGCCGGTTTCATCAAGCGTCAACCGGGACAGGGCATCTCCATTCTTCAGGTACAGAGCCGTATCGCCGATATCATCGGCAACAAGTTTCATGGAGGCATTCGCCAATTCGAGCACCAAACTCCCGGCGCCGCTGATGGTGCCAAGGGCATAGCTTGGCGAGGTGCTCGTGATGTTCAGGTAATTGAGACCGCTGCCGACAGCGAGGCCTGCCACTCCCGCACCGCCCATGATGACGGTGGAACCGTTGGAAATACCCAGTACCGCACCGGAGAAATCCCCAGCGGCGGCCAACGTATATTTGCCTCCGCCGGTGAAAGCGAGCGTCGCACCGTTACTGCCGCTGACCGTCAGCGTCTGGTTGCCGGTCTGGCCGAATTCAAGCGTGCCGCCCGTGGCGGAATAGCTGCTGGAAGCATCCAGCGCGCCCGTCAGCTTCAGAGTGCCCGCACCGGATTTCACAAGGCTCACATTGGCCCCGATGCTACCCGCGTAGTTGCCGCCTCCGTTGACCGTCAGCGTCCGCGCCGTTCCTTTCGTCGGCATGTTCTGATCGTATTGTCCAGTCGAAGCCAAAGCATCCATGCCGACGATCATCGTACCGGCTGCGCCGTTCAATCCGGCAATCGTCGTATTGGCCGTCAGGGCCAGCGAAGAACCGTTCTGCAGGGTCACCGTCGCATTCTTCGCCGCATTGGCGGATTGAAGCACGAGGTAGGAATTCTGCGTCGCATCGTTACGGCCCACCGTAATGGTTCCGGTGAAGTCTCCGTCACCGGCCAGCACAAAGGATGAGAAATATGTACCGCTGCCCGTACGCTCGAAATTCACCGTACCGTTCCCCGTCAGGGAATTGATCCAGATCAACCCGGTCCGCGACAGCGTGATCTTGCCGGAGCCGGAAACTTCCACGCCTCCATTGAACAAACGGCGTCCATAGACATCCGAGCGCGTTACATCCACGGTGCCGCTGTTCAGCATCAGCTTCCCCGCCATCGCCATATCGGCCGTCATACTCAGGTTGACGAGACCGCCCGTAAGCTTCAAATTACCGGTAAAATCCTTCAGAGCATTGGCATTCGAAACATTGAGCGTTCCGGCACCCAGTTTTTCCAGAGTCGTGCTGCCGAGCAGCTTGCCGCTCAGGGTACCAGTCGATCCGCTCCAGACAGTAATCGAAGCATTGTTCAGCAGCGTAATATTGCCTGCAAGCGTCGCACCGTCCGCACGAATGCATCCGCCCTTGGCAATATCCGAACTGGCATTCCAGCCCGTTCCTTCAATCGAGATGTTTCCGTTATACGTACCGTTGCCGAAATAGACCTGGCCACCATCGCGCACGATCCAGCTCGTACCGGCATCGCCGAACTGCCCCGTATTCGATCCTATCTCCATGCGGCCGGAAGCCACTTCGATCGTCCCCTTGAACACATTTCCCCCGGTAGCGAAAGCGCTGGTCAGGAAGCCGCCGTACCAGCGGTTCCCTCCGCCGTTCAAAACGACCCGGCTACCGGCAGTTCCGGTGATACTGCCGTTGTTCCATGCAGACAGATCGGCCGTCACCGTCACATCAAGCACGCCGGAATTGCCTAAGGCAATACCCGTGAAACCAGTAGTCTGCCGAGCGGCGGCATTGTTCAATTTCAACACACTGCTTTCCGTCACTGAGAAATTGACGCCTCCCAGCTCCACGGCGTTGGTATATGCCGAACCTGTAAAATCAAGAGTACCGCCACCCTTAATCGTCACGGTTTTCGACGCACCTACTCCAATAGAAGACAATTGCGAAGAAAAGTTCAGCACCGTGCCTGCGCCCTGAATATCGAAAACCATCCCGGACCGGACGCTCATGCGGGTCATACTCAATGTCGAACCGCTCGCTGCGGCCGTCACCTTGATGGAAGCATTGTCCAGCAGCGTCAAACCCCAGTTTGTTCCCATGGTACCGGCATCATTGAAACCCGATACCGTCCCGGTACCGTTGAACACAAATCCGGATGCTCCGAGCATGCTGGAATTATGACTGCCATACACGAGGGAACTGCCCTGCTCAAGCGTAATCATACCGGCAGCCCCTTCTCCGTTCAACCAGATGGAACTGTTGGCCTTCAATGTTGCATTGGTATTGATCGTCCAATTCTGTCTGCCGTAGCTTTCCAGCCCTTGCGTCAATTCCAGAGTCTTCCCGGCGCCGGAAACAATAATATTGCCCGTATTCGTGATGGCGCTCCCGAACGAAGCATTGCCGGTCGCCTGCTCCAGCAGGAGGACGAGCGTGCTCGAACCGTCCGCCGCCATGGTCACGGCTCCCGTATAGGCCTCCCCGCTCTTGTAATCGACAAGTCCCGCCTGTCCGGCGGCGAGCGTGATGGCCGTGCTGTTCGCCGCCGTTACTTCTACGGTCTGGTCATAGGTTCCGGGCAACGTAGCGGCAGCCGAAGCTACCGGTGCCAGTCCGGCTGCGGCAACAAGGCCTGCACCTGCGAACAGGGTACCGGTGGAGAGCGTAACAGAACAGGCGACGGCAGCATAACAGGTCATGAGAGCAGCACGGAGTCCGGTGGGAAGATGCAATTTCATAAGAAGACGGATAGGAATAATGCAATAGCCGCACCTGCCTGTATGACAGCAAGGCGGCTTTGCCCATCATAAAAGCCGATTCTGTTATTGCAAGCCATTTTCGCGTCCCGCGCGTGGATATTCAAGACAACACGGTCACAGGCCACGGCCTTGAAAAGAGTATTTTCGCCCCCGACAACAAAGAAAACCGGGGCTTTTTAGCCCCGGTTTTGTTTCCGGCATCCGGCAAGGGTGTTTTCTCTATCAATACATTCTAGAAGTTGTAACGATAGCCGATGCTGCCGCTCACATAAGTGGCGCCGCTGCGGGCGTCCAACATGGCATCCATGAACAGGCTGCCTTGCAATTCCACGGGAATCGTCAAGCCCAGACCGACTTCCACGCCCGTACTGCCCGGCTTGACGCCCTGCACCGTGCGGCGGAATCCGTTTGCCGCGGCAAATGCCACATCGGCATCGACCCGGCGGTCGCCGATATCCTGCACCAGCAAGGCGCGGCATTCCAGCATCGCATTCCTGTTGAAGATATTTTGCCCCACCGCAGCCAGATACCGGCCGCCCAGCCCCAGAGTCGCATAGGTGGTATCCATATCGTCCACGGACAAGCCTGCATTGCCGGCTCCGCTTTCTTCATAGCCCTTCATCCGGGCGCTGCTGATGCTGGCGTTGAACAGGGGTTGAACCAGAGACGTGTAGTCCGTATCCAGCGGAATGTCGTAGGCAAGCTCGTACATGGCGCCGAATGCGGAGCCGTCCGTACTGCCATGCGTGGTGTACTGGCCCGTACCGTAACGGACGGTGCGGTCGAGATCCGCCTTGGATGTGCCTCCGGTCAGCACTCCCGTATGCGACCATCTGCCGCTCTGTGCACGCAGATAGAGGCTCACGAGATAACTGTCCACATGCCCCGTGGCATGTTCCGCTCCGTCGGCGGACAATTTGCCCAGATTCGCCGTGAACGCCACGCCTGCCGTCAGATGCGGAGTCATATCGCAATCCGCACCCACCGTACCGCCCCAGCTCGTCAGCGTATAGCCGGCTTCATCGCCGCTGCGCGAGACATCGTTGTTCGCCCCGTTGAAGCTCGCCCAGGCATTCAGGTAAGGCATCTTGTCATGCCCCACCTGCGGATCGACGCCCATCGAAACGGCACGGTTGCGAAGCGATTGCATCTGGAACCGGAGCGTGTCGAGCTGGGAAGCGTTCAGGGTCGTCACCGTCGTACCGGCGGCGGCGGCCATCAGCTGTGAAGCCTCGCTCATGCGCTTTCCGGCGGCAAGGCCATCCACGGCATTCATCACCTTCGCCAGCTGGCTGTCGGGCGCAGTCGATTGAGGATCGACCGTGAAGAGAACATTGTCCAGCAATGCTCCGCCCGTCCGCGCATTGGACGATTGCGCATAATTGGCATACGAGAAGCTGCCGTTGCGATCGCCCAGCAGGTACAGCTTCCCTCCTTCCGCGACGATGCGCGCATTCACGTAGAACTTCGACAGGATCGAATCGAAATCCGCCGTGAAGCTCCCGCTGCCAAGATCCTGCCCGGAGGCGAGCCCATCCACCAGCACGACGCGAAGGCCGTCCGACAGGGAAATCTTGGATCCCGGAGCAGCGACTGCATGCACGGTCAATTTGTTGTCAGGAGCCAGATCCAGCGTCAGGGCGGAACCCTGCGCCATCGTCACCAGTGCGGTCTTCCCCTGCATCACGTCGGCCACGGGTGAGAACGTGAACGTCACGGAGCTTCCGCCCTGCCACGTACTGTCTTCCGCCAGCGAAAGGGTGCCGTTGGCCATCTGCCCGCTATCGGATGCCGAAAGATGCAGCGAGCTGCCGCTCTCCAGAGCAACGGAGCGGTAAGATGCCTGCCGCGCGCTGTAATCCAGCGTCAGACTGCCGCCTCCGGCTACGTCCAGCCCGGCCCCGGTTCCGCCGACACCCCGCAACGTCTGCGAGGCATTGCCTGCCACCGTCAGCAAGCCCTGATAGGAACTCATATCTCCGGCAAACACGGTATTGCCGCCTCCGGTGATCTCCACATCGCCGCCACCGGAAAGGGAGTATCCCTCATTGCCGGACAAACCGCCCAGGCGGGCCGATGATCCGCCTTCCACACCGAGATTCCCCGTCAGCGTACCGCCCACATTCAACGTGCCGCCTTCCACCATCAACGAACCGTCGGACCGCACATCTCCGGCAATCGCCGTATCGCGGGCGCCGATCACGAGGGAGGCTCCCGAGGCGATCGTCGCCCCGTGGTCGATCTGCGTAGCAGCATCAAGCCGCAGGCTGCCGGAATCCACCGCCAGGGCATCGGCATGCAGCGGGCCGCCGGAAATAAGGTAACCGTCCGGCGAGGCGCCGCCCTGATAGGCCAGCACGCCTTGCACGGTCAAGCCGCCGATCGTGGCGAGCTTCAGCGTATTGCCGGCGGGATCGCCCGCCGCATCGCGGATCGTCAACGAACCGATCGTCGGAGCCGTTGCCCCCATATCCGTACCGCCTATACGTTCGAAGGGAATACCCTGGGATTGGACGGGCGTCCGAGAATTCAATTCCAGAGCCGTGGCGAAAACGATCCTGTTCTGCGCATCGTCATAATAACCGTAGTAGGTCGTGGAACCCGAGACCGCGACGAAACGCCCGGCCAGCCAGTCGAGATTGCCGCCGGGAGCCGCATGCCCCGTCAGCATCAGTGCAGCGAGATTCTCCGGCGTCGTGCCTTCGGCCAGTTGCAGCGTCACACGGCCGCTCCCGGCGTTCGTCATCGTCCCGAAATCCATTGAAGCCACACCTGCCAGATGCAGGGTCACATCGCTTTGAAGAGCCGTTCCTGCCAGAGACTGGTTCCCCGCCGCATTCACCATACCTCCGTTCAACGTCACCGTTCCGGCAGCTGCGGCAGCCGCCGTCCAGTTCAGCGTACCGCCGGAAACCGTCGTCGAAGGCAAGGAACCCGCCAGCGAAGACACATTCACCGTGCCTCCTTCCAGAATCGTCACACCGGGCGCAGCACCAGCGCCGAAGCCGCCTCCTGCCGCCAGATTCAGCGTCGCACCGCTCTGCACCAGCACCGTTCCGTTCACCAGATTGCCTGCATTCCCGAGGGAGGCGGTACCTCCTGCAATCGTCAGACTGCCCGTACTCGAAAGCCGGTTGCCCAGCGAATGTTCACCATCCCATTGCAACACAAGGCTCCCGGCGTTATCGACCGTACCCGTACCCAGAGCTCCGGAATTTCCCAGAACGACCGTACCGGAAGCAATCGTCACGGCTCCTTCATAAGCAGCATTGGCTGAAAGAATACTCAGGCGGCCGGTACCGTTCACCGTGATCGGCGCATCACCGGAAAGGCCGCTGCCTGCAGCCGCGCCCGCCGTCCAAGCCAGTTCATTGCTCGTGGACACGGTCACCGAGGCAGGCGTTACCTCCCCCTCGATCGTCACCGTTCCGGCCGATGCCGCGGTAAATGCCACGGCATCCCCATTCAGATAGGATGTATCCACCCGGCCCGCATCCCCTGCCACAATCCAGCCCGCCGCACCCTGGCTCCATACGCCGGGCTGCGACCTCACCCACTCCAGAGACAAGGCATCGTACTCCGTCTCGTAAAACTGTACGGTCACGCCGATGGAGGTACCGGAAGTCACCAGATAGGAGACCGACTTCTCTTCATCCGACAGCCCGTCCCACGACGTCACACGCGCCAGCGCCAGACCGCGCTCATTGGTGAACTCTCCGAACTGAACACCGTTGCCAGCCTGCCCTCCATTCGTCTCGATCAGGCGGCGCGTCACCTGATTCAGCGAGGAAGTGCGGTTCAACAGACCGGCGATCGAGTTCTGCTTCAGCACGCCCGACATCTCAATCGAAACTCCGTTGAACCAGAACGCCTGCGAAGGATCCATACCGAAAACGATCTTGCCTTCCTCGCCGAAATACCACTTCTGCGCCGTACCGCCATTATCCAGCCCCATCGCGTAGGTATTGGCAAACGTAATGGTGCCGTTGGCAATGATCGTCGAGGACTTGGGAGACATTTCCCCGGTAAACGTCACCGAACTGCCCCGGCCCACAACCAGATTGCCTAACCATCTTCCGCCGTTCAACGTCACATGGCTGTTGTTGAGCACCTCGATACCGCCCCCGTCGGAAGAATCCGCCATATTGCCGCCCACCGTCAGCATGCCCGCATTGTCGAAAACGAGCCTCACGCCCTTGTTATCCACACGGCCCGGTACGGTTTCCGGATTCCAGTTGGCGGCTGTACCATAGGCGGAATCTCCGCCGTTTCCGGTCCAGAGCCACGTACCGCCCGCATCCCACACGGGCACGGGTTCGGCAGCGCGGGAAGGAGAAGAGCAACAAACCGCCAGAGCGGCCAACAACAGCAAGGGCAAATGCAATTTCATCTTGGAATACAGAGGGAGAGAAAGAATAACTTGAAGGAACAAACCAGCTCCGTTCACGGCCTGGAGGCATAAACACAAAGCTGGAACCATGGATTTTTCATGTAATACCGTGAAGAAGTTTGGCAAAGCACATTGAATTTGTCAATAGACTAATTCTATCATTTATCCATCATTTGCAGCATCGGAACACGCCCGCAACTTGAGATGCGCCATTTTCCACAGAATATCAATGCGCAAAAGAGGAAAGGAGCCCCTCTCCTCTTCATGGATGGCAAGCCATGCTCCACATATCCGGTCAGGCAAGCCTGCGCCGCCGCAGCAGAAACAGGGAACCCAGGCAAGCCAGTAATGGCGTCGCAGGCTCGGGCATCGAAGGAGCTTCAATGATGAAACTGCCGATGCCGGGATTCATCGCATCCTTGATTTCTGCATCGTTCAGCACTCCCTTGAAAACTTTGATATCGTCGTAATTGCACGAACCCGACAGGCCGCCGTCCGTACCGTCCGCACCGATATTGAAACCACTGATCGTTTGCCCCATCATGCCTGCCACCGATGCCGTACTGCCGATGTATTTGACTCCATTCAAATAATAATCCACCGCCATATTCCCCTGACCGTCGTAGTCCATCGAAAAACCTATATGGCGGAAATCCGAATCACCGCCGAAGGCAGCCCCCATATTCAATGAACCGAAATCCGCCGCAATCCCATGCAAATTGTAGGTCAATGAATTCGTCGCCGAATCATAGATCAGTTGAAAACCCTCGCCTGCCATGCCGATGGAAAAAAGAACCATCCTGCCCGTCACCTCCGGCTTGATCCACGACGTAATGGAATACGACCATGCCGCCTTGAAATCCAGCAACACCCCTTGGCACGACAAATAGGCATACCCATTGCCCGACGCGCCGCCCGGCGCGCCCACATGATAAAAATTGCCGTAGGCGCCGCCATAGCCGTATTGGCTGTAAGCCGGATTGACCATACTGGCCGGCTTGATAAAATGGTCGACATAGGCGCCCTGTTGCCCGACTTTTTTCAGATTCAGCGTCCAGATACCGTCCGGATCATAGGGCAGCGTATCGGGCAGCGCAGCGGGCTTGCCAAACGCCGCATACTCATCGAAATTCCAATAATGAGCCAGCTGCACATCCGCCACGGCCGAATGGCACCACAAAAGAACGACAAGAAAAAACAGCTTTTTCATCAATGGCATTTATATTGCATCTTGAATCGGTCAACCCCACAACCATCCTTCTCAGATGTTACACGTTGCGGCACCGCTTTTTCTCATATCACCTCCATCGCATCAACCATAAGAATTGTCATATTTGCAAAATAATACTATTTATATTGCAATATAGCATAAACAGAATTTAAATTCATATCACTAACAGTAAATATATTCTTTAATCAAAGAAACAAAAAACTCTCATTTTCTGTCAGACATGGTCAGAGCCGACACAACAGGCCCGCTGCATTGAAAAACGGAACAACCCGCAAGATACAATTCATATTGCTTTAGCGCAAAACCGCAGGCAAACGGAAAGCCTCGTTACACGAACTCCCGATGGGCATCGGGCAGAGCCTGCATGAACCGCATGCCGTAAGGCTTGTTCGTCACCCGGGAATCGAGCAGCACCACCATGCCATGATCGTTCTTCGTCCGGATCAACCGGCCGATACCCTGCCGGAACTTTAAAATGGCTTCCGGAAGGCTGTATTCGAAAAACGGCCTGCCACCGCGGGCTTCGATCGCCTCGATCCTGGCCTCCGTCAGCGGATTGTTCGGCACCTCGAACGGAATACGCGTCACGATCACATTGGAAAGGGACTCGCCCGGCACATCCACCCCCGTCCAGAAACTATCCGTCCCGAACAGCACGCTATGCACATCCTGCCGGAACTGCGAAAGCATATGGCTGCGATCCATGCCGCTGCCCTGCACCAGCAACTCCCACCCGCGCTCCCGGCAAAAGGGGCGCACCTTCTCCGCCGTCTCGCGCATCAGCCTGTACCCCGTAAACAGCACGAACGCCCTGCCCTGCGACTCGTCCAGATAGCGCATGATCCACTGCGGCAGCTCCTCCGCAAAACGCGCATCGCGAGGATCCGGAATCGTCCGGGAAACGATAATGCGCATCTGCTCCTTGAAATTGAAAGGACTGCCGATCTGCACCGCGCGGGCGGACTCCGCCCCCACCCGGCCCGAGAAATACTGCATGCCCCGCTCCCCCGCACTCAGCGTCGCTGAAGTCAGAATCATGGGCCGCCCAGCCTCGAACAGCTTCTCCCGCAGCGTATCCGCCACATTGATCAACGCCGAACACAACGTCGTATGCACACCCTCCTGCCCCGCCGTCTCCGCCCAGTAAACGGAACCTTCACTCCCCACCGCCACGAGATCCTGCAACGCGCAGCGGTACTCGAACATCCGGTTGGAAAGATCCTTCCACTCGGCGCGCGTCACCTCATTCTCCTCGTCCCGCGCCATCTTGCCCAGCTCGGATTCCAGCACCAGCAAATGGGGGCTGAGAATATCCTCCGTCCATTCCCCCTGCCTCAACCGAACCGAACTCTTCTCGCCCAGCCCTGCATCGGCCCGCGCCTGCTCGAAAAACAGATCGCAGGCATCCTGCGCCTCGACGATCTGCTGCAGCAGCTCCGGCGTGGCGGACAGCCGCAGAGTCCCCTTCTTCGTGCGGGGATTGAACATCCGCAGCAAATCGTACTTGAGCGAACTCTCCGCCAAATGATTGCCCAGCTGGCGGGCGGCAATCGTCTCGATCGTGTGCGCTTCGTCCAGAATCACGAAATCACCGGGGAAAATGAAACCGTCCGGCGCCTCCGCATCCTCATCCCGCGTCTCCTGCGCCAATGCCAGCAGACCGAAAAAAAGCGTATGGTTCAGCACCACTACCTGCGCCTCCTGCACCCGCTTGCGCGCCGCCTGGAAAGGGCAATCCGGCCCGCAATTCCGCAGTGTGCAGACATGCGGCTCGCTGCACACCTGCGCCCACACCTTCGGCGACACGCGGAAAGGCACATCGCTGATCGTCCCGTCCGTCGTCACCCGCGCCCAGTCTTGCAGCTGGGCCAGCTCTCGCGCCTCAAACTGCCCGAACAAATCTCCGGACTGCTCCAGCGCGCGCTTCAGGCGCGTACGGCACAGGTAATTGCCCCGCCCCTTCAACAGCGCGGCGGAAAACTCGCAGCGCAACGCCTTCCGCACATTCGGAATATCCTTGTTGAACAACTGCTCCTGCAGATTAATCGTATGCGTCGAAATCACCGCCTTGCGGCCACGCTCCAGCGCGAACCGCACCGCAGGCACAAGGTACGCGAACGACTTGCCGACCCCGGTACCGGCCTCGACAAGCAGGGGGGACTCCGTCTCCAAAGCCTCCGCCACGGCAACGGCCATCTGCTGCTGCTGCGGGCGGAACTCGAAATCCTTCGCCCGCGCAAACACGCCCGACTCCGAAAAGTCCAGCGCCGTCTGTTCTGCCAGTCCCGCCATGTTCAACGAGCAGGCAGCGGACGGACGCTGGTCGAAGGAAGACGGACTCCCAGCGGAAGATCGGGGAAGAAGGAGCGCAGCACCTTCACATCCGTCGAAGCATCGAGGAAAAACCACTTATTCAGGCGAGCCTTGGCGCTCTCGTTCGCCGTCCGCTCATCGCGGATCGCAAAAAGATAACTCTTCTTCTCCATGCGCGTCCGGTTCCCGTCCACATCCGGCGCGGAATACACGATTGTCGTCGGCAGCACCACGATACGCGATTGCGCCTTGCCCTCCTCCACGCGGGATTCATCCACGCCTTCGCGGGCCAAATCGTCCTTGCGGTTCGACACCCCGCCGCCAATCACGCTCGGAGCCACCACGAGATACTCGGAAAAGGGAGCACTCACCTGGAACGACTCCACCGTCATCCCCTGCTTCTTCAGCTTCTCGCCAATCTGGCGGTACTGGGCTTCGAGCGCCTTATCGTTCTCCGCCATATTGGCCAGCTCCTGCTTGCGGTATTTCTCCCAGGCGGCCTTCGTCGTCTGGCGGTCATCCATCATCGTGCGGCGGATCTGGCTCTGCCGCTCGACGGCGCGTGCACGCTCCACGGAATCCGGGTACTTGATCTGCATCGCCAGCTCGTCGGCCAGCATACGCTTCACCGGAGGATACATCTTGGCAACCATCCAGCTCATATCGCCCGTGCGTACGGCGCCCGTCAGCTCGCGTGCGGCCTGCCACGCTTCCTGAGAGGCAGGAGACACCTGCTGGGCATGCGCCACGCAGCAGCACGCCGCCGACAAGATAAAAACACAAGGCTTCATGAAAGAATTGTAACGTGACGCCCCTGCAGCGTCCAGCTCAAAATAAGCCTTATGCCGCATCGGCCGCCGCCGGCGCGCCGCCAGACGCCAAACCGCGCCGCATCGCCATCCGAATGGCACAACAGGCCGCCTTCACCTCCATATATTCCAATTGCAACATATTTACAAAGAAAAGACTGCTGATTTGAAATCCGCATTCTCTTCATACCCGGACAAGGCATTCATACAGATACTCTACGGCATTTTCATCAAAATGCCCAAATCCTCATTCTTCCATTTTAATAAATATATAAAACTTTCATAATGAGCAATATAAAACTATTACATTGACAACGGATTTCAAATCTGGCATCCTACGGATGTCTCCTGCATAGACATCATCCGATTTCACCATCATGCGTAAAACATTATCTCTCTTACTATTGACACTCGGTTGCCAGCTTGCCGCACAAGCAGCTACTTCCATCACGGCCAAAGAAGGCTCCCTGCAGGCAGGCCTTGCCTTCTACTGGGATTTCGATAACGGTTCCACCGATTACAAATCCGCCACCGGTATGACCATGGGCATCCCAACAGGTATTCAAGCAGTCAATCAACATGCAACCGGAGGCATTCGCAACAGCGGTTACATCTCCTCCTTCAACGATCCGGCACGCATCGACTTCTACAGCGGCCTCGGCGGCTCGAACATCAAGGCCAATGCCTTCACGATGAGCCTCAAAATCTCGGGTCTGACGGCCGATTACCGCAGCATGCTCTGCTTCACGCTGGGTGGGCAGTCATTCAACCTGCAAACCTCGAATCCCGGAGACGGCAACCAGATCGCCCTTTACGGTTCGGGCGGAGGCGCTCCGACCTTGCTGACCGGCAGCAATACGAACAACCTCCTGAAAGGTTCCGAATGGGCCAATGTCGTCCTCACTTCCGACGGTACCAACCTGACGATGTATGTCAACAACCTGAAGGTTGCCACTGCCTATGCTCCCGATGCGTCCACCACACTGTCGAACGTCCAGCTTTCGAGCATGTGGGGTGACAGCGGCCGTGCCGCCAATGCCAACTACGACGATTTCGCCATCTGGAACCGCGCTCTGAACGACAAGGAAATTCAGCACCTGACATCCGGCGGCACCGCCGGCGACCTCATCCCCGAACCGGCTACAGCCACGCTGAGCCTGCTCGGCCTCGCATCCCTGATGATGCGCCGTCGCCGCCGCGCCGCCTAAGGCATTTTCATCCGGCTTTTTTCCAATCCCCTCATCACTCCGGTGATGAGGGGATTTTGTTTCGGCGGCGAACGGCAAGCAATGCTCCAACTGATTAACAATCCGCTGTCAATATATATTATATAAGTCTTCTAAAATAATATATTCATAGAAAACAGAACAGTTCGCATAATGAATTTGTTACTTGTTTGACGTTCAACTTTCAATTGATTATACATTTCATTTATCAGCGGATTGTTAATCCTGTACTCTCCCGCCGGATATTTCATCTGTAAAACTTACACTCAACATCAAAACAGGGATTTCCATTCTCAACGAATCCCGTTTTATTGATTCTCCTTCCATTTACCTGAACAGGCCTCTGCCGCATTTTGCGGCAGAGGCCTATGTTCTACCGCCTGCCTACTTCTGCTGCACAGGCACGCCATGTTGATACCGGTTCCAACGGCGGCTATTCCCATTCCCCGCAGCAATGCACCTCACGAAAATCTGCTGATACGCAAGTGCATTGCATATCCTTACCGTACAATAAAGAAGCCACGGAATCGCTTCCGTGGCTTCTTCAACTTACTACCTATGAAACTCAGCTCTTCCTGTTGTTTAAGCCCCATGCTCTCTCCTTCATGGAACTTCGGAATGAACTGATAAGGATAAGACGCATCATAGGCCGGTTTCGTTCAAAACATTCAAAACAAATTTCATTATTATTTATTTTCACTGACGATCAATCTGTTGCAAGATTGACTCCATACTCCGTCCAATTCATATTTTCGTGAACCCGGAGTTCGAAGCACTCGCAGAAGGCACAAAAAAGCCCCGGCATTCCATCCGGGGCTCCGCATTTCCCTTTCTTTCCGTCCTCACTCAGGAAAAGTAACGGTCGTTGGGGTCCTTCCACTGGGCATCATAGCCCTTGGCATAGGTAAAGAGATGCTTGTGGATGTACTCGAAGTACTGCTCCTTCTGCTCCGCATTCAGCTTGTTCCAGATGCAGACGTTCAGCGCGCGGCCGACCTTCTGCATGAGTTTCAGCGTGAGCTGGCGGCCCTGGCGGGCTTTCTGCACCTGCTTGTGGGTGAGTTGCTCGGTGGAGGTGTCCACGAGGTCGTGGTTGGAGATGCCCCAGCGCGCCATGATGGCGTCGATGGGCTGGGGACCGTGATTGCGTTCGTTTTCTTCGTTCATGGTGCTTGTTCGTCTTTAATAGTCGGGGAAAGGGGGTGGAGGCAAAAAGCCCACCTCCCTCGAGGGGAGGCGGGCCTGTGAAGAGTCCTGCTCGTTTTACGCCTGTTCTTCCGGGAGGGAGTAATCCATCTTGGAAAGGGCGTCGTAGAAGCGCCAGCGGCGGGAGATATCCGCCTTTTCGAGGTCGATCAGGCGATCGAAGTCGATCTTGTTGGTCTTGGCGAGGAGCCTGAAGCGGTTTTCGCTGAGGAGGGCTTCGCGCACATCGCCCTTCGGCGCCTTGCTGTCGAGGATGAGCGGGTTCTTGCCTTGGGCGGCGAGATCCGGGTTGTAGCGGTACAGGAGAATGCGGCCGCAATCGGCGGCGATCTTCTGCTGCTGCAAGCCCTTGGCCATGTCGATACCGTGAGCGATACAGTGCGAGTAGGCGATGATGAGAGCCGGGCCGTCATAGGCTTCAGCTTCGACGAATGCCTTGAGAGTGTGTTCGTCCTTCGCGCCGAGGGCGACGGAGGCGACATACACGTTGCCGTAGGTCATGGCCATGAGGCCAAGGTCCTTCTTGACGACGTCCTTGCCGCCCGTAGCGAACTTCGCCACGGCTGCACGCGGGGTGGATTTGGAGCACTGGCCGCCGGTGTTGGAGTACACTTCGGTATCCATGACGAGGACCTTGACGTTCTTGCCGCTGGCGAGAACATGGTCGAGACCGCCGTAACCGATGTCGTAGGCCCAGCCGTCGCCGCCGAGAATCCAGACGGATTTGCGGACGAGTTTGTCGGCCATGGCGAGGAGGCGGGAGCATTCCGGCTTGCCGGCGATGCGGCCCTTGAGTTCATCGACAAGGTCGCGCTGTTCCTGAATGTCGGCTTCCGATTTCTGCGGGTTGGCAAGGATCTTTTCGATCAGTTCTTCACCGACGGCAGCGGCATTTTCCTTGAGGAGTTCGATGGCGTAGTCGCGCTGCTTGTCGAGGGAGACGCGGAATCCGAGGCCGAATTCGGCGTTGTCTTCGAAGAGCGAGTTGCTCCATGCCGGGCCGCGGCCTGCATTGTCCTGGGACCACGGGGTGGTGGGCAGGTTGCCGCCGTAGATGGAGGAGCAGCCCGTCGCATTGGCGACGACGAGGCGGTTGCCGCAGAGCTGCGTGAGCATCTTGATGTACGGCGTTTCACCGCAGCCGGCGCAGGCGCCGGAGAATTCGAAGAGAGGCTGAAGCACCTGCATGGAACGGATGTTGTCCGTCTTGACGAGGGCACGATCCATATCCGGCAGTTTTTCGAAGAACTTCCAGTTTTCGGCTTCGACATCGTGGAATTTGGCGGCGGGCTCCATGTTCAGAGCCTTCTTGCCCGGTTCCGTCTTGCTCTTGGCGGGGCAGACGTCGGCGCAGAGGGTGCAGCCCGTGCAGTCGTCTGCAGAGACCTGGATGATGAACTTCTTGCCCTTCCAATCGGGATGACGGGCATCCGCGCTCTGGAAAGAAGAGGGTTCGCCTTCGAGATCCTGCGGTTCAACGGCCTTGGCACGGATGGCGGCATGCGGACAGACGGAGGTACACTTGCCGCACTGAATGCAGATGTCGGGTTCCCAGATGGGAAGATCGAGTGCAAGGTTGCGCTTTTCCCAGCGAGAAGAGGCAGACGGGAAGGTGCCGTCGCAGGGCATTTCGCCGACAGTGACGGAGTCGCCGTCGCCGGAGATGATCTTGCCGAGCACGTCGCGGATGAAGTCGGGAGCGCCTTCGGAGAGCACGGGCGGCAGCTCGTGGCCGTTGATCGGCTTGCCATCGGTTTCGACCGGGTGGAGATTGGCCAGAGTGGCTTCCACAGCAGCGATGTTCTTCTTGATGACTTCTTCACCCTTCTTGGCGTAGGTCTTCGCAATGGCTTTCTTGATGTATTCGATCGCGTCAACGGAAGGAATGACGTTCGACAGAGCGAAGAAGCAGGTCTGCATGATGGTGTTGATGCGGCCGCCCATGCCGGTCTGGCGTGCGACGGAGAAGGCATCAATGGTGTACACCTTGATATGCTTTTCCTGAATCTGCTTCTGCATGCGTGCCGGGAGGCTTTCCCACAGTTTGTCGGCAGGCATCGGGCTGTTGATGAGGAACGTGGCGCCGTCGGCGGCGTTTCTCAGGAAGTCGAAGGTGTCGAGCAGCGTGGGCTGATGCAGGGCGATGAAGTTCGCCGAGGTGATGAGATAGGTGGATTGAATCGGGCGCGGACCGAAGCGCAGGTGGGATACGGTGGTGGAGCCTGCTTTCTTGGAGTCGTACACGAAGTAGCCCTGAATGTTCAGGTCCGTGTGCTGGCCGATGATCTTGATGGAGTCCTTGTTGGCGCCGATGGTGCCGTCGGAGCCGAGGCCGTAGAACATGGCGCGGGTCACGTCGTCGGCTTCCGTCGAGAAGGAAGGATCGTAGTCGATGCTGGTGCCCAGCACGTCGTCGTTGATGCCGACGGTGAAGTGGTCCTTCGGTTCGTCAAGGGCGAGATTGTCGAATACGCCCTTGATCATGGCCGGGGTGAATTCCTTGGAGGAAAGGCCGTAGCGGCCTGCGACGACCTTCGGCAGAGCGAACGGAAGCGTGCCTGCGGCCTGCGCTTCGAAAAGGGCATGCACAACATCAAGGTAAAGCGGTTCGCCGGGGGAGCCGGGTTCCTTCGTGCGGTCGAGCACGGCGATCTTCTTGACGCTCTTCGGCAAGGCTGCCAGAAGTTCCGCCGCCGGGAAGGGGCGGTAAAGGTGGATCTTGATGACGCCCGTGTCGTTCGAACCGTCAGCATTGAGGGCATCGACGGTTTCCTTGGCGGCTTCGCAGCCGGAACCCATGAGGAGGATGACGCGCGTCGCAGTCGGGGAACCTGCATATTCGACGAGGCTGTACTGGCGGCCCGTCAGCTTGGCGAAGCGATCCATGGCTCCCTGCACGATGGCGGGAACGGCATTGTAGAATTTGTTGACGGTTTCGCGGCCCTGGAAGTAAACGTCGGGGTTCTGGGCCGTGCCGCGGATGATGGGGGCGTCCGGCGTAAGCGCGCGGTTGCGGAAGTCTTCGATCCATTCTTCCTTGATCATGCCGCGAAGCACGTCGTCGGAGATGTCGGCGATCTTGCCGACTTCATGCGAGGTACGGAAGCCGTCGAAGAAATGGATGAACGGAATATGGGATTCCAGCGTGGAGGCGTGGGAGATGGCGGCGAAGTCGGCTGCTTCCTGAGTGGAAGCGGAGCAGAGCATGGCCCAGCCGCAGGAGCGGGTGCTCATGACGTCGCTATGGTCGCCGAAGATGGACAGCGCCTGCGCGGCAAGGGAACGGGCCGCCACGTGGAACACGGTGGGGGTCAGCTCGCCTGCGATCTTGTACATGTTCGGAATCATCAGGAGAAGCCCCTGGGAAGCCGTGAAGGTGGTGGCGAGGGAACCGGTCTGCAAGGCACCGTGCACGGTACCGGCAGCGCCAGCTTCGCTTTGCAGTTCAACGATGGAAGGAACTGTATTCCAGATGTTCTTCCGGTCGATTGCCGCCCAGGATTCCGAAGATTCGCCCATGGGAGACGAGGGCGTAATAGGATAGATGGCAGCAACTTCCGAGTAACGGTAGGCTACGGAGGCGACAGCCTCATTCGCATCGATGGTGCTATATGTGGTGCTCATGCGTCGAGTATGTGAGATAAATAACGTATACGTTTCGAAGTGTATTTACTGATCTGATAGCGTCGAATTCCCCCTTCGGCTCTACCTCAATGTAACGGAGGTTATTCTAGCCGCCAAACCTGCCATTGGCAACCATAATCCGCGTTAACGCGGGAAAAATCCGAGGCATACCTCTTTCCAAAACTATCATCCAGAACGGGAAGGGATAAAATGCCCCGACCGCCTGCCTTCCGCTATACGGAATCCGGCAGGCGGCTCCGGGGCATACGTCACTTCTGCGGCACAGCGGGAAGGACGGTGATTTTCCGGTTCGGGCTGAGGCCGTACACCTGCGGTTCGTACATGAGTTCTGCCTTGGCGGGCGGCGCGGTCACCTCCCCGGCTTTCGTCACGCGGGCGAGGTAGCTCATGTTCAGCACACCGTTGCCGATCCAGAGGGAGGAGAACGAGGCCACGCGGTCCTTGTGGAATTCGCGATGGTCGAAAGCGCTGCTCATGGCGTAATCGTCGTCCGGCTCCACCATCCGCTGCGAGGTGATGGCAGGATTCACGGCTTCCATGCAGGACGGCAGGTAATCGACCAAGGCAAAGTATTCGTAATCGCTCAGGTCGAGCTTTTTGCCCGCCAGGGGGGATTTCGTGCAAGTCAGGGTGACGCGGACGACATCGCCCACGCGGAAATCATCGGTCGGTTTCCATTTGCCGCCGGCATCCTTTTTCTCATACACGCGGGTAATCAGCAGTCCGTTTTCGGTGACGCCGGGATAATCGGTCTTGCCGGGTTTCGCCTTCACCTCGATCGTCGCATAGACGGGCGATTCACTCTTGAGCTTCAGCACGGGAGCGGTATCCTTCAGCATGTTCGCGCCGCTGCCCGTCTTCCACGCATCGCCGGAGACGAGTACGCTCGCATTGCCGATTTTCTGCACGCGGCTGTTCCCCATGGCCGATATCTGCACATCGGCATCCTTGCCGCCGCCCTGCATGGCATCCAGATAGGCGGAGATGGCAAGGAGAGCCCACCCCGAGCCCCATGTGGTGTATTCACCACGGTCGCGGCAGGCATTGCTCCATTCCTGCCAGGCATCGCGGGCCTGCTCGGGATGCAGCTTGCACCGGATCATCAGGCGCAGGTTGCCTATCGTGCGGCGCGGCCTCCAGCCTTCGCCATCGGAAGCAGCAGGTTTCAGCAAGAACTCGATATCCTTGAGCGTCTGTGCGTCCCGGCTGCCGCTGTCGATGAGGGCCAGCGCCAGATACAGCTTGGGCAACGTATCGAGCTGCCCCATGTGGGCAAGCTGTCGGTTGATGAACGCCCTGTCCGCCTTCCCGGCTTTGGACATGACCCACGCACCGAGCGCGGCATCGCCGGGGCACTTCTCGATATTCATCTTCGAGAGGTAGGTACACAGACTGTCGATCGCCTTCTGCGGCACGGCGGCGCCTTGCTCGCGGCTCAGCAGGAGAATATAGCCCGCATAGGGCGTAGCCCATTCGCACGAATGGCCGTCCGCCACCCAGTAACTGAAGCCGCCGTCCAGATTCTGGCGGGAAAGGATCTTGTCCACCCCTTCCTGAAGCCGAGCCGCCACTTCCTTCTCATCCAGCTTTTCGTAAGCAGGGCTGTAGGGGCGCAGTTTTTTGGCGAGAATCCATGGCAGCGTCGTGGAAGCAGTCTGTTCGACGCAACCGTACGGATAGCGCAGCAGGTAGGCCAGGTTGCCCATGTAGAGGGAGATCGGAGAAGTGCTCAACGTCACGCCGATACTGCCGTCGCGGGAGTCCTGAAGCTGTTTCGACACAAGGCCGATCACATCGAGTTCCGGATTTTTCACATCCAGCACGGCATGATAGGTTTCTCCCAGCATCGGCGCAGGGAACAGGACGTCGAAAGTCTGCTCGACCCTGTCGCGCAGGTTCGAGGCAGGCAGCGGCGCACCGTCCGAGCCGACGGGGTCCAGAGAACCGCGCATGGTGAGCGGCCCGAGTTCCCTGTATTCCGTCATGAAATACAGCGTCGCCTGCCCATGGGCGGGAAGTTCGACCGTCTGGGCGGGAGCCTGGCCGAGAGCCACTTTCCACGTTCCGGCCTTGTCCGTCGTATTCACGACCGTGACGGGCAGGCTCAGGCGGTCGCCCGCGCTGGCGAAGACGGGCACGCCGGGCACCATCATCACGGGTTTGTTGACGGTGTAGTCGCCGGCCTTGGCTCCGAAGCGATCCTTGGCATCTGCAGCCACAGCGATCACGCGGTATTTCGTCAGCGTGTCCGGATTCTTCCATGCAGCCGTGAACCGCCCTTCGGCATCCGTATCGAGATGGGCCAGCCAGCAGGCCGTCGGGCGAAAATCCTTGCGTACATGGCCGTTCTCATCCAGCATCTGAGCCGCAAGATCGGCAGCACCGCCTTCCGCGTCGAAGGCGGAACCGCCGTCTCCGCCGATAAACGTCCCCTTGTTGCCGAAGGAGTCCCAGCTCCAGTCGCCCGGCACCAGAAGACCGGCATCCTTCAGGTTCATGGAGCCGACGCACAGAGGCCGCTCCGCCATGAAGAAGGCGAGAGGATCGGGGTTGTCGTACCCCGTGATGGAAAGCATGCCTTCATCGACGGCATACAGCGTGACTTCGGCACGCACGGGCGCACCGGAGGCATCCTTCACCGTACCGGAAAGGCTTTGCGCGCTGCCCGGCAGCACGGATTCCTCCGGCAGGTCGAACGCAATATCCAGCCTGTTGCCGACGGGTTCCACCCGGTACGACGCCGAACCGGAGACGACCGCCGGAAGCTTGTACTTGCGCTTGCTGCCATCCGCACCGCGCACCATCACCAGAGAGACGTACACATTCGGCGCATCGCCTTCCAGCACGGGTATTTCGATCACCGGATTATCCTTGCGGATTTCCTTCGTATAGCGGCGCAGGATTCCTTCGCGCTCCACGCAGACGAGGGCATTGCCTTCCAGACTCGTTTTGACGAGCAGGCGCGCCGTTTCGCCGGGTTTGTAAACACGCTTCTCCGGCTCGATGGAGATATTGTCGTTATCGCTCGCCTCCCATGAGGATTCCTCTTCCTCCTCGCGTCCGGCCACATTGAACGAACTGCGGGTCAGCACCGGACGGCCCGCTTCATCCGCAGCCTCCAGCTCGATCCAGTATTTGCCTTCCTGTCCGGGAATGAACTCGAAGGCGGCTCCGGCATTATCCCCCGGCTCCGAGGCCTTGGGATCGACCTCCATTTCAGACCTGAACACGACCTTGCGGTATTTATCGTTGCGCACGGTACTCCGGCCCGGTTCCACGCTCATCACCCCGGTGGCGAGCTGCGTGCCATACGCATCATCATTCGCCATATAACGCTGGGATTCATTGTACTCGCGGAAGATGGAGACCTTCACCTTCTCCGGCTTCTTCCACGGCTTGCCCTCCGTATCCACCAGCACCACGCGCATGGAGGCAGGCTCCTGCGCCCGGTAAATCGGCCGGTAATAGTCCGGCTCATGATAAAGTCCGATATAATAGGAAGCCGGATGCACCATCCTGTTGCAGCCACTGGCCAGATGCTCTTCCCGGCCGTTGGCGGTATCCGCCTGCAATATAAGCTCGACGGGCACGGGCTGCTCGATCGGCTTCAAATCCAGCGAGATACTCGCCTTGCCGTCCTTGCCGAGCGGAGTCTTCACTTCACGATCGTCCTTGTAGTCATAGAAATATCCGCTCTTGCTCTCTTCCCAATCCGGCTGCTGGGCAAAAACGAAGGAACCGTAATTTTCAGGATTGAAGCCGCCCCTCCGCGCGACAAGCGACCACTCCACGCTGCCGTCCGCTACGGGATACCCCGCATAGTCCTTCGTGGAAACCTCTCCCCGCACCGTCTTGGCCGCCACGGGTTCAACCTCACATGCCAGATTGGCCTTGAACGCATTTCTCCGGAATTCCTCGACGGGAATATTCACGCTGAATTCACGCTGCCGCGACTCCATATTCCCCTCTGCACGGCGTCCGGCAAACGGCGCCATATCCAGCGCATGGCCGCCCTTTCCGTCCGGGAAATAGAGAACGGCCTGAAACGCGCCCACCTCATCCTTGGGAAGCTTGAACGTCGCATCGAAAGTGCCGAAAGCCGACCATTCGACCGGCACGCTGGCGATTTCCTTACCCTCATCGCCGTATCTCCGATCCTTGAACAGCGTCAGCACAGCCTTTTCCGGCTTCATCACCACCACATCGTTGCCTTTGTGTCCGCGCACAATGCCCTTGATATGCACTTCGTCTCCCGGGCGGTACATCGACCTGTCCGTGAACAGCAGCGCGCGCCGCTGGTACTCGTACTTCCGTGCGGCAGCGCGGCTCATGCCGACAGAGGAATCGCCGGGATAATAATAACGGCCGTATCCGCCACCCTCACCGCGGGAAAAATCATCATCCGCATTGTCTCTTCGGCGAGCCTCCGCCAGGGCAAGATAACGATCGCCATCCTTCGAGACTGCCACCATATCCGCATTTTCGGGCAAGGGAAGAGTCGCCACGCCCTGCCCGTCCGTCACGGCCTCGGCCAGATTGGCGTTGCCCGCATTGCCGAGCACGACCTTCGCACCCTGCACCGGGGCGCCCGCCTTCAAAGAATAAACATAGCACAGCATCTGCTTGCCGTCCGTCCGGGACCACAGGCCCAAATCCGTGACCTGCAGCACGCCGAAAGCGTAATTTTCCGTCGTATCGCCGTATGTCGCAGCGTGCGGATCATACAGGGAGGAACCCGTATTCGGAGCATAGCCGAACCGCTTCACGCTACGCACCGCCATCGCCGTATCCTTGCCCCGCGCTTCGACCACGTACATGCCGGGCTTCGCCTTGCCTCCGAACAGATCGTCCAGATTGACAATTCTGCGTTGCGGAAACCATTGCATCGGATTTTCGGGAGCCTTCGGCTTCCATTCCAGCACTCCCTGAGAAGCCGCAGGCACTTCATCGAACTTCACCTCTCCGCACACCGTCCGGCGAGAGGAAAGCTTGCCGCCCAGCTCCCTGATCTGCTCCTCGCCCTCTTTCCGCTGCTGCGCCGTCAGATCCTGCCGTGCCAGCTGCTCATTCAGGTTCTGAATCTTTCGGGCAGTTTCAATCTGCTCTTCCTTGAGAGCTTCCTCCTTCTTGCGGGCATCCATCATGCGGCGGAACACGGCTGCCGCCTCATCGCCGGGAACCTCCTTCACCCGCAGGCGTACATCCTCGATATTCTGGGCCACCATTCCCATGGCATGCTCGCCATGAAGCAGGGAGACGGAATTATCCACATTCATCCCGAGATGGGGCGTAAAAGCCTTCACATCCACGGTTTTGCCCACCGTACCGAGCGAAACGAGGCCCGAAGCCGAATGCAGCCCCTTCTCCAGAGCCACGCGCAAGCGGAACGCCTCCGGCGCACGGACGCCGATCAGGAAATCGTATACCTGCTCCCTGTCTGCCGGCAGAGGCAGCAGGCTGAATACGGCCTTGCCGCCGCCGGGAAGCCCGGCCTGCAACGTACCGTCTTCCGCCGGAACGGCTCTCACGCCGTCGGCTTCCAGCACGAGCCCGTGCCGGAACAGCTCCGGCATATCCTTCTTCATGACAGGATAGCTCAGGCTGACGGACACGCCCTTCATCTGCAGGTCGGGATACTCCACAGAATCCACATCCAGCGCGCCGATATGGTACGACTCCGAATCGGCGGCCAAAGGATATTTCGCTCCGGGCTTCACCGACCAACCGAACCAACCACCCCGATCGGCAGGCAACGGCACGGAAGGCACGACGCGCACGACACCTTTCACCACGGCGTCGGCCGGCATCCTGTTCAGCATAATCCCCTTCTTCTCCAGCTCCTTCCGCACCTTCTCCGGCATCGGGTCGGCAGCTTTCACCGGGTGAACCTCACCGGGCACATTCCCATACTTGAAAACGATCGGAGCATCCGCCGTCAGCATCCGCCCTTCATGCGTCCATGCATACGAGTTCCCATCATCATAATCATAGCGGTTGAAGCGCCCTCCAAACACCCACATTTCTCCGGCAGGTTCGTCACTCTCCCGCCATGCGGCCAGCTGCACGGGAGGCGATTGCACCTTGAACTCCCTTTCCTCCACGGGCCGGCCGCTCAAATACTTGATGTCCGAACCGAAAGATACCGTATAGGGTGCGCTGGCCCGCACATCATCGGGCCATTTGATCCACAGGCTGTTCTGCGATACCCACGACAGGCAGCCCTCCGGAAGGCCCGGAGATACGGAAACCCCGCTCATGTTACCCTTACCGGCATCGCCGGATGCCCTTGCTGTCTCGCTTTTTTCGCGCACGGGTTCCGGGAAAACAAAACCTGTCATGCCGTGCTGCCACGAGGTCTCCACACGCACTTTCTCCGCAGCGTGGGCAGAAACAAAAAACATTGAAAGCAGACATGTTGCGCATGCCTGCGAAAGGATATGGGGGAACATACCTGCATTGTATACCCCGCCCAAATGAAGTCAAGGGGCAAAAGCAAGGATCATGCCCCCAAGACAGAAAAAACGAATCATACGGACCGGAAAACGGCCGCACCCATCCGCACGAGGCAGACAAATGCGGCAGACTCCTCCGGACTCCTGAGCCGAATCCTATTTGATCTTCGACGGTTTGACCATCTGGCTCCCCGGAACAATGTCGAAGGATTCACCATTGATCACCAGCGTGTACGGCTTATCGGACTTCACATCGACTGCCTTTTTGGCGCTATCGTAGACCACATCCGTCGTGATCCCGGCAAACTTCAGGCGTTTGAGGCCATGAGTACCGTTCTTGCCCTTCAAAGTCCATTCGATCCTCTTTTTCAATCCGTTGATTTGATGAAAGCCCATCACGTTCTCAATGAACATGGAAATGGGGCCCAGAGCCGACCACCCGCAGAAATCCGGGCGCGCCGTCCTGCCATGCTCCGTGGCCGGGCGATCCTGCGACGGGCTATAGCATTCCCAAATGGTATGCTTGCCGTCGAAGCCTTGCATATAAACCGCCAGTATCTGCCGGAGAAGGTTTTCCGACAATTCGTCGGCCAATTCGTCATATCCGTATTTTTCCAGGGCCTTGGTCGTCATATAGGCCAGAGGCAGCCAGATGCCGCCGCGCCAGTAATCCCCCGTTTCATTATTGTACAGGGGATGCTTGCGAGAAAGCGAGAGATAGGGGTATTTGCCGCCCAGCTCGCTGAAACCCGAGGAATCCGTCTGCAGGTATGCGACCATCCGGGCCGCCTGCTTGGGCGAGGGGATTTCCGCCATCATCACCCAGTAGGAAGAGCATGTCTTCACCTTGGAGAAGGTGCCCGACTTGCGCGACAGGTCATAGTAGAATCCATCCTCCTCATCCCAGTAATACTTGTTGACGATATCCTTCAGCCCATTGTAGGTTTGCATCCACTGCTTCTGCTTCTCCGTATTGCCGCGGCTCTCATGAATGCGGGCGATGCAGAGTGCGGAAAGCGCCTGCTGGGCGATCGCATCCACCCAGACTATATCCTTATCCCTGTCCGAAACCGGGTTGCGCGGCGTATTATCCATTCCGGATGCACCCCGGGACCACGTGAACCCGATGAAAGGATCCTTCTCATCATAACCGGCCTCGTCTTCGGCAATGAATTTGCCGGAAGGGCTCCGGCGCACCACACCTCTGAAGATGGTCTGCGGACTGGCATATTTTTGCCCGCTGCCCTTTTTCACGTTCTGGAAAAAATCGAAATGCTTCTCCAGGAAATTCTCCTTGTCCATCACCTGCTCCATGCGTTTCTCATCCGCAGTCATCATGTAGTTATCATACTCCGCCCATGCAAGAATGGGCGGATTGTCGCGCAGGTGGATCTTCAGCCCCGTCTCCACCTGCTTGTGGATGGGATAATAGATATTGTCCAGCGTCTGCAAACCCGGAAAAGCGGAAGGAGCATAACGCGAATACAGCACCATGAACGCAGAATCCCATATCCATATCTGGTCGTTATAGACATTTTCGTCCAAATAGGGCGTAGCGGGCAATCCGGGCTTCAGGAATTCCCCGGTACGGGTACGCGATGCGGTGATCTTCCATGCCACCTGATACAATTTGGTCAGATTCCGGTCGGGATGGACCACTTCAGGTACTGCGCCCTGCCAGTCCACATTGGCTGCATCGCGATTGACGGAAGAGGGAGTCCAGTCGGGAAACGGCGCATCCTGCGTCTGAGCGTGCGTATTGGCCGCCATCAGAGACACGGCGGGAAGGAGTATTCTTTGCAAGATGGAGTACATTGTTCGGATCGTCTTGATTGATTCATGGACAGAAAAACACCCGGCCCGACGCCTCTTGCGCGATACCGGACGAGAATTTCGCGTTCACCAACGGAAGAAATGCGGCAAGGCAATCCGCTCGGATCATGCTTTCGAGCGGGAGCCCGGCATCCTTCCAATAGAAAAACAACACATTACTAATTGATTATTTTCCCCGGAAGTCAAGATTTTTTTCCAAATACACCATATCCGGCACGGCGGCACCTTATCCGGAAAACAAACAGCAATCCATTCAACATGAAATATATGATAATGATATATGTTTATTCGACAACATTTCATGCGCGAAAGAGGCCATAACAAGCGTCGTCCATGCGCACCATACGCCAACGAATCACCTCACCTCCGCGCAATGCCAAATAAACTTTCATCGCAAGCAAATAGTTAAGATATTAAACAATTATACATTCTTAAAAATTATTCGGCCGCGTTTTTTGCTTGCCTCCCCCCCTCGCCGAATGATACTGTATCCACGTTCCTCACTGGGAATCGGTTCTCGTTTTTCCTTGAGGAAGAAACAGCGTTTCTTCAGGCAGTTTGCCAGCCCGGCACCCCCACAGGCAGACGGCAGAGCACGGCTCCTTGAAGATCCAGCATCACAAGCAAGCGCCAAAGCCGCCCTGCTCAGCATCATGTCCGCAACAAAAAACAGGTTTTTCCAGATTTTGACGATTCTCTTCCTTTGCTTGGGAGGGCTGGCACAAGCGGAAGAATATGCGGAAGGCGGCCTGGACATGAAGGCGCCCCATCTCTTCGACATCCCCCTGCCGGGCGGATACTCCCTGCCGTTCTCCAACTCGATGTTCATGCTGCTGCTCGCCGTCATCGTGCTGGCCGCACTGGTCAAACTCGCGACGCGCAAAATGAGCCTCATCCCCGGCAAAGCCCAGAACTTCGTGGAAATGTGCTACGAAATGCTCTACAATCTGCTTGAATCCATCATCGGACGCAGAATGGCGGACAAATACTTCTGGTACTTCGGCACCACGTTCACCCTCATCATCCTGAGCAATTACATGGGGCTCATCCCGGGTGTGGGCGTCATCACCTACGAAGGCACCCCCCTCCTCCGAGGCGCCAATGCGGACATGAACGTCACCATGTTCCTCGGCTTCTTCTTCGCGGCCCTCTGGCTCGTCTGGAGCATCCGCGAACAGGGCCTCAAGCACTTCCTGCTCCACATCTTCGGCCCGAAGGGCAATCTCACCGGCTTCATCGGCATCGTCATCCTGCCCCTCTTCCTCTTCATCGGCGTGATCGAATGCGTCAGCATCGCCATCCGCCCCATCGCGCTGGGCGCACGTCTCTACGGCAACATCTACGCCGGGGAATCCATCATCGAAACCATGGCGCACGTCGCAACCCCCTGGCTCTCATGGCTTGCCGTCCTGCCCTTCCTCCTCATGGAGCTGTTGATCGGCTTCATTCAAGCCCTCGTCTTCTTCCTGCTCACCGCCATCTTCCTCAAAATGCAGGTCGGCGAAGACACGGAACACCATGCCGACGAAAAACACGGCGAAAAAGATCTTCCCGCACCGGACCATGGGCAAACCGTGGGGGCGCGGAACGAACACAACCAATAACAACCACACCAGAACAGACACATTATGTTGGACTTCACCATGCTCGCCACCACAGCGGACCTCATTGCGGAACTTACGGGCAATGTAGGCTTCGGCCTCTCGGCCATCGGCGCCGGCCTCGGCATCGGACTCATCGGCATGAAAGCCGTCGAAGCGACGGGGCGCAACCCCTCGGCTTCCAATGCCATTCTCGTGACGTCCATCGTCCTCGCCGCCCTCATCGAAGGTGTCGCCCTCATCACGATCTTCGTCCAGTAATCTCCAGCCGCCGCTCCCCGCAGGCGGCGGCAGACCACCCCTCAGGTTATGCACTCCCTTTTCCTTGCAGCAGCCGGACAGAGCTGGAACCCCTTCGCCCAGTTCGGCGTCACGAGCTGGGAGCCGTTCGTGGCCAACCTGCTCGCCTTCCTGGCCGCAGTAGCCATCCTGCGCATCTTCGCCTTCAAGCCCATCCAGAAAATCATCGAAGAACGCCGCAAGCGCATCGCCGAAGGGGAGGAAATGCACGCACGCAGCCAGCAGGAACTCTCCGAAGTCAGGCAGCAAGGGGAAGAAATCATCTCCGAAGCACGGGAAGAAGGCCGCAAAAGCATCGAATGGGCCAAACAATCCGCTGAAAAGCTGCTGGACGATAAAACGGCCGACGCCGCACGCACCGCACACGATATCATCGACAAATCCCGCAAGGCGGCAGCGCTGGAAGCGAAACAGGAACAGGAATCTCTCCGGGCAGAGTTCTCCCGCCTCGTCGCCATGGCCACTGCGCAGGTCGCAGGCAAGGTTCTCACGGAGGAAGACCACCGACGCATCAACGAGGAAGCCATCAAGAACCTCTAATCGACTCCCGGCATTTCCATGAAGACCTCAAAGGATATACAGGCCCAGGCGCGGCGGCTCATGCGGCTCTGCCTCTCGCCCGAAGGCGCGCTCGATGAAAACATCGTGCGGCACATATCCGACAGGCTTCTGAAGGAAAAGCCCCGCAACTACCTGCCCCTGCTCCATGCCTTCTGCGACCTCGTCCGGCTGGCGGACAACAGGCGCACCGCAACCATCGAAAGCGCCGTGCCCCTCGTCGACGGCGAAAAAGAAGCCATCCGCCGCAAGCTCTCCGCCAAATACGGCCAGCATCTCCAATACGTCTGGAACGTCCGGCCCGGCCTGATCGCCGGCATGACGGTGCAGGTAGGCGACGACGTCGCCGACAACAGCATCCGCACGCGCATCAGCCAGATGTTCCCCACCCAATAATTCCTTTTCCACCACCAATCTTCCATGAGCAACATCGTTCAAGAACTCGAAGCCGAAATCAAGAAGGCGACCCATGCCACGCGCCATGAAAACGTGGGTACCATCCGCTCCGTCGGCGACGGCGTCGCCAAAATCGAAGGGTTGAGCAATGCCATGCTCAACGAAATGCTCGAATTCCCCGGCGGCGTGATGGGCCTCGCCATGAATCTTGAAGAAAACGAGGTCGGCGCCGTCATTCTCGGCGATTCCGCCAAACTCAAGGAAGGCGACACCGTACACTCCACCGGCCGCCTGCTCTCCGTACCCGTCGGCCCGGCCTTGCTAGGCCGCGTCGTCAACACCCTCGGCGAACCGATCGACGGAAAAGGCCCGATCGACGCCACGGAATACTACCCTGTCGAAAAAATCGCCTCCGGCATCATCACCCGACAGAGCGTCTCCGTCCCGTTGATGACGGGCATCCTGCCCATCGATGCGATGATCCCCATCGGCCGCGGACAGCGCGAACTCATCATCGGCGACCGCGCCACCGGCAAAACGGCCATCGCCATCGACACCATCATCGCACAGGCCAAGCAGAACAGGCAGGCAGCCGAAGGCAAGCTCCCTGGCCACAGCCCCGTGTACAGCATCTATGTGGCCATCGCCCAGAAGCGGGCGAACGTCAGCCGCCTGATCGCCAAGCTGGAAGAGGAAGATGCGATGAAGGATACCATCATCGTCGTCGCCTCCGCATCCGACGCCGCCGCCATGCAGTATCTGGCTCCCTATGCCGGCTGCGCCATGGGCGAATACTTCATGGACCAGGGCAAGGATGCCCTCATCGTCTTCGACGACCTTTCCAAGCATGCCGTCGCCTACCGCCAGGTATCCCTGATTCTCCGCCGCCCCTCCGGCCGCGAAGCCTACCCCGGCGACGTCTTCTACCTCCACAGCCGCCTGCTCGAACGCTCCGCCCGCATGAATGCGAACTACGGAGGCGGCTCGCTCACGGCTCTCCCCATCATCGAAACGCAGGCGGGCGACGTCTCCGCCTACATTCCGACGAACGTCATCTCCATCACGGACGGCCAGATCTTCCTCGACACCGACCTCTTCTACCAGGGCGTGCGCCCGGCCATCAACGTCGGTATCTCCGTCTCCCGCGTCGGCTCCTCGGCCCAGACGAAAATCGTCAAAAAACTCGCCGGCTCCGTCAAGCTCGACCTCGCCCAGTTCGAAGAACTCCAGGCCTTCGCCCAATTCGGCTCCGATCTCGATGCCAACACCCGCGGCAAGCTCGAACGCGGCCGCCGCATCGTCGAACT
This sequence comes from Neoakkermansia glycaniphila, assembly GCF_001683795.1. GTDB lineage: Bacteria > Verrucomicrobiota > Verrucomicrobiia > Verrucomicrobiales > Akkermansiaceae > Akkermansia > Akkermansia glycaniphila. The sequence goes on from NZ_LIGX01000012.1 coordinate 39,873, forward strand.
CTTCAAGCAGGGACAGTACGCCACCAAGAGCCTCGGACTCGAAGCCGTAAACCTCTATGCCATCCAGAAAGGCTACCTCGACGACGTACCCGTCAAAGCCATTCAGGAATGCCGCGCCGCCCTCGAAGACGACGCGCAGACCAACCATGCCGCCCTGCTCGAAGAAATCGCTGCCGTAAAAGAGCTGACCGAAGACATCGACGCCAAGCTCAAAGCCTTGATGGAAAACTTCAAGCGCGTCTGGCAGCCGTCCGTCACCTCCGACGACAGGATCGACTAATCACAGGAACCCCAGCATCATGGCAAGCCTTCGGGACATCAAGCGCCGCATCAAGTCGGTCAAAAACACATCGCAGATCACCAAGGCGATGCAGATGGTCGCATCCGCCAAGATGCACCGGGCACAGGAACAGGCTCTCCGAGGGCGCAACTACATCGGAGCCCTCGCCAACATCCTGGCCCACCTGAAAGAAGAAATCTCCCAGCTCGACAGCCCCCTGATGGTGCCCCGCGAAGAAGGCAAGGATCTTGTCCTCGTCGTCAACACCGACCGCGGCCTCTGCGGCGGCCTGAACACGAACCTCTTCCGCGAAGTGCGCGAGCAATGCCCCCACGATGCGGACTTCATCACCATCGGCGCAAAGCTCAACGTCCAGTTCGCCAAATACGGCATGAACCTCGTTGCTTCGTGGAGCCTCGCCGACCCGCTTGAGCTCATTCAGCTCCGCCCCATCGCCGCCTTCATCCGCAAGGGGTTCCTCGACGAAACGTACCGAACCGTGCGGATCGTCTATCCGCGCTTCGTCAACGTCATGGTACAGGCTCCGTCTGTCCGCAGCCTCCTCCCCATCCGGGAAGAAGAACTCCTCGAAGTGGCGCAGCAAAGCACTTCCAAGCTTGAAGAAGGCGAAGTCAGCGGCGACTTCATCCTTGAACCCGACGCCAAAACGGTACTCGCCCACATCCTGCCGCTCTACCTGTTCTACAACATGGTACAGCTCATCCTCGAAGCCCGCGCATCGGAACAATCCGCCCGCATGGTCGCCATGAAGGCCGCCACCGAAAACGCCAAAAACCTGATCGGCGACCTGACGCTCGACTACAACAAGGCCCGCCAGAACCAGATCACCAACGAACTTCTCGAAATAACCACGGCCATGCGCGCCATGGAATAACATCCCACCCACATCTCTTCCCATTGTCATGAACAACCAAGGTACCATCGTTCAAATCATCGGCGCCGTCGTGGACGTCGACTTCTCGCAGGCGCACGCCATGCCGGCCGTCTTCAATGCCTTGACCGTCGAGTACACGGTGGGCGGCGAGCAGAAAAGCCTCGTCCTCGAAGTCGAACAGCACCTCAGCGACGGCTGGGTGCGCGCCGTCGCCATGAGTTCGACCGACGGCCTGAAGCGCGGCATGGCCGTGACCGATACGGGAGCCCCCATTACCGTGCCTGTGGGCGATTGCGTGCTCGGCCGCATCTTCAACGTGCTCGGCGACACCGTGGACAACAAGGGCGAACCCGGCTGCGCCAAGCGCTATCCCATCCACCGCCCCGCTCCCGCGCTGGAAGAACAATCCACCACCTCCGAAGTGCTCGAAACCGGCATCAAGGTGATCGACCTCATCTGTCCCTTCCTGAAAGGCGGCAAGGCAGGCTCCTTCGGCGGCGCAGGCGTCGGCAAGACCGTGCTCATCATGGAGCTCATCAACAACATCGCCAAGGCGCGATCCGGACTCTCCGTCTTCGCAGGCGTGGGCGAACGTACCCGCGAGGGGAACGACCTCTACAACGAAATGATCGAATCCGGCGTCATCAACCTCGAAGAACCGGACAAATCCAAAGTGGCTCTCGTGTACGGACAGATGAACGAACCTCCCGGCGCCCGCCTCCGCGTGGCCCTCTCCGCCCTCGCCATGGCCGAATACTTCCGCGACGAGGAAAACAGGGATGTGCTGCTCTTCATCGACAACATCTTCCGCTTCTCGCAGGCAGGCTCCGAAGTATCCGCCCTGCTCGGCCGCACTCCCTCCGCCGTGGGCTACCAGCCCAACCTCGCCGAGGAAATGGCCAACCTGCAGGAACGCATCACCTCCACGAAGCGCGGTTCCATCACCTCCATGCAGGCCGTCTATGTGCCTGCGGACGACTTGACGGACCCCGCTCCCGCCACCACCTTCGCCCACCTCGACTCCACCGTGGTGCTCGAACGCTCTCTGGCGGCACAGGGCCTCTTCCCGGCCGTGGACCCGCTCTCCTCCACATCCAAGGCGCTCGCCCCCGAACTCGTGGGCGAAGAGCATTACCGCGTCGCCCGCGGCGTGCAGCAGATCCTGCAACGCTACAAAGATCTGCAGGACATGATCGCCATTCTCGGCATGGACGAACTGTCCGAAGCGGACAAGAAAACCGTCAGCCGCGCCCGCAAAATCCAGCGATTCCTCACGCAGCCCCTGCACGTCGCCGAAGTTTTCTCCAGCATCCCCGGCGCCTATGTGCCCGTGGAAGAAACCGTGCGCGGCTTCGCGGAAATTCTGGACGGGAAATGGGACTCCGTCCCCGAATCCAACTTCTTCATGCGAGGCGGCATCGACACCGTCGAGAAAAACTGATCCCGTCCACCTGAGGCCATGTCCCTGCACTTCAAAATCATCACGCCCGACCGCACCGCCCTTGAGGCGGAAGTGGACAATATCGTCGTGCCGGGCGCACTCGGCGAGATGGAAGTGCTCACCCAGCACTCGAACCTCATCACCATCATCATACCCGGCGAACTGCGCTACCGGATGGCCGGAAGCGGAGAGGAGCACCAGCTCGTCGTCGGCTCGGGAGTCTTCCAAATCGAGCACGACCGTGTCATACTTACCACGGATCTCGCTCTGGAAACGTCAGATATAGATGAGAAGAGCGTGGAGGAAGCCATCGCCGCCGCACAGGAGGCTCTCCGCCAGCAGGAAAAACTGACGGTCGAAGAACGCCGCCGCCTCGATACGAACCTGGCCAAGCAACTCGCCATTCTCGAATTCAACCGCAAATACAAACGCTAAACCGCATTCGACCATGAGCACCCCACAATGGAATGATACTTTCATGCGCCTGTTCACGGAAGCCGTCGATCGCTTCCATCAGGGGCACACACGCTGGCAGGACATCTTTACCGCACCGGAAATCGAGTTCCTCGCCACCATCGGTTACCGCACCCGCGAAATGTTCGACTTCGTCGAAGACTTCGCCCAGGAAGGCGACCCTTCACCGACGACGGCGCTGCTCGTCGCCTCCGTACGCCGGGATTTCTTCCTGACGGCCCAGCGCGGCATCGTCTCGAACACCACGCTCATCACCGTCAACGAACTTCCCACCTTCGGCGATGAAGTGCATGGCATCGCCTACCTGCCCCGCATCATCAAAAAGGCCGAAGGCAAACTGTACGGCAATCTTGACCCGGACATCATGTACTGCTGCGGCGGAGACCGCAAATTCCTCCGCGAACACGGCAACATCCATCCCGCAGACTTCCTCCGCATGATCTGGGGCGCAAAAGGCGATCGCCAGAAGATCGTCACCTATGTGCTCAATGCCATGAAAAACGCCGGGCAGGAAGGCTGATCCGGTCGCCGGTTCTTTTCACGAACGCGCCCGCATCCGGCGATGCGGGCTTTTTGTTGCACACGGTCTAACATAATTTGGCAACGGCGAAATTATCGTTGCAAAGTATATAACTACATTATACAATACGTGCAAACCTATGCAGACCAACCATACGCCCGACAATACGCCTGTTACCCATATCCCCGTCGACCACGCCATGCTGGATCAATTATCGCAGCTTTCGGAACGCTGGGATATTCCTGTCGAGGATATTCTGCCCGCACTTATGGCAGCGCTTCCATCAGAAACTCTGGAGCAGGCTCTCAAAGACGCCATAGCCTCGGCCCATTCTTCCTGAACAGTCCGCACATCTCTTCCGGAACCGCATCACCATGCGATCTTGTCCTGCATGAAACCGGCTTCGTGCAGGACAATTTTATTCCCGCGTAGCGCCTTGACACGGCAGAGCCTTCCGTTTATCCTCATTCGCATGAGATTCCAGGGTCAGGACAAAGGCAGGCAGGCACGCGCCAACAAACACACAGCTCCCACGAACAGCGGTTCCAAGCCCGTTGTCCGCGCGCTGGACGAACACGCCCTCTTCGACATTCTCGAGGCGCAGCCGCAAGGCCTCTATCTGATTCTCGACTGCATTCAGGATCCCCATAATCTCGGGGCCATCCTTCGCACAGCGGATGGCGCAGGCGTAGCCGCCGTCATCTCCCCCAAGGACAAATCCGCCTCCATCACGGAAACCGTGCTTCGCGTCTCCGTCGGCGCTGCGGAAAAAGTGCCCTTCGTGCAGGTCACGAACCTGTCCCGCACCATGAAATTCCTTCAGGAAAACGGTATCTGGCTCATCGGCACTTCCGATCATGGCGACCGCACCATTTACGACACGGATCTCAAGGGAGGAATCGCCATCGTCATGGGTGCGGAAGGCGACGGCATGCGCCGCCTCACGGAAGAGAATTGCGATTTCCTCGTCAAGATTCCCATGCTCGGCAGCGTTCCCTGCCTGAACGTCTCCGTCGCCACGGGCGTGTGCCTCTACGAGGCGCTGCGCCAACGGGCTGCAGCAGCTACCGCGGCGGCCGATGCCGCCCAGCCATGATCCGCCACCTCGAACCCGAACCGGGCGAACGCATCCGCCTGATTTCCGACGTCCACCTCGGCCATGTTCGCAGTACCGTCGAGAATGTGGAAACATTGCGCCCTCTTCTGCATGGCTGCGACAGGCTGATCGTCTGCGGCGACCTCGCCGAAACGCGTGCATGCGCCTTTCAGACCAAAGGCATGGCGATGAAGCGCGATTTCGCCTCCATGTGCCGTGAGGAAGGAGTCATTCTCCACAAGCTTGCCGGCAACCATGATCCTCTGGAAGAAACCTCCGTCCTGAAGCTGTACGGCGGCAGCGTCGTCGCCCTCCACGGGCATGCCCTCTACAAGGTCGGAGCACCCTGGGGATGGGAATATCTCAACCACAAGCAGGCTTGTCGCGATCTGATCGCCCGCCATCCCATGAGCGATACCGATCTGGAAGACCGGATGGCGCTCGCCCGGGAAATGGCCCTGCTCTCACCTCCCGTCCTGCAGAGACCCCGCGTCTCGAAAAACCGCGTCCTGCGCTTCCTGGCCCACTGCGGATGGCCGCCTTCGCGCCCGATTGCAATCCTCCGCGCATGGATGACGATGAGCAGCCTGATGCACCGCTTCACGGAGCAATTCTTCCCGGAAGCCCGCATCGTCTGCTTCGGGCATTTCCACCGCCCAGGGCAATGGAAACGCGCCGGCAGACTGTACGTCAATACCGGCGCGTTTTTCAAAAATGCCCGCCCGTCCATCGTCGACCTTTCGGATGGCCGCGTGACAGGCATTCACACGGGATCGCTGCTTACCACGAAGGCGTGAACTTGGGAATGGGAGTGCCCTTGCCGCCCGGGCTGTCTGCCGGCACTTCGTATTGGTCGCGGAGTTTTTCGTACTCCACCATGATTTCCTTGACGATATCGGCGTACTTCGGATCATCGAACACGTTGACCATCTGCTGGGGATCCTTTTCGTTGTCGAACAGCATGTATTCACCGCTCGTCCAGAGCCTGGCGAACGTATAACGGGGCGTACGGACGCCGTCATGGCGCGGAGCATTGTGCTCTCCGGGGTTTTCGTAGAAGGCGTAGTAGATCACGCGGTCCTTGAAATCCGGGGATTCACCCGTTGCAAAAAGCGGCACGAGGCTCTTGCCCTGGAAGGTCTTCATGTTTTCCGGAGTATCGGCGCCGGCCGTTGCCAGAATGGTGGGAGCATAGTCGATATTCTGCACGATGGCTTCGGAGCGCACGCCGGGTTTGATGTGGCCCGGCCAGCGCATGATCAGCGGCATGCGGAATGTTTCCTCGAAAATCCAGCGCTTGTCGTACAAGCCGTGCTCGCCCAGATAGAAGCCCTGGTCGCCGCAGTAGATGACGAGCGTATTGTCGGAAAGGCCGCTCTTGTCGAGATAGTCCATGAGTTCGCCGATGCTGTCGTCCACGGCCAGAATCGAACCGAGATAATCCTCCATGTAGGTGCGCCAGCGCCATTCGAGCATTTGCTTCTCCGTCTTGATCTTGCCGGACTTGACCAGCTCAACGAGTTCTTCCGTGCGGGCCTTGTGGTATTTCTCCCACGCGGCGCGCTGGGCCGGATTCATGCGCTTGACATCGCCGAGCTCCCAGCCGTAGCCGGGGGAAACGATTTTTTTGCGGACGTCTTCCGGCACGAGATCCTTCATGATGTGCAAATCGGAATAGACGGCCATATGGCGGGCGATCGTTTGCTCGTTCTCTCTCAGGAAGCTGGGACGGTTGGCGTAATTGTCTTCCAGCGATGCAGGCGGCGTCAGCTTCGATACGGCCTCTTTGGCCTTGCCGAGATGGCGCTCCGCAGGCATCCACGGACGGTGGGGGGCCTTGTGGCCGACGACGAGGGCGAACGGCTTGTTCTTATCGCGGTGCTCAAGCCAGTCGATACTCTTCTTCGTCACGAGGTCGGTCGCATAACCTTCTTCGCGCGTCACTTTGCGCTTGCCGTTCTGTCCGCGGGAAATGAAATCGGGATTGTAGTAGGCGCCCTGTCCGGGGAAGATTTCCCAGTGGTCGAAACCGGTGGGATCGGATTCGAGATGCCACTTGCCGAAAATGGCGGTCTGATAACCTGCCTGCTGGAGCATCTTCGGATAGGTCGGCTGCGAACCGTCGAACGGCGTCCGGCCTTCATTGAAAATATAGCCGTTTTTGTGCGAATGGCGTCCGGTCAGAATACAGGCGCGGGACGGCCCGCACAGGGAATTCGCACAGTAGCTCCGATCGAAGACCATGCCTTCCTTCGCCAGCTTGTTGAAATGGGGATAGGCGATCGGAGAATCCTTCTCGCACGTGCCCATGGCCTGCACAGCGTGGTCATCTGTAATGATAAACAGAATGTTCGGACGCTGCGCATCGGTTTTCCGAGCCGTCGGAGCCTCATCCGCAAAAATCGGCGCGGCGCAGGCGGCAGAGATGAACATGATGGCAGTAGATTTCAAACTCATACCCGCTTATTCTACTCTTTCAACGCCTGAGGTCAAGCGAACTTTTCGGAAGGCGCCCGTTGCAGCCCCTCTGCCGCCGGGCTCCGAAAGAGGAGCAGGAGTATCCGGCATCCGCAGGAAGGCGCATTCTTATCTTGCAGTAGTATACGCTATCTGCTAGTGTTGTTCCGGTGAAGCGATACCCCCTGCTCCTTTTTTTGTGCCTAGGTTTGTGGGGGTGTTCCATATCCCGGCAAATCGACGAGCGCATCGAAACGGACAGCAAGGCCATCAATGAACTGGTCGCCAAAATGCCCCGGTGGGAAGAGCTGCCTGTGCGGCAGATCACCTGGCAACAGGCCGTGGACATGGTCATGAAGGACAATCAGGAAATCCGCAATCTTCATACGACCATCGACAGCGCGGAACGGTACGCCCGCAGCATCTATACCGACCTGATCCCCGGCGTAAACCTCTATTCGTCGATGTCCCAATCCGTCAAGGAACTGGCCAACGCCGTCACGCCGGACGACATTTCCTACAACATCAACATCCTCTTCAACCTCCCCTCCATCTCGCAGCTCCCCTACCGCGTGTACGAAGCCCAGGCACGCGTGTATGCCGCCAAGAAGAACCTCGAAGTCAAGCAGCGAGACCTCGTTTCCAAACTCTACAAATTCATCCGCACGAGCGAACTGACCCGGAAGGCGGACCAACTGGAACGCGAGAAGATCGGCCTCGAAGACCGCGAATGGAAAATCGGAGCCCTGCAGCAGAGCCGCGAAGACCTCGACCGCACGGAATGGGCGGAATTGTGTACCCTGCTGGGCAATCAGGACGGACGCTGGGTCATCATCCCGGAAACCGTCCCCAACCTCAACTGGGATCATTACAAGAAAGCCTGCAGGCACCTCGACCCCCTCTCCGTCGCCGTGCTGGCCATGGGTCTCGAACAGGTGCGCATGGAACGCTACCAGACCCTCATGCAGTACCTGCCGCAGCTCAACATGAACCTGTACAGCCCCTCGCTCTTCTCCTCCACGGGCGGCACCTACGGCGGCACGTTCCTCAACAGCAGCGACATGACGCTCAATACGAACGCCTCCCTGCAGCTGGACACCCGGCTTAATATCTGGAACCAGTACAAGACGAGGGAAGAAGCCTACGAAGCCAAGAAAAGGGAACTCAAGTTCGAACTGATGCGCCGCCTCACACGCGTCGACCAGCTCATGAGGAGCTGCAAGGAATTCGAAACATGGAAAAGCTTCATGCAGAAGACGGTCGCCCACGAAGCGGGATTCGTACCCGAAACCGGCGCCGAATATCTGGAGCAGCGCAAGAGAAACATTGAAATGCGCGCCGACGTGCTCGACAAGGAAAAGAAAAAGGTGGAAGGCGAAGCGGCGCTGATCAGCGAGTACGGCCTGTTCGCCAAGTAAGCCAAACCCGAGCCTTACTTGCGGGCAAGACGCTTCCACAGAGGAGCCGGATCGACATCTTCCGGCATGGCCGTGCCGTTCACGAGATGCTCGACCAGCAATTGCGAAACCCACGGGCTTGTCGTCACGCCCCGGCTGCCAAGCCCGGAAAAGACATAATGCCCCGGCATGCCCGGCAAAGGCCCCGCCACGGGCTGGCTGTACCGGATGATGGGACGTACGGCCGCACGAGCCCTCACGATGCCGATCTCTCCTTCGTACCGCTGGCGCAAGCTGTACAGCAGCTCCTGCACGGCAGTCTCTTCCGCTGCTCCCGGATCATCCCATGACCAGGCATACGTTGCACCAAGCCGCCAGACGCCGCCCCAATGCACAAGCCAATGGCCGAAATGCAGGATGCCCGCATGCCATGCCAGCCCGGGCAGCTCGATATCCACAATGGTACCTTTCGAGAGGCGGCTCTCCAACGCCGGCAGTTGCAGCCGGGAAGCCACTTCATACCCCGTACACCAGACAATGTGGGTAAACCGTTCACCCTGCCAGATAAAATCGTCCCCTTGCCGCTCGATCTCTTCGGGAGCCACCTCTCCCTCGCGAAACAATCCCTGCCCCTGCAGCCAGACGCGCTGGGCATTCACCAGAGCTTCGGCATGCAGCACGGCGGAGCCCCGCGTGTAGGCCGCACGGCCCTCCCCCTGCCAGCCTTCCGGCCACGGCAGTACAGGCCCGGCATAGGAACAGGATTCGGGATCGCTCTGGCGTTCCTTCCAAATCTCCTCCTGATCTTCGCCGACCAGCTCGCGCCAGATCGGCGTCTTCTGCCACCAGGAGCCTCCAAGCTCGCGCTCCGTTTCCGTATAATACGCATCCGCCTCCGGCAGGCACTCGGCCTGCCTCCATTCGGGCCGCACCTTGCGGCCCGTCAGGGGATTCACCAGCCCGGCTGCAACCCGGGAAGCCGTCTCGCCGACGGGACGATCCACCACCAGGCAATCCACCCCCCGGCGGATCAGCCTCCATGCCAGCGAACTGCCGGCGAGTCCCTGTCCAACGATCAAGATGCGCATGGCGAAGAAGAAAAACGGGCGGCATTCTCACGCCGCCCGGTGTCAAAAGCCTTACAGAGCGGCAATGATCGCATCGCCCATGGCGGCGGTATTGACGCGGATCTCGTTCGGCGCACCCGTGGCAAGATCGCCCGTGCGGTAGCCGAGGTCGATCACCCGGCGCACGGCGCGGTCGATATCGTTGGCGGCAGCCGTCTCACCGAGCGAATAGCGGAGCAGCATGCCCAGAGAAAGAATCTGGGCGATGGGATTGGCAATGCCCTTGCCCGCGATGTCGGGAGCGGAACCGCCGGAAGGCTCGTACATGCCGAAGAACAGCCCGTTGTCCTTGCTGCCCTGGCACAGGCTTGCGCTCGGCAGCATGCCGAGGGAGCCGCAGATCATGGCCATCTCGTCGGAAAGAATATCGCCGAAGAGGTTCTCGGTCACGAGTACGTCGAACTGCTGCGGATTGCGCACGAGCTGCATGGCGGCATTGTCCACATACATGTGGCGCACTTCCACCTCGGGATAATCCTTCGCCACTTCAAGAATCGTCTCGCGCCACAGGATGGAGCTGGTCAGCACATTGGCCTTGTCCACGCTGGTCAGGAGATTGCGGCGGCCACGGGCGGCTTCAAAGGCCACGCGGGCGATGCGCTCGATCTCGCTCTTCCGGTACACCAGAGTATCCACGGCGGTATCTTCGCCATCGATCTCCTTGCGGTAGCGGGGCTGGCCGAAATAAAGGCCGCCCGTCAGCTCGCGGACGCAGAGAATGTCGAAACCTCCCTCGATGAGTTCGTTCTTCACCGGGGAAGCGTGCGTCAGAGCCGGAAGGCAAATGCCGGGACGCAGATTCGCATAAAGGCCGAAATGCTTGCGAAGGGGCAGCAGGGCGCCGCGCTCGGGCTGCTCGTTGGGCGGCAGGTTCTCCCACTTCGGGCCGCCTACGGAGCCGAAAAGAATGGCATCCGCCGCTTCGCAGGCACGCAGCGTTTCATCCGGAAGGGCCTTGCCTGCATGGTCGATCCCCGCACCGCCGACGTACTGCTCGCTCAATGTGACGCCGAAACCGTACCGGAGGCTCAAGGCTTCGAGCACACGCAGGGCTTCGCACATCACTTCCGGGCCGATACCATCGCCCGCCAATACCGCGATCTTGTAGTTTTTCGCACTCATGGACCTGCGCAGAATGCGCCCTTAAGCTTCAAAAGTCAAGCCCAAGCTATGTTCCCCTTGACTTTGCAAGACGGCATGATACGATGGCAACCCGAATGGCTCCGGACTCTCTTCGCAAGTTCATCCACAATCGGGAACGGCCTCTTTCCGTACTCTTCTTTTTCGTGTACGGCCTTGCCGTTCTCTACTACTTCAACACCTCTTCGCCGAAGCTCGATTTCAACCCCTGCCCCAGTCCGAACATGTATCTGACGATCGGGCAGGCCATGTTCGACGGCTTCGTTCCCTACCGTGACCTCTTCGACGGAAAAGGCATGCCCATCTTCCTGTTCAACGGGATAGGAGGACTGATCGACAGCGACGGCTATATCGGCCAATGGCTGGTTGCCTGCGCCTTCTTCGCATGGACCCTTTACTATATCAATCGCACGGCGCGCCTCTTCCTCAATCGCACCCACGCACTGGCTGGCACCCTGCTGATGTCTTTCTTCATCCTTTTCCAAAGAAGAATGTATCTCACAGGAGCCATGGGCGATGAGTTCACGATGCCGATGATTGCCATGGGCATCTATTATTTCCTCATTCTGGGCAAAGATACATGCTCCTTCAAAAAACTCTGCATCTTCGGGTGTCTTGGAGGCCTGCTTCTGGCGTGCAAATTTACCCTGGCCTCCTTCTGGTTCGTCCTTGCATTCGCCGTCCTTGCGGAAGCGTGGCGCCACCTCGGCTTCAGAGCGGCCTGCAAACGCGCCGGCATGATCGCCATCGGCGCAGCCTTCATTCTTATCCCCTGCATCGCCTATTTCGCATGGCACGGCGCACTGGATGCCTATGTGGAGGGATATATCGTTTTTCATACCTACCACGTCACCGAATCGACGAGCAACCGTATCTTCTACCTCGTGCGCGGCGTCATGGACTATCCCGACTACATACTTCTCATTCTGGCGGGGATGGCCTATTGGATTGCTGCCGCATCCAGAGGGTATTCCCGCTTCAGGCGCATCGGCCTGCCCGTCTCGTTCATCGCCATGTATCTGGCCGTCTTTGCCGGAAGCATGTTCTCAGCCTACTACCTGCTCTCGCTGATTCCTTTCGCCACATTCGGCGTCATTTATCTGCTGCACGACATGGGAGATCGTACCCTTCCCTTCCTGCGCCGGGCTGCAGCAACAGGATGCTGCATCGCCTTTCTGTTCCTGCTCTCCCGCGAAGCTTCTTCGCTGATTACGGACCGTGGCAAAACGCCCGATTTCTCTCTGGAGACTCTCAAGCGGCAGAAGCAGGAACTCGCCGATCTGGCTCAGGCCATTTCGCAGGAATCAGCCCATCCGACCGTTCTTTGTTTCGGCTGTTTCGACAACGGCATCTACCGCAGGCTCGGCATCATTCCCAATGTACCTCGATACCAGCTCGTCAATTTCGACCCGCAGGGCAAGACGTTGCAACGGCAATACGTGCGTGAACACCGATGCGAATTCATTCTCGTTAATCTCTCCGACGTCAAACAGGAAGAAATGCCCTCAATAGACGCATTCTTGCGGGAATGCGGATACCGCCCGCTGTTTGCCGACAATTTGCGCTCTGTCCCCTGGCTCGTGTACAGGAGAACCCCGGGATCATCGGCAAATACCATTGACATCCAAACGCCATGATTGACGCCTATCTGATCCAGTGCCATGACCGCCCCCATCAGGTCAACGCTCTCGCACAGTATCTTGCAGACGGAGGCCACGATGTCTTCATTCATGCGGATGCCCGGTCCGCCATCGGCCACTTGATCCGCCAAACGGCGAATATCCATCTGGTGCGCCATCCTGCCGCCGTCGACTGGGGAGGCTGGACACAGGTTGAGGCAACTCTGAAGATGATCGAGGAGGCAAGGCACACAGGCAGGCAATACCGTTATTTTCACTTGCTGAGCGGCCATTGCCTGCCTCTGCGCTCCATGAAGGCGATGGATGCCATTCTGGACGATGCCTATGCCAGCCAAACGCAGTTCATCGAATGCGAGCCGATGCCCCGCAGCCAATGGGGGCAACGCGACGGCGGCATGCACAGGCTGCAAGTGTACTATCCCTCCTTCATCGTCAGCAAACACACCCGCCTGCATCAGGATTATTTCTGGTTGTATACGAACAAGTGGCTGCGGTTGAAGCTTCGCCGGCCGGCATTCAGATCCGCAGAACGGTTCTATGGAGGCGCCCAATGGTTCTCGTTGACAGGAGATGCCATGGATGCCGTGATTGCCTACATGCACAGCCACCGCCGCATGGTGCGGTTTTTCAAGCATACGTTCTGCAGCGATGAAATGTTCTTCCAGACATGCCTGATGCGCTCAGGATTCCCGATCCACACCGTCGGCAACCATCGCTATCTCCAATGGCCTTTCGCCAATGCGCCTTCTCCTTGCGATCTGGCTCCGGAAGACTGGCAGGCGGCGCGGGACTCCGGCTGCCTGTTCGGCCGCAAGTTCCAGCTTTCCCCCGCGGAATGTTCCCGCTATTTTTCCTCGCTCACCTGAACCGCCGCACCAACTCATGACTTATCCGGAACGCGCTCTGGATTTCTTCCATCAGGGCTACAACTGCGCCCAGTCCGTGCTGGCCGCCTTTGCGGACGATCTCGAACTTACCGTACCCGCCGCCTTGAAGCTTTCATCAGGTTTCGGCGCCGGCATCGGACGGATGCGCGGCGTTTGCGGCGCATTTTCGGCTCTGGCGATGGTGGCCGGGTTCGTCCGGGGCAATACGACGCCGGATCTCGATGACAAGGAAGCCATTTTCTCACTGATCCGCTCACTGGCGGCAGAATTCGAGCAAGCGCACGGCTCGCTGATATGCAGAGACCTGTTGCATCTTGGAAACGATGTGCAGGAATCGGCACGGCCTCAAGCACGCACGGCAGCCTATTATGCAAGCCGCCCATGCGAAGCGTGCATCGCCTTCTGTGCCGCCCGAGGCGAGCAGCTTCTCAACCGGACGGCTTATTGACGCCCGCGCAGGTACTCGACCGCCTTCGCCAGCGCACGACCGCGGTGGGACATGCCGTTTTTCTCTTCGCCCGTCAACTCGGCAAAGCTTCGCTCATGGCCTTCGGGAACGAAAAGAGGATCGTAGCCGAATCCCTTTGCTCCGCGCAATTCTTTCAACATGGAGCCTTCGACACTGCCGGAAAATTCACCCAGCACTTCGCCACCCTTCGCCAGCACCATCACGCACATGAAGCGGGCCGCCATCGGCACATCGTCCGCGAAGCGCGCCAGATCCTGCATCATCTTCCGGTTGTTCAGTTCATGGTTGCCGTCTTCACCGCCGAAACGGGCGGATCGCACGCCGGGCAAGCCGCCCAGCGCATCGACGCACAGGCCCGAATCGTCGGCCAGCACGATACCGGGAATCACGCGGGAAGCCGAAACGGCTTTCAAGGCGGCATTTTCGGCAAACGTCTCTCCAGTCTCCTCGACTTCGGGGGCTTCGGGATAGGAGGAAAGGTCGCGGACTTCGTACAGTCCGGCGAGCATCTGGCGAATTTCTTCCGTTTTATGAGCATTGCGCGTGGCGACGACAAGAAGAGGCAGAGTCATATCTGCCCTCTTGGATAACATGGCCGCCCAGCGGAATCAAGCCTGCATCCCGTTCCGCAACACGGCGCCGGGATGCGGGCGTACGGAGTTTACCTGATGTTGATGCTGTCGTCCCAATCCTTCCAGATGGGTTCCAGCCCGGCGGCATGGACGGCTTCAATGAATTCGGGTACGCTCCGCTCATCCGAGATGGCGAATTGCTCCGTCGCCTTGGTGCAATGGCTGCGCTGTTCCTCCGTCAATTCCTTCTGCACACCGTGCAGGGTGATATGGGCGCGGTTCAGCCCGGCTCCGGTGTAGCCGCCCGGTTCAGTCTTGGCGCAAGCGGACATGCTGGTGACGCCGATGTTCATCAGCGCATTGCGCATGGCCGGAGTTTCACGCGTGCTGACGGTGAAGCCTACATGCGGGAAGCAGATGCGCAAAGCGCAGAGAAGCTGCACGTAGTGGCGGTCGTCGAGCATCAGCTCGGTATCCGGCGTGTATTCGTAATTGCCCGCATAGGGGCGCATGCGGGGGAAGGAGATGGATACCTGGGCTTTCCAGCAATGCTTGAGCAGGTAATCCACATGGCAGGCAAGAGCGAGAGCTTCCTGCCGCCACGGAGCAATGCCGAAGAGAGCGCCGATCCCGATTCGCCGGAATCCTCCGGCATAGGCGCGTTCCGGGCAGTTGACGCGCCAGACGAAGTCTTTCTTGAGTCCTGCCGTATGCAGCGTTTCGTAGATGGAACGATTGTATGTTTCCTGAAACACGGTCAGCAATTCGGCTCCGTGGTGGACGATTTCCGCATAACGGTCGTCCGGCAGAGGTCCGATTTCGAGTCCCAGAGAAGGAATGAACGTGCGGAGCCTGTCCAGGCATGCCTGCAAATAGCCGTCGGAAACGAACTTGGGATGCTCCCCGGCCACGAGCAGCAGGCTTCTCAGCCCCTGGTCGTAGAGGTAACGGGCTTCCTGCTCGACTTCATCGACGGTCAGCGTGGTGCGGATGATGGGATTGTCCCGCGAGAAGCCGCAGTATTTGCAATTGTTGATGCATTCGTTGGACAGGTAGATGGGGGCGAAGAGGCGCAGGGTGCAGCCGAAGAAACGGCGGGTGATGTTTCTGCTCTCCTGCGCCATGGCCTCCAGTTCCGCATCGGTAGCGGGTTCCAGCAGGCGCATCAATTTCCTCACCGCCGGAGGCGGTGAAGCCATCAGACTGTCTAATTCATCCGAAAACATAACGATAAGATTTACGCTCTGGATTTGAGGTCCAGAAGCATTTGGGCGTTGCTCGGGTACCTCTTCAGGAAGAAGAGCAAACGCTCCATGGCCTCCACCGGTTTGTGCCCCGCAAGGGCGAGCCGGATCAGGCGTGTTTTTTCGAGGGCGAGCTCGGACAGGATCAGCTCCTCGCGGCGCGTCCCGGATTTCAGGATGTCTACGGCGGGGTAGATGTATTGTTCGGCAATGCGCCTGTTGAGAACGAGTTCCATATTGCCCGTGCCCTTGAATTCCTGGAAGATCAGATCGTCCATGCGGCTGTTCGTTTCCACGAGGGCGGTGGCGAGGATGGTGAGGGAGCCTGCGGTTCGCGTATTGCGGGCGGCGGCAAACAGGCGGCGGGGCATTTCCAGCGCCCGCGCATCGATACCGCCGGACATGGTTCTGCCGCTGCCCTGATCCGCGTTGTTGTAGGCGCGGGCAAGGCGGGTGATGGAGTCGAGCAACAGGATTACATGCTTTCCGGCTTCGACGAGACGCTTGGCACGCTCGATGCACAGCTCGGCAAGGCGACAGTGGTCGCGCACATGGCTATCGTTCGAGGAGGCATAGACTTCCGCTCCGGGAATGCCGCGCTTGAACTCGGTCACTTCTTCCGGGCGTTCGTCCACGAGAAGAATCATCAGGTGCATTTCTTCCTCGTAGTTCTCCTGCACGGCTTCGGCAATGTGCTGCAAAAGGGTCGTCTTCCCGGTGCGGGGAGGGGCGACGATCAGACCGCGCTGGCCGCGGCCTACGGGGGCAACAAGGTCGAGCGTACGGGTCGTGTACCGCTCAGGCACCGTTTCGAAAGCAAGGCGGTGGGTGGGGTTGACGGCTTTGAGATCTTCGAAATAGGGATTTTTTGCCGCTTCTTCGGGCGTCTGCCCGTTCACGCTTTCGATGGAAACCATCTGGTGGCCTCGTTCGTATCTCTGAGCCTTGCCCTTGAGCCAGACGCAGGGGCGGAGCTGGTAGCTCTGAATCATTTCCACCGGCACATAGACAGCTTCACGCGATTGGGCAAAGTCCGTTTCCGGCGTGCGGATGAAGCCGTATCCCTTGGGGGTTATTTCAAGGAGACCGCTCAATTCCTCCGGTTCGCCGACGGGCACATAATTGTTCTGTGCGGGCTGGCTACCGTCCCAGCTGCTGCGGTTGTTGTCCCGGTTGTTATCGCGACCGTTTTGGTTGCGGTTATTCTGATTGCGGTTGTTGCGAAATTTGTTCTTTCCGCCTTGTCCGTTCTGACGGTTTTGATAATCACCACGGCCGGTCTGCCCGTCGTTATTGTTGAATGTGCGCTTACCGTCGCGGCGGTAGGATTCGCGCACCGTGCGGATTCCCGTGCCGTTCTGTCCCTGATCGGAGGACTGGGGGCGGAACTGGCGCTGGCCGCCACGGTTGCCGTTCTCGCGCACGGGCCTTTGCTGGCGTTCCCTCCGGGGCTCGTCGTTTCGGGTTTCCCGTTCGTCATGGCGTGGAGCGGCAGTTTCGTTGCGAAGTTCGGTTGCAACAGGGATTTCTCCGGCGGGCGTTTCGGCGACTTTGTCCTTCCGCGTTGTCCTTGATACCCGGCGTGCGGGAACGGATTCATCCTGTCCGGATTCCTTGCGCACGGCTTCCATATCAGCCGCCTCGGCGGCACGGGTCTTGCGGACGGCACTCTTCCTGGGTTTGGCAGGAGGGCGGGATTCCCCATCGCTTGCGGCGCGATTCGTATCAGGGTCTGTCATGTCTCGGGAAGAAAAAAACCGCAGCCGGAACTTTCACGTTCCGGCCGCAAATGAATGAGCTGATCAAAGCTGTTCGAGGATGTCCTCGGAGATGTCGAAGTTCGAGAACACATTCATCGCATCATCGTAGTCGTCAAGACGTTCGAAGAGGTTCATCACCTTGCGGGCCGTGTCCACATCCTTGATTTCGACCGTATTCTGTGCCACGGAGATCAGGCGCATGCCCGTCACGTTCTTCCCGGCGGATGTCAGACCGCTGCAGACGGAACTCAAATCGGTCGGACTGCAAACGAAGACCCATTCGCCGTCTTGGTCGCCTTCGCCGACATCGTCGGCACCGACTTCCATTGCCAGCTCCATGGCGCCGTCTTCATCAAGGGTTTCATCAATGATGCGGGCTTCGCCCTTGCGGTCGAACTGGTACGCGACAGATCCGGGAGTACCCATGTTGCCGCCGTTGCGGGAGAAGAGGGTGCGGAGTTCCGAGGAAGCACGGTTGGTGTTGTCCGTTGCCACTTCCACGAGCATGGCCGTTCCGGCGGGGCCGTAGCCTTCGTACACGATTTCCTGAATGATTTCGCCGACGAGTTCACCCGTCCCCTTTTTGATGGCGCGGTCGATATTGTCTTTCGGCATGGAGCAGGCCTTGGCTCCTTCGATCGCCGCGCGCAAGCGGGGGTTGGTATCTACATCGCCACCGCCATTGCGGGCAGCCAGAGTGATTTCACGCGAGAAACGGGCGAAGATTTTACCTTTCTTCGCATCTTCCTTGGCTTTGGTGAACTTGATTTTGGACCATTTATTATGACCTGACATAATTTGGGATTTCCTTGAGGGGTGTGAAAAACAGAAAAAACAGGAAGGTTTTCAGGAGAAAAAGCGGGTTCCGTTGATGATTCATGCCAAATGGGCACCACTGGATACATTCCAAAAAAAACCAAACTCCAGAAATGAATTAAATTGGTCGAGCTGACAGGATTCGAACCTGCGACCTCTTCGTCCCGAACGAAGCGCGCTACCAGCCTGCGCTACAGCTCGACTAAATCTAAGTCGGCACGGAGTCTACAGGATTTGCCAGCGAATGCAAGTCTAATTTTTCAAATTCTCGCGACTCCCTGCATCCTTCATTCCAGAAACAGCCGTTTTTCACGCCTCCGGGCGACGCGCCCGCCCGGCAACGAAAGGCGCGCAGGGCTGCCGGGCCGGATGATCGATACGACCGCCAGCACCACCTCTTCGGACACATTCCTCACACCTTGCCGCTTCAGATATCGGTGCACGATCACCTTCTGCAATTCCACAGGATACGCCGCCACTTTGGGCAGATAAAGCCTCCCCTGCGGATCCTCGACCTCCAGCGCAGCAACCGCCGCCGCCAGAGCCGCAGATGCTTCCTCCGCAATGCGCGCACTGCGATTGATGACCGGCACGACATCCCGGCCCATGATATCTTCCAGCAGAGGAAGCACTTGCAACCGAAGCCTGTTGCGCACGACATCCGCCTCGCCATTACTGGCATCCTCCCGCCAGGGAATCCCCTTTCCTTCCAGATAAGCAGTCAATTGTTCTCTCGGAATATCAAGCAGAGGACGCACCAATACCAGACCATCCTCCCGGCAGGCTATCGGCTTCATCCCCAGATGCCCACCGCTTCCCCGGCACAAGCGGAACAGAACCGTCTCCGCCTGATCCTGCCGATGATGCCCTAGAGCCACATAAGGCGTACCGCAGGCCGCCGTACATTCCCGGAAGACCTCGTAGCGAGCCTCACGCGCCGCCGTCTCCAGCGAAAGCCCCCGTCCCCCCGCATAACGAGGCACATCGACCCTCTTTTCCACAAAATCCACACCCAGCGCATCGGCCATCATCCGGCAGAACGCCGCATCCGCATCCGCATCCGCACCACGGATACCATGATGCACATGGCACACGACCACCTGCAGCCCAGCCCCATGCAGCAGATGCAGCAAAGCAACGGAATCGCGGCCGCCGCTCAATCCGACAACCACAGATCCCGCCTTCTTCAACAGCGAAAGGCATCCGGTATCCAGCAACTCAGCATCCATTTCTCAAACAAAAGCCTAGCACAATCCCGCAGCGCCGAAAAGGCCAAACATGCAACCCGTTCAAATGCGTGGCCTGACGCCGATTTGCCTTGCTCCGGGAGGTAAAATATGGGAGAATCCGCACCCGATGAGCTATCAGGTCTTTGCAAGAAAGTACCGTCCCCTGACATTCGACGACGTCCTCGGACAAGAACACGTTGTGCGCACGTTGCGCAACGCGATCGAACAGAACCGCCTGGCTCACGCCTACCTTTTCGTCGGCCCCCGAGGAACGGGCAAAACATCCACTGCCCGCATCTTCGCCAAAGCGCTGAACTGCCCGGACGGACCCAAAGCCGACTTCGACCCGCATTGCGATATCTGCGAAGAAATCGCCGAAGGCCGGAGTCTCGACGTACTGGAAATCGACGGCGCCTCCAACCGCGGCATCGACCACATCCGCGACCTGCGAGACAACGTCCAGTTCGCCCCCTCCCGGGGCCAGTTCCGCATCGTATACATCGACGAAGTACACATGCTGACCAAGGAATCCTTCAATGCCCTGCTCAAAACGCTTGAAGAACCCCCTCCACACGTCAAATTCATCTTTGCCACCACGGAGCCTCACAAAATCCTTCCCACCATCCTCTCCCGCTGCCAGCGCTTCGACCTGAGGCCGATTCCCGCCCCCGTCATCGCCGAGCACCTGATGAACATCGCTGCCAAGGAGGGCGTAACTCTCGCAGAAGCGGCTGCATTCGGCATTGCCCGCGTCGCTGACGGCGGCATGCGCGACGCCCAGTCCATGCTCGACCAGCTCGTCTCCTTCTGCGGCAGTAACATCGAGGAACAACACGTCAACGACATCTTCGGCGTCACCTCCCGGGAAACAGTCTCCCGCGCACTCGCCTACATGCTCCAGCGGGAACTCCCCTCCCTGCTCCACCTCGTACACGAACTCTCAGAAGCCGGGCGCGACATGGCCCAGCTCCTCACAGAGCTCATGAGCGCCGTGCGCGAACTGCTCGTCGCCAAAGTAGCACCGGAAGAAACGCAAAACAGCATCCCCGAACACTGGCGCGGCCCCTTGCAGCAACTGCTCGCCCAAACCGCCACGGATAAAATCCTGCGGCTGATGGAAGTACTGACTTCCACGGAAGAACGCATGCGCTGGTCATCCAACAAAAGGCTCCACCTCGAAATGGGGCTGATCCAGGCTGTCCACTCCCTGTCGGAAGCCAACATCAGCGATATCATCCGGGCACTGGAAGGCGCCCCCCTGCCGGAAACCCCCATTGCCACGACAGCGCTGCCCACCGTCTCTCTGCCCGAAAACAGACCGGACACTGCACCCACCGCATCACCTGCACCGCAGCCTGAGATACCGGCTTCAATCCCCGAACCCGTTCATACGCCGCAAACCCCAGCTCCTGCTCAACCGCCGGTGCCCGAACCATCCATCGAAATACCGGCGGCAGCCACTTCGGAACCCTCGCTTCCCGAGCAGCATTACCCCATGCCCGACAGCTTCGATGAGCCCGCAACGGCAGCTGCACCCGAGCCGACAAGAAGCCTCGAACCCATCGACGATGCTCCTCCCTTCTTCGGCAGCGAACCGGATACCCTTTACGTCGCCGAAGCCGACATTTCAATCTCACCGCTCACCATCGACATATGGAAGAAAATTTTTCTCGACCTGCACCAGGCCAAACCATTGCAGGCAGGCTTCATCAGCCATGCGGAATTCATCAGTGAAGAAGAAAACTTCTTCATTGTCGCCGTCCACCCGGAAGACATTGAAGGACGCGACACCTTGTTGAGTGAAGAAGTCAAAACATTCATCGAAACGCGAGTGCAGCGCTTCACAGGCCGCAACCTCAACCTGCGCGTCGAAACGGACAGCACGCTACCCGCCCCCATGGAAGAAGCTCTGGAACCGCTTCCGCCCCCCCCGCCGCCGCCCGCTCCTACTCCCCAGAACAAACCGAAGCCCAACACGGCTCCGCCCCCCTCATCAGCCGCCGAGCCGCCGAGCGATGCTCCCTCCACACAACTCGATCCCGAAATTTTCTACAAAGATCCGCTCATTCAAAAAGCGTTGGACGAATTCCACGCCCGAATCATCTCCTGAACTTACAAAACCGACCATACGACATGAATCTGCAAAAACTGATGAAACAGGCCCAGCAAATGCAAGCCGGGCTGGCCGCAGCACAAAAC
>NZ_LIGX01000013.1 GCF_001683795.1 Neoakkermansia glycaniphila
CATTAATACATCCCATGATCTGTTTTCCTGTGGTAAATCCAGGCATGTTGCCATAAGTAATCGGCGGCACAAGCAAAGAAATAATAGGCTTTTTGTGAGCTAAAGCCGCTCCCAATTCAATTGAACAGTTCGGTCTGTTGAGAAAATTGGAACTAATTATAAAAACAACAATATCACAGTTTTTCAAACCCTCCAGCATATCCTCCGGGAAGTAAACATTGTTTGGAATCTGCATCGACGACTTGTCAGTATAGTAAACATCGTCATACTGAATGTAACATCCCAAGTTCATGAACTTTAGAAACCGATCACACAAAAATTTGTCTGCGGAAGCGTGGCTAAGGAATACCTTATGTTTTTTGCACATGTGCAAACATCATATAAACTTCGGTTTTTAACGTCAAGCCATTTAGCATATTGTATTCTAGTGCCTATACTATCTAAATGGATGGGTGTGGAAGATTGGATGTAAGAACGTTTGAAGAAGGTTGGGAAAATCGCACAGAATGAAGACGAGTCTGTCTACAAGAAGGTTCACGGTCTCTTCACCGTATGGGGTTCAAGAAAACTCAGGGGATGGCCTGCGTGCACCCCATGGCGATGGATGAATGTTTTCCTTCAACGTGATGAAAGGACTTGTATGGCATAGTCGTATTAAGAGGGTCGTCATGCTACCGATGCTCTCCCGGCCTTGTGCTGTTCATCGTTGGTGGGTGTAATCCGGCGTCGATCGATTGCCGAATATCGAAAGGAAAACAGTATTATATTATCTTTGTTTTATGTTGAATTCGCAAGGTTCTTCCGGTTTGCTCGGAAATGAGAAGCAGCATTTCGTCATTCTTGACGGGTTGCGCGGGGTGGCTGCCGTTATGGTCGTCTGGTTTCATATTTTTGAAGCGTTTGCGACCAGCCATCTGGATCAGAGGATCAATCACGGTTATCTGGCGGTGGACTTTTTCTTCATGCTGTCCGGTTTTGTGATCGGCTACGCCTATGACGACCGCTGGAAGACGATGAAGACGGGCGAGTTCATGAAGCGCCGCTTGATCCGCCTGCATCCGATGGTGGTGATGGGTGCGCTGATCGGTGCGGTGATGTTTTATTTTCAAGGCTGTTCCGTTTGGGATGTGACGCAGATTACGGTTGTTTCGCTGCTGATCGCCACGTTCGCCAATATGCTGCTGCTTCCGGCGACGACCGGGACGGAGGTGCGGGGCGTGGGTGAGATGTATCCGCTGAATGGGCCGAGCTGGTCGCTGTTTTTCGAGTATATCGGCAATATTCTGTATGCCCTGTTTATCCGGAGGCTTTCGACGCGTTGGCTGACGGTGCTGGTGGTGGCTGCCGGGTGCGGTTTGGCTTCGTTCGGTATGTGGTGGGGGCCGACGGGCGATATTTGCGTGGGCTTTTCGATGAGGGAGTCGGAGATGATGGGCGGTTCCCTGCGCCTGCTGTATTCTTTCTCGGCAGGGCTTTTGCTGTTCCGCGTTTTCAAGCCGATGCATGTCAAGGGTTCGTTCTGGATTTGCGGTCTGGCGCTCGCCGTTCTGCTGGCCGTTCCCCGTTTGGGCGGGGAGGAGGCTTTCTGGATGAACGGTGCGTATGAGACGGTTTGTTTCGCGTTGATTTTCCCGCTGCTGATCATTCTCGGGGCTTCGGGCAGGATTACCGATCCGGTGACCGATAAGGTGTGCCGGTTTTTGGGACAGATTTCCTATCCGTTGTATATGGTGCATTATCCGTTCATCTATTTGTATTTCGCGTGGGTGAAGAATGAGAATCTTTCGTTCGAGGAGTCGCTGCCCGGTGCCTTGGCCGTGGTGGTCGGAAGTATTCTGCTGGCCTACGCCTGCCTGAAGTGGTATGACGAGCCGGTGCGGAGGTTCTTGACGAGGAGGTTTGCCTCCAGGAAGAGTTGACCGGGTGTTTTTGATCTGCATCGCCCCTATTTGTGCGGGCGGTGCATTTTGCGGAGAGGTGCTGTCGGGACGATGCGAGTTTAGTTTGCATCGTCCTTTTGCCGTTTTGTTCCGGAGGATGACAAGGAGTTGGTTTGCGCTTCGTTCATGGCCGATTATGATGAGAAGATGATGAAAACAACGATGCCGATGCTGTTGGCTTGTTTATGGGCTGTGCCGATGGTTGGTGCGGCAGATGAGGCTGCCGGGAAAGCGCCTGAGAAGCAGGCGCAGTCCATTCAGGCCGGAGTGCACGGCGATCCCTTGAAGGATTTGCATGATTTCAAGGGGATCGAGTGTTACAAGGTTAAGGTGGGCGGCGAAGTGCGGTATTATCTGCTTTCCGGTACGAATAGGAATAAGTCCGTGCAGGAGATTGTGCAGCGTCCCGGCTATTATACGGATTTTCGTCTGATGCTGTCTTTTTCCCGGGCTCTGAAGGGGATGCCGTTGCCTTTTCTGATGGGGCCGGCTAACGCTTTCAGTTCAGGAGACCTCAAGGAGGATACGGCGATGCCTGTCAAAGTGCTTTCTTTTACCGATGAGGAGAGGCAGGTGCACCGGAAGATGGGTGCGAGCGGGGCTGGGGTGTGATGCCCGGTGCGCGTTAAGGGGCCTGTTTGTTTGGGGCTGAGTTTCCGGGTTGTGTGGCGGGTTTGGCTTTGCTGTATTGTTTCAGTAGGCCGGAGGACCATGAAATGGCATCCGGATAGCGGCAGGCCGGGGTGGTGGTGAGGTAGGAGCCGAGTTTTCCGGCGAGAGGGGAAGCTTCTCCGATGTGCGAGGAGTAGAGGTCGTTCGTTTCGCTGTTGTCGCGGGCAATGTCGTAGAGCTGCGGCGCACGGTCGGGAACGAGGATGTATTTGTCGTCGCCGTCGAGGATGGCCGAGGTGTAGTCCGTGCACCAGTAGAGGGTGCGTTTTTCGCGGTTGTCCTGCATGGGAAGGAGCCGCAGGAGGTCGGTTCCGTCGAGCTTTTCGGGTTGGGTAATGCCATTGGCGGCGAGCATCATGGGGAGGATGTCGACGGTGGAGACGACTTGTCCGCAGGTGCTGCCGGGTTTCAGCTGTGCATTGGCCGGGTAGCGGACGATGAAGGGGACGCGGACGCCGCCTTCGTAGTGGAGGCGTTTTTCCCCTTTCAGAGGGGCGTTGCAGGCGGGGCTGTCCGGTGCGCCGCCGTTGTCGGAGAGGAAGATGACGATGGTGTCGTTTGCCTTGCCGGTTTCATCGAGAGCGGCGAGGATATTGCCGACGGCCCTATCCAGTGCGTAGACCATGGCGCAGTAGGTGCGCCTGTCGCCCGGGCGGATGTGTTTGAATTGTTCAAGGTCTGCGGGGGTGGCTTGAAGCGGCCAGTGCGGTGCATTGAATGCGGCGTACAGGAAGAAGGGTTTGTCGCTGTGCTGCTGCGAGCGGATGAAGCGGACGCTTTCGCGGGCAATGTCGTCGGTGAGGTAGGTGATTTTGGTGTCCGCCCCGGTGTTGGTTTGGATTTGCGAGGGGTTGAGGCCCGCGATTTCGGGTTTGCGCTCGAAATAGTGGCGGGAGCCGCCGAGGAATCCCCACCAAGTGTCGAATCCCCGGTCGGTGGGTGTGTATCCTTCGGTGTGGCCGAGGTGCCATTTGCCGATGGCTGCGCTGGCGTAGCCTTTGCTTTTGAGGTAGGCGGGAAGGCAGGTTTCTGTTTGCGGCAGTCCGTAATGGGATTCCGGCAGGTAGTCGATTTGCGTGTTGGGGTTGGTGGTGATGCCGTAGCGTTTCGGGAATTTGCCGGTGAGCAGGCCCATGCGGGAAGGGGCGCACATGGGAGCGGTGACGTAGGCGCGGGTGCAGATGACGCCCTGCCGGGCGAGGCTGTCGATGTGGGGCGTGGGGATCTGGAGAGATCCGGTGCAGCCGAGGTCGCCGTATCCGAGGTCATCCGCAATGATGACGACGAGGTTGGGACGGGTGGATTCGGCTGGTTCAGTTTGTCCGGTTGCGTGGTTCCACGCCAGAGTGGAGAGGATGAAGCAAGCGAGTTTTTTCCACATCATGTTTAATAATACGTATGATGTGAAGGGGTTCTTTCATCCGATCGCGTTTTTGGCGATGGGCAGTTCGATGGTGAAGGCGGTTTCCTTGCCGGGGGTGCTGGTGGCGCCGATGGTGCCGTGGTGCGCTTCGACGGCGCGGCGGACGATGGAGAGGCCGAGTCCTGTGCCTTTGATGGGGCCGGATTGCTGGACGCGGTAGAAGCGGTTGAAGATGTAGGGGAGGTGCTCGGCGGGGATGCCGATGCCGTCGTCGATGACGCGGATGATGTGTTTGCCGTTTGCGTCGCGTGCTTCGAGGCGGAGACGGAGGCCCGGGGCGGGGTTTTGCTTGAGGGCGTTTTCCATCAGGTTGAAGAGTACCTGGGTCCAGTAGAATTTGTCTCCCGAGAGGATGTAGGGTTTCGGGGAGATGTCGATGGAGATGGTGGCACCGTTGTGGTTGCCGAGGCTTTCGAGGCGAAGGGCGACATCTTCCGCGATCTCGCAGAGGTCGAAGGTTTCGTTTTGGAGGTATCCGGTTTCCGGCGTTTCGAGGCGGGAGATGACGAGCATGTCTTCAACGAGGCGAACGATGCGCTGGGTGTGTTTCATCATGAGGTCGAGGACGTGGTTGCGGGTGGCGGGGTCGTTGCCCATTTCTTCGTCTTCGAGGAGGTTTTCGAGGTAGCCGCGGATGATGGTGAGGGGGGTGCGGAGTTCATGTGAGGCGTTGGCGACGAAGTCGCGGCGCATGATTTGGGTGCGGTGTTCTCCGGTGACGTCGTGGAAGACGATGCCGATGTGGTTTTCTCCGTTGTTGAGGGGGGTGGAGATGATTTGGTAGTTGCGCGTTTCCGGGACGGGGCTTTTGGCGGTGGTCTGGATGTCGACGGTTTCCATCCAGGGTTCGGCAGCGTTGGCGGCGTGTTCGAGGACGTTGCGGAAGGCGGATGCTTCGAGGACGCGCAGGAGGTTCATCGGTTTTTTTTCGTCGATGCCGAGGAGGGCCCCGGCGAGGGCGTTGGCCATGATGAGCCTGCCGGACGGGCGCATGATGAGGAAGGGTACGCCGAGGGCCTCGAGGAAGAGGGCTTTGTCCTGCTGGAGGCGGCGTTCGGTTTCCTTGTCCCGAAGCCGCAGGTGGTGCAGTTCGAGTTTGGCGCGTTCGAGTTCCTCCTTCATCCGCCGCAGGCGCATGCGGTTGAAGCTGTATGGGATGAGGAAGGCGATGAGGATGAACCCCGTTGTGAGACCCCAGGATACCATGGTGTTGTGGAGGAAGGTTAGGGTGCGGGATGCCCGCGCACCGATTGTAGCCTGTTTTCTGCGGAAATGCGATGAAAAAGGTATCGGCGCGCGAGGCGGCGGTTTGAGGAAGATCAGCCTTCGAGGAGGTCTTTCTGATCTTTCATCAGGCTGTATGAGCGGCGGATCATGGAGCGCGTTTCGTTCAGAAGGTTGAGGTACAGGATGCTGTTTCGCGCCTGGCTTTCGTCTTCGGTTCCGCGCAGGAGGTGGTGGCGGATGCTGTCGGCGAATTCTTCACTGAGGTCGGTGGCTTCTTCGAGGGCTTTTTCAAGTCCGGCGTAGTTGCTGGCGCGGAGCATGCCACAGAGTTCCGGGTAGAATTTGGCGACGTGTTCGGTGAGGGCGAGGAGTTCCTGCGCCTGTTCGTGGTCGAGTCCGGCGTGGTTGTTGTCGATGTGGCTGAAGCTGGCCTGGACGATGATGTTGAGGGATTCGACGGTGGCCTGCATGCTTTCGGTGACGCGGAAGAGGAGCTGGCCGCGGTCGACGAGGTCGGGCGAGATGTGCCGGAGGCTCGGGATGATTTCGAAGTTTTTCCTGTCGCGCAGTTCTTTGCCGATTTCCTTGGTTTCCTTGCGGAATTTCTTGAGTTGCTTGCGGTTTTCGGTAATGAGGGCGTCGATGGAGCCTTTGTAGATTCCGAGGACGCGGCCGAGGAGCTCGGCGGAGCCGATGCCGATGCTGCGGAGGGTGTTGTCGTTGCCGAGGTTGAGTTCTTCCACCTGTTTCTTATGCTTGTTTTTGTGCATGATGGCAGATTTGATGAGCAGGGCTGCGACAATGCCGACCATGAGGACGATGCCTCCGAAGCCTCCGGCCATGAGGACCATGGCGCAGATGAAGGCAGCGGTGCAGGCCGCAAAGGCGGTGAAGAACCAGCCCGCGATGACGGTCATGACGCCGGTGATGCGGTAGACGGCGCTATCGCGTCCCCATGCGCGGTCGGCGAGGGAGGAACCCATGGCGACCATGAAGGTGACGTAGGTGGTGGAAAGCGGGAGTTTGAGCGAGGTGGCGAGGGAGATGAGGAGGGCTGCAATGGTGAGGTTGACGGAGGCGCGGATGAGGTCGAAGGCCTGTCCGTTGTCTTCGGACGCGGGGAGGGGCTCAAAGCGTTTGCCGATGAAGCGGGCGATGGGAGCCGGGGTGATGCGGGTGAGGCCCTGTGCGAATTTGAGGGTGTAGCGCACGAGCATGCGGGCGGGCGGTGCGGAGCCGAAGCGTTCCATGCCGCCGTTTTTGCGGGCGAGGTTGACTTCGGTGTCGGTGACGGTGCGTGCTTTTTTGGAGAACATGAGCGCGCCTACCATGATGAGGCCAGCAACGATGAGGTAGCGCCAGTCGGCGACGACGGGTTTGGCGAGGTCGCCCATGTAGAGGTCGGAGAGGTTGCCTCCGGCGGCGACGTGCGCCTGGGCGATTTCATAGGAGGATTGCCCGGCCATGAAGACGCCGATGAAGTTGACGAGGTCGTTGCCCGCGAAGGCGAGGGCGAGTGCCATGGTGCCCGCGAGGACGATGAATTTGAGGATGTTGACGCGGCCGAGGTGCTGCAGGATGAACATCAGGACGGTCCAGCCGGCGAAGGAGGCGAGGAGGCAGTAGTGAAGGTGGGTGTCGAGGTATTTGACGGTTTCCTTGTCGAGGATGGTGCTGCCCTTGAGTCCCTTGAAGATGGCGAAGTAGGTGATGGCAGTGAGGGCGAGGCCGCACCAAATGGCACCGATGTATTTGTAGGTTTTCTGGTAGCGGAAGCTGAAGATGAGGCGCGATATCCACATGATGACGATGCCGCAGGTGAAGGCGACGCCGACTGAAGCGAAGATGCCGGTGACGATGGCTAGCGCTTTTGAGGAGTTGATATAGTCGCTGAGGTTCTGCACGACGTTGTCTCCCATGGTGCACATGTTGTACACGGCGACGGCGACGGCTGCACCGAGGAGTTCGAAGACGAGGGAGACGGTGGTGGATGTGGGCAGGCCGAAGGTGTTGAAGAGGTCCAGCAGGATGACGTCCGTCAGCATCACGGCGAGGAAGAGCAGCATGATGTCGTGGAAGTTGAACTGCGCGGGGACGAAGACGCCGCTTCGGGCGATTTCCATCATGCCGCTGGAGAAGGAGGAGCCGATGACGACACCCACAGCCGCAACGGCGATGATGACGCTGCGCGAGGCGGCGCGTGAGCCGACGGCGGAGTTGAGGAAGTTGGCGGCGTCGTTCGATACGCCGACTACGAGGTCGAAGCCTGCCAGGAGGAGCAGGATGCCGAGGATGACGATGTAGATGGTGTCCATTCTAGTGTCTTGTTGTCTTGCAGGAGTTGCGTACTCCGATGTTGGGGGTATTATGTAGCACGCAAGCGTGTGACAAACGCCTTTTTCTTTGTGACGATTTCGTCACAAAGGGAGATTTCAGTTCTCCTTCTGTTTTATTGATGAGGCTGACAGCAAGGGTGTTGAGGCGTTTGGCATGCCATCGCGACGATGGTTGGCTATTCTTCCGGATAGCGGGAGGGCAGGCAGTCCCATTCGTCATGGGGTGCTCCATCGTAGGAGAAGGAACGGGTGGTCGGTGTTCCGTTTTTGCCTTGTGTGTGGAAGGTGACCGTGAAGTCGTTTGTTCCGAAAGAAAGCAGTTGCGGTCCCGGCTCCGGTGCATCGGTATGTTTGGTGCATATTGCGACGCAACGTTTGTGTTGCCATTTGCCGGTTTGATTCTTTTGGAAAAGATAGATGTCGTAGAGCGTGCTTCCGTCGGCTGCCCCGTGCCAGTGTACGATGGCGGAGTAGCGGTCGCCGGGAATGGGAAAGAGGTAGCAATCTTCCTGCAACCGGAGGGAGTTCCAATCCGTCTGCCATGTGAAGATTCTTTGGCGAGGGCTGTCGGGTGAGTATGGCCGGACGTGGAAGGAAGGGTGTTCTTCATGTTTGTCCAGCCAGTTGCGGATGCGGTCGATCGTTTGTTCTCCGCGGCGGTTTGGGAGAAGGCAAATAGGGAATTCGCGATGAAGAATGTCGAGGATGGCTTGTTTGTTGGCACGATTTGCCAGCGGGTAGGCATCCAGAAGAGTATGGAAAAGGGTCAGTGCATCTTCGGTTGCAAGGGGGAGGTGTTGGCGTGTGTTCAGGTAGATGGAGCTGTCGATGGCGAGCAGCCATGCCAGCTGGTTCGTTTGGTTGGTGGTGATGAGATGGCGAACGACGAGGGCGGTCGAGATTGTTTTCCAAGCGGGGTGCGACCGCGAACGGGAGGGGTGTTCGAGGCTGAACCGCCAGTTTTCGACGACTCGTTCTTTTTCAATATCTGCGGGAGGACGAGCGATTCCGTCGCTTGATGAAATGAAGAGTCCAAGGATGGCAACCGCTGTCACAAGCTGATCAGAGATCCATGGTGAGGGAGACGGGGCAGTGGTCGGAGCCCGTGATTTCAGGGTGGATGGCGGCTTTTTCGAGCGCCGGGAGGAGCTGCTGCGAGATGCAGAAGTAGTCGATGCGCCAGCCGATGTTTTTGGCGCGTGCGCCTGCACGGAAGGACCACCATGAGTAGGCATCCCTTGTGTCGGGGTTGAGGTGGCGCCATGTGTCGATGAAGCCGGAGCCGAGCAGGGTGGTGAAGTCGGCGCGTTCTTCGTCGGAGAATCCGGCGGAGAAGTGGTTGGTTTTGGGGCGGGCGATGTCGATTTCTTCGTGGGCAACGTTGAGGTCGCCGCAGAAGATGACGGGTTTTGTTTTGGCGAGGTCGCAGACGTATTGCCGGAAGGCTTCGTTCCATTCGCGGCGGTAGGGGAGGCGTGCGAGTTCGTTCTGCGAGTTGGGGGTGTAGCAGTTGACGAGGTGGAAGGCGTCGAATTCCATGGTGCAGACGCGGCCTTCGCTGTCGTGGTCGCTGTGGCCGATGCCGAGGGAGGTGGAGAGGGGGGCTTTTTTTGAGAGGATGAGGACTCCGGAGTAGCCGGGTTTGTCGGCGGGGTTCCAGAGCTGGTGGGGCCATGCGGCGAGCCAGAGGTCGGCAACCTGTTCGGGGCGAGCCTTGATTTCCTGTAGGCAGAGGATGTCGGGCGCGAGGTTGTCTATGGATTCGGCGAGTCCTTTGCCGAGGGTGGCGCGGAGGCCGTTGACGTTCCAGGAGACGATGTTCATGGCTGTGCGTGTGTGGGGGGAGGCACGGATGCAGCGGGGCTACATGGCGTGCAGGGTGATTTTGTGTTTTTTGCAGAGTTCGGCGACCCGGTTTTCCTGCAGGAGGATGGTGTTATGGGCTTCGATGACGATTTGTTCTACTCCGGCTTCGATGCAGGTGAGGAGGGTGTGTTCGCCGACGCAGGGGATGTCGAAGCGCATGTCATGCGAGGGTTTGGAGACTTTGGCGAGGGTGACGTGTTTGCCCCTGCCGAGGGCTGCGCCCCGTTTGATGCATTCGTTGGTGCCTTCGTAGCCTTCGACGGCGAGGACGGTGCCGTGGCGGACGATGACGCTTTGTCCGATGTCGAGACGGCTGACTTCCTTGGCGATGGAGATGCCGTAGGCGGCGTCTTCGAGCTGGCGTTTGTCGGGCTGCGGTCCTGCGATGTGGCCGGACTGCGGGATGTGGTCGTCCATGTAGGTGTTGGCCGGGAGGACGGTGATGCCTTCGCGGGCGGCTTCATCCGCGACCATGCCGAAGATGGTTTCGGCGTTGCGCCGTTTGAGGCGGGAGAGGAGGATGAGGGCGCGGAGGTCGGGCCGGAGGTTGAAGAGGTTTTTCGGGGCGATCTGCCCGGTCATGACGCATTCCCTGACACCGTTTTTGAGGAGGAAGCGGAGGGGTTTGACGAGCTGGCCGACGCGGAACCATTCGAAGGAGTCGCAGAGTTCCGCGAGGGTTTCGCCGGTTTCCCCCCGGAATCCTACGCCGCAGATGGTGAGGCCGGGCTGCATGCGGCGTGCCGCACGGATGAGGGTTTCGGGGTAGGCACCGCTTCCTGCGACGATGCCGAGGATGGTTCTCTGTTCGCTCATGGGTTACATGTACTCGGGGCGCTGCAGGAAGTCGGCGACGCGTTGCATGAGGCGGCCGATGTCGCCGCCGTCCACGACGCGGTGGTCGAAGGTGGTGACGATGTTGGCTTTGGCGACGGGGATGAAGGCTTCGACCTCATCGCTCCAGACGGGTGTTTTGGAGACGGCGCCGACGCCAAGGATGAGGCTTTCGCTGGGCAGGGGCATGGGGGATGCGAAGGTGAGGCCGAAGCCGCCGAAGTTGGTGACGGTGGCGATGCCTCCCTGCTGCGCTTCGGGTTTGAGGCGGCGGCTGCGGGCCTGCGAGACGAGGTTGTTGTATTCGTCGATGAGTTCGTCGAGGGTGTATTCGTTGACGCGGCGCATGACGGGTACCATGACGCCGTCCGCCACCTGTACGGCGACGCCGATGTCGATGGTTTTCGGCGAGAGGATGCGGCCTCCGACGAGGTAGCCGGCGGCTTCCGGATGTTCTGCGATGGCAAGCGCGAGGGCGCGGACGAAGTAGAGGGTGATGCCGGGTTTGTGCGGATGGTTTTTGCGGTGGGTCAGGATGGGGTCCATGTAGATGGGGCGTCCTGCCGAGGCAAGGGGGCGTGTCCAGCTGCGGCGCATGGAGTCCGCTACGGAGCGGCGCATCATGGAGGCGGGGCGGGAGGGCCATTCGTCGACGTACTGGATGAATTGCTCAAGGTCTTCGATGGTGACGCGGCCTCCGGCTCCGGAGCCGACGATGGCGGCGATGTCCGATGCGCTGATGCCGAGTTCGTCCATGCGGGCCTTCATGCGGGGGGAGAGGTAGTGCGCTCCCTTGAGGCCGACAGGTACGGGCAATCCGCGGACGCTGGGCTGTACTTTGAGGGAGGAGTTTTCGATGTATTCTCCCTGTGTTTTGAAGTGGACGACGTCTCCGGAGGTTTCGTTCGAGGCGGTTTGCTGCGGGACGGATTCCGGGCTGGTGGGTAGGGTGGGGGAGGCTCCGTCCGCGCCGAGGGGGGAGGAGCCCGTGCGTTCGATTTCTTCTTCCGTGGCTTCGATGAGGGCCATGTTGGCGCCGACGACGACGTTGTCGCCTTCCTTGATGAGGATTTCGGCGACGGTGCCTCCGCAGGGGGTGGTGACGCCCATGGTGGCCTTGTTGGTTTCGACCTCGAAGATTTCTTCGTCGGCGGAGACCGTGGCTCCCGGTTCGACGAGGAGTCTCAGCACGGTGGCTTCGGCGATGGATTCGCCCAGCTGGGGCATGAGGATTGGTACTTTGGGCATGGCTTTAGAGCGTGAGCAGGTGGCGGATGGCGGAGGTGATGGATTCCATGGTGGGCCGGTGCGCCTTCCACAGGTTCGGATGGTGGGGGATGGGGGTGTCTTTGGCGGTGAGGCGCTGAGGCGGGGCGTCGAGGAGGTGGAAGCCGTCCGCAACGACGCGGGAGATGACTTCGGCCGTGACTCCTCCCCAGGGGAAGTCTTCCGCGACGACGAGGAGTCTTCCCGTGCGGGCGACGGAGGCGATGATGGTGTCGGTGTCGAGGGGTTTGACGCTGCGGAGGTCGACGACTTCGATGTCGAAGCCGCTGTCCTGCATGAATTCGTCTGCGGCGCGGACGGATTCGGGGACCATGGCTCCGTAGGCGACGACGGTGGCATGTTTGCCGGGCCGGGCGATGCGAGCCTGGCCGATGGGAAGGGGGGCTTCATCGAGGAAGCTTTCCGCCTTGAGCCAGCGGTAGAGGAACTTGTGTTCCATGAAGACGACGGGATCCGGGATGGCGACGGCCTGTTTGAGCATCCAGTAGGCGTCCGCGACGGTGGCGGGGGTGAGGACGTGCAGGCCCGGGTAGTGGGCGAAGAGGGTTTCCAGATTCTGGCTGTGGAAGGGGCCGCCTCCGGGGGTGCCGCCGCAGGGCATGCGGAGGGTGATGTTGATGGGGATGCCGGTGCGGTAGTAGTGCGAGGCGGCGTTGTTGACGAACTGGTTCAGCGCGATGGTGCCGAAGTCGGAGAACTGCATTTCGATGATCGGCTTTTTGCCTTGCAGGGCTGCGCCGATGCCTGCGCCGACCATGGCGTCTTCACTGATGGGGGCGTCGAGGACGCGATCAGGGAAGAGGTTTTTGAGGCCTTTGGTGGCTTTGAAGGCGCCGCCGAAGTGGCCGATGTCCTGCCCGTAGATGAAGACGTCGGGGTCTTCGGAGAGGAGGTCTTCCTGAGCTTGCCGGATGGCGTCGATGTAGGTGGCACTCATGTGTTGAAGGGGTTAGTAGGCGGGTTCCCACGAGGTGGCCGACCAGTCGCTGTAGGGGTCGGGTTCGGGTTCGCGCTGCGCCAGTGCGACGGCGGTTTGGACTTCGTCGGCGCATTCCTGCCGGATG
Organism: Neoakkermansia glycaniphila; assembly: GCF_001683795.1. GTDB lineage: Bacteria > Verrucomicrobiota > Verrucomicrobiia > Verrucomicrobiales > Akkermansiaceae > Akkermansia > Akkermansia glycaniphila. The sequence goes on from NZ_LIGX01000013.1 coordinate 12,650, forward strand.
CGTTCGATTTCTTCTTCGGTGATCCAGCCGAGCTGGAGGAGCTGGCGGGCGGCGACATCGAGGCAGTCTTTCGCGGCGTAGGCATCCTTGAGTTCCTGCGGGATGTAGGAGGCATCATCGTGTTCGCCGTGGCCGCACATGCGAAGGGTGTTCGCCAGTACCCACTGGGGGCCTTCGCCCCGGCGTGCGGCATCGATGGCCTGTTTCATGGTTTTCAGGGTTGCCATGAAGTCGGTGCCGTCCGTTTCATGTACGGCCATGCCGTAGCCGCGTCCGCGGTCGAGGAGGCTGGCGCAGGCGAATTGCCGGATGTTCGGCGTGGAGTAGGCGAACTGGTTGTTGGTGACGACGAGGACGAGAGGGAGGTGTTCGACGGCGGCGAGGTTGGCCGCTTCGTGCAGGGCTCCGGTGGAGGTGGTGCCGTCTCCCACGCAGGCGACACCGACGGCTCCGGGCACTTCGCCGTTCAGCCGTTTGGCGATGAGTCCTCCCGCGACGACGGCGACGCCGCTGCCGAGGTGGCTGATGGGGACGATGTAGCCTTCTTTGGGCTGGCCGCGGTGGACGTTGCCGTCGCGGCCGCGCATGTAGCCGAGAGCGGAGCCGAAGTAGGAGCGCGCGCCTTCGATGATGGGTTCGCCCCAGGCGATGCGTCCGGCCTGTTCGCGGATGAAGGAGAAGTAGATGTCTTTGCCGGGGGTCAGAAAGACGCCTTCCGAAGCGGCGATGGCTTCATGGCCCCTGCCGAGGAAGACGCCGCCCATGATTTTTCCTGCCTTGTAGAGGGCGGAGATTTTGCTGTCGAACGTGCGGGCCAGTACCATGGCGCGGTAGGCGCGCAGGGCCGGCTCCTTCAGTTCCGCATGGGTTTCACTGGTATCGGTCACGCTGGTATATTACACTCGGCGGGCTTGTTGTGCAATGCGTTTTTATGGAATATTCTTGACGGGCGGCCCTCTTCGTGTTTAGCTTGGGCGGCGCTACCGTATGGTTTTTGCGCCTGTTGCGTATGAAGGATTGTATGGAACTGTACACGCGGGCCGCTCTGAACGAAGGCGGTATTTCGAAGGAGCAGGCGTTTGAGTTGCTGGAGATGCCCGAGAAGGAGCTGTTCGCTTCCGCGACGGCGATTCGCGAGCGTTTTTTCGGCAATAAGGTTGAGATTTGCTATATTATCAATGCGAAGAGCGGCAACTGCGGGATGAACTGCAAGTTCTGTTCGCAGAGCGGGCACAATTCCGCCGATGTGGAGACGTACCCCCTTCTCAGCCAGGAGAAGCTGGAGGAGATTGTGGACGGCTGGGCCGAGTATCCCGTGCATCGCTGCGGGCTGGTGACGAGCGGAGGCGCGTTGAGCGACGATGATGTGGAATCCCTGGCAAAGTTCGTGGAGTCCCGCGCCGGGAAGAAGGGCGCGCAGATGTGCGGTTCTCTCGGCCGCCTGAAGCACGATGCGCTGCATCGCCTCAAGGAAGCGGGGATGACTCGCCTGCACCACAATCTTGAAGCCTGCGAGTCGTTTTATCCGAATGTGTGTACGACGCAGACGTGGCGCGACCGTCTCGATACGGTGCGGCAGGCTTTGGACAATGGGCTGGAGATTTGCTGCGGCGGTCTGTTCGGTCTCGGAGAGACGTGGTCGGATCGTTTCGATTTTGCCATGGAGCTGAAGCGCGAAGGTATTACGAATGTGCCTCTCAATTTCCTGTACCCGCATGCGGGCACTCCTTTGGGCAATCGCCCGGTGATGCCTGCCGAAGAGGCGTTGCGCATCATTGCTTTGTTCCGCCATTTGATGCCGGAAGCATCGCTGCGCATTTGCGGCGGTCGCGTGTCCGTGCTCAAGGAGCGGCAGTACGAGATGTTTGCCGCCGGGGCTTCCGCTTTCATGACGGGCAATTATCTGACGATTGCCGGGCAGGGTGTGGAGACGGATTTGGCGAAGCTGGCGGAGCTTGGGCTGGAAATCGCATGAACGCGCGATGTTCGTGCCTCACTTGACCGCAGTTTGATGCTTCGGAGGTGCCGGTTTGCCGAACGGCATCGCTTCGATGAATGTGCGTATCTGGGGAGTCGCGGCGGCTTTCCAGTATGTCCAGTTGTGCGCTCCGGGCGTAATCGTGAAGGTGTGCCGGATGCCTGCCTGCGTGAGTTTTTCGTCCAGCCGTTTGTTGTCCTGCAGGAAGAAGTCCTGATCGCCGCATGAGATGAGAATGTTCCGGTAAGTGTCCGGTTTCGTTTTTGGCAGGATGTGGAGGATGCACCCGTCTTCCCACCGCTTGGTGTTTTGCTCGTACGCGCCGAGGGAGTCGGCTATGTTGAATCCTTTGGGCCACGCGATGATGTTGACGCCTCCGCTGAGGCTTCCGATTTGAGCGAAGAGCTGGGGATGGCGCGTTCCGAGATAAAGGGCGCCGTGGCCGCCCATGCTGTTGCCCGTAATGGCGCGGCAGTCGCGCGTGGCGATCGTGCGGAAATTCTTGTCGATGTAAGGGACGATTTTCTGTACGATATGGGTTTCAAATTGGTTGGCGGGGTTGGTGTAGCTGTTAAAGTACCAGCTCTTTTGGCCGTCCGGGCACACGGCGATGAAGCCGAGTTCGTCCGCCAGTTGCGGAATGAGAGGGATGCGGGAGACCCAGTGCGTGTTGTTGTCTCCATGCCCGTGCAGGAAGTAGATGACGGGATACTTTTTTTCGCTTTTGCCGTAGTCGTCCGGCAGTACGATGGTGAGTGGGGCTTCCCGTTGCAGGGCTTTGCTGGGAATGGTGATGTTCCGTATTTCGGCGGCCTGGCCGGGGCAAAGGGAGGCAACCAGAGCGGGGATGATCAGAGAGAGGAAGGAGTGGTGACTCATGGCGGTATGGAAAGCAATAAACAGGCAGTGGTGAATCCAGTTGCCGTGTCGTCGTTATACTGTTCCAAGCATGGAGTGGTCAAGCGCAAAAAAAACCCGCCCGGTCTGAAGCCGGGCGGGGTTGAGAAGGAAGGATGAAGTGCGGAATCAGAAGCCGCGCGGATGGCGGACGTAGAAGCCGCGTCCCGTGCGCCCCGTGGCATACCAGCGGGGGCCTACGCCGCTGCCGGAGCCGGTGGTGTCGAAGCGCAGTCCGGCGATGTAGAGGAAGACGTGGCCGTTTTTCATGTAGACGGAGACCCAGTCGCCCGGGCCGGGGGAGCCGTAGTTCAGGAAGCCGCCGGACGGGCGGACTTTGTCGAGGAGGCCGGCTTCACGCAGGACGAAGGAGGTGCTGCCGGAGCAATCATAGCCCGAGTCATGGTGTTTTTTGTGTCCTCCGCCCATGCGATAGGGTTTTCCGACGAGGGAGTTGGCTGCGGCGATGGCTCGTTTGACGGAAAGGGGAGCATTGCGCGGAGCGATGGCTTTGCCGTTGCGGAGAAGGATGGCCGTACGTCCGGCCTTGAAGTGGTATGCCGGTGTCTGGGACGGTGCGCTGTATTGCTGTTGTTGCTGGCAAGCGGTGAAGAGAAAGGCCAGACAGGCAAAAACCGTCCATTGGAAGATAGTGCGGGCTAACATGCGCTTCTGATTATAGAGGTTCGATGCCCTGTGGCAAGCAAAAAAACATGCTTCACGTTGTGCGGGCAGTCTGGAGCCCTGTGCAATGGTTGTCTCGTGCGGAAATTTCGAGTGTCATAAATGACGTATTTTCTGTGAACGGGAAATATGTATGTTTGATGGGGCATCCGGTTGTATGCAGGATGTGGCGGATAAGCGGCCGGGGAACTCCGCCCTTGGAAGATGCCGGGAAAATAATCAATAAAACCTGATTATTGCGTCGTGCCGTACATTAGAATTCCTTGCGGCGGAATATCCATGTAGCCATGCATAAATGGAACAGGAAGTAGGCGCATGTGATGAGAGTCAGCGAGCCGATGAGGCCGGGCGAGATGGGGCGGCCGTTGATTCCGGCGTCGGAGATGGCGTAGATCTGGAAGTTGGGGACGATGGCTCCGAAGAAGTCCGTGGTGTTCTGGACGGTTTGGCTGACGCCGTCCTGCCCGTGGAGGGCGAAGCCGAAGAATTGCGATTGGAACGAGCCGACGATGTAGAAGCCGAAGGCAAAGATCATGCTCGTGAGCGTGCTGCTGGTGAAGCACGAGAAGAAGAGGGTGAGCGAGGTGAGGACGGCCCATTCCATGAACATGACAAGGAGGGATGCCTGAAGATCCCACGTGAGGCCAGCCTGCCGGATGCCTTCGAGGTAGGGTTGCATTTGGGCTTCCGTGAGCCCGGCTGCGTGCATGACTGCGCTTTGTTCGGTCAGCACGGTGGAGGTGCGGATTTCGAGAATGACGGAAAGAAGGGCATCCATGCAGAGCAGGGCGACGCCGAGGACGGAGAGGACTCCAAGGGCTTTCCCCAGCAGGTAGTCGAAGCGGGGGACGGGTTTGCAGAGGATGGTGTAGATGATGCGGTCTTCCGTGTCTTTCGGCAGGAGCAGGGAGGTGGCGGCGACGGCGAAGAGGAGGCCGAAGAGGCGCATGCCCCCGACGGCCGTGTTTTTCAGGAGTGCGAGTTCGTTCCGCCCGTAGGTCTCAGGGCCGAGTACGTCGTTGATGCGCAGGCTTTGCAGCAGGATGAGCGCGAGGGCGAAGACGGCGAGGAAGACGAAGACTTTCATGCGCACGAGCTGGACGAACGTTACGGACGCCAACGCGCCGATGCGCGACGGGGCGGCCAGAAGTCTGTTCAGCAGGGCGGGCATGATGTCAGTTTTGCCGTTTGGCGTTTTCGCCTTCTTCGATGAGTTTCCAGAAGTGTTTGGATTCACCCAGTTCCTGGTCTTCGGAGCTGAGGTTGGAGCGGTAGAGGAAGTCTTTCAGGGTGTTTTTGTGCAGCACGCGGTGGACGATGATGTTGCCGTCTTCGATCTGGAAGTAGAGGCGGTAGTCCTGTGTGCGGAAGCGGTAGATTTTTTCTCCGGCGCGTTCGACGCAGCCGTAGCGGGCATCCGCCTTGTTGTTCAGGATCTCTTCGGTGACCTGGAATTCGGCGAAAAGCTCCAGTTGTTCGAGTGTCGGTATCCGGGAAATTTCCGCCGCGCTGATTTCGTTGAAGATGATCTGATGCACAGGACCAATGTAAAGGATGGGGGATGGGAAATCAAGTGCGGATTTGGCCTGCGAGAGGAGGCGGTGCATTTTGCTGTTTTTCGTTGGAATATGAACTTTTGGCTTGCGTTCCGAACAGGTTGTCCGGTATGCTGAAGCAACAAGGGGGCAGGCTTTGCGCGCGACCCGGTACGATTATACCATAGATAGAAAATATGAAACGATCCTTGACGATTTCTCTCATTGCTGCAGTGGCGGCGGCATGGTCCTTGTCATCATGCAGTAGCGGCAGCAGCGGTTCCTCTCCGTCCGATACCGTTTCCTTTGCTCCGGTTTCCCTGAGCGGCGGTTCGATGTCCTACAGTGTCGATGGGCGTTATACGATCACCTACACGTTCGCTCCGTCGGGCGATATGGTGACCCGCGAAGAGCGCGATACGTCCGGCGCGTTGACCCGTACCTATACGGGTACCTATACGTATGAGCAGACTCCTCAGGACAAGAATATTTATATTCTGCGGATCAAGGATCTCGCAGGCTATACGATCAATAGCATTACGGATGCGAAGCAGGATTACGGCGACCGTATCAATGAAACATGGTCGATCCGCTTCCCCTCCGGCAGTGAAGCAATCGGTTCCTGCGAATGGCAGCGCGATCTTTTCCGCTTTGATCTGGCTCTTCGCGACGGCGTTCCGGCCGATGAGGTGACGACGGCGAAGAATGAGGATGGGAAGCTGATTTATCTCGAACGTGAGACGACAGGCGTTTACTCGAATATCCAGCTTCGTTTTACCAATGTGACGTTGCGTGACCCGAATGCAGTCGATGCGAATTGATTGATCCGATAGTTTTTTATTTCTTTCACACTTATGAAAAAACTTTTTTTCCTTCCACTTTTGCTGGCATGTTCCGTTCCCGTTTGGCAGACTTCCTGTGGCGGCGGCAGCAGCGGCAATCACGGCAATATCGACGATTATTCCAATGTGGCTCCGCTGGCGATCGATGGCGGTACCATGTCGTATTCGGATGACCAGTCCACAGTGGTGTATACGTTTGCATCCGGTTATGTGACACAGTCGGTTTCTTCGGGCGGTACGACTTCGGTCTCACGCGGCATTTATACCTATGAAGTGTCCGAAGACAAGAAGCAGGCTTCCATCCGGATGCGGGAACTGATTGCGGTAGGCGATACGGCGCTGGATCCGACGACGACGGATATCGACTGGACGATTTCCTTCTCGACTGCAGGTCCGCGCGGTATGTTCGACTGGACGACGACGAAGTATTCGTATGTCGAATCGGGTGCCGTCGGCACGACACAGTCCGGACGTTCTCCGGTGTTGTCCGTTTCGTTCAAGAACGTGACGTACACGGATGCAAATTCCGGTTCCTCCTATAAGGATTATGCTCCTAATTTCATGCCTCTCAATACGAAGCTTGTATTGAAGGATGATCCTACTTCCACGATTGAGCTGCTGCCGGGCGATAAGGACGGCGGCATGGCGGTGTGGACGACGAAGGATGCCACATACGAGGGGCAGTGGTCCTACAAGAAGGATCCCCTTGTTCCGAACAAGGCTTCTCTTCGTTTGATCAATATGCTGGACAATCAGGTCGAATACAATTTGACGGGTACCCTTGATTATTCTTCCGCTACCGAGGTGAAATATTCCTACGACGCGGTGTATAAGGATGATCACGGACAGACGACGATCAATCATCAGGAACAATACTACACGATCGAGTCTCTTTAAGTTTCCTTAAAACTCTCTCCCGGTTTTGCGCCCGTCGGTTTTCCGACGGGCGTTTTCCTTGCTTCGGTTGCAGAAGGGATGGAGGGCGTGCTTTGATCTGTGCCGTCGGGAGTCGTTCTGCCGGCATGTGATGGCCTGTTGAGTAGATGGGATGAAGATGAGACGGCAGCGTTGTCCTGCCGCTGGCAGTCCGCTGTGGCTGGATGCGGGTAGCTATGGCGTGGGTTTCGCGTTCCTTGTGTGGGATGAGCCTGCATTGCGATTGTCGTCTCTGTTTTGCGTGGATGTATTGATGCTGCGGAGACTGTCGAAAAGAAAAAACCCCGGATCAAGAGTGATCCGGGGTTTCAGGAAGATGGTACGCGGTATAGGATTTGAACCTACGACCTCCACCATGTCAAGGTGTTGCTCTACCACTGAGCTAACCGCGCGTTGGTTGCCATGAAGGCGGGCAAATGTTACTTGTAAAGTGGCTTCAAGGCAAGTTTTTTTTTCGTTTTCAGGCTTTTTTCTGTCGGGTAGGCCTATTTACCGGCCTGATAAGTCTTTTTGGGAAAGATGAACGAGGGGGAGATGAAGGGAAATCCGGCCTGGTTTAAACCGAAGAACATGACTTCCATGCGGGTGGGCAGTTCGGTGAAGGTTTGTCGACCTGTATAGGCGAAGACGTCGCCCGGCTGGAGGAGCGGATGCTGGTTGAAGATGCCGTCCGCTTCGATGAGGCGGGTTTGCCCTGACTGGTCGCGCAGGATCCATTTACGCCCCAGAAGGCGGACGGAGCGTTCGGAAGTGTTGCTCAGGAGGATGCGGAAGGCGATCTGGTAGTTGCCGCCGGAGGTGTCGGGCAGGCGTATGCCTGCCATGGTGAGCTGGATGTCCAGATAGTCCTCGGTGGGGATCGGTTGTGATTTAATGTTGTCCATTGGCGGGGCCGATGGCTGTCTTGAGGAGCCGGGCGGTGATTTCGGTGATTTTAGCCAGCCGTTCGGGGGTCGGCTTTTGCCCTTCCTCGAGAGTCATTTCCTTGGAGAGGGCGTCGAGTAGTTCCCTCATCAGGTTGATGTCCCTTTTCTTTTTCATTTCGGGGGCTACTCCGGCAAGGATTTCGCTGAAGTAGTCGGGAGCATCGGGGTAGAAGATGGGAAGCGCCTGTTCGGGGGTGAATTTTTTGTTCAGCGCAGCAGTCGCCGCATCAAGCGCCCGTATCCATCCGCCGAGGGCGATGAGGTGGGCGAGGTCGGAGTCGCGGAGGGATTCCAGTTCTGCATCGACATCCGCCTGGGTGACGGCGAGGTTTTTCTTGAATTCTTCAAGCTGGCCTTTTTCGGCGTTGTCGAGGAGGCTGGCCGAGTGGCGGTTCATGCGTTCTCCTACCCCCATGGCTTTGCCGTATTTGGAGAGGTCGAGGGCGATGGGCTTGATGTCGTTCATTTTGCCGCACTGGACGACGATGAAGCCGTCCGCCATCAGGAAGCCCATTTCAAGGGCGAGTGTGCAGCGGTCGCTGGGAAGTTTTTCGGGCCGATCGCGCAGGGCTGCCGATTCCGGGATGGGGGGCAGGCCTTCGAGTTGTTCGAAGATTTTGCGTATGGAAGGCGAGGTGTAGGTGTTGACTCCGAGTTCGCCGAGTTCATGGGCTTCGGAGTCGCTATGTTCGACGGTTTCCTGAAACAGGAGAGGCACGGCGCCGGGTTTGCGTTGCGGCTTGGCGTTGGGATCTGTCAGGAGGGAAGGATCGAATTCGTCGGGGTCGATAATATCTCCGCCATTGTCCGCCGCCGGTTTGGCGGCAGCCGCGGTTTCAGCCTTCGGAGCGGCTTCGGCAACGGGCAGAAGAATCGCTCCGCAGCCGGCAGCAAGTATCCATGTACCAAAGGGTATTTTCATGATGTTTTTCCGGTTTCCCCAGTTTGAGGCTTGACACCTGCTGTATTCTATAATATCTTGGGCGCACGTCAAGAAAATCGTAGGTACTGACGTAGAAATAATGCCCTAACTCCGTTTCTGCCGCCTAATTGTTTTTTATTCGGTTTTTTGTTTTCTATTCAACGTTTTAACAGTTTTTATTCTTATGGAATTTTCCGTGGATTTTTTTTGGTTGCTGGCGTATTTTCTGGTGTTGATGGGGATGTCCGGCTACGGGTTGCATCGTCTGATTACGGTTTGCCTTTATGTGAAGCACCGTAAGGATATTCCTCAGCCGAAGCGTTTCTACAGGGACGACGAGCTTCCGATGGTGACGGTGCAGCTTCCGATGTTCAATGAGAAGTTCGTCGTCGAAGGGCTGCTGGAGAAGGTGGCAGCTCTGGATTATCCGAAGGATCGCATGGAGATTCAGATTCTCGACGATTCGATCGATGATACGACTGAGCTTTGTTTCCGTAAGGCGGAAGAGTTGCGCGCCCGCGGTTATGATGCGGTGTGCATTCATCGTACGGATCGTACAGGTTTCAAGGCCGGCGCGCTTGAGGCTGCGACGAAGGTGGCCAAGGGCGAGTTTCTGCTGATTTTGGATGCCGATTTCCGCCCGGAACCCGATTTGCTTCGCAAGACGATGCATTTCTTTACGGATGAGAAGATCGCACTGGTGCAGACGCGCTGGGGCCATATCAATCGCGAGACGAATATTCTGACCCGCGTGCAGGGGATGTTCCTCGACGGGCATTTCGTGATGGAGCAGACGGTGCGCAACCGTTCGGGTCGCTATTTCACTTTCAACGGTACGGCCGGCGTGTGGCGCAAGTGCGCTATTGCCGACGGAGGTGGTTGGGAACATGATACGCTGACGGAAGATATGGATTTGTCCTATCGCGTGCAGCTCAAGGGATGGCAGTTCGTTTTCCTGAAGGATTATGTGACTCCCGCCGAGCTTCCGACGGATATGGACGGGTTCAAGGCCCAGCAGCACCGCTGGACGAAGGGTTCCATCCAAGTGTGCCAGAAGATGCTTTTCGATATCTGGCGCTCCAAGGAGGCTCCGCTTAAGGCCAAGCTGGAAGCTACGACGCATTTGACATCGAACTACGCCTACCTGCTGCTCGTGCTGCTTTGCTTCCTCGTGGCTCCGTTGGCGATGGGGACGATCCGCCCCGGCGATTCTTGGCAGATGATTCTGGTGCAGGTGACGCTGTTTTTCTTCGCTTCGGTGTGCGTGTGCCTGTTCTATGTGAGTGCGCAGTATGCCATTCGCCGCGAATCATGGTGGAAAGAGCTTCCCTACCTTCCGGTGCTGCTTGCTTTGGCTGTCGGTATGGCCGTCAGCAATTCCAAGGCTGTGCTCGAAGCGATTTTCGGACACCAGTCCGAGTTCGTCCGTACGCCCAAGTTCGGCTTTACGGAGGCGGATAAGGGCAAGGTGGTCGTCAAGAAGCGTTCGGGCTACAAGGCGATCAAGTCCATCGTCGTGCCGGTGCTGGAGCTTTGTTTCGGGTTCTTCTTCCTGTATATTATCGTGGGGCAGGCCGTGCGTCTGGATTTCCTGTCTGCGGTTCTGATGTCTCCCTTCCTCGGTTTCTTCTATACGGGCGGCTGTTCCTTGTGGCGCCTCCTCCAGTCGGCCCGCCAGAAGGCTCTTGAAAGCAAGCTGGCCAATCAGGAAATTTGATTTCGTTTTCGTTTATGGCTCTCTCCGTTTTCTCTTTTCTGCGCGCAGGAGGAATGTGTGGGTTGAGGAGTTGGCGGCATCTGGCATCGGGTGCCGCTTTGGCTGTTGCGGGGTTGTTGTCCAGTTGTACGATGCAAAAGGATCCGTCGCCGACGAAGGTGGTCAAGGACGGTATTGTGGTGAGCGTGAGGGATCAGAAGCTTGCGCTGCTGCGGAATGGTAAGGCCGTCCGTTCGTATGATATCAGTACGTCGAAGTACGGTGTCGGCTCTCGCTCGGGCAGCTACAAGACGCCTCGCGGGGTGCATTCCGTCGTCAGCAAGGTAGGTTCGGGGCAGCCGAAGGGGATGGTGTTCGAAAGCTGCCGCCCGACGGGCAAGGTGATCCGGCCGAATACTCCTGGGCACGATCAGATCGTTTCCCGCGTGATGCAGTTGAACGGGCTTGAATCCGGCAACAAAAACAGTTTTTCCCGGAGGATTTATATCCACGGTACGGCGGAGGAATCGAAGATCGGCACGCCTGCTTCCTACGGGTGTATCCGCATGCGCAGCGACGATGTGGTGGAGTTGTATGATCTCGTGGCTCGCGGGGATATGGTGGCGATTGAGGATTGTTCTTTGGCGACGTATTTGAAGGCGGAGAAGGACGCCCGTACGCCGATCGTGCTTGCCGATGGGTCCGTGGCCATGCCGGCAAGTGCGGATATGGCGGTGCAGGAGGCTCCTATGCTGGCTTCCGCTACGGCCGATACCGATGAGGAGGATCTGATACGGAAGGCGGTTGCGGGAGATATGGCGGTTGCCGAACTGCCATCCAAAACGAAGTCGGGCGGCAAAACAGGGGGCGTGTCTTCATCTGCGCGCGGCAAGAAAGGGGCTTCTTCGCGGCAGCTGGCATCTTCCCGCTCATCGTCCAAGAGCCGTACGCAAGCAGCAAGCAGCCGCAAGAGTTCGTCCAAGGCCAAGGCTTTGGTGAGAAATTCTTCGCGCAAGAGTTCTTCGGCAAAGCCGAAGCTGGTTTCCCGCAAGTCTTCTCTGGCGGCTTCCCGCTCGTCGAAGTCGAGGTCGCGCGGGTAAGTCTTGTTTGTTTCAGAGGGGTGTTTCCAGGTCGTCTGGCCGATAGGCGACTTGTTGCAGGTAGAGGCCGTCCGGCGGAGCGCAGTATCTGCTTTTTCTGTGGCCGGGGGATTCAAGGAGCTGCCGAAGGTCGTCGAGTGTTTCTTTGCCGCGAGCGATTTGGTAGGCTCCGCCGACGAGAAGTCTGACCATGCGATAGAGGAAACCCGTGCCTCGGAAGGTGATGGTGATGAGGCCGCCAGATGTTTGTTCCATGGTGGCCTGATGTATAGTGCGGGTGTAGAAGTTGTCCGGCAGGGGATGGGGTTCGTTGCCGCGCCGGGCGGCAAAGGCCCGGTAGTCGTGTGTGCCTTCGTAGAGTTTCAATGCCTGTGCGAGCAGGTTTTCATCCAGCGGCAGGGGGAGGTGCCACGCCAGCCCGGCCATGAAGGGGGAGAGTACAGAGGTGCGGCATATTTTGTAGATGTACGTTTTGCCCTGTGCATCGTACCGGGCATGGAGGGTTTCCGGGACGCTGCGGGTGTGCAGGATGCGGATCGTGGCAGGCAGATGGGCGTTCAATGCCACACTCCATCGTTCCGGAGGGATGCGGGATGTGCCGGGCATCTGGAGATGGAAGGTTTGCCCTTCGGCATGGACGCCGGCGTCCGTGCGGCCCGATGCATGGATGCGGACGGATGTTTTCAGGACGGTCGCAATGGCCTGTTCCAGTGTGTCCTGGATGGTGTTGCCACCGGGCTGGCTTTGCCAGCCTGCATAGAGTCGGCCGTCGTAGGCTACGGTGCAGAGGTATCTTGGCATGGTTGCTTGCGCATGAAAAAGCCGCGGGCACTGGCGTGCTGCGCGGCTTGAAAGTTGCTTGTGGCGCGATTGGGGATCAGGCGTCGAAGGAAGGTTCTTCGGAGTCCTTATCGGCATCTGCGGCTGGCGTTTCGTCGGCCGGGGTGTCCGCTGCTTCCTTGTCTGCCGTTTCAGCCGGTTTGTCAGCTGTGGAGGGAGCTGCTGGAGCGGGAGCGCCCAAGGTGGAGGGGCCGCCTGCCGGTTCGCCTTCCTTGTCGTCGTTTTCGTCGCTGCGGGTGAGGATGTCAAGAGCGAGGATGCCAAGGGCTTCCGTCATCCGGGGAGAGCGATAGTAGGATCCCATGAAGGCGGGCGTTTTGTCGTCGCGGGTGTCGTCGGCGTCGTTTTGAAGGTATTTGAGGCCCGCTTCACGGATTTCTTCGCGGCTGGCATTGAAGTTGTTGTTTTCTTCACCGTAACCGAGAGCGATGATGAGTTCTTCGTCATTGACGGTGTTGCGGTCCGTGACGAGGGTGGGGATGCCGGAGCGGACGCGGCCTACTTCCTTGACGAGGCGTTTGGTGGCATCGACATAAGCGTCCGTTTCGCCGCCCTTGTTGTCGGAGTCGTAGGAGCGGGCGAGAGCCGTTTTGTTCAGCGCGGCGTATGTGGTTTTGGCACGGTTGATTTTCGTGGCAAGTTCGCGGGCTTTGGGTGCTGCTGCTTCGGCGCTCTTGTAGTCGGTGACTTTGTCAAGGACGTCCGAGAGTTGGTTCAGCAGGTCGGTGGCGGATTGTTCTTCGTTGGTTGTGACGCGCATGCCTGCTTCTTCTTCGGGAGTGCAGGAATTGAGCGTGACGAGAGACGCCATGGCGATTGCCGGAAAGAGAAGGAGATGTTTCATGTGCGATGCAGTGTCAAATACGGGTAAAAATTTAGCAATTACAGACGGATGTGTCAAGGCAAAGTATTGCTTTTGATCAAATCAGTGTGAAAAAGGAGTCGGTTCGTTCTTTTTTGGCGGATCAGAGGTCGGGGGGGAGTGTCCATGAGGCGGGGCCTTCGAGGGTTTCCATCCAGTTGTTGAGGATTTCGACGGCGGCAGCCTGGTCGATGACGGGGCGCTGGTTTTTCGCTTTTTTGCCGGCCTGCCGGAGTTTTTCCTGTGCGGTGGCGGTGGTCAGGAATTCATCGACGTAGAGGAGGGGGATTTCGGGGAATGCTGTGTGCAGACGGTCGCCGAATAGGCGTACTTTGGCGGCAGCCGTGCCTTCGGTGCCGTCGAGGCGGACGGGGAGGCCGAGAACGAGGGTGCGGATGCTTTTTTGCCGGACAAGTGCGCCGATGCGGGCCAGAGGTTCCGTGGCGGCGAGATGGATGCTTTCGACGGGGTGTGCGAGGATGCCGGACGGGTCGGTGGCGGCGATGCCGATGCGGGCTTCGCCGTAGTCGATTCCCAGTGCCGGGTGGTGTTCGCTCACGGTTGGGGTCAGACGAGGTTTTCGGGGAGCTGGGAGACGATGTGCTTGATGGCGTCCGCATCGGATTGGCGGGCGACGAGCAGGGAGTCTCCCGTGTCGACGACGATGAGGTTTTCGACGCCGAGGAGGGCGATGTGTTTGCCCTGTGCCGAGTAGGCGATGTTGCCGCGGGCATCGCGGGCGCTGACGGGGGTGTTGGAGACGTTGCCGTTGTCGTGCTGCTGGAGGTATTTGGCGACGGAGAGCCATGAGCCTACGTCGTCCCAGTCGAAGGTGGCTTCGAAGTTGAGGACGCGGGCGGCTTTTTCCATGAGGGCGAAGTCGATGGAGATGGGGGTGAGTGCGGGGAATTCGTCGCGGATGAAGTCGGAGATGTTTTCGGTTTGCGCGAGGCGGTCGATGAATCCGGCGAGTTCGGGAGTGTGCTGCTGCAGTTCGGTGCGGACGTGGGGGATGTTCCAAATGAACATGCCGGCGTTCCACGAGTAGTTGCCTTTGGCGAGGTATTCGGTGGCGGTGGCTGTGTCCGGTTTTTCGCGGAAGCTTTGCACTTCGTAGCAGGAGTGGCGGAGTTGCGGGTCGGCGATGGCGGTTCCTCGTTCGATGTAGCCGTAGGAGGGGCAGGGCCAGGTGGGTTTGATGCCGATGGTGATGAGGGCTTTTTCCCTTCCGGCGAGCGAGAGGGCGTCCGCTGCGAGTTCGCGGAAGGCTTCGTCGTTGAGGATGAGCTGGTCGGAGGGGATGACGAGCATGTTCGCCTCCGGGCAGCGTGCGGCGATGAGGCCGATGCCGAGGGCGATGGCGGGAGCGGTGTCGCGCCGGGCGGGTTCGGCGATGATGTTTTCCTGCGGAAGTTCGGGAGCCTGCCTGCGGACTTCTTCTTCCTGCATGCCGTTGGTGAGGATGAGGATGCGTTCGGCGGGGATGAGGCCCTGAAGGCGGTCGAGGGCTTTGCGGAGGAGTGTGCCGTCCCCGAAGAGGTCGAGGAGCTGTTTGGGGCGTGTGTTGCGGGAGAGGGGCCAGAAGCGTGTGCCGCTTCCTCCTGCGAGGATGAGTGCGTATGAGTTGTTTTGCATGGCAGGTTGTCGTGGATTATCGTTTGCCGAAGCGGCGGTGGCGGGCGGCATAGTCCCGCAGGGCTGTTTCGAAGTCTTCGCGGTCGAAGTCCGGCCAGAGCCGGTCGGTGACGTGGAGTTCGGCGTAGCTGATTTGCCAGAGGAGGAAGTTGGAGATGCGCATTTCGCCCGAGGTGCGGATGAGGAGATCCGGGTCGGGGATGCCGGCGGTGTCGAGGTGATCGGCGACGGTTTGTTCGGTGATGTCCTGTGGGGCGAGTGTACCGGAGGAGATTTTTTCGGCGATGTCGCGGATGGCATGAGTGATTTCCTGCCGGGAGCCGTAGGAGAGGGCGAGGGTGAGGTGCAGGGCGGTGTTGTGCCGGGTGGCGTCCATCGCGTTTTGCAGGATGGCGCGGCTTTTGGCTGGGAGGCGTTCGAGGTCTCCGATGCAGTGGAGGCGGACGTTTTTCTTCATCATTTCCGGTGTGCGCTGTTTGATGAAGCGGTTCAGCAGCAGCATGAGGGAGGAGACTTCGATGAGGGAGCGGTTCCAGTTTTCGGTGGAGAAGGCGTAGAGTGTGAGCCAGGGGATGCCGTATTCCAGGCAGAAGTCGACGCTTTTCTGTACGGATTGTGCTCCTTCGGTGTGTCCCCTGCGGCGGGAGTGCCCGTGCCGCTTGGCCCAGCGGCCATTGCCATCCATGATGATGGCGATGTGGTGCGGGAGTTTTTCCTGCGGGATGTCAAGCATGGTGTGGTATAGAGAGAGGGTGAGGCGGCTCAGGCCGGGTCGAGTTCGATCCGCAGGTTGTCGATGATGTACTGTTTGCGGATTTCGGTGTTGTCGCCCATATAGAAGGCGATGATTTCCTTCAGGTTGTGCGCGTTTTCGAGGGTGACGCGTTCCAGTCGGATGTCGGGACCGATGAAGTGTTTGAATTCGGAGGGCGAGATTTCCCCGAGGCCCTTGAACCGGGTGATTTCCGGATTTTTGCCGAGTTTGGAGATGGCTTTTTCGCGTTCGGTGTCGGAGTAGCAGTAGATGGTCTGCTGTTTGTTGCGTACGCGGAAGAGGGGGGTCTGGAGGATGTAGAGGTGGCCTTCGCGAATGAGTTCGGGGAAGTACTGGATGAAGAAGGTGAGGAGGAGGATGCGGATGTGCATGCCGTCCACGTCGGCATCGGTGGCGATGACGATGTGGTTGTAGCGGAGGTCTTCCAGTCCTTTGTCGATGTTGAGCGCGAGGTGGAGGAGGTCGAGTTCTTCGTTTTTCTTTTCTTCGAAGAGGGCGGTGCGGGAGACTCCGAAGGAGTTGGCGGGTTTGCCCTTGAGGGAGAAGACGGCCTGAGTTTCGGCGTCGCGGGCGGTGGTGATGGAGCCGGAGGCGGAGTCGCCTTCAGTGATGAAGATCATGGTTTCCGCCGCGCGTTTGTGTTTGGTGTCGTAATGGACGCGGCAGTCGCGGAGTTTTTTGTTGTGGACTTTGGCCTTTTTGGCACGTTCGCGGGAGTTTTTCTGGATGCCGGCGATTTCCTTGCGCGCTTTTTCGGCTTCCTTGATTTTGTCTTCGATGGCTTTGGCTGCGTCCGGGTGGCGGTGCAGGTAGTTGTCGAGTTCTTTGGCAAGGAAGTTGCCGATGAAGGTGCGGATGGTTTCGCTGCCGGGGGCGATGGTGTTGGATCCGAGTTTCGTTTTCGTTTGCGATTCGAAGATGGGATCGACTACTTTGATGGAGATGGCGGCGACGATGGAGGAGCGAATGTCCGAGGCGTCGTAGGGTTTTTTGTAGAAGTCGCGGAGGGTTTTGGCGATGGCTTCGCGGAAGGCGGATTGGTGGGTGCCGCCCTGGGTGGTGTGCTGGCCGTTGACGAAGGAGTAGTATTCTTCCCCGTACTGGGTGCCATGGGTGATGGCGATTTCTATGTCCTGCCCGGTGATGTGGATGGGTTCGTAGAGGGCTTCGTCGCCCATTTCTTCGCGCAGGAGGTCGAGGAGGCCGTTTTTGGAGATGAAGCGCTGGCCGTTGAAGTTGATGGCAAGCCCGGTGTTGAGGTAGCAGTAGTACCTGCACATGCGGGCGATGTAGTCTTTCCGGAAGGTGGCATTTTCCGGGAAGATGGTGGTGTCGATGCGGAAGGCGACGCGCGTGCCGTTGGGTTCTTCGGTGGTTTCGGTGAGGTCGCTGCCGGGGATTTCGATGCCTTCGGAGAATTGGATGCGGCGGGTGGAGCCGTCGCGGTAGGCCTGGATTTCGAAGTGGGAGGAGAGGGCGTTGACTGCTTTGATGCCGACGCCGTTGAGACCTACGGATTTGGTGAAGGCTTCGCCTTCGTATTTGCCCCCGGTGTTTATTTTGGCGGCGCAGTCATAGAGGGAGCCAAGGGGGATGCCGCGGCCGAAGTCGCGCACTTCGCAGTGGCCGTCGGGCTGGAGCGTGATGAGGATGCGCTGGCCGTATCCCATGACGTATTCGTCGATGGCGTTGTCGATGACTTCTTTGAGCAGGACGTACATGCCGTCGTCGGGCATGCTTCCGTCACCCAATTTTCCGATGTACATGCCCTGGCGCAGGCGGATGTGTTCGCGCCAGTCCAGTGTCTGAATGTCTTTTTCAGAGTATCCGACTTCCATGGGGTTCGAAATTATACAGATGTCCGAATGGTTTGGCGAGTCTAAAAACAAGGAGGCTCTCCTGCAAGGTGCTGCGGGAGAGCCTCGGGGGAGGGTGGCGGTTCAGGCCGGGGTGCTCCCGGTGTACCATGCGTACATGGTGCGGATGCCTTCGTCGATTTCGACGGTGTGGCGCCATCCAAGGCCGTGCAGTTTGGAGACGTCGGTGAGTTTGCGCATGGTGCCGTCGGGCTTGGAGTCGTCGAATGCGATTTCGCCGCGGTAACCGATGATGCGGGCGATCAGTTCCGCAAGGTTTCCGATGGAGATTTCCTTGCCCGTGCCGATGTTGATGTGGCAGTTGCGCGTTTCCAGGCAGCTGCCTTTGAGGTCGGCGAAGTCGATCTGTTCCATGACGTAGGTGCAGGCATCGGCCATGTCTTCGCTCCACAGGAATTCGCGCAGGGGTTTGCCTGTGCCCCAGAGTTCGACTTTTCCGGGGAAGATGCCGTAGCGTTCGAGGAGGGAGAGTATGGTGTCGTCGTCGGCCGTGCCGCCGATGTTTTCGACGGGGCGGGCCGAGAGGTCGCTCCGGACGGTTTCCCAGTCGTTTTCATGCAGGGCTTTCGCCAGATGGATTTTGCGGATCATGGCCGGCAGTACGTGGCTGCGCTCGAGGTCGAAGTTGTCGTTCGGTCCGTAGAGGTTGGTGGGCATGACGGCAATGTAGTTGGTGCCGTACTGGAGGTTGAAGCTTTCGCATATTTTGAGCCCTGCGATTTTGGCGATGGCGTAGGGTTCGTTGGTGTATTCCAGCGGTGCGGTGAGGAGGGCGTCTTCACGCATGGGCTGCGGGACGTCTTTCGGGTAGATGCAGGTGCTGCCGAGGAAGAGGAGCTTTTCGATTCCGTGGCGGTAGCTTTCTCCGATGACGTTTTGCTGGATTTGGAGGTTGCGGTAGATGAAGTCGGCGCGGTAGGTGTTGTTGGCCATGATGCCACCGACATGCGCCGCTGCGAGGAAGACGTATTCGGGGCGTTCGCGGTCGAAGAAGTCGCGGACGGCGGCAGGGTCCATCAGGTCTAGTTCGGCATGGGTGCGGCCGATCAGGTGGCCGTACCCTTTGCGTTCGAGGCTGTTCCAGATGGCGGATCCTACGAGGCCGCGGTGTCCGGCGATGTAGATTCTGCTTTGTTTGTCCATGGTTTATCGGTTTTTTGCGACAAGTTCCATGTCGTGTTTCATCATGATGCGGACGAGTTCTTCGAAGGATGTTTTGCGTGGGTTCCAGCCCAGAAGGGTTTTGGCCTTGGTGGGGTCGCCGAGGAGTTGTTCGACTTCCGCAGGGCGGAAGTATTTCGGGTCTACTTCGACGAGGGGGCGTCCCGTGGCTGCATCAATGCCTTTTTCATTGATGCCGGTGCCTTCCCAGCGGAGTGTGATGCCTGCTTCGGCAAAGGCGAGGGTGCAGAATTCGCGGACGGTGTGCATTTCCCCGGTGGCGATGACGAAGTCTTCGGGCGTGTGGTGCTGGAGGATCATCCACATGCATTCGACGTAGTCTTTGGCATAGCCCCAGTCGCGCAGGGAGTCGAGGTTGCCCATGTAGAGTTTGTCCTGCAGGCCCTGGGCGATGCGGCTGGCGGCGAGGGTGATTTTGCGCGTGACGAAGGTTTCGCCTCGGCGTTCGCTTTCGTGGTTGAAGAGGATGCCGTTGACGGCGAAGAGTCCGTAGGATTCGCGGTAGTTTTTCGTGATCCAGAAGCCGTATTGTTTGGCGACGCCGTAGGGCGAGCGCGGGTAGAAGGGGGTTGTTTCCTTTTGGGGGACTTCCTGGACGAGGCCGAAGAGTTCGGAGGTGGAGGCCTGGTAGATTTTCGTTTTTTCCGTCATTCCGAGGATGCGGATGGCTTCAAGCATGCGGAGGGTGCCGATGGCATCCGCTTCGGCGGTGTATTCGGGTACGTCGAAGCTGACTTTGACGTGGCTTTGGGCGGCAAGGTTGTAGATTTCGTCCGGTTGTACGGCCTGAATGATGCGGATGAGGGAGCTGGAGTCGGTCATGTCTCCGTAGTGGAGGTTGATGGCGCGCTGCTGTTTCATGTCCCTCACCCATTCGTTCAGGTACATGTGTTCGATGCGGCCCGTGTTGAAGGAGGAGGAGCGGCGGAGGATGCCATGGACTTCATAGCCCTTTTCGATGAGGAATTCTGCGAGGTAGGAGCCGTCCTGTCCCGTGATGCCGGATATGAGCGCTTTTTTCTGCATGGATTTATTGGAGTGGTGTGGTTTTCGTATCGGAATCCGATCGACGTTGATTTAGGAGACAATGTTAGGCGCTTGAAGTCAATGGAAAAGAGTGTATGCTGCTCTGTGCGGCAGGTGTGTTCTGCGATGATGTGGTTGACTTTTGCATATGCGTGCTTTAGCATTTTAACGAGTCCGCGCCGTGTCGCTTGATCGGTGGCGGATCGTTTGCCAATCAAAGGTTGAGGGAGTTTTTATGGATGCATTTCTGAAAGAATGTACGTATGTCGATTTTCATTCCGATTCCGTTCGTCGGAAGGCCGATGAGTTGTTTCCGTCATGCATGGACGATGTGGACAAGGCGAGGGTAGCCTTCGAGTTCGTCAGAGACGGGATTCCCCATTCTTTCGATATCCGGGCGGAGCGGGTGACGGCGCGCGCTTCGGATGTGCTGAGGTATGGTACGGGTATTTGCCATGCCAAGGCGAATCTTCTGGCGGCTTTGCTGCGTTCGCAAGGTATTCCTGCGGGTTTTTGTTTCCAGCATATTACTCTTGCCGATGATGATCGAAGAGGGTATTGCCTGCATGGCTATAATGCCGTTTTTCTGCAAGGACGCTGGATCAGGGTCGATGCAAGGGGGAATCGGACGGGGATCAATGCGCGGTTTTCGCTGGGCGAGCCCGTGCTGGCTTTTGAGAATAGGCCTCAGTACGATGAATATGCGTTTCCGGGGATTTTTGCCGTGCCGGATACGGTGACGATGGAGATGCTCGATAGGGCCGGGAGTTTGCTGGATGTCGTGTTCGGGCTTCCGGACAAGTTGTCCGTGCAGCCTGCGGTGACGGAGTGAAGTCGGCCCGTTTCCATCATGAGCATGACATCACTGTGTCTGGCGTGCGAGGTTTGTTTATGGTAGGTAGCTGGCATGACAAAAGCGCGCCTCGCTGTGTTGGGATCCGGTTCCGGGTCGAATTGCCAGTCCATTTTCGATGCGATCGATCAGGGTACGCTGGATGCCGAGGTGGTGCTGGTGCTTTCGGATCATGAGAATGCGTATATTCTGGAGCGGGCCCGCAAGCGCGGCGTGCCGGTCGAGCTGCTTGATTGCGGAGGGTTCAAGAACAGGTTTCCGGATGAGTCGCAGGCGGCTTTGGCTGCGAAGCTGAAGGGGCTGGGTGTTGATCTGGTTTGTCTGGCCGGTTTTATGCGGTTGGTGAAGGCTCCGCTTCTGGAGGCTTTTCCCCGTAGAATTTTGAATATCCATCCGTCGCTGCTTCCGGCGTTTCCGGGCGTGGAGGCATGGAAGCAGGCTTTGGAGGCGGGAGAGAAGGAGGCGGGATGTACGGTGCATTATGTGGATGCCGGGATGGATACGGGCGAGATCGTGCTGCAGGCGCGGGTGCCCGTGTTGCCGGATGATTCGCCGGAGAGTTTGCATGCCCGTATTCAGGAGCAGGAGCATGTGCTGTATCCCGCCGCGATCAGGAAGGTGATGGGGATGGAGTGAAGTTTTTTCTCGCCGCAGGATTTTTATTGAATTTTGGATGGAGTTTTATCCGTATTGTAATAAGAAAGTTATTTGATCCGATGATGTTTATTTCCCGTTTTTACATGGCTGCGTTGCTGGTGTCTGCCAGTGCGGCATTTGCGTGGAGCGCCGATTATACGACGGCGGGTATCGAGCAGGCCAAGTCCCATGCGAAGGACGGCGGCGAGTTTCGCCGCCTGCCCGTGAGCTGGAAGGCTTCAGCCGAAGATAAGGCCAAGGCTGCGAAGGCGTGGGAGATTATCCGCGATTGGCAGGCGGACGGTGCGAAGGATCACCGGAAGCTGCATGTGGTGTACGTGACGCTGAAGGATCGCCCCGCGCTGAAGGATTACAAGGGTCGTATCGACCGTATCGTGAAGAATGTGCAGATGTTCTATGCCGACCAGATGGAGGAGAACGGGTTCCCCCCGTTGACGTTCGGGCTGGATTTGGATAAGGACGGGAAGCTGGTGGTGCACGATGCGTATCTGGATGAGCCTCTTTCCAAGTTCAACGTGAATTCTTCCGGTCCGGCGACGAGCAAGGTGGCGTTTGAGTCGCTGCGTAAGGCAGGCGTCGATCCCGGCAGGGATTATGTGCTGATTGTGGCTCAGATGCCGGATAAGGTCGGCCCCTACTACGGCGGCGGTACGTCGGAAGCCGGTGTGTGTTGGATATGCGATGCGGAGCATCTCGATCCCGTCAATTTTTCTTCGACGGAGGCTGGTCCCTATCTTTTCAAGACAGTGGGCAATGACAATACAGTGTATATCGGCGGAACGGCCCATGAACTCGGCCATTGTTTCAGTCTTCCCCATACGAGGGAGTTGCAGCGTGCCGTTGCCGGTGCATCGCTGATGGGCAATGGCAATTATTCTTATGGGGAGGAGTTTCGCAATGAGGGCAGGGGGGCGTTTCTGATTCAGAGCGATGCGTTGAGGCTGGCTTCGATTCCGCTGTTTACGGGGAAGTCGAAGCGGGCGGAAGATGCTGTGGAGGCCCGGTTGTCCGATATGACGGCGGAGCCGATCGATGGCGGCCTGCGTCTTGCGGGCAAGGTGCAGGGCAATCCTCCCGTCTATGGCTTGGTAGCCTATTTCGATCCTGCCGGTGGCGATGATTACGATGCTTCGACGACGACTTGCATTCCCGGGCCGGACGGCAGTTTTTCTCTGGATGCAGTGCGCCCCGGCTACAAGGGGAATTTCGAGCTTCGCCTTGTGATGCTTCAGGCCGACGGCAAGACGGCGACATTCAAGGCGGGGTTGTCGAGCGGCGATCAGGGGGTCGAGGTTGCTCCGTTGCAGCGCGCTCTGCTGCTGATGGATGTGGAGGCGGATCTTCGCTATAACCGCCCGGAAGCGGCACGCGCGAAGTTCGATGCTCTGTTGGTCAAGTACGGTGCAGATGCACGTTTTGTCCGCGATTTTGCCATTTGGAAGAGAGCTTTCGAGGAGGCGGGCGCTCCGCAGGGGGCGTCTCCCGCCGTGGCTCCGGCTTCCGAGCGTGAGCTGGATTTGACTGTTGCCGCTCCGGCGAAGGCTCAGGCCGGATATGGCCGCGTGTGCTGGGGGTATTGCCCGTTCGAATTGCCGTATTACAATCATGGTCCCGTGCCGGAGTTGACGAAGTATAAGCCGGGCACATTCATCCGCACGCATGCGAACGGTACGCTGACCTACGATCTGGGCGGAGTATGGAAGGAGCTGTCGCTGCAATACGGCAGTCCGTCTTTCGCCTACGGCCCGACGCGCCTGACCGTGAAAGGCGACGGAAAGGTGCTGGCGCAGACTGGCTTTGTTCGGCAGGGAGAAAACGTGCCTGTGAAAGTTTCGGTGGAAGGCGTGAAGGATCTTACGCTGGAAGTTTCGAACAATCCCGAGAAGGGCAATGGTGGATGCTCGGCCATCATTTGCGATCCGATGTTGAAGCGTTGATAGAGCCACCCTGCGGATAGATCGTTTTTTCATGAAAAACCGTCCTGCGGCCGTACTCCGGCCGGGGATGCCAGTTGCGTTCGGCGGAGGGCTGTTCGGGGTGTTGTTGCCTCTGCCTGATGTTGCGATGGATGCCTTCCCCGTTTATCCGGCAGGAAGGCTGCGGCTGCTCCGGTTCTTGTGAAAATCTGATTTTTGTCCGTTTTACCCTTGACCTGAACGGAGGCAGGGGGTAGGCTAACCGGAGCTAAACTCAAAGCGAAAGCGCTACAAATGAATATTCACGAATATCAAGCCAAGCAGCTATTCAACCGTTTCGGCGTTGCGACGCCACAGGGATTGCCTGCCAGCACGCCGGAGGAAGCCGCCGAAGTAGCGGCATCCATGGATCTCAAGGAGTATGTCGTCAAGGCTCAGGTTCATGCAGGCGGTCGCGGCAAAGGTACATTCAAGAATGGCTTCAAGGGCGGCGTGCATCTCGTCAAAACTGTCGATGAGGTGAAGGACGTCGCTTCCAGGATGTTGGGAGAAGTGCTTGTGACCAAGCAGACGGGGGAAACCGGCAAGCTTGTGAGCAAGGTGATGATCGCCGAAGCGGTGGATCTCAAGCACGAATACTATTTCGCCATCCTTCAGGACCGCGCCCGCAAGTGCCCGGTGATTGTCGCCAGCACCAAGGGCGGCATGAATATCGAAGAGGTCGCCGAGACCGATCCCGACGCGATTGTGAAGGAATACATCGATCCCGTGTTCGGACTTCTTCCCTTCCAGGCTCTCAAGATCGCCTGCGCCCTGAATCTCCGCGGCGCTCTTCTCCGCCAGGCCACGAAGTTCATTACGAACGTGTACAAGTTGTTCTCGTCGCTCGATTGTTCGCTGGTGGAAATCAATCCGCTGGTGGTGACGACGGACGATCGCGTGATGGCTCTCGACGCCAAGTTCAATTTCGATGACAATGCCCTGTACCGCCATCCCGAGATCATGGAGATGCGCGATGTGACGGAAGAAGATCCCCGCGAAGTCGAAGCCAGCCAGTACAATCTGAACTATATCGGCCTCGACGGCAATATCGGCTGCCTCGTGAACGGCGCCGGCCTTGCCATGGCTACGATGGATATCATCAAGCACTACGGCGGAGCTCCCGCCAATTTCCTCGACGTAGGCGGCAGCGCCACGGAAGAGATGGTGACGAATGCCTTCCGCATCCTGACCAAGGACGAGCAGGTGAAGGCCATTCTCGTGAATATTTTCGGCGGCATCATGCGTTGCGATGTGATTGCGCTCGGCGTGGTGAACGCGGCCCGCACGATCGATATGCAGATTCCTCTCGTGGTTCGCCTCGAGGGTACGAATGTCGAACTGGGCAAGAAGATTCTTGCGGATAGCGGTGTGGCCATCATCTCGGCCGACAGTCTGGACGATGCGGCCCAAAAGGCCGTGGCGGCTACCAAGTAATTGCCTATTGACCTTTTAACTCATTAACTGAAATGTCCGTACTTGTTGATAAAAATACGCGTCTTCTCGTCCAGGGTATCACCGGTTCCGCCGGGGCTTCGCATGCCAAGGCATGCATGGATTACGGCACCAATGTTGTCGCCGGCGTTACGCCCGGCAAAGGTGGCCAGCTCTTTGAAGGCAAGGTACCGATTTTCGATTCGGTGCAGGATGCCCGCAAAGCGACGGGTTGCAATGCCACGATGATTTTCGTGCCGCCGCCCTTTGCTGCGGATGCGATCATGGAAGCGGCAGACGCCGGGATCGAACTGATCATCTGCATCACGGAAGGGATTCCGATTCAGGATATGCAGAAGGCCAAGAAGTTCATCGAAGGCAGGAAATGCACGCTGATCGGCCCGAACTGCCCCGGCATCATTACCCCCGGCCAATGCAAGGCGGGGATCATGCCCGGCTATATTCACAAGCCCGGCCGCATCGGCATCGTGTCGCGCTCCGGCACGCTGACGTATGAAGCCGTCTGGCAGGTTTCCAATCTCGGCCTCGGACAGTCGACGTCGATCGGCATCGGCGGCGACCCCGTGCACGGGATGACCCATCTCGATGCCGTGAAGTTGTTTGCCGAAGATCCCGATACGGATGCCTTTATTCTGATCGGTGAAATCGGTGGTTCCGAAGAAGAGGAAGCCGCCGCCTGGATCAAGGACAATTGCAAGAAGCCCGTGGCCGCCTTTATCGCCGGTGCTACGGCTCCTCCCGGCCGCCGCATGGGCCATGCAGGCGCCATTGTGGCAGGTGGCAAGGGCACAGCCGCCGCCAAGCAGGAAGCCCTGCGCGAAGCGGGTATTCTGGTAGCTCCGACGCCGGGCGAGATGGGCAAGACGCTCGTGGAAGCCATGAAGCAAAAGGGTCTGCTGTAAACGCACCCGTTGCACACGATATTGAAAGCCCGCGGCCTTCCGAAGGTCGCGGGCTTTTCTTTTCAGGAAGTAGAGAGGGGAGAAAATTAGCGCCAGAATTGTTTGGCTTCCTGCCGGGTGATGCCGCTCATGTTGACGTAGCGCGTGCGCAGAAGATCGGCGGAGCGGTGCCCCATTTCCATCTGGAGCAAGGGGTAGTTGCGGAAGTATTTGGCGTGATAGCTGGCGAAGGTGTGGCGCAGGCAGTCCTGCTGCCATGTTTTGTCGAAGCCGGCGGCTTTGCGCAGCCGTTGCCAGCGGCGGCTCCAGTTGGGCGGGCAGATGGCTTTGTTGTGGTCGGTTGCGGGCCTGTACCGGCACAGCCAGCGTTCCAGGACGGGCGGGATGTGGACGTGGCGTGCACCGCCCGTTTTGGTATGCTGCGGGCGCAAGGCGATGATTTTCTCTTCGAAGTCGATGTCGTTCCATGTGAGCCTGGTGACTTCGTGAGGGCGGATGCCCGCATAGAGCATGAGTGCGACGGCAGGGGCGCAGGCGCGGTTGTGGTGGCGGCGGATCTGGCTCTGGAGCCGTTTGATCTCTTCCGGCATGAGTGCGCGGATTTCGGTTTCATGCAGCGAGGGCGCGTCGGTGCGGCCGACCGGGTTTTCATCGCACCAGCCTCTTTTCTTGCTGATGGTGAAGATGCCGTGCAGGATGGTGCGGGCTTTGTATTTTTGCCGGGTCGAGTCGAAGACGGTGTCGAAGATTTCCTGACAATCTGCGGTGGTGATGGTACGTACGAGGCGGTCTCCCAGTCCCGGTATTTCCTTCATGAGCCGCGTGGCGATCTGCCGGATTTCGGCAACGGTGCGCGGGCGGCGGTGTGCTTTGCTTTTCAGGGTGGCTTCGACGGCTTCCCGGAAGGTGACGGTTCTTTCTTCCTGCCGCATGGCGTCGGCGGCAAGGCGGATGGCTCTCCGGCAATGGGAGATGGGTTGATCGTCGCTTTCGGGACATTCTTCCATCAATTCCCGTACGATGCGTGCGGCATCGATGAGGGAAATTCCTATGGGAGCAAGTATCGATTGGGCAAGTATATGGTCTTTCGTTTTTTGCATAGTGGTTGTATTAAGCGTGAGTGCATGCTTGCAAGCACGCCTTATCATACATCATCTATGCTCTGATGGGTAAATTTATAGATTACCGCCTGTGCAAGTTTTCTGCTGAGGAATAGGGCAAGAATGACTTGTCTATGTTGATGTTATTGCCCTGAAGGCCGGGAAACGTCTACTTTCCACTTCCTGGAAAGTAGATTGATGTGCATTTTTGCCTTTTTTTCAAAATGAGGCCAGGAGCGAACGTTCATGGGCGACCATGCCGCTTCGCTCAAGGCGAAGGCCCTCGGATAGCTCATGAAGAGGGCACGGGAAAGGGTGTCGATTTGTTCTCCCCACAGGGTGCCTTCCACACCGAGTATGTGCGCTTGCGCTTCCGGAGACAGTCCGTTTCCCGGATCGAAGGAATATGTTTTTTCAAGGGGTACGATAGGGAGAATGTTGGAAAATTTATTGTCGGGGCAGTCGTTTTTCTGCTGAGGGTAGTCGAGGGAGACGTATTCGGCCGGAGCGCAGATGACCAGAAGTTTTTTCGCTTCGGCCTGCTTCAGTGTACCGGTCGCATTGTTGCTGTCCGCCGTATAGACGATGGAGCCTTCCGCATAGCTGTCGTCCAGGGAGGGATTATACCAGCGTAATGGTTTTTTGCCGTGTTGCGCGAGTAAGGTGACCATGCGTTCCGTGACGTGGCGAAGCTGGTCGTTCGGAGCCGCCAATTCGTATTTTTTTCTGTATTGGACGCAGTTGGGGCAGGTGTTCCAGTTTTCGAGAGGTATTTCTTCTCCTCCGATGTGGATATAGGGGGACGGGAAGAGTTGTTTCGATTCGTTGAAGAGGGCGTCGTAGAAGCGAAAGACGTCTTCGTTGCTGGGGCAGAGCAGATCTTTGCTTTTGCCGGGGATGGTGCGTACCTCAATGTTGTCGCCAGGGTAGCAGACCATTTCGGGATAGGCGGCGGCAAGAGCCTGTACATGGGCGGGCAGGGAGAATTCCGGGATGAGTTCGATGCGGTGCTTGGCGGCGAAGTCGACGAGGCGTTTCATATCCTCTCTCGTGTAGAAGCCGCCGTGAGGTTTGCCGTCGCCAGCGGTTTCGCTGCGTTTGGAGGCGATTCCCTGCAATCTGTCGTAGCTGGGTACGGGGAAGCGCCAGCCCTGATCGTCCGTGAGGTGTAGATGGAGTTTGTTGTATTTGTAGTAGGACATGAGTTCGATGTATTTCTCGATGTCCTCGACGCTCCAGTGATACCGGGCAGGGTCGATCATCAGTCCCCGCCATGCGTATCTCGGTTTGTCCTTGATGGTGCAGGCTGGGATGGGCTGGCCTTCGTATTTGGCCAGGTCGATGAGTTGCTGAAGGGTTTGGCGGGCGTAGTGTTCGCCGTCGGCATCTTCGGCTGTGATGGTGGTTCTGCCGGGTGCGATTTCAAGAATGTAGCTCGCCGCTCCCATGCCGGTGGGTTGGGTCATGACGACGATTTCTCCGGGCAGGGTGTCCTGTTGCCCTGCGAGATCGATGGTTTGCCCCGTGCTCGTGTATTCCAGCGGTTCCGGTATGATGTTCGTTTGCTGGGCTTGGGCATGCAGGGTATACAGCGCGATGGCGAGTATTGTCCCTATCGTTCGTATCATATGTACAGTACGATCCGCCCGTATGTGTCCTATCATCTTTTCTTGACTTTTTACGGCTGCAGTTTTAGCATTTTCAGAGATTTCAGACATGAGTGTTCCGCCTGTACCCCAGCACCCGGCCGTCGCCTTTTCGGCCGATGCCCATTTTTCCGTTCCTTTGGGGATTGCAGTGCTTTCCCTGTTGGAGTCTGCACATCCGGATACGATTTACGATGTGTATATTCTGGATGGAGGTGTGACGGATCGCGTGAGGCGGGGGATCGAGGATTTGAAGCAGAGGTTCGAGTTCCGGGTGACGTGGCTTGACGTGCGGAGCGAGTTGCTCGATTTGCCTGCCGGCGGGCGTTTTACGGCGGCGACGTATTACCGTTTTCTGCTTCCCGATCTGCTGCCGAACGAGGTGAAGCGCGTGCTGTATCTGGATGCCGATGTGCTGGTGTGCGATGATTTGACTGAGCTTTTTGCCATGGATTTGGAAGGATGCCCGCTTGCGGCGCCCGTTTGGCAGCTGGTGGGGCGCTACCGGGATACATTCGAACCTCTGATGCAGTCTTTTCACGAGCGGCTCGAAGTGCCCCGCGACGGCCTGCCCTATCATTTTGCGCAGATGCTGATGGATCTGGACGCGATGCGCCGCGAGGGGTGGCACCGGAAGCTGGTCGATTGCGCCCGGACGGCCGATCCGGCTGTTTTGGCCTGGGCCGATCAGGATGTGATGAATAAGGTGCTGCGCGGCAGGATGAAAGTGATGCCGTACCGCTATGTGGCGATTCCCCTGTTCGCCGAGGATGCGGAGCAGGGAGAGGCCGCGTGTGTGCCGCCTTTCGTGTACAGTGCGGAGGAGCTGCGGGAGGCGTATTGGAATCCGGCGATTGTGCATTATGCTGCGACGAAGCCGAACATTCTCAAGGGGAGCCTTGACCGGTACGACGAGATGTTTTTTGCGGCTTGGAGGCGTTCGCCCTGGGCAGGATGCGTGCCCTATGTGCCTGTGCGCATGATGGAGCTTGGAAGGCGGCATCCCTTGCTTGCCCGGGCGCTGATGTGCATTCCCCGGCTGTTTGTCCGCTGCCCCCGCATTCTGCGCGGTTACGGTGCGCTGCTGCAGGCTCTGGCTCCCGGCAGCCGAAAGGATTGAGCTGCTTGGTTTTCTTTCCGTTTGTCCCGCAGGTGGAATAAAAAACAACCGCAAGGCGGATACCCTGCGGTTGTATGGTAAACGAGTCTTCGAACGATAGGTTTTATCGACGAAGGCCAAGGCGTTGCAGAAGGCTCTTGTACAGAGCTTCGTCTTCGCGCTTGAGATAATCAAGGAGCTTGCGGCGGCGAGCCACCATCTGAAGCAGGCCGCGGCGGGAAGCAAAGTCATGCTTGTTTTCGCCGAGGTGGGCAGTCAAATGAAGGATGCGTTTGGTGAGAATGGCGATCTGGTAGCTGGAGCTGCCAGTGTCGTTCGCGTGCATCTTGAAGTCCTGGAGATTGATTTCGCTCATATCTTGTTATTCTTGTGTTTGGGTTAATTTTCGTGGCTGCGGCAATCGACCCGACAAGGTGGGGTGATGGTAGCAGGTTCTACGGGCATTTCAAGACAAATTCTTGCCTTGTGTCCGGAATTTACTGTGCGGCAAGCTGTTTGCAGGCTTTGACGGTGTTCGACATGAGCATGGCGATGGTCATGGGGCCAACGCCGCCCGGCACGGGGGTGATGGCTTTGCATTTGGGTGCGACGGATTCGAAATCCACATCGCCGACAATGCGGTAACCCCTCGGGCGGGTGGGGTCTTCGATGCGGTTGATGCCTACGTCGATGACGACGGCGCCTTCCTTGACGTAATCTGCCGTGACCATTTCGGGGCGGCCGACGGCGGCGATGAGAATATCTGCCGTGCGGCAGACGGCGGGCAGGTCTTTCGTGCGCGAATGGGCGATGGTGACGGTGGCATTCGCCTTGCGGGAGAGGAGGAGGTTGGCCATGGGTTTGCCGACGATCATGCTGCGGCCGATGACGACGGCATGTGCTCCCTGTGTGCAGATGCCCGCAGCTTTGAGGAGTTCCATGCAGCCGAGAGGTGTGCAGGGGACGAAGCCCGTTTCATCTTCCAGTACGAGTTTGGCGACGTTTTCGGGGTGGAAGCCGTCCACATCCTTGCGCGGGTCGATGGCGCGGACGACTGCTTCTTCATCGATGTGCGCCGGGGGCGGGCTCTGGACAAGGATGCCGTGGATGCGGTCGTCGGCGTTCAATTGCTTGATGAGGTCGATCAATTCTTCCTGTGTGGTTTCGGCGGGCATGGCCCATTTCTGGGAGTACATGCCCAGTTCGGCACAGGCTTTGACCTTGGAGCCGACATAGACTTGGGAGGCGGGGTCTTCACCTACGAGGACGACGGCGAGGCCGGGCGTGCAGCCTTGTGCGCCCATGGCTGCGATTTCCTGTTTCAGTGTGGCGAGGACTGCTTCTGCGACTGTTTTTCCTTCGATACGTTGCATGATGGTGTGGTGGTGAGAGGTGCGAAATCGGGGGCTCCGGCGCTCAGGAGGAGGTCGAGTCGTCGGCAGTATTCGTCGATTTGCTCGGGGGTGAGGTCGGGCGGAACGTGCAGGGGAGATTTCCAATACATGACGACCTTCGCGAACGGTACGGGGATCGCGAAGCGGTCCCATGTTCGGTTGATGCGCCAGTACGAGCTGTAATCAATGCAGACGGGCGAGATGGGGACTCCCGTCATGGAGGCGAGTTTGATGACGCCTTGATGCGAGCGGTAGCAGGGGCCTTTGGGGCCGTCCGGCGTGATGCAAAGATTGCCGCCGTTGCGAAGATATTTCCGCATTTCGATGAATGCAGTGGCACCCCGACGCCCGCTGGAGCCGCGGATAGCACTGATTCCGTATCTGTTGGCGACGGTTTCGAGGAGGGCTCCGTCTTTGCTGGCGCTGGTCAGGACGCACATCGGGCGCTTGATGCGAAGCTTCCGGTAGATGTAGCAGGGGATGAGGGTCCGGTTATGCCAGAGTGCGACGATGCAGGGGGTTTCGTCTCCGAGGGTGTCGGACGGGTTTTCCCTGCATGTCCGCACCCGCAATGTCGCACAAAGAGTCTGGATGGCGGCCCATAACAGGTTGCCGGCACAGCGCGTCCACCATTTCGAACGTTTTTCCGTGCTGGGATTGTATTTGGTTTCTCCTGACGCCATGATGCGGATATCGGCGAACTTGGGATGCTCAGTTGCTGTTCAGTGTGTTCTGAAATTGATCCAAGGCCGTGTTGCCGGGTTGCCCCGGATCAAGCAGCGAGGGGAAGGAGGTAGAGGGTGCGACGGGTATGTTGCCGTTGCTGTCTACAGGGCTTTTTACCGGGGTCGGGGCGATAGGCGCTTCGTTCGTTTCGCGCATTTTTCTCAATTCGACGGCCTTTGCTTCCAGCTCGTCGGCATTGTCGCCGGGTGCATCGACCGTGCCTTTCAAGGTGATGTTCAGCCACGATGTCCTATGGTCGTCATCGAAGATGGGGTCAGGGATCTGGTCGGTGTATTTTTGGGAGGTGATGCGCGTGGGTACGCCGAGGGAGAGGTTGCCTCCCAGTGTGTTGTCGGCACCGATGACAATGGAGCCTTTGGCTTCGAATACGGTGAATTCGTTCAGGTTTGCGAGGTCGATTTTCAGGCCTCCATCGGGCTGGTGCGCGAGGGTGATGTTGCCGCGAGAGAAGACCGGGGCGATGTATTTGTCCACTTTGTCCTTGGGCAGGCTGTTGATGAGGTAGGCAAATGCCGGCAGTTTGGAGATGCGGATGTTTTGCAGGGTGAGTTCGCCGTTGATTTCCGGCTGTTGGAGGCTGCCGTACGGCAGTTTGAATTGTGCCTTGACGTTGTTTTTGTTGGCGGAGACGGGGTCTTTGCGTGTCTGCGCATCCAGAAAGCCCGATATGTTCTTGTTGGTCAGGAGGGAAAGGGCGATGCCGGAGGATTCGATGTTCAAGTCGCCTTGCGGAGAGGTTCCTTCCATGGCATTGCCGGAGAGGTCGATCGTGGCGTTCAGTCCGATGTCGCCGGAGATGCTGATGTGCGAGAGTCCCGTCTGGGAGACCTGTACGGAGCCTTTCAGTGCGGTGATGGGCGTTTTCCAGCCGCGCAGAAGGAGTTCGCTGGGGAGTTCGCTGTTCTGGCCGATGTAGAGGGTGTGGTTGCCCGATGCGGTTTCGTACATGTAGGCGCTCGTTTTGATGGTGAAGGGAGCATTGTTGCCAGAGAATCCGACGATGAATTCTTTGCATGATACGCGGTTGAATTCCCACATCCGTTCGCCCGAGAAGCGGGGGATGCGAATGGTTGCTGCATTGTCGCGCAGGGTTATTTTGGCGTAGTCGACCGTCAGGATGTCGCCAGCCAGTACGCCGTTGATGTAGCTGCGGAGCCCGATGCCGCCGCGGATGCCGCGCAGTTCCACTTTTTCGATGTTGCTGTTTTCGGGGAAAGTGGCCGTGAGCGAGGTGATGCGCAATTGGAAGTTTTCGATGCTCAGTCCTTCGATTTTGACGTCTGCTCCCCACGCTTGCGAGAGTTCGGTTTGTTTGGCGGTAGCATAGGAGGGTGAGCTCATGCTTGATGCCCTTACCATGAAGAAGAGGAAGCAGGCGGCGAGGAGGATGATGAAGGAGAGGACGGAGAGGATGCTGAATTTTTTCAGGTTCCTGCGTTTTTTGTGTTGCTGTTCTTCCGCCGTCATGGCGACGCGCCGTTTTTTGGTGACGCGAATAACTTTCTGTCCGTTTTGATCGATGACGACTTCCCGGGATTTTTCGACACCGGGCTTGTTTTCCTGCAATTGGCGAATAATGGATGAGGACTGCGTGTTCGCATCCTCGCTGTTGGGAGACTGGCTCATGATAGCGTGAACAATTATTTGCTTGTCAGAGCGCCGGGGCGTTCGCCCGTGCGCGGGTCGCGGCCGGTGGGATCAATGACGTCCACTTTGGCGAAGATGATGAAGACTTTGGTTTCCTTTTCTTCACCTTCCGAGCGGAAGAATCGGCCGATGAGAGGTGCGTCGCCAAGGATGGGGATTTTGTCCTGGAATTTGACGAGGCGGGATTTGCGAACGCCACCGAGTACGAGAACATTGCCCGGAACGATGGAGACGCTGGTGTTGGCCATTTTGCTGGTGAAGATGGGTTTGAGGATTTTGTTTTCGGTCATGACGGCTTGGATGACGTCGCCGTTGTCGTTCATGACTGCCTGCGTGACGGGGGTGCCATAGTTGACAAAGCCGTCGAATTCGTTCTGGTAAGTGGTGAGGCTCAACCGGACGATGTTTTTTTCTTCATCCAGTTCGGCATCGTGGACGACGAGGGCGGTGCCGATGCCGTCACCCGGATTTTCATTGTCGCCGCCGTATTTGATGAAGGAGTTCGGGAAGGCCGGTGTGACCAGAGGGACGTTGATGCGTCCGCGGACGTCGAAGTTCTGTCCGCCGATGTTCACGCCGTTGCGTGCAAAGGGCATTTGCGTTTGGGCGATTTGCGGCTGATCGTACGATTCCGGGTAGAACATGACTTTCATGTCCGAGAAGATTGTCTGCTCGGCGCCCGGTTTGACGACGAGTTGCGGATTGCCCAGAATGTCGGTGCCTTTTTTCTGGTTCAGGCCGTGCATGATGACGGTGACGTCCGCCACGGACCAGATGCCTCGCGCTGCAAGGATGGCCGGTGCGCGTTGTGCGCTGGCGCCGGAGAAGCCTGCCGAAGATCCTGCGGCGATGAGTTTGTCGATGGAGTCCGTCTGGAAGACCTGGCCGCCGCTGCGCAAGCCGGCCGAGACGACGGGCGCACTGTTGGTGACGGTGCCGAGGACGGGTACCTGGTCCATGATGCCGTCCGCAGAGGGGGATTTCTGGGGTGTGCCGCCGCCGCCGAAGGTGTGGCTGCCGAAGGAGATGTCGACAAGCCAGTCGAAGCCGAGTTCATTGAGCGTGCTTTCGTTGACTTCCATCATGGTGACGTTCAGCACGATTTGGCGATCCGGCGATTCGAGGGAGGAGACGATTGTCTGGATGTCCTGCAGGTTGGTGGGCGTGTTGCGGACGGTGAGGGACCATGAAGCGGGCAGGTACTGGACGGCGGAGCCGGGCGGGAAGGTGATGCCGTGAGCGGCAAGTGAGCGTTTCGGGTCGACTCGGGAGATGGAGACGGAGTTTTTGGATTCCGTCGAGAAGACGTCGGAGGTGTCGTCTTCGTCGGTCGGGGCTTCGTTGAAGAAGCTCGGCGGTACGCGGAAGGTGCGTGTTTCCAGTGGGCCCGCATCCCGGCCGGAGTAGGTGAATTCGAGTCCTGCGGTCGTGGGGTAGTATGCCGTCCCCGTTTTGGCGGAGATGACATCGAGCAGGTTTTTCAGCGAGATGTTGGTGAGGTCGAGGCTGACGCGCCGATCCATGATCTGCTTGTACAGGGGGCTGCCGGGGGCTCCGAAGTTGGTGTTGATGTTGACTGAGACGGGGCTGCCCGAGTTTTCGGAGTACAGGCGGATTTGCGCGCGGACGACTTCCATCGCTTCGTTGATGTCGGCGTCTTCGAGGTTGATTTTGCTGATGTTGACGGAGGACAAAAGTTTGTCCATGTCGGATTCCTGTACGCGGGCGTCGCTGCCGATGTCGGCGCCGAGGTTGTCGGCGGGCAGTTCGTCCGGGGGAATGGGTTCCTCCCATGCTGCGGAGACGTCTGCAAGCGCCTTGGAGCGTGCACTGTTGCGGGCTGCCGTGTAGTAGCGCGCTTTGGCGTTGGATGTTTTTTCCATGCCCTGCTGCGCAGCGGTGTTGTAGGAGTCGATGCGGAGGACGTCCTGGAAGGTTTTGTAGGCTTTGTCGAATTGTCCGAGTCCGTAGTATCCGTAGGCAAGGGCGAGCAGGCGGTCGACTTCGGCGATGTTGCCGATGTGTTCCGGTGTGATGGCGGGGTTGTTGCGTACGGAGTCTTCCAGTTTGCTGAGGGCGTCTTTAACGGCAAGGCTGGAAGGGTTGTGCCGGAGGGCGTTTTGCAGGAAGACCCGGGCTTCGTCGTAGCGGCCTACGGCCGTGTAGTCGTGGGCTGTGGCAAGTTCGGCATCGGCAAGGCTGAGGAGGAGGAAGGCACGGCGGTCTTTGGTGGCAGGGGCGTCGGGCAGGGCTTCGAGGGCCTGCGTGTAGAGGGTGACGGCTGTGCTGTATTTCTTGGCGGCATAGGCATGGCGGCCTTCCTCCAGATATTGCATGGCTTCGGCTGTGTCGTCCTGTTTGTGGGCGGCCGTTTTGGCGTTGAGGTTGAGGGCTGCCGGGCTGACGTGGGCGCAACGATTGTACCGTTCGCTGATTTGGGCGATCAGCTGCGGCGAGGATCCCTGTTGTGCCATTTTCAGGGCTTCTTCGTATTTTTTCTGCGCTGCCGCGATTTGGTTGCTGCAATAGAGGGTGTCCGCTTCCTGTGTGAGGGCAAGTGCCTGACTGTCAGAAGTGTTCCCTCCAAGGGCCACCGAGGATGCGGCAAGCAGCAATACCGAGCCGACATACGAGAAAGCTTTGCGAGAGTACGGGACAAACATAAATAGCGGGGGTATCTTACACAATTGATCCGGTCAAGTCACTCGAAAAACTCACTTTTTTGAATTTTTCTCGGGCGGATGCTGCGATAAAACCCGTCCGGTGAACCGGACGGGTTTTGAAGGAGAGGCAATGTGACCGCTTGCCGGGGCAGGGAGCTTGAGATCAAGCGCCTGTGGAGTCGAGGAAGCCCTTGATGCGGCTGATGCGCGTGGGGTGGCGCAGTTTGCGAAGAGCCTTGGCTTCGATCTGGCGGATGCGTTCGCGAGTGACGTTGAATTGGCGACCGACTTCTTCGAGGGTGCGCGGGTTGCCGTCGCGGAGGCCGAAGCGCTGTTCGATGACGGCGCGTTCACGTTCGTTGAGCGTGTCGAGTACGCCGTGCAGTTTTTCGCGCAGGGAGGCGAAGGAGGCTCCTTCCATGGGGTTTTCGGCAGTTTTGTCTTCGAGGAAGTCGCCGAAGGAGGTGTCATCCGAGTCGCCGACGGGCTGCTGCATGGAGATGGGCTGCTGCGCCATTTTGAGGACGGAGCGTACGCGGTCCACCGGCATGCCGCTGTCCACCGAGATTTCTTCCGGTGTTGGTTCGCGGCCAAGGTCCTGCACGAGTTTTTTCTGGACGCGCATGAGCTTGTTGATGGTTTCGATCATGTGTACCGGGATGCGGATGGTGCGCGCCTGGTCGGCGATGGAGCGGGTGATGGCCTGCCTGATCCACCATGTGGCGTAGGTGGAGAATTTGTAGCCGCGGCGGTATTCGAATTTTTCCACGGCTTTCATGAGGCCCATGTTGCCTTCCTGAATGAGGTCGAGGAAGGCGAGGCCGCGGTTCGTGTATTTTTTCGCAATGGAGATGACGAGGCGGAGGTTGGCTTCGATCATTTCCTTTTTGGCGCGCTGGGCTTCCTTGGCGCTGACTTTCATTTGCTGGTAGGTTTCGAAGAATTCGTCTACCGGCATCCAGACCTGCATTTCGTATTCCCGCAAGGCGTCCTGATGTTCCTTGTTGTCGGGGTTGCTGTCGAGCTGTTTGGTCAGTTTTTTGATTTTGAGGCGGAGTTCACGAAGTTTTTCGACGAAGTCTTCAAAGATTTTGCTTTTGAAGGAGAACTGGCTGAAGAGTTCGGTGAGTTCGTCGCGGGATTCGTTGAAGGAGTTTTCGTAGGCGGTTACGGCCTTGCCGCTTTTGCGTGCCTTGTGAAGGCGGACGTAGGCGCTTTGGGCGTCTTCATGTGCTTCGATGACGCGGCCCATGAGGCGGTGGACTTCCTTGAGGTATTTGTCGCGGCGGTCGATGTTTTTGTCGATGACGATGCGGTCGAAGCGTTCTTCGTTGCGGATGACTTT
Organism: Neoakkermansia glycaniphila; assembly: GCF_001683795.1. GTDB lineage: Bacteria > Verrucomicrobiota > Verrucomicrobiia > Verrucomicrobiales > Akkermansiaceae > Akkermansia > Akkermansia glycaniphila. The sequence goes on from NZ_LIGX01000013.1 coordinate 49,826, forward strand.
GTCTGCGAAGTCGAGGTAGTAGGAGTAGACGGTGCCGAAGCGGTGGATGTGCTTCTGGAGTTCGTCTTCGGCTTTTTCGATGCGCAGGGAGATGGCGACTTCTTCCTGCCTGGACAGGAGGTCTTTCTGGCCCATTTGCTTGAGGTACATGCGAACCGGGTCGTCGAGGATGTCGAGCTTGGCTTCCATCTTCTCGGTTTCGTCTTCTTCCTCGATGTCGGAGAGGCGCTGGCGGTCGCTGTAGCTGTCCACGTCCGAGGCGTCGATGATGTCGAACTGCATGCTGCGCAGGCGTTCCATGATTTCCTCGTAGTCCTGAGGGTCGATCATGTCGTTGGGCAGGACGTCGTTGATGTCGTCGTAGGTGAGGTAGCCCTGTTCGTTGGCCAGGAGGATGAGTTCGCGGATTTTTTCCTGTACGCCGGGGGTGTCGACGATGCCGCGGACCGGTTCTACCTTGTGACCCTTTTTGGCTTTTTTACCGCCGGGAAGTCCGGAGAGCTGAAGGGGGGTGGGTGCGACGGGGGCGTCGTCGCGTACTTCGATGCCGAGGGAGTGCAGGCGTTCAAATATGATTTCGCCGTCCTGCGGGTCGTAACCGTCGTCGGGCAGCGCGTCGAAGATGTCGTCGTCGGTCACGTAGCCGCCTTTTTTCTTGGCGATGGTGACGAGCTGTTTGAAGGCGGTTTTGAGGGTGATGTCGTCCGGGAAGAATTCCTGAAGTTCCCGTGCGGATACTTTGGGGGATTTGGTTGTTTTGGCGCGGTCGGCCTTTGGTTCCGCTTCGGGTTCGGGTTTCGCCGGAGCCTTGGCTGCTTTCGGGGCGGAAGCCTTTTTGGCGGGAGCGGGGACCGATTGTTTGGCCGCCGGGGCTTTTTTCGCATCGCCAGCGGGAGCCGCTTTTTTGGCGACCGGTTTTGAAGCCGCTGCCTTGGTATCTGTTTTCTTGCCTGTAGGTTCCGCTTCGGTTTTTTGAGCCGGTTTGGCGGGTTTTGCCGCAGAAGATGAGGAGTTTTGCTTCGGTTTTGTCATGGCATGCAAAATTTGGGGTAAAATCCACCCATTACCGATTTTGTCAAGGTTTGACTGATCGGGAGGGCATTGTAACGATTCCTGAAAATGTGTCAAGCATTTCCTGTGTGATGATTGTCTTTGTTTGGATTGTGTTGCCGGAAGAGAAGCCGGATAAGCTTGTTCTTGACTTTTGGACTGTCTGTCGGTAATTCTCGTTCATGCCAAGGATTGCGCTGATTCAACAAAATGTGTCTGCAGATATTGCGACGAATAAGAAACGCACGGAGGAGGCCATTCGCGAAGCGGCGGCCAACGGGGCGCAGATTGTCTGTACGCAGGAGCTTTTTACGACGCTTTATTTCTGCCGTACGCAGGATTGCGGGGAGTTCGATGCGGCGGAATCGTTGCCCGGCGAGTTGACGGCCTCCCATCAGGCTTTGGCCCGGGAGCTGGGCGTGGTGATTGTGGCTGCCGGTTTCGAGAAGCGTGCCACGGGGCTGTACCACAATACGGCGTGGGTGGTGGATGCGGACGGTGCGTTCCTGGGTCTGTACCGCAAGATGCATATTCCGCAGGATCCCGGTTTTGAGGAGAAGTTTTATTTTACTCCCGGAGATTTGGGGTATAAGTGTTTCGAGACGCGGTTCGGTCGCATCGGGGTGCTGATCTGCTGGGACCAGTGGTATCCGGAGGCTGCACGGCTGACGGCGATGGAGGGTGCGGAGATTCTTTTCTATCCGACGGCGATCGGCTGGCTTCCTGAGGAGAAGCCGGCACTCGGTACGGCGCAGCATTGCGCGTGGGAGACGGTGCAGCGCGGCCACGGCGTGGCGAACGGCTGTTATGTGTGCAGTGTGAATCGCGTGGGGACGGAGGGCGAGACGGAGTTCTGGGGGCAGTCGTTCGTGTCCGATTACTGCGGGCAGATTGTGGCGAAGGCTTCCGTTTCGGAGGAGACGGTTTTGTATGCGGATCTGGATCTGGCGGCATTGGAGGACCATCGCCGTATTTGGCCGTTTTTCCGTGACCGGCGTATTGATTCCTACGGAGGCGTTTTGAAGCGCTGGGGAAAATAAGATTGTCTTTTTTGGAAGATTAGGGCGGTTCATGCCGTATTCCTACCAATCTATTTCATTTATGAATCTGTCATCCATTCTGTTCGCCGCTTCCGCGGCCATTACATGCAGTACCCTTCTCCATGCGGAAGGGCCTTCTCCCGAAGAACTCGTGAAGCGCCAGTGCCGTTCCGTGCACATGCATCACATGCCGATTGCGGACAAGACGAAGGCGATTTACGTTGAAGCCCAGGCTAACGAGAGTGCGCCCGGTACGTATTTCTGCGCGGCCAATTTCCATAACGGCTATATCGGTTTTCAGGAAGTGGCGGATGGTTCTCCCGTGGTGATTTTTTCGATTTGGGATCCGGTGCCGCAGGGTGATAATCCTCATGTGGTGCCCGAAGACCAGCGTGCGCTTTTGATCAAGAAGGGCGACGGTGTGCGTACGCGCCGTTTCGGCGGAGAAGGTACGGGCGGCAATAGTATGCGCGATTTCGACTGGAAGGTGGGCGATGTGCTTAAGTTCCTCGTGGTGGATAAGGAAGACGGCCCCGGTACGCGGCAGCTTTCCGGCTATGTGTATAATGACAAGGCGAAGAAGTGGGAGTTGATTTCCTGCTGGCGTACCTATGCCGATCCGAAGGGGCTCGGGTATGCGGTGAGTTTTGTGGAGGATTTTCGCCGCAACTACGAGTCGACGAAGCATGTGCGCAAGGCGACGTACGGCCCCGTGTTCTCCCTCCAGTCCGACGGTCAGTGGCTGCAGGCTTCCAAGAACGATTTTACGGGCGACGGTACTCCTTCCAAGCATGTGCGCGCTGAGTTGAATGCTGCCCGTGGTATGCATTCCATCGCGACAGGCGGTGCGCTGGAGGCTGATCCCTCTTTCCCGCTGTTCTCTTCCAAGGAGTTGCCTGCGTCGTCCAAGCGTACGGTTCCGGGCAAGGAGGTGATGGATATTATCAAGGCTCCCGTTTATCAACAGGAGAAGTATGCGGAATGAGCGGTTTGTGTGCAGCGAACCGGTTGAAGGAAAGGAGGGCCATGGAGCGTTCCCGTATGCGGGATTTGCTTCGATGGCCTTCTTTCGCCTTGACAATGGGGCCGAATGGTAGTTTTATCTCCCTTCTGTCATGTCAAACAAGCTGAAACTCGCATTGCCCAAGGGTAGCCTTCAGGATGCTACCGTTGAATTGTTCCGCAAGGCAGGCTTCAATATTTACGTATCAAGCCGTAGCTACAAGCCTACCTCCGATGACGACTCTCTGGAGTTGTACCTTATTCGCGCTCAGGAGATCGGCCGCTACGTGCATCAAGGCTTTATCGACTGTGGGATTACCGGTAAGGACTGGATTTACGAAAACCGCGCCGATGTGGACGTGTTGACGGATCTTCAGTATTCCAAGGCGACCTCGAAGCCGACGCGCTGGGTGCTCGTGGTGCCGGAAGATTCCCCCATCCGTACGGCTGAGGATCTCGAGGGCAAGCGCATTGCCACGGAAGGCGTGGGTATTACCGAGCGCTGGCTGGCTGAAAAGGGCGTGAAGGCCGATGTGGAGTTTTCGTGGGGTGCGACGGAAGTGAAGGTGCCGGATCTGGTGGATGCCATTGTGGATATTACCGAGACGGGCAGTTCCATCCGCGCCAACAAGCTGCGCATTGTGGATACGCTGATGACTTCCTACCCGCAGTTCATCGCCAATAAGAAGGCGATGCAGGACGACTGGAAGCGCGAGAAGCTTACCAATATCGTGATGATGCTGCGCGGCGCGCTCGAGGCCCGCGGCAAGGTGGGGCTGAAGATGAATCTCCCGAAGGAGTCTCTGACCACTCTCGTCGAAACTCTTCCCTCCCTGCGCCGCCCGACGGTTTCTCCGCTTTCGGACGATGGCTGGGTGGCCGTCGAAACCGTGATTGACGAATCCGTCGCCCGCGACATGATTCCCCAACTGAAGGCCCTCGGCGCGGAAGGTATCATCGAGTACTCGCTGAATAAGCTGGTGTACTAGGCCGGAACATTCTCCTAAGAGAACACATAACGAAAACATACAAATATGGGATCGCTGAAAAAACGTCGTAAGACCAAAATCAACAAGCACAAGCGCTCCAAGCGCATGCGCCAGAACCGTCACAAGAAGCGTTTGCGTTACAAGTCCTAAGTGGCTTTCCGCAAGCGGCGTGAGGGCCGAAAAATCGCACGGTGTCATTCAGTGGAATGGCACCGTTTTTTTTGCAGGTTATTGGCGGCTTGCGGGTGGGAGTTGATGGTGTCATTTTTCGCTGGGTTTTTCTTGACGGTTTTTACTCTTTGTGATAATTTATCGATTAAGCAATCGTTTAATCAATATGAGATCTATTTCTATCGATGCAGGTTTGTTGAAGCATGGCGAGGAGGTGCAGCGGGCTCGCGCCGGGATGCTGCCCGATGAGGATTTGTACGAGTTGTCCGATTTTTTCAAGGTGTTCGGCGATAGTACGAGGTTGAAGGTGTTGTGTGCGCTCGAAGGAGCAGTGTGGTGCGTGAGCGATTTGGCGGATATTCTGGGGATGACCCGGCCGGCGATTTCTCATCAGTTGAATATTTTGAAGCGGGAGAAGCTGGTTCGGGCGCAGCGGAAGGGGAAGAATGTGTTTTACGCGCTGGCGGACGATCATGTGCGTATGATTCTCGAGATGGGTTTGGAACATTTGCATGAATGAGATGATGAAGACGTGCGGATGCAATGATGGAGAGGGCTGCGGGCAGGTTTTTCGGGCCGGCGATTCCATGGCCGGGCATGATTTGCGCAGGCAGGATTGGCTGATGGCGGTGCGGTTTGCGGTTGCCGCCGGTTTGGCGTTTGCCGGGTGGATGTTCGGCGAGGGTTGGGAAGGGGTTGCCTGCTATGCGGCGGCTTATGTGGTGGCCGGAGGGCATGTGATGGCTGCTGCCGCGAGGAATGTTTTGCGGGGCAGGGTGTTCGATGAGAATTTCCTGATGACGGTGGCTTCGCTTGGGGCGTTTTATCTGGGCGAGTATGCGGAGGGGGTGGCGATTATGCTGTTTTATCTGGTCGGCGAGCATTTGCAGGAGCGTTCGGTGGCGAAGTCGAAGCAGTCGATTTCATCTTTGATGCAGTTGAGGCCGGATACGGCCCGTGTGCGCGATGCGGAGGGCCATACGCGCGAGGTGCCTGCCGCCGAGGCGGTGCCGGGAGATTGCCTGTTGGTGCATCCGGGAGAGCGTGTGCCGGTGGATGGCGTGGTGCTGGAGGGGGTGTCTTCTCTGGATACGAGTTCGTTGACGGGGGAGTCGTTGCCCCGTGAAGTTTCGGTAGGGGATGAGGTGCTTTCCGGCTGTGTGAATCTTTCGGGGGTGCTTGCGGTGCGGGTGCGTAAGAGGTGGGAGGATTCGACGGCTGCGCGGGTGCTGGAGATCGTGCAGGCTTCGGCGGAGCGCAAGACGAAGCTGGAGAATTTGATTACGAGGATTTCCTCATGGTATACGCCGTGCGTGGTGGCGGCAGCTTGCCTGCTGGCGGTGCTGTTTCCCCTGTTGGGCGATGTGTCCTGGGCGGAGGGGCTGCGGCGCGGGGTTATTCTGCTGGTGATTTCCTGTCCGTGCGCGCTGGTGCTGTCGATTCCTCTGACGTTTTGTGCGGCCATCGGCCGGGCGTCGCGGCTGGGGATTCTGTTCAAGGGGAGTGCGTTTGTAGATGCGTTGAACCGGGTGCGGATGGTGGCTTTCGATAAGACGGGAACTCTGACGGAGGGAGATTTTGAGGTGTCGGAGGTGAGGGCTTGGCCGCCGTTTTCGAGGAAGGATATTTTGTTTGTTGCGGCTTCTTTGGAGGCCGTGTCGCCTCATCCTATCGCGCGGTCGATCGTGCGGGCTTGGAGTGGCTCTCGGGAGCTGGAGCGGGTGGAGGATGGCAAGGTGGTGGCGGGCAAGGGGGTATGCGGCATGCTGAAGGGGCGTTTTGTGATGGTGGGCAAGGCGTCGTGGCTGCAGGAGGCAGGGGTGGTGTTGCAGGCCGATGATAAGGAGGACGGTTCTGTGGTTGTGGAGCTTGCTGTGGATGGGGTGTATGCCGGGCGTATCAAGCTGGCGGACCGGATGAGGGGGGCTGCGCCTGCGGTGGTTGATTTTTTGAGGGGTGCCGGGTGCGAGTTGGCTGTGCTGACAGGCGATACTGTGGTTGCCGGCCAGTATGTGGCGCGCCGTTTAAGGATTCCGACGTTCCATACGAATTTGTTGCCGGATGCGAAGGTTTCTTGTCTGGAGTTGTTTCAGAGAAGGCTTGGCGGTAAGGGGTATGTGGCTTTCGTGGGTGACGGGATGAATGATGCGCCGGTGCTGACTCGGGCGGATATCGGTATCGCCATGGGAGGCCTCGGTTCGGATGTGGCGATGGAGGCGGCCGATGTGGTGCTGATGGCGAATGATTTGTCGAAGCTGCCGATAGCGTTCGGGTTGGCGCAGCATGCCCGGCGGCTGGTACGGCAGAATATATGGTTGATTGCCGGGGTGAAGGGTGTTGTGCTGGCGATGGGGGTGCTCGGAGTGGCGACGACGTGGGAAGCTGTGTTTGCGGATGTGGGGGTGTCGATTCTTGCTTCGTTGAATGCGTTGCGCGGGTTTGCCCGTTTCGGTTGAGGGCTGGATGTGTGTTTGAGCCGGGCGTTTCCGGTTGTGGCGGTGTTCGTGTTGACGGGGGGATGGATCCGGTGTTCCGCGAGGCGCGGTATGCGGTGATTGTAGGCGGCATGGGGGCGAATGATTTTCCGGGCACCCAGGGAGAGCCGTGGGATGCCCGGGAGGAGATGCCGCGTGATACGTGCGGTGCTCAGCCTTGCTGCGTATGCGGTGATGAGGCCGTGGCGGCATCGGGGTTCCGCAGTTTCCGAACGAGTTTCGCGATTTCCATCTGGACGATGGAGAGGAAGGAGACGCCTGCGACGATGGCCCATTCCGTGCCGCTGAGCCAGGTGAGCCGGAAGGCTTGCTGGAGCGAGGGGATGAAGAGGAGGCAGGCCATTAGAGCTGCCGAGACGGCGAAGGCGACCCAGAGCCACGGGTTGTGGCCTTCGGCCCGTACCCAGATGGGGGAGGTGTTGGAGCGCTGGTTGAAGGATCGGAGCATTTGCGAGAGGGCGAGGACGGAGAAGGCCATGGTCTGGCCGGTGGCGTGGCCGCCTGCGCGGTTGCCGTACCAGTAGGCGGCGAGGGTCATGGCGGCGACGAAGAGGCCCTGCGAGACGACGCGGGTGATGAGGTCGCGCTCGAAGAGGGTTCCCGATTTGACGGGTTTGTATTTCATGATGTGCCTGTCCGCCGGGTCTACGCCGAGGGCGAGGGCGGGCAGGGTGGCGGTGGCGAGGTTGACCCAGAGGATGTGGACGCCGAGGAGGGGGGATTGCCAGTTGAGGAGGGTGGCGATGAAGAGGGTGGCGATTTCCGCGATGTTGCCGACGAGGAGGAACTGGATGACTTTCTGGATGTTCCGGTAGACACGGCGACCTTCCTTGATGGCTTGGGCGATGGTGGTGAAGCTGTCGTCGAGGAGGATCATGTCGGAGGCACCTTTGGCGACGTCGGTTCCGGTGATGCCCATGGCGACGCCGATGTCTGCCGCTTTGAGGGCGGGGGAGTCGTTGACGCCGTCTCCGGTCATGGCGGCGATTTCGCCGTTTCGTTTGAGCGATTGGATGATGTCGAGTTTGTCCGCCGGGGAGACGCGGGCGAAGACGGTGGTTGTTTTGACGGCGGCGTCGAGTTGGGCGGGGGTCATGCGGGAGAGTTCTTCTCCGGTGACGATGGTGCCTCCGGGGTGCCAGATGCCGAGTTCCTGCGCGATGGCGCGGGCGGTGTTGCGGTGGTCTCCGGTGATCATGACGGTGCGGATGCCGGCTTCGCGGCAGATGCGGACGGATTCGGCGACTTCTTTGCGCGGAGGGTCGATCATGCCCGCGAGGCCGACGAAGGTGAGGCCGTGTTCGAGGTTTTCATCGCCGGAGGCAGGCAGGGTATCGATTTCCCTGACAGCGAAGCCGAGGACGCGCAGGGCCTGTTCCGACATGGAGTCGGCAATGGCGGCGATGCGTTCCCTGTCTTCCTGCGTGATGGGGCGTATTTCGGTGCCGTCGAAGATGCTGGTGCATTGCGCGAGGATGGAGTCGGGGGCTCCTTTGGTGTAGAGGATATGCTGCCCGTCGGTGAGGTTGACGGTGGACATCCGTTTTCTGTCGGAGTCGAAGGGGTGTTCGAGGAGGCGGGGGTGTGCGGTTTCCAGTTGCGCCTGGTTGATGCCGAAGGCGGCGGCGAGGTGGATGAGGGCTCCTTCGGTGGGGTCTCCAATGATTTCGCCTGCGCGGTCGGGGTCGAGGGAGGCGTTGTTGCACAAGGCTGCCGCATGGATGAGGCGGGTGTAGGAATCGGGGGCTTCGACCGCTTTCGCAAGCGGGACGACGGAGCCTAGGGTGAGGCCTTGCCCGGCGGCGAGGTGGGTGACGGTCATCCTGTTGAGGGTGAGGGTGCCCGTTTTGTCGCTGCAGATGACGGTGGCATTGCCGAGGGTTTCGACGGCGGGGAGTTTGCGGACGAGGGCGTTGCGTTTCGCCATGCGCTGAACACCCAGGGCCATGACGATGGTGGCGGTGGCGGGTAAGCCTTCCGGGATGATGGAGATGGCCAGCGAGATGGCGATCATGAGCTGCGGGACGAGGGGGCGCTGGTAGAGGAAGCCGAGCGCGAAGATGAGGATGCAGACGATGATGCCGACGATGGTGAGGGTTTTGCCGACGGCGTTGAGTTTGCGTTTGAGCGGGGTGTCCAGCTCGTCCTGGTTTTCGAGCATTCCGGCGATGCTGCCTACTTCGGTGTGCATGCCGGTGGCGGTGACGATGCCGGTGCCACGGCCGTAGGTGACGATGGAGGAGGCGTAGGCCATGTTTTTCCGGTCGCCGAGGGGGCAGTTTTCCGGGAGTTCGGCAATGGCGTTTTTGCTGGAGGGGAGGGATTCTCCTGTGAGGGAAGCTTCCTGTATCTGGAGGTTGGATGATTCGATGAGTCGGATGTCCGCGGGTACCATGGAGCCGTCTTCAAGGAAGACGATGTCGCCGGGGACGAGCATGGAGGAGGGGATGATGCTTTCCTCTCCTTGGCGAAGCGCTTTGGCATGGGGGGTGTTCATGCTGCGGAGGGCTTCAAGAGCCGATTCCGCTTTTTTTTCCTGAACGATGCCGATGATGGTGTTGAGGATGACGATGGCGAGGATGACGAAGCCTTCCGTCCATTCGTCGAGGCATGCCGAGAGGATGGCTGCTCCGATGAGGATGAGGATCATGGGATCGGCCATGTGTTCCCGGATCATTCGGAGGGTGGTTTTCGGTTCTTTGGCACGGAGTTCGTTGCGGCCGCAGAGGCGGAGCCGTTGTTCCGCTTCGGCATCGCTGAGGCCGTTCCGGGTGGTGGCGAGGGTGGCGCAGACGGTTTCTGTGCTTTTTGCGTGCCATGGTTCGGGGCACGAAAAAGGCATGGCCGTGTTCTCACAGGGAGAGGTGGTCATGCCTTCGCGTGGTCGGGATGCGTTTGTTTTGCTGCTACTTAGGGGAATGCTGCCGTTGTCGTCGCTGGATGATTGGTCCATGTGTGTGTCGATATGATGATGGTGTCCGAGCCGTGAGATTCTACAGGCTGGATATCATTATGAGGCGGGAGCTGCGGTTTTTGTTCAATTTTTTTGAAGGAGATGCGTGTGTTTGCCTGTTCTTGCCGCAATTCGTGCTTGCATGCTGATGTGAAAGGTGTAGAAACAGGGAACACGTTCCGGAGAAGAGTCGGTATTCGGCTGTATCGTCCGGGTTTGTTCAAAATAGAGGTATTCGTGATGAAAAAGTATGTTGTTGCGCTGTCGTCGTTGCTGTTTGTTGCCTGTTCGTCTTCACACCAGAGTGATTTGACGGGGAGCTGGGTGATGCCTGTTCCGGGGCAGCCCGGCAAGGTGCAGGGGTTTCGGTTGGAGGAGGGCGGCAAGGCGTCTTCCATCAATATGGCGACGCTGGTGTATGAAGGATGGAAGCGCGACGGCGATGTTCTGACCGTTTCGGGCAAGAGTGTCGGCAACAGGCAGACGATCCCGTTCACGGAGAATTTCAGGATTGTCAAATTGTCACGCATTGGGTATGCGAAAGGAAATGTCGATGCCTTGCAGAAAAAAATTCCCTCGAAGGGGCTGCTATTGGAAAAGGCAAAAGACGGTACGATACTTTTCCGCTATAAGAAATCATGATTCGCGTCACAAAGGGGCACTAGGAGTGCTTGATTCCTGCCGCCGGAGCCATGCTTCGTGGAGGTCGGGACGGTTGGTTTGCGTGCGGATGATTGCCTGTTCGCGTTTCCAGTCGGCAATGGCTTTGTGGTTGCCGGAGAGGAGGATTTCGGGTACCTGCATGCCCCGGTATTCGTTGGGCTTGGTGTAGGCCGGGGCTTCGAGGAGGCCGTCGGCGAAGGATTCTTCTTCGGATGAGCGTTCGTCGCCGAGGGTGCCGGGGATGAGGCGGGTGATGGCATCAATGACGATGACGGCAGCGATGGCACCGTTGGTGAGGATGTAGTCGCCGATGGAGAGTTCGATGTCGACGAGGGTGTCGATGATGCGCTGGTCGACGCCTTCGTAGTGGCCGCAGAGGATGATGTAGTGGCCGCTGTGGTCTGCAAGTTCGCGGGCGATGCTTTGGTTGAAGGTGCGGCCCTGCGGGGTCATGAGGATGATGCGGGTGTTTTCGCGGCGCAGTTGTTCGACGGCGGCGAAGACGGGTTCGCATTTCATGAGCATGCCCTGGCCGCCGCCGCAGAGGTAGTCGTCCGTGCGGCGGTGTTTGTCGTACGCCCAGTCGCGGAGGTTGTGGGCGCGGACGGAGACGATGCCCGCATCCCCGGCGCGGCCGAGGATGCTTTGGGAGAGCGGTCCCAGTACCATGTCGGGGAACAGGGTGAGGACGTCTATTTCAAGCATGGTTTTATTTGGCTACGTTGCGGCGAAGCATGCCTTCGATGTAGGGATCAAGGTTGCCGTCCATGACGTCCTGTATGTTGCCGGATTCGATTCCCGTGCGGAGGTCTTTTGCCATTTGGTAGGGCTGGAAGACGTAGGAGCGGATTTGGTTGCCCCAGCCGATGTCGCCTTTTTCGCTGTATTGGCGGTCGGCTTCGGCACGCTTGCGGTCTTCTTCAAGCTGGATGAGCTTGGCCTTGAGCATGTTCATGGCTTCTTCACGGTTGCGGAGCTGGCTGCGCTGGGTTTGGCAGGCGACGATGAGTCCGGTCGGAAGGTGGGTGAGGCGGACGGCGGTTTCGACTTTGTTGACGTTTTGTCCGCCTTTGCCGCCTGCGCGGTAGGTGTCCATTTTGACGTCGCGGTCGAGGACTTCGATGGCGACGGTGTCGGAGATGTCCGGCGTGGCGTCGAGGGAGGCGAAGGAGGTGTGGCGTTTGCCGGCGGAGTCGAAGGGCGAGATGCGGACGAGGCGGTGGATGCCGCGTTCGTTTTTGAGGTAGCCGTATGCGTATTCGCCTTCGATTTTGATGGTGACGGAGCGGATGCCTGCGTCGTCGCCGTCGGTGCTTTCCATGATTTCCATGGTGTAGCCTTTGCGTTCACACCAGCGCATGTACATGCGCATGAGCATGCTTGCCCAGTCGCAGGCTTCGGTGCCGCCTGCGCCCGCGTGGATGGTGATGTAGCATCCGGCGGAGTCGTGAGGGCTGTTCAGCAGGGTGATGAGTTCGAATTCTTCAAGTTTTTTGACCCATGCGTGGTATTCCTTGACGGTTTCGACGGCCATGGCATGGTCGTCTTCTTCCTGAGCCATTTCGATGAGGATTTCGAGGTCTTCAAGGCCGGTTTCGAGCGCGCGCATCTGTTCGAGGCGGCGTTTCATGGGGTTGATTTCGTTCATCAGGGCGCGGGCTTCGGTGGGGTTGTCCCAGAAGTCCGGTGCGCTCATGCGTTCATCGAGGTGGGCTACTTTCTGTTCGAGTGTAGCGAGGTCAAAGATAGCTCCCGAGCTCGGAAAGACGGCTCTTCAATGCAGCCGTGTCGAGCGCCGAGAGATCAGAATCAGCGTGTGTGTCCATGTGGAGGGGAGTATAGCGGAGGTGGGGACGGTTTGCAAGGAGAAAGGGGTTCTCAGGCGCCGCAGGGTGCGCCATACGCCGCAGAGGCTGCTTGACAGGGGGGCTCGTGGCGGTATGGATCAGGCGTCGGCGGAGAAGTGCGGGGTGAAGATGCGGCGGCTGTGGTTGCCGGGCGGTACGGGGGTGTTCGGCCAGACGAGGCATTCTGTGAGTGTGGTGTCTTCGGGGACGCTTGCATTTTCTCCGATGACGGTCTGAGGGCAGACAATGGCGGTTGAATCGATTTGCACCGAGGGGTGGATGCGGTTGCGATCGCCTTTCGGAAGGTCGAGCATCATGTCGAGGTAGGCGGCTGGGGTGCCTGGTTCGTACCAGCGGGCTTCATCGAAGAGGACTCCGGCTATTTGTCCCCGGCGGATGAGTTCGATCCAGACGGGGACGATGGAGCAGGTTTCTTCATCTGGGAAGAGGTCGGCAATGGCCGGTTCCATGATGTAGATTCCGGCGAATTGGCAGGTGCCTTTGTCTTTGCCAAGGAGGTGGCGCATGTCGGTGACGCGGCCGGCCGTTTCGTCGAATCCTACGTTGCGGTTGCCGTCTTTGCTGCGGAGGGCGAGGGTGACCATGGCTCCCGAGGCTTTGTGTGCGGCGATGAGCTGCTGCAGGGGGAGGTCGGTGAGGATGTCGCCGTTCTGGACGAGCAGGGGGGAGTCCTTGTCGATGAGGGGCAGGATTTTGCGGATGCCGCCGCCGGAGTCCAGCGGGGTGAGTTCGTAGCTGAAGCGGATGGGGCAGCCGCGCCATTCATGCTCGGGGAAGGCGCGATCCCAGCACAGAGCGAGGTGCGAGGTGTTGATGATGAATTCGCGGATTCCCGCTTCGTAGTGGTAGTCGAGCAGGAGTTCGGCCATGGGCTGCTGGAAGACGGGGATGAGCGGCTTCGGCAGGAGCGATGTGAGCGGCATGAGGCGGGTGCCGAGTCCGGCACCGAGGATGAACGATTGCATGGATGGTTTGGATGAAGAGATGGCTGCGCCGGATCAGGGGGCGACGGAGGCGATGTCTTTGGTGGCGACCCAGCCTCGGGTTCCGGTGAAGGTTTCGATGTAGGTCCATGCTCCCCGTTTCGCGAGTACGATGAGGGGGGTGGACGGCGTGAGCTGGATGACGGGGGAGCCGGACGGGTCGGCCGAGGTGCGGGCGGGCGTCGCTTCGAGGACGTAGTAGCGTTCCGCAGCTGTGAGGGTGTCCGGCAGGTGGGGATAGTAGATGTAGTTGGCAAGGCTGAGGACGAGGACGAGCCCGGCAAGGGTGGAGACGGTGACGGTGAGCGCTTTTCGGCGGCGCGTGAGCATGAGCAGGGAGATGCCTGCCGTGAGGATGGCGCCGGAGACGATGGCGATGGGGAGCAGGGAGCGGTAGGGCATCCATGTGATCCATTCTTCCTGTGCGCTGAGGTTGGGCGTGATGGCTCCTTCTTTGCGCTGGATGAAGGCAAGGTTGGCCGCGGCTTCCTTGAGGGCGGGGTTGTGTTCCAGCGCCCGGGCATAGGCGAGGGCGGCGTGGCCGGGTTTGTTCAGGCGGTAGTTGGCGTTGCCGATGCCGTAGTGGAAGCGTGCGGGGTTGGCGCCGGTGCCGTCAATTTCGCGGAGAGCCTGTTCGTATTGCGAGATGGCCTGGCTGTATTGTCCGGCCTTGTAGGATTTGTCTGCCGGGGAGTCCTGCGCCTGCGAGATGCTGTCGAGAGCCGCAAGGGCCATGAGGGCGAGGGCGGCCATGCTGCGGACGGCGGTTTTGACGGCGTGGAGCATGCCGTTGCGCTGGTCGTGGGAGAGGGCCGTGGCGTGGGTGTCAGGCTTGAATGCTTCTTCGTCCCTCTGTTTCAGGATTTGTTCGAGGCTGTCGTTCATCCTGTCGCGGGGGATGTGGGCCTCGATGTAGGCGCCGAGGGCGCGCAGGAAGGGTACGGAGTCCCGGATGGAGGAGATGTTTTTGAGTTCGGCGAGTCGCTGCCGCTGGGCGATGGAGGTGTTGCGCCAGCGGAGCCATGTGCGTGTGCCGAGGTAGGCGAGGAGGGCGAGCGTGGGGATGTAGCAGATCCAGAGCCAGTAGTTCGGGATGCTGATGCGTTCGCGGATGGTTTCGGCGGGCGGGAGGTCGTAGATGTCGACGAGTTCTTCGACGGGGACGGCACCTGCGGGCGGCGGAGCGGTGCTGCCGGAGCCTGCGGGGCCGCTCATGGTGTCTGCCGAGGCTTTCCACGGCAGGGCGATGGGCCGGGTGCCGATGGTTTTGTATTCACGCGCCTGCGGGTCGAAGTAGGACATGGTGAAGGCAGGTATGCCCGGTACTTCTTCAGTTGGTCTGATGTTGAGCTGGAAGGTGACGCTTTGGAGGTTGCCCATGGCATCCCGGTTTTCGATTTTGTTCGGCGGGTTGAGTTTCCACTGGGCGGGGTCGGAGATGTCCGGGCAGGTGAGCTGGTCGAGGTTTCCCTGGCCCGAGACGGTGATGCGGACGGAGACGAGTTCATTGGCCGAGAGGTCGCGGGCATCGGTGTCCGCCTTGATGGAGAATTCTCCGACGGCATTGGCGTAGCCCGCAGGGGCATTCAGCGGGAGGGGAAGGGCACGCAGCGATAGGCCCGAGAGGGGCAGCTCATAGGGCTGCAATGTTTGCATGATGAAAGACGGACGGTTTGTTTCCGTGGGCACGTACATGATGATCGAGCCTTTGATGGAGGTGTCTCCTTCGCGCAGCGGCGTGATGGTGCCATGCCATGTGAGCGCGCGCCAGATACCTTTGCTTGTCTGTGCGACAGGTGCAGGCATGAAGTCGAGCATGACCTGGCTGAAGCGCGAGACGGAGAGTCCCGTTCCCTGAAGGGGGGGCAGTTTCCAATCCTGAATTTGGCGGGGTATGTACAGTTTCAATACGACATCAAGCGGTTGCATGACGTAGGGTTCCTTGTTGCGCGCATACCAAAGGATGCCGTATGGAATGGGATCATCTTTCCATTGCACCTGATCGAAGGGGCATACCGTGAGCGGAGGTACGGCGACGGTGACCGTTTTGCCGGATTGCGTTTGTACTTCCAGAGGCGGGATGGTGATGCTGCCGGGTTTGTCGGCGCGTGCTCCGATCACCATGAGGCTGGCGTAGCCGTTGGGGTTGTTCGGCTGGTTGATTCTGCCGGATCCCTGTGCTTCAAGGGTCATGCCGGAAACATAAGGGGCTTTGCTCAAGCCGATGGGCGTGCCGTCCGATTCGATGAGCAGCAGATAGGTCTGTTCTCCGGGGATGACGACGTCTGAACTCCACTGTGCGGTGATGTCGGCACGGGTCCATGACGTCAGGAAGAGGCCGATGAACAGGAACAGTGTGCGGATGGTGGATGAATGTTGCTGGTTCATGGTGTGAAGGAGGTTTAATAGTCTTTGGTCGGAGGGGCGATGGGGCGTTTGAAGGTGGGATAGGGTGCGCCTTTGACTTCGTTGGTGTGCATGCGGAGTATTTGTGCGGCGCGGTGTTTTTCTCCTGCTTCTTTGGCTTCTTTGGAGGGTGCCAGTTCCGCTTCCGGGGGAGGAATTTGTTGTTGGCCGCCCTGTTCGGGGCGTTTGTCCGGCTGTTGCTGCTGTTCAGGTTCGGGCTGTCCCTGTTCTCCGGCGTTCCGGTTCTGTTTGTTTTGGTCGTTTTTGTCGTTGTCTCCGGGTTTCTGATCCTGCTTGTTTTGATCGTTTTTGTCGTTGTCTCCGGGTTTCTGATCCTGCTTGTTTTGGTCGTTTTTGTCGTTGTTTCCGGAGTTCTGATCCTGTTTGTTCTGATCGTTTTTGTCGTTGTCTCCGGAATTCTGATCCTGTTTGTTCTGGTCGTTTTTGTTGTTGTCTCCGGAGTTCTGATCCTGTTTGTTCTGGTCGTTCTTGTTGTTGTCTCCGGAGTTTTGATCCTGTTTGTTCTGGTCGTTCTTGTTGTTGTCTCCGGAGTTCTGATCCTGTTTGTTCTGGTCGTTTTTGTTGTTGTCTCCGGAGTTCTGATCCTGTTTGTTCTGATCGTTTTTGTTGTCGTCCTTCTTTTGATTCTGTTGATTTTGCTGCTGTTGCTGGTTTTGTTGCTCTTCCTGTTTTTTCTTTTCTTCTTCGAGGCGTTTGATTTCCTGATCAAGTTTGCGGATGAAGGTTTCCGTTTTGTTCAGGTTGTTGCGGCAGGCAGGAAATTCGGGCTGGATTTGCAGGGCGTCTTTGTAGCTTTGCGTGTCCTGTTCCAGTTGTTGTTTGATGTTTTTCAGTTGGGTGATGTCGGGCTGGGCCGGGGCAGAAGGCTGTCCGCTGGTGCCGGGTGCAGGGGTGTACAGTTTCCGCAGGGTTTGAAATTGCTGTTCAATGTTGATGTTTCCGATGTTGTACAGTGAGGCGGCCTGGATGGAGGGTTCATTGCTCAAAAGGGCTTTCGAGAAGCTTTCTTTTGCCAGGTCCGGTTCGTTTTTTTTGAGTTCGGCATAGCCTTTGGCGAATTGAAGGCGGCTTTGGCGTTCCGGGTTTGCTTCTTCGGGGCCGTCGGATAGTTGCCGGATGACGTCTTCGTATTGTTCGTTTTGAAGGGCTTTCAGGAGTTGTTCCGTGCGGTTTTCGGCTTTTGCGGGAGGCGCGCCGAGGAGGAAGAGGAGCAGGAGGGCGGTTTTTCTTTTCCATGAGCGCCATTCGGTGCCGATGACGATGGCGAGGAGGATGAAGATGAGGGCCGGGATGGCGAAGAGGGTGTATTGGTCGTTCGGTATTTTGGTGGTTTGGTCGCTTTGTTCTTCTGCTTCAAGTTTGGAGGTGGCGGAGCGGACGAAGGAGGCGAGGGCGTTGCCGGAGTTGATGGCATAGTATTGGCCGTCGGTCGATTTGGCGAGTTTGATGAGTGATTCGTCGTTGAGTTTGCTGATGACGTTTTGCCCGTTGTTGTCGCGGTAGAGTCCGGTGCGATCCTGGGTGTCGGGGATGACGTCTCCGGTTTTGGTGCCGATGCCGACAGTGATGACGATGAGGTGTTCTTTGCGCGCCCGTTCGACGAGGGAGAGGGAGTTGCCGACGGTGTCTTCCCCATCGCTGAGGATGATGAGGGCGTTGGTGGTGTCCGGCGAGTGCTGTTTGAAGGTGTCCAGCGCGCAGGAGAGGACGTTGTTGAGGTTGGTTCCTCCATAGGAGGCCCAGCTGCGGTTGATTTGTTCGATGGATTCGCGCAGTGCGTTGTGGTCGTGGGTGAGGGGGACGGCGAGCTGTGCATCTCCGGAGAAGACGATGAGGCCGAAGTTGTCGTCCGGCAGGGCGTCCATCAGTTCATAGGCGGCAGTGCGGGCCTGTTCGAGGCGGGAGGGGGAGACGTCCCGCGTTTCCATGGAGCGGGAGACGTCGATGGCAAGCATGATGTTGCGGCCCATGCTGATGTCTTTTCTGTCGGTGTAACCGCTGTATGGGCGGGCGAGGGCGATGATGACGAGGGCCAGTGCGAGCAGGCCGAAGGCGGTGGGGAAGTGGCGGCGCCACGGGGCAGGGCGGACGAGGAGTTCTGTTTTGTGGGTTTCGGAGACGAGGGCGAGCCAGCTGTTGTTTTTACGGCGAGCCGATACGATGGCGGCGACTGCCAGCAGGAGCGGCAGGATGAGGAGGAACAGGACTTCAGGGTGCAGAAAGTTCATGCTGGTTCCGGGGGGGGAGGGGTTACGGTGCGGGATCTGTCTCTTATACACATCTCCGAGCCC
>NZ_LIGX01000014.1 GCF_001683795.1 Neoakkermansia glycaniphila
AAACAACAAGCCGCCCGCCGCACACAACCATGAAACCCGCACTCCGCCCCCTCACCGCCACACTCCTGACCTCCCTCGCGGCAGCCCTTCCGCTGCAGGCGCAAAGCCCTCCGCCCGCGCATCCGGACACATGGCCGCCGCACTTCGTCTCCCTCACCCCCGACCTCCTCTATGAAGTCGAACCCTCCGACTACCTCGCCGACCCCGCCACGCTCGACGGAGCCCAGCTCTTCTACGCCCCCGTACAGGGAGACGACCCCGTCGCCACCCTGCAGGGCGCGGCCGTCCTCCTCGTCCGCCCCTACAACATCGTCGAACGGCAGGAGGCGCCCTTGCGCGAGTGGGAATGCGTCTGGGGAACCCTCGACCACTTGTACCACAACGCAGTGCCGCAATTCTGGCGGCGTCCCTCCACCGCCTTCTACTCCTGCACCCACCCCACCCTGCCGCCGGAAAAGGCAGGAGACCGCCCCAAAGTCCAAATCGACTTCACCCAGTGGTGGAGCAGCATGCCCGTATGGGTACAGCGCACATGCACCGGCTTCACAGGTGAAAAAACCCTCACCCTGTCTCCAGAACAAAAAATCCGGGAAACCCACGCACACATCAAAACCCTCCTGGAGTCTCATCCTGACGACACGACACTCAAAAACCTCGCTGCGCAGCGCACCAACCTGCTCATCTACTCCTACCTTCTCGACAAATGGGCTCCGGATGCCTACCCCGCCCAGCGCTCGCCCATCATGAAGGAAATGAAGGCAGGCGCCACCCGGGACTTCCGGAACCTCACCGAAAACGACCTATGGAACGCCATGCTCAACCACTACCTCGCAGGGTGCGGCCCGGAACCCGGCACACTCTCCGACACCGTCCGCAGCACATGGGTCAGTCAGGAATGGGCGGCTCATGCCAACCTCGAACGCACCGCCCCCCTCCTCTTCTGGTGGCTGGCGGACTGGAGCCTCTTCCAACAGCGGCAGGAACAGTTCACGCAACTGACCGGCCAAATCGCATGGGAACAGGAATTCGCCAAAACCCTCAACGAAACCGCAGGCCAATACGACGGCCTCCTCTACCTGAAAGATGCGGAGAGAATAGTCAAAGACTTCCCGAAAACCTATATCGTCCCGCAGGAAATCCGGAACATGAAAGTCCCCCTCAGCATCGACACGCCGGGAGCAACCGGAACCGTCGAATTCTCATCGACGGCATTCTACCGGGCAATCCTGAAAGATGCCGGCGTCATAACCGACCCTCCACGCCCTGAGCCTCCCACCCCTCCGGAAGTCCACCTCGTCCCCTTCGTCGCCAAAGTACACCAGAAAGGCACGGAAGAAACGGATCAAACCACGGCTCTGGCCAAAGCCGTCATCCTCTCGGATGGCCTCGCCACCCGGCAGGACGGAGACTTCGTCATCCTCGCCATCGCATGCGACTGGAAAGACAAATCCTCCGCCTCCGATGGCATCACCGTCACCAAAACCTACCAGTCCAACTCCACCCTGGAGCAAGACCTCCAGCAGCGCGTCGACCGTGCCGAATACAGCCGCATCGCCCGCAGCAACTACACCTTCCGCACCGACCCGCAAACGCAGGAAGCTTCCTACGCATGGCAGGGACCCGACTCCGGCGTGCGGCTGGAAGCAGCTGCCCTGCAATCCCCCGCCGCCTTCCGCGCGGGAGCCTCCGGCCTCAAGTATCGCCTCCTCGTCGCCGTCCGGGAAGACATCGACGGACAATGGACCCTCATGGCCGAACCGGAACCCATGAACCCCATCACCTCCGATGAAGGAACCTACTACGCCTACACCAGGGAAAACCTCGCGCAAACCGTCAGGCAGACCGGCTGCCGCTCGCTGACGAAATCCATCACCTTCGCCTCCCCGGAAAAACCGGGCCGCTACTTCCTTTACGAAGTGGACGTACAGCAGGATTACTCCTTGACACCGTGCATCCGCTACGGGAACATGAAGCACCTCTGGGTCTTGCGCAAGGGAGCCTACCGCAAATACATCGACCATACGGACATGACGGAAATCTACACCATCTTCGGAGACTCCACATGGCCGAAAAGCGGAGTCATCGCCGATATGGCGACTCCCTACAACAATGCCGTACTCGTATGGAGGGATGCCTTGGATGTATTGACAACGCAGGTTGTCGGAACCACAGTCAGGCACCGCATGAAATTGACTGGTTATCATATAGATAATGGAAACGTCAACGCTCGAGACATCATGGCATGCCTGACTTTCGGGCAATGGTTTTTCACATCGTTCAAACCGGATGCAAAAGTTGTAGACGAAAAGGATAAAAATATGATCAAATGGATCGGAAATTATATCGAATGGGGACAGCCCAACAGAATCTACTTATCAAAATTGATCGCCGATATGAGCGCCAATCATGATGCTGATGTGATCTGTGCCGAAGCCGCCTACTGTTTGGCATCCCTTCCACGCATTTGCGGATATAGCAATATCATTACATGCCGGGCGCATCGCCCTGACCCAAAATCGAATATCAATGATCATGAATACAACATGCTAGGAAATAGAATTTATGATGCAACCCCTCATCGACGAGACGACCCAAACAAACCAGAATTAAAACAACGCACATATGATAGCCCAACGGCAAATCATTCGGGCAGAGAAACAGAACCAGATCCACCAACGAACCGTTCAACTACACTCAAATTTCTTATCCATTAAAAATCCATGAAAATGCCATTTCTTACTGTTAGTTGTATCATTTTTACAACAATCTTTTCATCATTTGCCGATCAAGCATCCAAATCGGAAAAACAAGATCAGCTTATTTATAAGGATATTATCTGGAATCCAGAATATCATAACATAGCGCCACCTCTACAAGATACGTCCCTTCCGAATTCTTTTCTTCTGGATGATCTGGCATGGGTTCGAGGAAAGGTAGATCCTGCATATACATGGCACTCGCAAACTTACAACATTTATAATAAAAACGGTGAATTCTTATACTCCATTTCTGTCTACAGACACCACGATACAGACTATCTGAAAGCATACATGATAAAAAATTATATGGACGGCGGCGGAAATCCAAGTATTGCACAGACTCGACGCACTCATATGCAAGCAGCCACCTACAGCAATAATCAAGATGGTCTCGTACTCAGTGGATTTATGCCTGGAGAATTTGAAATAATGCCTCAGTTCCAAAAATATCCTAAAAAGAAATCTCTGCTCCTCTACATCCATGACGGTTATGGCATCGAGAACTACACGGCCTATGACCGCACCACTCCCGCGACACCGGAAGAAGAACTGGCCTTGTTCAAACGTTTCATCGCCGTATGCAAGGGCGAAATTCCCGTGCAACATGATGATGCCGAAATCGAACGTCGACAGAAACTTTATTCCCAACTGAGTGAAAACCGATGGCACGAACTGGAAAAAAATACGACGGAATACGCCCAAAAAGAATGGAATCGCATCGCTCATGAAGAACCGCGCCAATTCACACGCATCTTCTGGGACAACGCCAACTACGGCAGGGGCATCGAAAGAATCCTCAAACTCGAAGACATCCCCGAACGCAACACCATACCCAACGTCAACACGGGCGTCGGCTGCGAACCCTTCCTCGCAGAACTCATCCAAAAAGGTTTCCAGCTCACCGCACGCAAAGGCGGCAACTACCTGATGACCGCCACACTCAAGGACAAGAAAACATCCATCCGCTACTGCATCTACCACGCTTTCAACCCCGTCGACACGCGGCAAACACTCTTCGCCTGGAACATGTACGCCGACGAACGAGGAACGCCCCGCATCGTCGAGAACCCCGGCGACTTCACCATGCAGGCAGCCATCGACAACATGAACGTCCGCCCCGGATGGGTCGGAGACTTCGACATCTGCACCAAACCCCGCTTCAACTGGGAAGGAGCCCTTGTAGAAGGCAGCGAAAAATCAGCCGTCTACTTCATGCGGGGCAACACGGCAGCCTACTTCATCGCCGACAACCCGTCCTACGATGTCCGCCCCCTCGCCCGCATGCTCGACGAAAAACTGAAAAAGGGACTCGAAAAAACATCCAGCGCACAAGAAAAAATACCCGTCAAGGCAGACGAATGCGGCATCACTCCTCCTTGACACCGTGCTCGTCGAGGAAGATACCTTAAAAGTTTTGACTTCCCGTTTTATGGGAGATGTAGCTAGAGCAAGGACTAGTATGTTAAAAAAGGAATTCCATATCAATTCGATACAAATTTATATAAAAAAGAAATTAATATTCCTTATATTCATATTAAATAACTCTAAATGAATCTACATATGCTCAATTACATTAATGCCTTTGTCTTCACATTATTCTTTTTACCTGCAGTTGGTATATCTTCACAACCAAATATATACGACACTAAATACTTATATAAAAATCAAGATAGTATTACATCAGTCAACGAAGAAGAACATTATGTAAATTACAATTCAGTTATAATAAATGATTTATGCATAGATAGAGTTGAAAAAAATGGTAAATATACTCATGTATTCCGAATACTGAATTCTCAAGGATGGCAGATATGCCAATTCAATCTGCAATATCACCCATCACACGATACATTGAAAATAAAAACAATTGATAAACTACGCAATAATCGTAGCGGCATTCAGGAAGAAGGGTGGTTTGAATCTTTAGAAATTCAAACAAACCACAATCAAACGATCGGTTATGGTTCACCCATTGCGTTCCAATCTTCACAATCAGGTCAATATATAAAACCGTCGCACAATGCTTTGGCGTTTGCCATTCTGAACAATTATTCATTCATTATCTATCTTGATGAATCCGATCTACCGCCCACTGACATGCTGCATATATTACATCAATGGATTGATACACAGGAAGGACGAATTCCTGCAAATATTGATCTTAGAGAAGCAGATAGACGAAAAACCCTGCATACACAACTCATGGATCAGATCATACGTACCCAAGCACGAAATACTCCGCTCCACACACTTAAAACATGGGGAGAACTCAGCAAACAGGAACCGCACCAATTCACACGCATCTTCTGGGACAACGCCAACTATGGTTCAGGTATCGAGCAACTGTTGAAACTGGAACCATTGCCTTACATCAACACCATCCCCAACGTCAACACAGGCGTCGGCTGTGAACCCTTCCTCGCCGAACTCATCCAAAAAGGTTTCCAGCTCACCACTCGCAAAGGCGGCAACTATCAGATGACCGCCACACTCAAGGACAAGAAAACATCCATCCGATACTGCATCTACCACGCTTTCAACCCCGTCGACACGCGGCAAACACTCTTCGCCTGGAACATGTACGCCGACGAACGAGGAACGCCCCGCATCGTCGAGAAACCCGGCGACTTCACCATGCAGGCAGCCATCGACAACATGAACGTCCGCCCCGGATGGGTCGGAGACTTCGACCTCTGCACCAAGCCCCGCTTCAACTGGGAAGGAGCCCTCGTGGAAGGCAGCGAGAAATCGGCGGTGTATTTCATGAGAGGCAACACGGCAGCCTACTTCATTGCGGACAATCCGTCCTACGACGTCCGCCCCCTCGCCCGCATGCTCGACGAGCAGTTGAAGAAGGGGATGACACGTTCTACCCGCCCCTCCAAAACGACTGAAGGAAACCATGACTGACGACCTCAACCCATACAGAACGGTTCGACATCCTCCTGCATTTCGCATCAAAAGGCAACTTCCCGAAAAACCGTTGATGCGGGTTGCCTGCATCGCCTTTCTGCAGCCAACAGGCCGAACAGTTATGGTTCCGGACGCCGAAGCCGCATTAAAAGCTTGCCCAAAACCCTGTTAGAGAGCAAGAAAAAGCCATGGATTCCCCGAGGCCTGTCAAAAACATGCGGATATGGAGCGTTGCCGCGCTGGGCATCGGCTCCATGGTAGGAGCCGGTATTTTTTCCCTCATGGGACAGGCGGCCATCGAAGCCGGCAACGCCGTTTACATATCCTTCCTCATCGGCGGGATCATCGCCTTCCTCTCAGGACTCACCTATGCGCACCTCGGCGTTCGCTACCCATCCTCCGGCGGCATCATCGACTACTTCAACACCGCCTTCGGCATCGGCACCCTCTCGGGCGGGCTCTCACTCGTCTACTGCGCCACCCTCGTCATCACCATTGCCATGGTCGCGCAGGCCTTCGGCGCATACGGCGCATCCCTCTGTGCCATCCTCGGCATGCCCGGCATTCCTCCCGCCATCCTTTCCTCCCTCGCCATCGTCGTCCTCGGAGTCCTCAACATGCTCAACGCAGGACTTGTCGGCAGGGCGGAAGTCACCCTCGTCTGCATCAAGCTCGGCATCCTCGTCATCCTCATCATGGCGGGCATACCTTCCATCCATTCCTCGCACTTCTCCGCCGGCATCGGAGACACGCCCCTGCTCGGCCTCTTCGGAAGCGTCGGCCTCACCTTCTTCGCCTACTCCGGCTACGGAATGATGGCCAATGCCTCGGCCAACCTCATCAATGCCAAAAAAGAACTGCCCCGCGCCATCTTCCTCGCCATCGGCATCGTCATGGCCCTGTACGTCGTCCTCTCCATCGTCATCATGCACCAAGTCAGCCCGCAGGAACTGGCCGAGCACGCCGACACAGCCGTCGCACAAGCGGCAGCCCCCATCCTCGGCAAGGCCGGATACATCGCCGTATCCTTCGCCGCACTCATCGCCACCAGCTCCGCCATCAACGCCACCTTCTTCAGCACCATCCGCATCGCCCAGGGGTTGGCAGCCCAGAAGGAACTCGGCAAACTCTTCACCATCCGCGCCTGGAAAAACGGCTCGTGGGGCTACGTTCTCAGCATCGTCCTCATCCTCCTCATCGCCTACATCTTCAACCTCGGAGAAACGGCCAAAATCGCAGGCGCCACCTTCCTCATCAGCTATCTGGCCGTCTACATCGCCCACTGGAAACTCAGGAAAAACACGCATGCCCACCCGCTGTGGATCATCCTCGGATTCTTCTCCATGCTCGCCATGTTCATCGGCTACCTCGTCAGCCTGTATGTCGAAACACCTCTGCTCGTCGCCATCCTGATCGGCATCATGGCCCTGTGCTTCCTGTTCGAATGGTTCCTCCAATGGAGATTCCGCCGCTCCGGGTGAATTTGATTGACCAACAGGCGATGAACAGGCAGACTAGCCCGCGTTATGGGATGCAAGCAACAAGACGACGGCAACGAACCCCGTGAAGCCAAACCCTCGTGGCTGAAAGTCCGCCTCCCTCACGGGCGCGAATTCTGGGATGTCAAACACATGGTCGAGGGCAAAAAGCTCTACACCGTCTGCGAAGAAGCCCACTGCCCCAACCGGTACGAATGCTGGAGCCACGGCACCGCCACCTTCATGGCCTGTGGAGACGTCTGCACCCGTGCCTGCGGATTCTGCGCCGTCAAAACCGCCAAGCCCCTGCCCCTCGACCCCGAAGAGCCCCAGCGCATCGCCGAAGCGGTCGCCCACATGAAGCTCACGCATGCCGTCATCACCATGGTCACCCGGGACGACCAGCCGGACGGCGCGGCAGGCCACATCGCCTCCGTCATCCGAGCCATCCGCAAAACCAGCCCGTCCACCATCATTGAAGTACTCACTTCCGACTTCAACGGCAAGGAAGACTCCCTGCGCTCCGTCATGGAAGCCATTCCGCACATCTTCAACCACAACCTCGAAACCGTCGAACGACTCTCCCCGCTCGTCCGCTTCCGCGCCCAGTACCGCCGCTCCCTTCAGGTCCTGCAAAATGCGCTGGACCTCGCTCAAGGCAAAGTCGCCACCAAAAGCGGCCTGATGCTCGGACTCGGCGAAACGAAAGAAGAAATCCTGCAGTCCATGGATGACCTGCGCGCCCACGGCGTCACCGTCCTCACCATCGGCCAGTATCTTCGCCCCACCCGGAAGCACCTCCCCGTCATCGACTACATCCGCCCCGAGCAGTTCGACGAATACCGCGACATCGCCCTCTCCAAAGGCTTCCGCCACGTCGCCTCCGCACCGCTTATCCGCAGCTCCTACCATGCGGCCAACTTCCGCCCGGAGGAAGACGTACTCGACGCCATCAACGAAGAACTCGCCAAACGCGGAGAGGCATAACCACCGCCCGCCTCCGGAACCGGTACCTTCTATACATTTTATTCTTGAAAAGTTCTAAAAAACTGTTACCGTAACAGCGGATTCCAGCACGAACCTCCATACCATGCAACCGATCAAAAACCTCTTCTTCGCTACCGCCATCGCGGGCACCGTCATCATCGTCGCGGGAGGAATCTCCACCCTCGCCCTGATGAAAATCGGCAATTCCGACAACATCGACATCCCCACGGGAAAACTGCTGGCGCGCAACGTCACCAACCTGCTGGAGACCAAATGTGCCGCCTGCCACGGAGACAACCCCGAATTCAACCCCTTGCTGAACGCCCTCTCCGGCGGCCTCATGCAGCGCGACGTCGAACAGGGGCAGCGCGACTTCCGCCTGAGCGAACTCTACGGCGACACCAATCCCGATGCACGCCGCATGCAGGGCATCGCCACCCTCAAGCTCGATAAAGTCCTGCGAGCCAACTCCATGCCCCCCGTCGCCTACACGGCCATGCACTGGGGCAGCACCCTCAACGCCTACGATAGGAAACTCCTCTCCTCCTACTTCGACCTTCCCTTCATCAACGACCTGCGCTTCATGCCCATTGAGCCTGTCGACATGAGCAAGCTCAATCCCGACCGCGTCCTGCTCGGGCAAAAACTCTTCAACAGCGGCGCCCTCTCCACGGACGGCACCATCTCCTGCGCCTCCTGCCACGACCTCACCAAGGGCGGCACGGACAACAAGCAATACTCCGAAGGCGTCCGGAAACAGCTCGGCGGCGTCAATGCTCCCTCCGTCTACAACTCCTCCCACAACTTCATTCAGTTTTGGGACGGCCGCGCAAAAGACCTCAAGGCACAGGCGGGAGGCCCGCCCCTCAACCCCGTCGAAATGGGCTTCGAGAACAAACCCGAAAGCTGGAACACCATCGTCGCGAACATCAAGCAGGATCCCGAACTCGTCGCACTCTTCGCCAAAGCCTACCCGAAGGCCGGCATCAATGCAGACACCATCACCGATGCAATCGCCACTTACGAACACACCCTCGTCACCCCCGACAGCGACTTCGACCTCTACCTGAAAGGCGATAAAAACGCCCTCACGGCCGAACAGAAAAAAGGCATGCACCTCTTCATCGAATACGGTTGCGCCACCTGCCATGCCGGAGCCGGACTCGGCGGCCAGAGTTACGAATACATCAGCAAACATGCCGACTTCTTCAACGGCAAGACCCTGGCGCAAAACGCCCCCATGGGCCGCCACGACGCCACCAAGAAGAACATCGACCAGCTTTGCTTCAAGGTGCCGAACCTCCGCAACGTCGAACTCACCCATCCGTACCTGCACGACGGCTCGGCTAAAACTCTTGACGAAGCAGTCGTTAAAATGTTGCAGACGCAATCCGGCATCCCGCACCCGACCCGCAGCGATGTCTCCGCCATCGTCTCCTTCCTGAAAGCGCAGACGGGCAAACTCAACGGCATCCCCGTCAACAAACTGACGAAAGAACAGGCTCTGGCACCCGCAGTCACGGTCGCCGCACCGGCCCCCGTTCAGCAGAACATCCAGTAACCGGTCAGGCTAACACCTCATTTCCCCTTCACGGGCAAGCTCCTATCGGGCTTGCCCGTTTTCCTTGGCACATACACACGTTTCCGGCTCAACCGGGACACAAAAAACACCCTGCCTTCATCAGGCAGGGTGCGGAAAATCGAGAGAACAAACTCCGAATTACTTGCCGAGCTTCGGCTTCGACGTACGGCGAACGGCGCCGAAACGCTTCTGGAACTTGTCGATACGGCCTTCCGTGTCCACGAACTGGTTCTTGCCCGTGAAGAACGGGTGGGAATCGGAAGTAATACCGCAGGAAATCACATAGTGTTCCACACCGTCGATCACTTCAGTCTTGGCAGACGTAGCAGTGGAACGGGTAATGAAACGGCGGCCGGTGGTAATGTCGAGGAAAACGACCGGATTGTACTTGGGATGGATATCTTTCTTCATAGCTCTAACCTGCGTTACCGACGCAGTGCGGCGCAAATTGTACGCCATCCCTCAGCAAAGTCAAGCGGAGAAACGCATCGCATGATAAAAACAAAGAATTAATACAACTGTATCTGGAATTTTCTAAAATAAGAAAGCAAAAAGTGATAGATGTTGGAATGACGATCATTGATCTGAATGCACATTCTTTTCAATGTAGACCAAAATTGTTTATTTTAAACGCCTTGCATTTTATCACACTAATCTTGCCAATCCCTCAGAAGTTTTCAATGACATTGATATATACATCGCGCCTTGCAAATTCGTTACGCCCATGTTCAACGGTTTCATGGTGCAGATATCCGTTCTTTTTCAACGGAATGTAAGATCAAAACCATCCGTGTAAATCGTTGAAAAGCATGTGGCGACAGGATAAATAACAACCATAATCGTTTATCATCAAATCATTTAATTACTCTTGTATATACATTTTCGCGCATTCGATCATAGATACCAAAGACAATGGTTTTCCCTTTGCCTCGTCGCCTACGCACTCCACGAACCCTTCTTGCTCCGAAATAGCTTTTCATCGCATTCGAATATACTCTTATGGCAATGAACCGCCTGTTCACAAATCATAAAGAGGAGAAGCCTACCTGCTGTAAGCATTTTACTCAAAGAGTTTGTACTGATACCAATCAATAAAACAATTTTCGAAGCTTCCACATCTATCAAAAAGCAGCTAGGCTCAGGACTCATTAATTGACAAACGGCCCCAAAAAGGTGATAAAGTGGGCATACCTCGAGCAAAAAGGACAGACCTTTATTATTTGACACGAAGCCAGATGGAACGTATTCAACCATCTTTTCCCCTTTCCCATGGGGTTAGCCGGGTTGATGACAGAAAGGTAGTCAGTGGAATCATTTATGTCATCAAAAACGGGCTTCAATGGAAAGATGCCCCTCGGGAATACGGTCCGTATAAAACACTCTACAACCGCTTCATCCGATGGAGCCGCCTGGGTGTTTCAATAAAATCTTCAGGGAGTTATCCCGGCAAAACGGCCCTGCGGACAAGTTGATGATTGACGCCACCCACCTCAAGGCACACAGAACAGCTGCAAGACTGCTTAAAAAGGGGCTCTATCCCGGTGTATAGGAAGAACAAAGGGTGGACTCAACACGAAACTGCATGCCGTTTGTAACCAACACGGCAAACACGTAGCCATTGGCATTGACTGCCAGTCAAGTGAGTGACTACAAGGGGGCGTCCCTGCTGTTGAACGATCTTCCTCAAAGTCCGTTTCTGCTGGCCGATCGCGGCTATGATGCCGACTGGTTTCGGCTGTCATTGATTGCCAGAGGAATGACTCCGTGCATTCCTTCCGGAAGAAACCGTACAATCACTGTTTCCTATGACAAGGAGCTTTACAAACAAAGACACAAGGAGGAAATCATGTTTGGGAGATGAAAGGATTGGCGGCGTATTGCGATGAGATATGACCGATGTGCCCATGCCTTCTTTTCAGCTATCTGCCTTGCTTGCTCGGTGATCTTTTATCTTAATTAATGAGTCCTGATCCTAATAACGTCTCGAAATTGACGCGCTGAAATGAGCGAATGAAATATGTACATGTTTTTTCATTCATAAATAGTAGCCCATATTTTATATGCACACTCTAAAGTTGTATTGAACCAAAACCATAGCCTATCAGAAAACACTTTCATCAATCCTTCCCAACTCCAAAACGCCTGCCATCAAGCATGTTCAACCAGTAATCAACAATTGCTTTACCTTCTTCTCCTCTCCCTTGACAAAGAAGTCGCAGATTTCTATACTACGGACATTCACACTATTTCTACAATGCCTTTCAATCATCGTCAATATATCAAACAAACACTAATTCCGCGCCTTTTCAAATGTTGTGGAGGCAAAGATCTTTGGGTTGAAGACGATTTACAAAAATACGGTATTGAAGTATTTTCTATACACGCCAAAGAAACCGTCTCCATACCGAGCACACAGGATTTAAATACACCAGACAAACAGATACTCGAAGGTTTTGAGGCCAATTTCGATCCTGCTTTTGTCTTGAAATTAGACTATGCTACTCACAAGGATTGTGTAAGAAAATTCGGAACGATTGTCCTGCCCCGAGGCAAAGCTCTACATACGGGAATCAATAACCATGTAGCACGTTTGGGAGCTCTCATACCCAAAAAACCATGGAATATACGCAGAGAAGATTTAATTGTAGCTCCATGGCCTCATACATTCATGAGCTATGGCGACTGGTGCATGTGTGTCATGCCGCGCGTTTGCCGTGCCCTCTCCATCCTTACACCTCAAGAAAAATCCATGACATGTGTCGCATTGCCGTATTCTTGCGGAAACTGGTCACGGGAATACATGGAACTCCTCGGCATTTCCAGAGACAGACAAATCGATACCTTGACGGAAAATTTCGGACTCAGTAAAAATGGCACAGCTGTCACAGTCAACGCTCATTCGGCATTCTGGCTTGGCCCGAGTGACATAAATCGCATGCGCCATGCATTAATCGGCAAGAGGCCCGGGCCCGCCATGGGAAAACGCGCTCTATTCATCAGCCGCAAAGGCAGCCGCCGTTTAAACGACGAACACAAACTGTATGAACGCATTCGCCCATATGGTATCGAATTTATTGACGATATTCCACGCAGCGTTCAAGAACAACTCCAACTATTTCGGGAAGCCTCCTTGATCATTGGTCCCCATGGAGCAGGATTAGCCAATGCGCTCTGGAGCACCATGTCGCCACATATCCTTGAAATACAAAGCAGCGCATGGTTCTTCCCCAGTTTTCGCATCATGAGTGCTGCGAATCAGTCTCATTACAATGTCCTCATCGACAGAAGCTATGGCGAAAAATTGCGTGTTGAAGAAAACAACAATACGGGCAATCTGACAGTCAATCCGGAAAGATTTGAAAACGCAGTCTTGCAAGTACTCGGTCAACACTGATTCAGGAACACGCCAGCGTCGCCACAAAGGCTACCAAATGCAGAGCCGCCAAGGCAAGCACCCCGTTCATCCGCTTATCGGCGGGCGTGCGGAGAATCTTCAGCATCAGCACCCCGGCCAGCAGAATCAGCGGCAGCCAATACCATGACAACTGAATCCCGCCCAAAGCCTTGCTCACATGCGGCATCGTCACATACGTCGCCACGATAAACGAACAGGCCAGACGCCGGGACTTCGCATCGCCCAGCCGCACAGCCAAAGTCCTCTTGCCGGATGAAGCATCTTCGGCCCTGTCACGGATATTGTTCACACTCACCATCACGGCGGAAAGCAGTCCGCATTGCACCCCCACCATCCCGGCAGCCGCATACAACATCGCATCTCCGCTCGACCAACCCACCTGCACAAACACTGTACCCATCACCGCTACCAGCCCGAAAAACAGCACCACGAACACCTCGGCCAGCCCCTTGTACGCCAGCGGCCAAGGCCCCCCCGTATAACCGTAGGCAAAAAACAGGGAAGGAATACCGATTGCCAGCATCGGCCAGCCGCGCAACTCGATCAAAGGCCATGCCGCTACGCAGGCGCCCAGCAAAAAAAGCGCACCGACCACCTGCACCGTCCGGGCGGACAACTGCCCCGACGCCGTCATGCGCTTCGGCCCCTGCCGCTTCGCCGTATCGGCCGACTTGCGAAAATCGATCGCATCGTTGAAAAAATTGCAGGCAATCTGAATACACAGCGCACTCGCAAGCGTCAGCGCCGCCAAACGCATATCCCAAAAGCCACGCATCTTCCAAACGATCATACAACCGGCCCACACCGGAACGATCCCGGCAGGAAGAGTCTTCGGACGAGCGGCAAGCAAAAAAGAAACAAACGTATTCATGATTCAGGAAAATCGTAACTGCGGCGGCGGCCCCTCGAAGAAGTCCGCCCGCCCCGTGCCGCGCGGAACGGCTGGAACAAATGGTCCATGCCATTGGAACGAAGCTCCCAGCACTGCTCCATCAACTGCCCCAGCTTCCCCTTGGGGAAACCGCGCTGCTGGAACCAGCCGAGATACTCCTCGGGCAAATCCATGATCGGGCAGCCCTTCGGCGGATACTTCGCCGGGCCATACATGCCGAACGGCATATGCATCCCGGCGATCTCCGCCAGCAAAGCGCGCAACTGTTCAGCATCGGGCAAGCTCCCTTCATTCATGCCCGAATCTTACCACACCTCCGACCACTCTGCAAGCGAGACAAAACCATGTAGACGATAAACAAGGCTATTGTTTCATTGGACACTTTCACCCACCATCACGATTTGCCCAGTAGTATCATCACGAAGAACCACACATTCGTAGTCCACGCCGCCAGCGTTTTGCAATAATGCATCGGACTGTGCAGCATATTTTCCGTTAGACTCGGTTTGAAATGCATTGATTTCATAATCCGCTTGCAACTTGGAAAGGCTTTTGGAGAAAGCAAGCGTATAAGACGTGTCCGGTTTCAGTTTCAGAAAAAGCTGCTCGATTAATTTCGTACGCCCAATTTGGCGAACCGACAACTGACCGAACGCAGCATCTTCGGCATTTATTGGCTTCAACACAATAACTTGCGCTGTTAATGGATCACGCGGGTTGGACAAATTGTTCGAATCTCGTGGACTATTCACAGCATTTTGCGCATAAACCAAGGCTTGAGGGCTTTGTCCGATTTTGATTGATGCCGACACCGTCATATTCTCCAAATTAATCACCTGAACCATATCACTATATTCCAGTCCGACATAGAGACGTCTACCATCTGGAGACGGCCACAAACCGTGCGGCAACACATCAACCGGAATAGTGGCAATTTGTTTGTAATCATCAGCAACATCAAAAAATTTTACGCAATTTTCACCGCCTACCGTCACTGCCAGCAACAATCTTTCGCCCGTCTGAGCAAAAGAGACATGATTGGTAATGGCTCCCGTTGAAAACACCTTGATCACTTCATTTCTTGAAGTATCAATAACGGTGACTTTACCAACATCTTTGTGAGTTAATGCAACCAATTTACCATCAGGACTGGTGTAAATATTGGGCGAAAATGGACTAATAACCGGAATTTTTTTGATAACTCGGTAAGTAGTTTTGTCCACCACATCTACCTCGGGGGTAAAGCTCGAGCAGACATAGGCATATTTGCCATCTTGTGAAAACGCAATCATACCGGGTCCATCAGCCACCGGAACTCTTGTGGTTTCTGTTAATGTGTCCATATTAATCACACTCAAATACGCTTCACCGCGAACCGTCACCCAGATTTCTTTGCCGTCCGGTGTAAAGGTCGGTTCGTGCGGGGCTCGTCCTACATAAACCGTTTTCAACACTTTGTTGTCCAACGTCGATATGAAAGTGACCGAATTGGAACCAATGGAAACAACCGCAAGAATCTTGCGACCTTCGTCATAACGCAGGCCATGCACCAAAGAGGCCCCTTTGTAAAGAGGGGAAAGAACATTCGGATAGGGTTTGCCTAGAATAATTTCACCCAACAGAACATTGGTAGCTGGGGCAATCACGGAAACCGTATTGGAAACTTGATTGCCGGTATAAACCCGATCAAGCGCATACTGTTCGGATGCTTTTACATCACAAAAAACCGTTAATACAAATACAATCAAAAAAAGTATTTTATTCATAGTCTGTTACTTTCCTTTATTTAGCTTGAGAAACATCTGCATCTGTTCAATTTCCACTTGTTGTTCAGCGATGATTTGAGCAGCAACATTGGCAATTCTTGGATCTTTACCGTATTTGAGCAGCACCATGGCCATATCAACCGCTGCTTGGTGATGCGGCAACATAATCGCTGCAAAAGCATGATCGACAGAATCGTATTGCACATTATCCCCAGGTGTGACGTCCATCATATCAGTCATAGTTTGAGTCATGGCAGCTCCATAACCAACGGGTATCTGCATTTTTTCACAATGGGCGAGTAAAAACAGCATTTTTTCGATTTCAATTTGCTGTTCAGCAACAATGCTTTTCGCCAGCTGAATCATCTCAAAATTTTTACCGTTCGCGATTTCATACTGAGCCATATCAATCGCACCTTGATGATGAGCAACCATCTGGCTCAAAAAATCCGCTTCTACCGAAACATTTGACCGAGCTTGATCCATCGCAACCATCATGGAATCCATCATAGAGAGTAACGCATTACCTCCATATTTACCATGTACATTGGCATCATGATCTCTGTCTTTGTTTTTGTTTTTGTCTTCTGCTGCGGAACAACCGTCATGTTCAATATCTCCTGTTTTATTTTTTGATAAAATCGAGACTGGAACAGCAGCTTTAAAAGCGAAATGACACGCCTGTATTTTTCCATCCGTCGAAACCGCAACACAAAGAGAAGTAAGACAAAATCCAAAAAATAATGCTTTCATCATTCAATTTTAATAGGTTTGATTATTAATTCGACAAACATCGACAATAGATAATTGTTGTTCCAGATATACTATTGACATGAATCTCCCAAGCTCATGTCGCACCCGCTATCATTCTTTTAAGAATGATATCACCAATGATAGTAAATGCAAATATAAAAAGATGTAAAAAGTTAAAATACAACATATTTAATCGCTTCTATACCTTCCGAAACAGAATCCGGCAATGGCAGGAAATGAAAAACATGAACCTTGTTTCGCGCCGCAACCCATGGAAGATAGAAGCCACGCATCCCTCGCGGCACAAGCCGTCCCGGATACATGCGCACCCGCAACCCTCATCACAGCCATGCCATCATCGCTCAAAAAACTCTACGTCCACGGATTCCCCGGATTCTACGGTGGAGCCGGAACGGAACTCCACCATCAGATCATCCTCTGGCTCCACATGGGAATGGAAGTCCATCTCATCCCCTCCCGCAGCCTCCCTCCCGACGACCCCATGCACCGGGAAATGCTCGCCCGGGGAGTCCGCATCCATGCACCTAATGACTGGAGCAGCATTTCTCCGGGTGACCCCGTCTTCGGATTCTGCAATGCCGCCTTCCTCCAAAGCCTCCCTCACATCAAAACACAAACGAACAGAACCGTCTTCGTCAACTGCATGACCTGGCTCTTCCCTCGCGAAAAGGAAGCCATGCTCAACAACGAAATCGCCATGTTCCTCTACCAGAATGAAGATGTACGCCAACAAAACATGCCCATTCTGCGGGGGCTCAACCCGGACAGCAAGGCCGTCTTCCACACCTTCACCCCCTACTTCCACCACGACAACTTCCCCTACATCGAAGAACGCCCCGACGACATATTCGGCTGCGGCCGCATCTCCCGCCAGAACCCCGACAAATTCTCCCGCCTCACCCTGCACATCTACGAATACTTCGTCTCCCCCCGGCCGAAACGAGCCATCTTCCTCGGTTTCGACGAACGCAGCGAACAGAAAATCGGCAAACCATTTCCATGGATACGAACCGTCCGAGACCACCGTTCTCTCAGCCAGCAGGATTTCTACAGGCACAGCCGCATCATCCTGCAGCCCACAGACACGCATGAAAACTGGCCGCGCGTCGGCTTCGAAGCCATGTCCAGCGGCAGCGTACTCATCGTCAATGACCGAGGAGGCTGGCAACGGCTTATCGAGCACGGCAAAACGGGGTGGCTCTGCAAAACACCGCAGGACTTCATCTACTACGCCAGCAAAATGGCCTACGAACCCAACCTGCGCGACGACATGGCCGCCGCAGCCAGAGAACGCGGCCTCCTGCTCGGAGGAATGGACGCATCCATTGCCAGCTGGTCCGAAACCTTCGAAAAAATACAACAACTTCCCGAATAAAAACACACATGAACTCCATCCCAAACCCCGCATCCGCCTCTCACGTTAGCGGCTCCGCCATTTCCTCCACGGAAACCATCCAACAGCCCCGCATCCTCGTCGGCATCTGCACGTGTGCAGCACACGCCGAACGCAGAGACGCCGTACGCGACACATGGCTCCGCCACATTCCGGACGGCATCCGTTGCCTATTCTTTATGGGCAACACCCCGGATGCCAGCGCGCCCGAACCGGACACCGTCGCCCTCCCCGTCAACGACAGCTACAAACACCTGCCTCAAAAAACATTCGCCTTCCTGTGCCATGCACTGGAAAACGAAGAATTCGACTGGCTCTTCAAATGCGATGACGACACATACGTCGCCCTCGACCGGCTGCCCTCCATCATCCGTCCCGACTGCGACCTCATCGGCGACCACCTGCTCCGAAAGCGCAATGCACCCAGCGGCGGAGCCGGATACATGCTCTCCCGCCAAATGGTCGAAAAAATCGTCAAGGAAGGAACCATTCCTCCGACCGGAGCCGAAGATATCATCATCGGGCAACAGGCCATAAAGCTCGGAGCCCGACCCCATGCCACCGAACGCCTGTACCTCAGCAACAAACGCTACCCTCTTCCAGACAATGACATGGTCACCGCCCACTGGTGCGGACCGGAACGCCTGAAAGCCATCGATGCCTTCTACCGTACTTCGCCCTCGGCATCCTTCCATGGCCGCCATTCCCACTGGAACGACACCCTGCACTTCTATCCGGGGGGATACTATCGCCGCACGGCTGCAGGATGCAGCGGCACCTACCGCCTCGAAAACGGCATGCACCTCGCGCTCCACTGGTTCGACTGGCCCGAAGAAAACCTTGCCTGCCTCAATGGCACCTACACCGGAAACAAAATCGTCCTCACCCCTCTCTCCGGCACACTTCATGCAAACGAACCCGCTTGCGATGCCTCCGCCATCGAAAAACCACTCTACATCCAGCTCGGTTGCGGCATCAATCGCCTGCCGGGTTGGATGAATCTGGACATGCCCGTTTTCGACATCACCAAGCCATTGCCCTGGAACGATCAAAGCATCGATGCCCTCTTCCTGGAACACGTCATCGAACACATTCCCTCAAACCAGGCCTACGCCTTCATGAAAGAAGCATGGCGCACCCTCAAACCCGGAGGCATCCTCCGGCTCGCCTTCCCGGATCTGCTCCGAATCGCGCGCGAATCAACACCGCAATACATCCGCTTCCTGCAATCCCACGGATGGGGGGACGGCTCGCCCGGCAGCGCGCTGGCATCCATCGTCACCAAACACGGACACAAAGCCATCTGGACGAAAGACACCATGCTCGCCATCCTGCACTCCATCGGCTTCGAAGCCTGTGAACAAAGACTCGGAGAATCATCCCACCCCCACATGCGCGGCATCGAACAGCGCAACCGCCAGCTCGGCCCCGACTTCAACCGCATCGAAACCACCTGCATCGAAGCAGTCAAACCCAACCTTGACCGCAAAACGATGAAATGCGTCTTCCTGATCGCTCCGAATGAAAACATGGAAGGACAAACCGAACTCGAACATCTCGGCTATGAAATCTCCCACTACCCCGTCTCTCCGGAACAGAACCTCACCGACACACGGGAAGATGAATTCACCTCTTTTCTTGGCAGGGCGCCCGCCACATGCGAACGTCGACACGTACGCTCCTTACGCCAATCATTCGCCAACATGCTCCTTGACCCCTCATGGGATGACGACGACCTCATCATCTTCGGAGAAAGCGACTCCACCCCTCTCATTGATGCCTTCACGCTCTCGAAAATCGTCAGTCAGGAACTGGAAAACCATCCCGAAACCGATATCATCCGGCTCTTCCACCGCCTCCAGACGAATCCTGTTTCCATACCTCCGAACATCGAACAACCCACCTTCGAACCGTACCGCACCGGAGAGAAAACACTGCACAACTCCTACGTCTGGGGTACCCATGCCCTCATTGTGCCTGCCCGCTCACGCCGTAAAGTCGCCGAACTCTTCATCTCCTGCCGCCTGCCCATCGACACCACATTGGAAATGGCCCAGTCGAACAACGAGTTGAACATACGGGTTGCAAAACACGACTACTTCTACCAGAAAAAACGCACGGCAAAGCAAACACCCCGGATACCCCGGCAACACAGAATCGCCGTCTGCCTCACCTCCTACAAACGTTATGAGGACCTGCAACGGCAAATCTACGCCATCATGGCCCAAAGCTATGAAAATCATCATCTCTTCGTCGCCGTCAAAGGCATCAGCGAATGGGCCTACATCAACACCATCCTGCCGAACTTCCGCCACTGGATCGAAGAAGGCCGCATCACCATGCGCCATTACCCCAATAAAAACCAGCTCTCCAACTTCATCGACACCATCAGGGACATCGACATCTCGGAATACGACCTCTTTGCCAAAATCGACGACGACGACTTCTATAGCAGGGATTACCTTAAAACGGTCAACGACTATCACAACACCATCCCCGCAGGCAACAGCAGCTATTATGCTTCGCTCAGCCCCATCCGTTATGAGGAAAAAGGCCATGTCTGTTTCAGAATCGTCAACTACACGGTCTTCGGAGCCTCCATGGTACTCGGAAAAAAAGTCATGCAAAACCTGCTGCAATGCGAGGCTGCGCCCGAACAGGAAATCCCGAAAATACTGGCCCGCAACCCGCATGTGAAACGGACGAAATTCGGCTTTGCTGAAGACCATCTGTACCACATTTTGATGGAAGAAGCCGGATGCAACAACCGTGCCGAATACGTCCGGCAACACTGCCCGCATCCTCACATCATCGTCCAGAAAAGCAACAAATCCGTCATGAGAGGCGGCCTGCTCGACCAGCAATTCATCGTGCGCAACCGCTCCGTATCCACAGATCCGGCCAACCACGAACACATCCTCGAACTGCACCACCCCGAATGGCACGACCTCCTGCAAATCACCGGAAACCGGGCAACCCGCATCACGCGTGACGACCATGCCAACGTCCTCTCCTTCACATCCGACAGCATCACCGTCCATTGGGACAAATGGGGAGAAGAAACCTACATCAAACAACCCAGCGGCTTCTATCTCTACCGCAAGCACTGACGGACCACATGGCCATCCGAAGCCCATCGTTCCATCCTCTTTGCACACGGCATCCATCACCTGATGGATGCCGTCCTTTTACACCTTGGAACATACCTGAAAAACACTTGCTTTTCCGCTCACCGTCATGCTACTCTGTCGTAGCAACGCGATGCATCCTCTCAGCCTCTGCATACTGATTCCGGCTCTCGGCGTACCAAGCCTCTCCGCACAGGCGGTCTCACCATCACTGGAAAACGAAGCCGTCGATTTCGTCTGGAACAACCGTCCCGCCATGGATAGGGATTCCGTCACCCGGGACTTCGTCCGCAAAGACGTACAGGCAGCCCTGCAAGCCCGCGGCTTCTATCCATGGGGCAAAACGGCGCCATGGGAAATCTACCGCAACAACGTCCTTCCCTACGCCTTCACGGATGAAACGCGCAGCGACTGGCGCACAGCGCTGGAAGCCAAATACCGCCCCATCGTCGCAGAGTGCAAAACCGCCCGCGAAGCCGTCCTCCGCATCGCGGCCAACATGACCAGGGACACAGGCGTCTTCTACTCCGCAGAACGCCGCAAGCCCAACATGTCGCCCTCGGAAGCACTGCAGGAACAGAAAGTCTCCTGTACCGGCCAAAGCACCCTGCTGGCCGCCGCCCTGCGCTCAGTCGGCATACCCTCCCGCCTTGTCGGCATCACCCTGTGGAGCCACATCATGGGCAACCACACATGGACCGAAGCATGGTTCGACGGCCAGTGGCACATGATCGAATTCAACGAAAAGGAATTCAACACGCCGTGGGTCATGGAAAACATCGGCATGCTCGACACCTCCTCCTTCGAGCACAAACTCATCGCCACTTCATGGGAAAAGAAAGACACCCTCTTCTTCCCGATGATATGGAAAGCCCGTTACGCTCCAGCCCTCGGAGGACTCCACTTCCCGGAAGGCTCCCGATTCGTCCCCGGAGTCGACGTCTCCGAACGCTACGTCAAACTGGCGCGCGACTGGTACGAAAAAGCCGGCCTCTCGAAAGAACAGCAGCGCCTCTTCATCGACTCCCGCATCGCACCCTCGCCCATGGCGAAACGGGCGCCGCTCTACGTCATCCTCACTCGCGAAAACGGAGAAATCCTCGAAGAAGGCTATACGCCGGACAACGAAGCGGACATGCGCGCCTTCCTCCGCTTCTCCCTGCCACGCATCGGCAAATACAAACTCATCGTCAAGGAAAAGAAAGACGCCGACCCCATCGCCACCCTCGACGTCCAGCCTACGGACACCGCCGTCCAGCTCATCTACATCTCTCCTGAAATGCTTCGCCAGCAATCATGAAACCCATCCCGCTCCTCGTGAATGCCGCTGCGCGCATCTCCAAAAAGGGAGCCTTCCATGCGTGGCTGGACAACAACCACAAAGCCTTCCAAATCATCCGGCCCGGCAGCCCCGAAGAAATGAGCGACTACTGCTCCCGCCTCGCCCGAGAAGGCACCCCGCTCATCGCCGTTGCCGGGGGAGACGGCACACTCGCCCGCGCAGCGCAGGGACTGGCCGGCACGGCAACGGAACTCGCCGTCATGCCCTCCGGCACCATGAACGTCTTCGCCCGTGAAATCGGCATCGGCTCCCACAACTTCGACGCCGCCCTTGCCGCCATCCGGCAGGGAGAAACCCGGGAAATCGACATCTTCGAAATCAACGGCACGCCCTTCATCCAAATGGCAGGCTTCGGCCCCGATGCCCGAGCCGTCCAGCTCACCACCCCGCACACCAAACGCAAATGGGGCCCTCTCGCCTACGGCTTCTCCGGCCTCAAAGCCTGCATGGAACACCACCCGGAACTCACCCTTCGCCTGCCGGACGGCAGCGCCTGCCGCGGCCATGCCATCCTCCTCGGCAACGGCTCCCTGTACGGAGGATCCATGAAACTCTTCCGCCACGCCACCAACAGCGACGGCATCCTTGACGCCATCGTCTTCCACAGCGACAGCGCCAGCATGGTCTACCAGATCGTCAAATCCCTCCTCTTCCGGGGACTGCACCCGGACAGGCACTGTGCGGAATACACCTACCTCCGTATCGAATCCGCCTCCATCGAATCCGCCGCTCCCGTACCCTACGAAATGGACGGCGACTACTCCGGCACCCACGAAAGCGGCCAGAGCACCCGCATCACCCGCGCACCGGGCAGCCTCAAAGTACGCGTCCTCAACAGACTGTAAGCCTCTGCCCGCCACCCGCATCATCCCGGCGACCAGACCGGACGCTCGCAAATAGAACTTTCCAAGCCCCTCCCTTCCTGCTATCATACCGCGCGTTATGAGAATCCTCGTCACAGCGGGTCCCACCCGGGAACCCATCGACCCCGTGCGTTACATCACGAACCGCTCCTCCGGTCGCATGGGCTATGCCCTTGCCGGAGCCGCCGCGCACGAAGGCCACCATGTGATACTCGTCTCCGGCCCCACCTCGCTGGATGTCCCGCCCGGCGTTGACTTCATCCCCGTCGAAACGGCTCAGGAAATGTACGACACCGTCCGCTCCCTCTGCGACCGAACGGACATAGCCATCCTCTGTGCGGCAGTCGCAGACTACCGCCCCATTGCCGTAGC
The DNA here is from genome assembly GCF_001683795.1 of Neoakkermansia glycaniphila. Taxonomy (GTDB): domain Bacteria; phylum Verrucomicrobiota; class Verrucomicrobiia; order Verrucomicrobiales; family Akkermansiaceae; genus Akkermansia; species Akkermansia glycaniphila. The sequence goes on from NZ_LIGX01000014.1 coordinate 23,665, forward strand.
CGACCAGAAAATCAAAAAAACTGGTGACAAACTCACCCTCGAACTCGAAAAAACGCCCGACATCCTCGGCTCCATGCGCAGCGACTTCGGCTACACCGGCATCCTCGTCGGCTTCGCCGCCGAAACGCAAAACATCGAACAATACGCGCACGACAAACTCATCCGCAAACAATGCGACCTCATCGTCGCCAACGACGTCTCCCGCAAAGACATCGGATTCGACAGCTCGCAAAACGAAGTCCTCCTCATCACGGCCGACGGCGCAGAACCCCTTCCCAAGGACACCAAGGAACACATTGCCATGGAAATCATCAGCCGCGCCAGCGGCATCATCCCACATCAACCAGCCAAATGATCCGCACCATCCTCACCACCGCAGCCTGCGTCGCCTGCGCGGGAATCCCCACCTTCGCCGCCGAAGAAAAACCCTACACGGCCACGGAAACCGCAGCCACCGTCCTCGTGGACAAAACGGCCGTCATCGAAGACCATCTGCCCATCGAAATCAACCGCTCCACGAACCAATTCATCACCACGGCCAAAATCGACGGCATTGAAGGGCGCTACATCATCGACACGGGAGCGACCCACACCACCCTCGCTTCCGAATACGTAGCCGAAAAAATGCCGCAGGCCGAACTGGTGCCCGTCCAGATACAGGGATCGACCAACGTCAAAAACGGGCAGAAAATCATGTTCGGCAGCATCGACCTCGGCCCCATGCACTTCCAGCACTTCCCCCTCTTCGTCACCAGCCTCAAACCGGTCAACACGATGATGGAAAAACCCATTGCCGGAATCCTCGGCACGACGACCTTCCTGCAAAACCCGCTACCGTTCATCTTCTCTGCGAAAAACGCTAAAGTCTGCTGGAGCAAAAAATACCCCGCTTTCCCCTGCGCCATGCGGGGAAGCTTCGACGACAACATGCGCTTCATCTCCATGGCCAAAGCCGGAGGCAAAGACATCCCCCTGCTGCTCGACACCGGATCCTCCATCACCATCGTCCCGCACGGCACATGGGAACCCGACGCCGAACAGGCAACACACATGAAATCGGCGGACATCAACTCCGCATCCACAGACAAAATGCAACGCGGCAAACCCATGGACCTCGACCTTGGCGGCGGCCTCGTACTCAAAAACATCCGCCCATGGATAGCAGCCCCCGGAGCCCCGGGACAAATCGGCATGGACATCCTCCAGCACTTCGACTTCTGTATCGCACGCAAAAACGGCAACTTCACGATAACTGCCCGGATGCACGAGCCCGAAAACCGGCAATGACCGTCACCCTCGACAACCTCGGCTGGGACAGCCGCTTCGAAGAAGCCTTCCGGCAACTGGCGCAGCCCGGCTGGTACCCGGCCCGCATTATCCGCGAAACGAAAATCAACTACACCGTCATCGGCCAAGGCACGGGAGATCATGACGTCGTACTCAGCGGCAAAGTCTGGAACGATGCCGACTCGGATGCCGACCTGCCCGCCGTAGGCGACTGGGTCGCCGTCGACCCCGGACAGGAAGGGGACATCCCCGTCATCCGCGCGCGCCTGCCGCGCAAAACCTGCTTCTCCCGCAAAGCTCCCGGCAAAAGCACCGCCGAACAAGTCATCGGAGCCAACATCGACATCGTCGTCATCGTCACCGATGCCGGAGAAGACTTCAACCCGCGCCGCATCGAACGCTACCTCACCCTCGTCCGTAAAAGCGGAGCGGACCCCATCGTCCTCATCAACAAAGCGGACCAAACGCCGAAAGGCATCCTGCAGGAAGCCGTCGACAGCCTCCGGTCACTGGCTCCGAACCTCCCCGTCCACCCCATATCCGCACGCAAACGCAAAGGCTACCCGGACATCCTCGCCCTCGTCCCCTCCGGCCTCACCATCACCATCGTCGGCTCCTCCGGCGTCGGTAAATCCACCTTGGTCAACTCCCTCCTCGGTGAAGAATGGCTCGACACCGGAGACGTCAACGCCGTCACCGGCAAAGGCCGCCACACCACCGTCGCCCGCGAACTCGTCATCCTGCCGGACGGCGGCTGCCTCATCGACAACCCCGGCATGCGCGAAATCCAGATGTGGACCGATGCCGAAACCCTCCGCGCCAACTTCGCCGACTTGTCGGAACTCGCCGCACAGTGCAAATTCGCCGACTGCAGCCACGGCAAAGACGCCGGATGCGCCATCCGCGCCGCCGTCGGAAACGGCACACTCTCCCAGGAACGCTACGAACACTACATGCGCCTCGACGAAGAAATCGAAGAACTCGTCCGCCGCAGTGAAAAACGCCAAATGACCCTCGAACGCGTCAACAAACGCAAAACGCGCGAAAAAATCCGCAACTACGAAGACCGCCGCGACCAGCGGCGCGACCGCCACCCCAACCGCCCCTGCTAATGAAAAACGCACCGCGAACCGGCGCCCGTCAAATCGCCGCCGAATGCCTCTCCCGATGGTCGACCGGCCACGCCTTCGCCGAAACCCTCGTCGCACGGCACACCGCCGACGCCGGACTCGGCCCCTCCGACCGAGCACTCGTCCAGGCCATCGTTTACGGCACACTCCGCAACAAAACATGGCTCGAACACATCATCCGCACCCTGCGCCCCTCTCCGCTCGACACCCCGCTCCACATCCTCACCCTCGTCGGCCTCAGCCAAATCTTCATCCTCGGGCAGGCGGACCACATCGCCGTCAGCGAAACCGTCAAACTCGTCCCGCAACGCGTCCGCGGCGTCGTCAACGGCATCCTGCGCAACGCTGCGCGCCGCAAACAGGAACTCATCCGCGAGAGGGACACACTCCCGCTCCCCGTCCGCTACTCCATACCCGAATGGCTTGTCCGCAGATGGCAAGCCACTTACGGCAAACCCGAAACCGCCGCCATGCTCGCCTGGAACAACCGCCCACCTGTTCTGCATGCCCGCGGCAACGCCCTGCGCCCGCTCGACACCGTACCGGACACCCTCGTACCCCTCGAAGGCATCCCCGGCTGGTACACCCTCACCGGAGCCATCCCGCGCGCTGCCGTTGAAAACGGCAGCCTCTACATCGCCGACCCCTCCACCCGCTACTGCATCGGCCTCCTCGCACCGCAGCCCGGCGAACGCATCCTCGACGCCTGCGCCGCACCCGGCGGGAAATCCGCCGCCATCCTCTCTGCTACCGGCGGCAAGGCCATCCTCACCTCCACCGACATGCACGAACACCGCCTCCCCAAACTCCTCGAAAACCTCAGGAAACAGGGAGCCGACCACATCGACATCCGTGCGCATGACTGGACGCAGCCCTGCCCTCCGGAATGGCAACAGGCATACGACGCCGTCATCCTCGACGTACCTTGCTCCAACACGGGCGTCATCCGCAAACGCATCGACGTCCCGTGGAGACTCACCCCGGAAGAAATCACCCGCCTCTCTGACCTCCAGCACACCATCCTCACCTGTGCCGCAAAAGCCGTCAAACCCGGAGGCCGCATCGTCTACTCCACCTGCTCCATCGACCCGGAAGAAAACCGCGCCGTCATCGACCGCTACCTCTCCGAACATCCGGACTGCACCCTCGTACAGGACCACCTCGCCCTGCCCCACCGGGAACAGGCGGACGGCGCCTATGCCGCCCTCCTGCACAAAAGGAACTGAACCGGCCGTGAGGCACACCTCAGGCGCAAACTCACTCCGGCAGCTGCTCCCGCTTCCCCATATACTTCGGGGAACGGTTCAGCACCCATAAATCAAGCATCATCGCCACGCGGGCGGCACGCTCCCGCATCCACGAAGCCCGCCTGTAATAATCGCCCACCGCATTCCTGGCATTGAAAGCGTAGGCATCCATCCCCAGATACCCGGCAATCGCAAGAGCCCGCTCATTGTGGAACTCCTGCGACACGAAAATCACACGGTTCACGCCGAAAATATCCCGCGCACGCACCACCGAATCCAGCGTCCGCAACCCGGCGAAATCACACACGATACGCTCCTCCGGCACCCCCTTGGCCACCAGCGCCGCCTTCATCGCCTCCGGCTCGTTATAATCGTGCGAACTATTATCTCCCGACACAATCATCGCCGACACCTTCCCGGACCTCCAAAGCCTGGCAGCCGCATCCATCCGCTGCAGGAAATACAGATTATTCCGCTCCCCCAGCTTCGGGGCGCAACCCAGCACTACTGCCACGGCATCGCCGGGCAGCTCCTCCGTCGACCAGAACGCCCGATCCTTCGACTGCGCATACGTATACCACTCCGACACAGCGAAAACCGCTACCGACAGCATCACGCAACCCGCCAGCCCGGCCAGCATCCACCTCATCGGTCTCCATCGCCAGCAGCGGCGAACAAACCTCCACCCGGCCGAACATCCGGCCACCACATGCAGCATTACCCTCTTCATCGCCATCCTCCTCTCAACAACCGATGCCCGACACCGCCACACGGCAAATCATCGTATGCACCGCACCCGGAGCCAAAACAACCTCCTCCTGAGGAGCCGTCACCGTCTCCACGCACAGGAAACCGCTCTCGAACCCCGCCCCCACATCCGCCATACCGGCGGCCAACTCGGCACCGGGATTCCACACCACAAGAGAATTGGAACCGCTGCGCGTCAGGCACAGCACACGCTGCCACTCCAGATCGGCCACATGCACCACCGTCTTCGTCGGATAATAAATACGGTCGATATGCCCCGCAGGATGCAGGGGCGACTCGCGGTGAGGCACCGCATCCGCAGCAAACTCCGTAAACGGACAATCCTTCAGCCCCGTCACCACCGTACGCGCATAATTGCTCACGGAAAAATAACTGTGGAACGCGGCGGAAAATGGCAACGGCATCGTCCCGTTCTCCGTCACCAACCTCATCTCCAAAGACTGCCCCAGCTCCAGCCGCAACCTGGAGGAAGGATCTTCAGGCCGGGAGGCAGGCAGAGCCAGCTCCAGCACCGCCGTCCCGTCCGCGAGCACCTCGGAGGACACCAGCGACCACAGTGACACCCGCGCCACGCCATGCGAAGGCCTGCCGCCATCCGTCGGATCCTTACCGAACCACGGCCAGCACAAAGGCACACCGCCCCGGATCGCCTTCCCGGCCACAAACTCGGCGTTCGGACTCATCCACAGCACCGGAAACTGCCCCTTGGGAGTCCAATCGAGCAACTGGGCTCCGTACAAAGACAACCGGGCGGAACACTGGGAAGTCTCTATCTCGACAAAAGGAAAATCCTGGCCATAAGGGTACGAATACTTGAACATCTGCGGGTGAAAAGCTGGTTTCATCCAGTCTAAAGAAAGAACTGCGGTGCGTCAAGCAAGATGAACAGCCGCGGCCCGAGAAAAAAGCCCCCCGCTCCGACGCCTCCCGCACAGGCTGCTCACAATATATCCACAAGTTATTCACATCGTAAAAACATTGAAAAAACAGCAGGATACGACATTTGTTCACAGAGTTGTTCACAAAAAAATCATGAGGAACGATACAGGAGACTCAAACTGCCATTCCATCTTATTCAGACCTTGTTCACAGATTATTCACATCGTTAAAAAGAATATAAACAATTGACAACAAAACATCAAAACAAACCGTCAAAAAAGTTATTCACACTTTTCACTCCATGTGAAACCCGCAAATGCTCCGTTGCATGCCGGAAATTCATCAACAACATCTCGCGCACCTCCCTCTCCGCCCCCAATGGCCGCGACATCGCATACGCCAGCTTCAAAATCAACGCCCGCTTGAACCGCGCATCGCACCGCCGCAAATCCCTGCAATCACATACATACGAACACAGCAAAGGAGAACGGCGGGCAAACACCAGCCTCCCTCGGCACACCCACCAGTCCGCCCGTACGCGCAGCACCTTCAGGCAATCGTCAGGCAATGCATGCGCACGGGCCGGTACAGGGTGGCATCCCCACTCTTCCGGCTCGGACGACTCCAGAACCGCCCGCCTCACGGCAAAAGGCCACGGCACCTCGCACAACACCTCCTTCCTCACGGTCTCGTAAAACATGCAGCAGCACCGCTCCTCTCGCGACCCGTTTGGGTTCATGGAGGAGGCAGGCGGACAGGCAAGCAGCTTCAAAGCCGCATTGCACAACGACAAAATGGAATCAGATTCGCTCTTCATGGCAAAAAACCGGACGCATGCCGGACACCGAATCCTGCCACAAACCCCACAATGCTTCACCTGTAAAACACACTCCGTGCAACCTGCCCGCACCCGACCGGCACCTTGCAGCCACCCTCCGAACCGCCAATTATCCACTTTCGCAAAGAAAAGACAAAAAAATGATTGACAAAAAATGAAAACGGAGTAAACTCTCCTCGCCCTCTGCAAGGAGAAAGCGATTCAATCGCGGGGTGGAGCAGCCAGGTAGCTCGTCAGGCTCATAACCTGAAGGTCGCAGGTTCAAATCCTGTCCCCGTAACCATTTGAAAGCCCTGCAAGTTTTGAACTTGCAGGGCTTTTTCGTATTCACGAAATGGCAACAGCCGAAAATCCCTCCAGAGGCGGCAAGAGAAGGCACAGCGACATCTCCTTCACATCACACTCGAAAACACGCAGCTGCCAAAACAGAGCAAGCCGCCATCAGGCATCGGCAATGCGGATAGCCATAATACATGCCGAATCATCGTCCTTGGCCGGTTCCCGATAGGTCACAGCTACCTTCTTCCCCACCAGAAGCCCGTCCTTGAGATCCTTGACGGTATCGTCCCCGATGCCGAACCAGAGCATCTCGCCGTCGGGCATCACGAGACTCAGTGAATGCATGGCCGTCCCGTCGCCGACAACACCGTACACCGTATGCACGGCTCCCGGCTGCCGGGGTGTTTCCCGAACAGAAGCCTGTGCCTGCTCCTCCGCACGACCGGCTGGCAGAACAACCAGAGATACACACAACATGGCAATAGCAGAAATAATCCGTTTCATAAAAAATGCGTGATAAATTGTGATGCGGCCAACAGCCGATCCGGCGGCATCATGCGTACCATGCCCCCTTTAACCGGAACCGTTACTTGCCGACCAAGACTTTCCTTTTGAATAAAACAACATTTCCCCGGAAAACGCAACATCAAAACAAGCCACCGCAGACAAGCCATGAGCCGCAATGCAAACACGCCGACGGAATGATGTTTCCGCCGGCGTGGACAAATCAACATCCGGTTCGCTCCTAGAAATCGTAGCGGTAACCGGCATTCGCGCTCACCGAACTCGCGCCGCTGCGCAAATCCGCGTTCACATCCAGATAAATATTGCTCTGGAGGCTCACGGGCACATTGATGCCGCCGCCGACCTGAATTGCCGTCGAACCGATCGACGCGCCCCGCACGGCCTGCACCGCCCCCCTGTTGCCAAGGAAGGCCACATCGGCGGAACTGCGCCTGTCGCCCATATCCTGAGCCAGATTGAGGCGGAACTCGGCAATCGCATTGCGGCCGAACACATTCTGGCCGATATGCCCCATCCAGCGGGCGCCGAGAGCCAGCGTCGCCGTCGTCATATCCTGCGACCCCACATTCAGCCCGGCATTACCCGCACCGGATTCCTCGAAACCGTCGATCTTCGTGTGAACGAACGACGCATTGAACAGCGGCTGCAGCAGACTTGTCCGCTCCTCATCGAGGAAAATATCGTACGTCAGTTCGTACATGGCTCCAAGGCTCGTACCGTTCGTATCGCCCTTGCCCTCGTAACCGTCCTGTCCGAAGCGGACATTGCGGGTTGTCGAGAAATCGCTCCGGCCGCCCGTCACGATGAAGGCATGTCCCCAATCCCGCTGCTGCGTGCGGGCAAAAAGATTCAGGTAATACATCGTCACATCACCGGTCAGGCTATCTGCGCCCTGCGCCGTCAGATCTCCATACCCGGCCGTAAAGGCCATCCCGGCACTCCACGCCGGAGTCAGGTCGAGATGCATGCCGACCGTGCCGCCCCATGAACTCAGCTTGTAGCCGCTTTCATCTCCGCTCTGGTCGAGCCGCTGGTTGGCCCCGTTCATCTGCATCCACATGTGTAGATACGGCATATCCTCATGCTGCACGCCGGGATCTACGCCCATCTGCGTTACGCGATTGCGCACCCACAGAAGCTGGTCCCGCATCGCCATGTGCTGCGACATCGCCAGTGAAGTCACCGTACTTCCCGCCACGGCCGCAGCCAGGCGAGCCGCCTCCTGCGGATTGTAGGATAAGGACGTATTGTCCAGCATCATATCCATGTAGTTCATCACCCGGCCCAGCGTGGAATCCGCGTCGTTCGCCTGCGGATTCAGAGAAGCCAGAGCCGCATCGAGCAAGGCTCCGCCTGCGCGGCTCGTGGAAGAACCGATGCCTCCGTAGTACTTCTCATTGCCGTAGAAACCTTCTTCGCTGGCATACGTCGTCAGAACCAGTTCATTGCCCCGTGTGAAGACCACCGATTTCTCCGCCGAATAATACTTGCGGAACAGATTGCCGTACTCGAGCTGCAAGCCGCCTTCCAGAGAAGCCCTGTCCACAAGCACCATCGTCGTCGGCACGGCTCCGTCACGGATGTATTCCTGCCCGGCTGCCGCACTCAGCACCACCTTTGCCCCGTTCTGCATCGCCAGGGTCGCCCCGTCCGCCACATGCAGGAAGGGGTTGGGAAGCCCGGCCATCGTATTGAGAGTCAGCGCCAGCGTACCCCCGGCCGCCACGGTGCCGCCACTCAGCAGCGTCACCCGGTTATTGGAATTGAGGGAACCATCCAGCCCGATGCCGATCCGCCCGCCCTGCGCGACATTCAGAGAAGCGTACGTCGTCCCTGCAGACACGGATTTGAGAATCATCTCACCGCCGTTCATCGCACGGAGGCCGACCTGCGAACCTCCGGTGCCCGTCAACGTCTGGGAACCGCCGAGACCGACAATCTCGCCGTTGAAGGCTCCCATATCCGCCGTCGAGGAAGATTGTCCCGAACCGGAAATCGCCAGCGTACCGTTACCGGATACCTTGCCGCTTCCGGACAGTCCCGTCAACGTCACCGCACCGTTCCCGATCGTCAGCATGGCATCGCGCGATTCCATATTCAAAGCCATGGCTTCGAGCCTTCCGCCCTGCGCGACCTTCAGATTGCCCGACAAGTATACGGTACCCCGGTTGTTGCCGGAAATTCCGCCCTCTTCAATGGAAAGAGAACTGTAGCGGTCCAGATCGATGCGACCTTCCACCGTCAACGTACCCGTACCCTTCTTCACGATATCCGTATTGGCGGCGAGGATGCTGCCGGCAAAACGCGAATCCGGATTGCCATTGCCCCAAAGCCTGCTCGCACTGTTCACCAGCGTCACCGAGGCGGCCGCCGTATTCGAAGTGCCGTTCAACGACAGCACGGCGCGAGCATTCGAACCGGACAGGCGCTTGATTTCCAGCGTTTCACCCGCATTCGGCGCACCGAGATTGACGGACAGGCTACCGCCGCCCAGATCGACCCCGGCAAAACGTTGCAGCGCATCGTAACTGTTGATCGCGCCGTTGGAAGACTTGTACACGTCGAACCATGAAAGCACCACTGCGCCGTTCCGGATCTCCTTCACATACATTTCCAGAGAATCGAGATCGAGCGCCACGCCGTTCCTGTCCGCCAGCAACAGGGAACCGGTATCAAGCGTACCGTTCGTCACATGCAGCATGTCTGCAATCTGCCCGGCCTTGCCGCCGATATCTCCCTGATACAGGTTCTGCAACGCCGCATACACGCCGTCATCGGCCAGCAGAACCAGCGGCGCACCGTTAGCCACGGCCACCGTCCCCTGCCCGTTGCGGAACTCAATCAGATTCGAACCGCCGCGAGAATCGAGATTCTCTACATTCAGCGTCAATTGGTAATGGTTTTCCGCCAAAACCAGGCGGGAACCTGCCGCCAGATCGGACACCGCATGCCCGTTTCCAACCATCAGATCGGTCACTCGTGCAGCATCGACGCCGCCCAGCGACAAACCGGAAGCCGAGGCATCGGCCCTCAACGCTCCGTCATACCGCCAGGCATTCGCCAGCGCACCGCCGGACATCGTCACGCCGTTGGAAACGACATGGCCGCCCATATCCAGCAGACCGCCCGTCATGGAAATCGTACGATCGCCGAACGCATCGTCAGCCCCCGCATGCACGGAACCCGATTGCAGAACCAGCACGCCTCCCGCCCCCGTACCCAGAGCATTGGCCACGGAAGCATTCAAGACAGAACCGTTCACGACGATCCGGTTTCCCGTGCCGAGAGCATCCTGCGACACGGCATTCACCGTACCGCCGTCCAGCTGCACGGAACCGTGGTAATTCGTATTTACGATACCCATCGTCAACGTACCGCTGCCCGTCTTGGACAACGTACTCTGTTCCGCCCCGGCCTGAAGACTGCCTGCCCCCGTAAACGTATAATCCGTACCGCCTTCAAACGTCATATTGCCGACGAACATATCGGCCGTCGAGACATCGACCGCCACAGGGCCCGCCGTCCCGTCCAACTGCCCGAACAGCACATTATCGTGGTTCATGAAATCAGTCTGTGAGCCGTTCATATCCCACTGGGACATGCCCGCTCCGATTCCCCACGAACCTCCCGCCGCCTGTGCCCAGCGCAGATTGCCGGCCTCGCCGTCGAACCCGAGCACAAAAGCGCCCGCCGCATCATCCCATGCCAGATTGGTCTGGAAGCGCGTATTCTCCAGCGCAATACCCCGAATGGACACGAGATCGTTGACATCAGCCCCGGCCGGAATCGAAATCCCTTGAGCCGAAACCAGCACATACGTCCGCTCATTGGAACCCTTGTAGGAATTCCAGACTTGCCCCGACGTCGTGAAATCGAACGTCACCGGACCACCCGTAAACGACAGCACGCCGTCCGCCACATATCCGTAAGGAGCATTGTCCAGAGGATTGATGGAAAATCCGATCGTACCTCCGGCAAGCTCCGTATTACCGCCCAGCCGCCCGGCCGTACCACGGGCATTCGACAGCGTCACGCCATCGGTCAAATGCAGATCCTGCACGGTTCCGCCGTCGAGAGAGACACGCGTGCCCGAGGCAAGGGCATGGCCGTTCAAATCGAAGGTTCCGCCTGTCGCCGCCTGAAGCGTCCCGGCAAAATTCCGCAACACATCGGAAGACATCAGGCTTGCCGTCCCACCGGACACGGAAATCACCCCCGTAGCAACCGGGTTCGCCCCCCTGTCGGAGGAAATCGTATTGCCATCCAGAGACACATTGCCCTGCAGAGCCAGCGTCGCGCCGTTGGCAAGAGACAGGGAAGAACTGCCGAACAGCGCACCGCCCAGCATCTCCACACGGCCGCCGTTGGCCACGCTCACATCGGCAGAACCGAGCGAACTGCCTGCATTCACCTTCAACAACCCTCCGTTCGCAACATCCACCCCGGCCGAACCGAGATTTCCGGCAACGGCGGCGCTGCGTCCGGCTCCCGCACTTCCGATTTGAAGCGTACCGCCATCGGAAACATGTGTTTCAGCCTGATAACCCGCCGATGCCGCACCATTGGCAAGCGTCAGCACACCGTGATTGCCGATCGTCGTCTTCACCTCATGCAAAATGGTCAACCCGCCTGCATCCGCACCCGTCAACACACTCGAACCAAAAATCGACAACTCGCCGAGACCTCCCATACCCGAGAAGGAAGATGAACCTGACAGCGACAGAACGGAAGCATCGCGAATCATCGACTGTCCGCCCGTCAGCGTCGAAGCCGATGCCAGCGTCAACCGTCCGGTCACATCCAGCGAAGCTGCTGACAACGAACCGCCCGAAACCGTAAATTCCTTTCCGGTTGCCGTCGAACCTTCATAGGTCAGCACGCCCGAAAGCGCCAGCCCGTCGCCCTGTTGCGGCGATGCCAGAATCAGCGTATTATTCGCCGCATCCGCTTCCACACGGCCGAGCAGCAGACTGCCGCCGGAAACCGCCGAACCGAGGGATGCCCCGCCCTGCCTCACAAGATCGGCAGGCGTACCCGTCGTCCGGCTCGTCAGCGCTTCACCGTCCTTCCAGACGATACGCCCGGCAGCAGCATCATACCAGCCCGCCTTCCCGGCAGAAGAGAACACCTCGCACACCCAGCCGTAATCTCCGGCCACAGTCGCACCCAGCGACGGCACATCCGCCGCCGATTCGACCAGCACGCGCGTCGTACTCCTCGCCTCACGGCCAAGCACACCGAGATTCCACACATCGCTTCCGGCTGCCGGAAGATTCAACTGCAGCGTCACCGAACCGTCGCCCTTCACAGTGGTAGAGGCAAGACCCTGCCCGGCATGGGAAATCACAGTACCCGACGACAAATCGACCGCTTTCCCGGCCAAAGCCGCCGTCGACCCGAGATCAAGCGTACCGCCTTCCAGCGACACCCGGCCCGAACCGAGCGATCCGGAAACCGTATTGCCTCCATCCTCGGCATAAGTCGCCAGCGTACCGCCTTTCACCAGCGTATCGCCATAGGCATTCGAGGCATGCAGCAGCTTCAGCGTGCCGTTCGACACCTCGACTGTTCCTGTACCGGACACCTGCCCAAGCACATCCGCCGAAGAAGCCGCCGACCAGAGCAGCCGTGACGAAACACCGGACAAGACAATAGCATCATCCCCGGTCCGGGTCGAAAACGCGTGCGTTCCTGCGGCGGCATTGGCCGTCAGCGTCGCTCCGGCGCCTACGGCAAAACTCCCGCCGAACGCACTATTGTCCGCTCCCAGCACAAGCGTCTTGCCTGCACCGACACCGACCACACCACTGCCTTCCAGCGCGCGGGAATAGGTATAACCGCCTTCATTCCCCGCCATATCGAATACGAACGTACCTTGCGCACCCACCACGAATTTGGAAGCTCCAAAACTCTGGCCGGACACGATCACCGTGCCGCCGTTCACCGTCAACACGCCCGATTCGCCATATCCGGCGGTAAACTGCAGCGTGCCAGCCCCCTCCTTCGTCACCGTATTCGTCGCCGTACCGGCGGAAAGATTGCCGGACATCACGAGATCGACTCCGCTCACCGTCGTCCCCTTGGCGACCGTCATTGTCGTCCCGGTCTGGTTCAGCACAAGATTGGCCTCCATCGTCGCCGTCTGCACCGATGCCTGCGACTCGATGGACGCAAACGGCGCGCTGCCGTCGCGCATGAACAGGAAAGCACCGTTATTCGTCGTCGCCAGCGTACCGCCATGGAACACCAGCGCAAGACTACGCGCACTCTGCTCGCTGTTCAACTCGAACACGCCCTTCTCCTCCATCACGATCCGGCTCAGCAGAGTACCTGCCGTCCAGCCCACAACGGACTTCGCATCGCTCGTCACGACGGCCTTGCCGTTCTTCACAATCAAATCCCCGTTGACAATACCCTGCACCGTGCCGACAGCAGACGTCACGCCGAAAACGGCCGTACCGCCATCCGCATCGTCGGAACCGATCGTCAGGCTTCCTGCCAAATGATTGCGTCCGGCAAAAGACAAAGTGCCCGAACCGAGCTTGACAATCCCGTTGCCGGAACCGGCAATCGCCTGCCCCTCCGCCACCGACACGTTATTTACCCCTGTATCGAGCGTCACGACCTTGCCGTTCAACGCATCCTGCACAATCGACAAACGACCCCAGATATTATCGGAAGCCCCATTCAACCATTGAAGCGTCGTACCTCCGGTCGCCGTAATGGCGCCTGTGCCGAGACCTCCGGCGGCAAAAGCGATCTTTCCTTGCTGCAGGGCGATCGCACCCGACCAGCCGGAATTATTCGTTCCAAGCGTCAACGTGGAATTCCCGGTCTTCGTCAGATTGCCGGAACCGCCGATCTCACCCGTACCGCCGAATGCATAATCGCGATCCCCTTCCACGCGGATACTGCCCGGCGACACCTTGCCGACAAGGGCAAGATCATGCGCGCCCGCTGCGCCGAACACCACATGGTCGCCCGTATAGAAACGGTCGGTTGCCGTGGCCGTATTCCAGACTGCATCGCCCATGCCTGCCCTCCAGATACCGGCATCGTCCGGACCTGCCCATGTCAGTGAAGCGGCATCCGTCTGAGCGGTACCCGCCACCGTCAGCTTCAGGGAGCCGCCGTCCCATGCAAGAACGCCCGTCTGCCCCCGGCCCAGAACGGCCCCGTCGAAATCAAGGGTCGCCGTATGGGAAGCTGCCGTCGCGTTGGCATTCGTCACCAGCGTATACGAACCTGCTGCGGCAAACCCCGTCACATTGGCGAACTTCACCAGCACCGTACCGGAACCCGTGATCGAACCCCCACCCATATTGATGGAATCCTGCGTCGCACCGATATCCATCAGCACATTCAGATTGGATCCTGCTGCCACAGACAGGGAATTCAGCGACAAAGCCAGCGCGGCATTGTTCATCCCGAGCTCCAGCGTCGAATTCCCGGTCACGGCAAGCGCTCTTCCCGCCAGTGCATTGGCGTTTCCTGCCCTCAGCACGCCTTCCTTCAACTCCGTGCCGCCCGTAAACGTATTGTTGCCGGTCAGAATCAGGCGTCCCGCACCGGATTTGGCAAACTTGCCCGCACCGCCGATCACGGAACCATAGGTCAAATCGCCGGAAGGAGCAAATTCGAACGTCCCGGCATTGATCGTCACATTGCTCTTCGTCGCGGCCGACCAGTTCTGCATCACGAAACGCCCGGTTCCCGTCTTCGTAATCGTTGCCGCGTTATTGGATTGGGAACTGCGATCAATAGCCGTCAGCGTCTTGCCGTCGGCCACCTCAATCGTACTGGCATACCCTCCGGCAGTCAAATCCTTCACCACGGCATCCGAGAAAACGCGAAGAGCATTATTCGCAGCCCCCATGAACATCTTCCCGTCAATCACGATCTTGCCGCTATTGGCCGCATTGGCGCTTCCCAGATTCAACGTCACGCCCGAAACCGTCAACTCTCCGGTCACACGCAACGTACGGGTCGCCGCCGAATCGGCCATAATGGTACCGTTGGCTCCGGTCGTCACGCGGTTGATTCCCGGCGAACCGCCATCCTTCCCTTCACCCACCAGCATCGTCCCGCCCAAAACCACGGTCGCATTCAGCGAACCCGCGCCCTTCAACGTTGAGGAAACCCCGGCAGCAATACCGACCGCTCCCGTCGACGCCGACTGGCCTTGCAACTCCAGCGAGGAATTGTTATTCAACGTAATCCCGCCTGCACCCGTCAGCGAAATGGAATCCAGCGAAAGAGTCGCTCCGCCGTTCACCACGATAGCCCCGGCCTGCGATGCCGTACCGGCCAAAACCAGCCTGCCGCCGCCCAAAGTAAAACCACCCGTACCGGACACACCGCCCGAAAGAATGGAATCCGTCGTTGCAACGACCGTATTCCCGGCACTTGTACCGTTGAACACCCAATCGTTCGCATACGAACCGCCTCCAACCGTAGCCAGTTCAAGCCTGCCGGACTTCATCTCGACCGCTCCCGTACCGAGAGCCTCGTTACTCTTCAAAATCACCGTACCGCCGTCAATCGTAGTACCGCCGGAATACGTATTCGCCGTCTCGATCGTCAACGAACCGGAACCCGTCTTCACCAGCGCAGCCGTACCGCCGATCGACCCGGAACCCGCCAGCACCAAAGCGCCGCTATTCCCGGAAACGCTGATCTCGCCGGGGCGCACCAGACCTTCGATCGTCACCGTACCGGACACATCGGCGAAAAACACCGAATCGCTCTGCCTGAACGCAGCTGCCGCGCCCGAACCGTCCTTCCACACCTTATTGGCCTCATCGTTCTCCTTCCAAATCCCGTCGGGCCTGCCGTTCCAGTTCAAATCCTGCACATCGCCCGTCACCGTCAGCACCAGTTTGCCGTCCGTCTTGTAAGTATCCGTATTCCACGAAGCATGCTGCCACTCCGGCAGCACGAGAGACGAAACATCGAAAGACGCCACCCTGCTCAAATCCCCCGCAATCAGCGTATACTCGCCGGCTCCGACCCTCAATTCATACAAATTGAACAACAGGCGCACAGCCGCATCAGAACTCATCTCATCAACCGTCAAAGAACTGAAGGCGGATGTGGCGACATTCTTGCCGAGATCGAACATCAGTGACGAATCGGAACCAAGCGCCAGCGAACCCATCCGCACATGGCCGCCGGACGACTCCGCCGCACCAAGGCCAAGATCGGCCTTCACTCCCGTACCGGATGCGATCAGGGAACCCTTGCCATCCGCCTGCATCAGGCGCAGCGCATACGTACCCGCACCGGACAACTCGAGCGTACCGCCTCCGGAAAACACCGCACCGTTCAACACATTCGCCCCGGCAGCAAGCCTGGCTCCAGTCGCCACAGAAACGCGGCCGACCGACGAAGACGCAACATTCCCCAGACGCACATCGGCACCGCCATTCACCGTCAACGCATCGAAATTCGACAGCTTATTGGCAAAAGTCCCCTTCACATTGCTGAACGTCAGATTCCGGCTCCCGCGAACCTCGCCGCCGCCTTCGGAACCTCCATTCAACACCGCCCCTGCTCCGAAACTCGAAAGCGTGGACTCCGTGAAATTCCGCACCGTAATATTCGTATCGCCGAACACGACACCCGCACCGCGGCTTCCTCCGAACAAGGAACCGTTGACAGCCAAAGCGGAAGAAGCTGCATTCGAACCGTCGACCGTCAAATGCGTACTGCTCGCATTCGAAGCAGTCCCCACATTACCCCCCGCATGCAACCCCGTACCGTTCCCGGCGGAACCGCCATACACATTCCCGTTCAGAGTACCGCCGGAAATCAGCACATGCGTCCCCGTATTCGCATTCGTCGCCACATCGCCGTTATACCCTCCCGCAGCAATCCCGTTGTGGAACGTACCGCCGGAAATCTCGATAAACGTACTCCCCGTCACATTCCGGTTCGAGGCGCCGTTATTCATGCCTCCCGCAATAATGAAACCCGACGTCCCCGTACTCCCGGCAGTACCGAACGACCCGTTCGAAAACACCATCGTCGAAGAACCGTTGATATTCGAATTCCACGTACCGACAATACAGCCGTAATAGCCGAGAGCCGCAACCTGGCCGCCCGCCATCGACAACGCGCTGCTGGAAAACTCCAGATACATATTGCCGTTGAACGTCGAAATCGCATTCATGCCGAACACGGTTCCCGAATAGGCGGAATCGTTGTTATTGACGATCCTGCCCCCCTCGCCGACCTTGAAATACACATTCCCCGTCCCGTGGGACGAACATGCCACATTGAAGAAATTATTGGAATTCGCCGCAGCCTTCCACGTCCCCGCCAGCTCGATATACGCGCTCGAAGCCGTCGTCGACGTAATGAACGACGCCGTCGCAGAAGAAGCCCCGTTCAGCACCTCGCCCGTCACCCTCGCATTCACGGTCGTCCCCAAATTATTGATATCCGTCCGCACATCGGCAAGGGAAGACTTCGCAATCACCGTCGCCCCCGTCGGCCAGTCAACCACCCACGATGTCGAAGGCACCGTCGACGAATCGAGACTGCTATTCGACAAACGCTCCGTCCCCTTGGCATCCTTATCCGCCGCGGCAAGCCCCTTATAATCTGCGGCAAACGCCCCGCTATTGCTCCATGAAAGATCCGTCACCCCGACCAGAACGCCGCCGCCCTGCAAGGCTCCTGCCTGCAAACCGGCAAACCCGGCTCCGGTAGAAGACAAAGCTTCACCGATCAGCACGCCGTTGCGCCACACATAATACCCGGAAGACACCGATGAACCGTCCGTCGCGGTTCCCGTATGGTACACCACGCGAAAATCCACCACCTCATCCGTATTGGAACCGACATACAGAATCGTCGCCCCCCAGGAAATGCGATCCTCGGTAATATTCAGCAAACCGTTCGCCGTACCGTTCCCCACCTGCAGACTGAAAAGATTGTTCGCCGAAGCATTCGAAAACATCTGGAGGCTCAACTCGCAAGTAAACCCTTTCGCCATATCGAAACCGGCATCCGACCACGACTGCTGGAAAAACGACCTACCCGTACTCCGCACGAGAAACGCGTTCTGACCTTCCATCGCCGACCATGCCGTCCCCTGCACGGAGGGAGGCGCCGCATGCCCCATCGATGTAAAACGCGAATCCGATACAGCCACTCTGGCCAGCCCCGCACTACGCTGGCCGACGCCGAGAGCACGGGCGATATTGCCAGCCATAATCAGCTCACCCTGACGATTCGGGTGCAAATTGTCCCCGGTAAACGAAGCCGCAGCCAAAGGAGCGTCTCCCGCCCCCCGCAGGCCGAGATCCGTCTGAACGAACACATACCCCAACTCCGCCGCCTTCCTCTTCAACTCCTCGTTCACCTCGCGCACCCGCATATTGTACACGGACGGATTCCAGCTATTATACCCGACTCCCTCCTGCGGCAGCAGCGCGCCCACATAAACCTCCACATTCGGATTGGCAGCCCTGTACTGCTCCGCACACTTCAGAATACGGGCCACCATCGTCGCCGTATCCGGAGCGGTCGTATTATTCATGTGCAGAATATCGTTCGTTCCCGCCAGAATAAACACCTTCTCGGGATTGTACGTCGTTCCCGTATAGGGAGTCGGCGTTCCGAACTGCGTCGTACTCTGCCCCGTCCAATTGGCAATCGAAGAATGGATCGCGCCACCATGAGTGCCCGCTCCACTGTCTCCCGTCAAATCGGAAGCCCACCAGCCGCTGTGGCCTTCATTCGTCTTGTTGAAAGTCATCCCGGCGTAGGAAAGCGCCGCCGACCCCTCGGCCCCATTCGTCTGATGGGAGCCCACAGGATTGTAGGCAACACCGTTATCGACGAAATTCTTGAACACCTGAAACCGGTAGCCGTTCCCGATACCCCCGCCGGCAGCCTGCGTAATGGAATCCCCGCAAAACGCGATCGAACCGGGAGTCACCGCAGGAACTGCGGCAAAAACTGAGGAAACAGAAGCGAAGCAAGCCAACAATGCACTCCGAAGGGAGAGAGGAAGATGCAGTTTCATAAAAAGTAATCAATAGACAGCATCCTTCCTATACTCAATTCCTCCTCGTTTGGCAATAACAAAAAACAGGATTTCGGCAATTAAATCAAAATACCGTCACACCGCCATATGATTAATAACAAAAAAATACCAAAAAACCCTTAAATAAAAAGATGAACATATCACATCATCCTCGGCATAGAACCAGCTCGCGCCAACCGCAACAACTAAGGGAAGAATGGCAAAATAGCCCTTCCAACACACTACCTATGCAAAAACCCTCGGAAATCGTTTGGATTTCCGAGGGTTTTAATGGGGAAATGGTCGGGCTAGCGGGATTCGAACCCACGACCCCCTGCACCCCATGCAGGTGCGCTACCAGACTGCGCTACAGCCCGAATTGGGACGCCAATTGGCGTGGGCGGAATATACACGCTCGTTTTGCTCTTGTCAATAGATTTTTTTCATGGCAAGATAATTTTCGTTATGAAGCAAGTCAAGGTAGCAGTCATCGGCGCCAGTGGATACACCGGCCAGGAACTCTTGCGCATTCTCTTGCGCCATCAGGGTGTGGAACTTGTATGCGCCACCTCCCGCCAGTATGCGGGACAAATGCTGGAAGACGTCTTCCCCCGCTTCCGCCACGTACCCGGAGCCGACCTGCGCTTCACGGATTCCGACGTACCCGCCGTCGCCGCAACGGGGGCCGAAGTCGCATTCCTCGCCCTCCCGCACGGCGTCGCCGCCGCCTATGCCCGCGGCCTTGTGGATGCAGGAGTCAAAGTCATCGACCTCAGCGCGGACTTCCGCATCAGCGACCCCGCCGTCTATGAAGAATTCTACGACAAACCCCATCCCGACCTCGACCTGCTCAAGGAAGCCGTGTACGGCATGCCGGAATGGCACGGCGAAGAAATCCGCAAAGCCCGCCTCATCGCCTCCCCCGGCTGCTATCCCACCAGCATCCTCCTACCGCTCATCCCTCTGCTGAAAGCCGGACTGCTCGAAACGGAAGGCATCGTCGTCTGCTCGTCGAGCGGCGTCAGCGGCGCCGGACGCAAAGCCGACATCTCCCTCCTCTTCTGTGAATGCAATGAAAGCGTGCGTGCCTACGGCGTACCGAAACACCGCCACCTGAGCGAAATCGAACAGGAACTCGGTGCCGCCGCCGGAGAAAAAATCGTCATCTCCTTCACACCGCACCTCGTCCCCGTCAACACAGGCATCTGCACCACCACCAGCGCAAAACTGAAACCCGGAGCCGACCCGGCCCAAATCGGGAAAACACTCGAAGGAGCCTACAAGAATGCTCCGTTCGTCCGCCTGCTGGGAGCCAATAAATGCGCCGACACGAAAAACGTCACCCGCACCAACTTTGTGGACATCGGCTGGGCCTACGACCCGCGCACGGGCCGCATCGTCCTCATGAGCGCCGAAGACAACGTCATCAAAGGAGCCGGCGGCCAGGGAGTCCACGCCTTCAACGTCCTCTGCGGCTTCGACCCCACCGAAGGCCTCTGGATCATCTGAATCCGCCTTCCGCCCCCGACCTCATGGTGCAGCCGCTCCTGCTCATCGTCGATGACGAAAAACCCACGCGCGATGCCCTCCGCATGGCGCTGGAGGATCACTATGAGGTTTACACGGCTGCCAACCTCGCTCAGGCGCAGGCCATCCTCTCCTCCGAACCCATCGACCTCGTCCTCACCGACCTGCGCCTCGGTGGAGACAGCGGCATGGACATCCTCCAATACGGCAAAACCCTCGACGACCCGCCCAACTGCATCGTCATGACGGCCTACGGCTCCGTCGACACTGCCGTGGAAGCCATGAAACAGGGTGCGTTCAGCTTCGTCACCAAACCCCTGAACCTCGACGAAGTCGACCTCCTGCTTCAGCGAGCGAACCGCACACGCACCCTCGAAGAGGAAAACCGCGACCTGCAAACGCGGCTCGCACCATCCGCCGGATTGGAAAAAATCCTCGGCGACACCCCGGAAATGCAAACCCTCTTCACCCGCATCCGGCAAGTCGCCCCCACGCGCACCACCGTCCTCATCGAAGGGGAAAGCGGCACGGGCAAAGAACTCGTCGCCCATGCCATCCACGCCCTCTCCGGCAGGCCGAAAAACAAATTCGTCGCCGTCAACTGCGCCGCCCTCTCCCCCCAGCTTCTGGAAAGCGAACTGTTCGGCCATGAAAAAGGCTCCTTCACCGGAGCCGGGCAACGCCGCATCGGACGATTCGAACAGGCCGACGGCGGCACCATCTTCCTTGATGAAATCGGGGAAATCGACGCCTCAACGCAAGTCAAACTCCTGCGCACCCTCTCCGAACGCACCATCGAACGCGTCGGCTCCAACGAACCGATCAAAATCGACGTACGGGTCATCGCCGCGACGAACAAAAACCTCGCTGCCATGGTACGGGAAGGCACCTTCCGGGAAGACCTGTACTTCCGCCTCAACATCGTACAGATCGACATGCCGCCCCTCCGCAACAGGAAGGACGACATCGTCCTGCTGGCCCACGCCTTCCTGAAGGAATTCTGCCGGGAAAACGGCAAAAGCGACAAAATCCTTACCAAGCCGGCCCTCCGCCTCCTCCGCAACTATTCCTGGCCCGGCAACGTACGCCAGCTCCGCACCGCCATCGAACACGGCGTCGTCATGTCGTCCGGCAGGGAAATCGGCCCGGACGACCTCCCTTCCTTCCTCTCCGCCTCCAGTTCCGACGCCGAAAAAACCGTTTCCGCAAAAAACATCGGAACGGATGCCGAACCGCTAGCAATTAGGCTTGAAAAACACCCCAATCTTAATTTACAATGGGTCGAGCGGCAAACCATCCGCAAAGCTCTCGAAATAGCGGAATGCAACCGCTCGGAAGCCGCCCGGCTGCTCGGCATCAGCCGCCGCACACTCCATCGCAAGCTTGCGGAATATCCGGAGCTCGCCACCGATTTTCCATCCAGCACATGAAAGCACACCGTCCGTCCAATACCGCCATCCGAGTCGTCATCTTCGCCTTGCTCATATTCCTGTCGATGATGCAGCTCCTCTTCACCTTCCAGGGGCTGGAACACCGCGACGCCATGGACCAGGCGCAAATCTCCCGCGAAGTGGCTCGGGGCAACGGATTCACCACGCAATTCATCCGCCCCATCGACCTCCAGACATCAAGCGAAGTGCAAGGCAAATCCCTCAATGCGCTGGCGCTGAAAGACACCTACCAGCCTCCCCTCAACATACTGATTGATGCGATCGCCCTCAAATGCACGGGCATGGACAGCTACGACAACTCCCGCATACCGGACAACAGCAACATCTACGGCCCCGACCGCATCATTGCCGGGCTCTCCACCGTCTTCTTCATCGTAGCCATGGGCCTTGCCTTCTACCTCCTCAGAAGGCTCTTCGACGAAGGCATAGCCAGCGTCGTCACCGTCCTGATGATCCTCAGCAACCTCTTCCTGCAATTCGCCGCCAGCGGACTGCCGCAGATGCTCATGCTCTCCCTCTTCCTGCTCGCCATGAACTCCCTGCTCACAGCCGTCAAGGCACAGGAGGAGCATATCGTACCCAAAGTCTGGATACACATCGGCATCGCCTCCGCCCTCCTCGTCCTGATGGTCCTCTCCTGCTGGCTCTCCGTATGGGTCTTCCTCGGATTCCTGATCTTCGTCGCCATCCACTTTCGCCCCGCCGGCGCATTCGCCCTGCCCGGCGTCGGCCTGCTCCTGCTCGTCACGGGCTACTTCCTGCTGCGCAACAACGGCGCTACGGGAAGCTGGTTCGGCACCTCCGTCTACAGCATCTACAACGGCATCATGGGAGAGGAAGACACCATCATGCGCGCCGTCTCACAAGGCACCGTACCGCTGGACACGAAAGGCCTCCTCATCATGCTCTTCGGCAGCTCCCTCTCTCAGGTGGACAACCTGTACCAGAACCTCGGCTCCATCGTCATCACCCCCTTCTTCTTCATCGCCCTCTTCCACACCTACAAAAACACCCTGCTCAACCACCTGAAATGGGCGCTCCTCGCCATGTGGCTCATGGCCACCGTCGGCATGGCTCTCTACGGCATCAAGGACTCCTTCTCCTCCTCCCAGCTCCAGCTCCTCTTCACGCCATTCTTCGCTGCGTACGGCCTCTCCTTCATCTACATCATGATCGCCCGCCTGAAACTGGAAAAAAGCGACCACTTCACCAAAGGCTTCATCATCTTCATCATCATTGCCGTCTCCGCCGGCCCGTACATCCTGCGCTTCGGCCCTGAACTGAGCCGCGCTCTCACCTTCATGAGCGACACGAAAGGCAAAGGCGTGCCCAAATGGCCCTACTTCCCCGCAGGCATGAACGGCACCCTGCACGACATGACGAAAAAAGACCAGGTCATCATGACCGACCAGCCTTGGGCCGTCGCCTGGTATGCCGACCGTCCCGCCCTGTGGATGCCCAAGAAAGTTGCCGAATTCGACGCGCTGGAAAACATCCTGCGCACCAGCAACAGCAAAGTGCAGGGCATCCTGATCACCCCCTCGTCGCACGACACCCTCGGCATGCGCCGCATCGCCCTGACCTACGGCGACTTCGCCCCCCTCGTCATGGACGGCAACCTCCTCCGCCAAACCACGAAAGTAGCTCCGTTCTCGGCGGCATGCGACCAGCTCGCGCCAATCTCAAGCCGCTTCCGCCTCGACTTGACCGATAAAAAATACAACAGCATCCTGTACGGTGTCGACATGATCTACTACGCAGAAGACTTCAACGCCCAGCAAACCATACATCCGTAACCTCAATGGCTGCCCGAACCGCAAAAAAACAGGACACCGCCGCACCGAGCTTCGAACAGGCGATAACACGCCTGCAGGAAATCCTCACCCTCCTAGACAATACCGACACGGAACTGGAACAGGCCATCGCCCTCTCGGAAGAAAGCAGCAAACTGATCAGATACTGCCGGGGCATCCTTGCAAACGCCGAACTCCGCATCAAAACGCTCGAAAACAACACCGGAGACCTCGCCTCTCCCAACCTCGACGCATCGCCAGAACAACACGAAACCGATGATGAATTCTCCCTGCAATGAATTGCCCCCCCTGCTCCGGGAAATCCATTCCCCGGCAGACGTCAAGGCATTGCCCTCTGACAAGCTCCCCGAGCTGGCTCAGGAAATCCGCTCCGTGCTGGTCGACACCCTCTCGAAAACAGGCGGCCACCTCGCCCCGAACCTTGGCGTCGTCGAACTGAGCATCGCGCTCCACTCCGTCTTCGACTCCCCGAAAGACAAAATCCTCTTCGACGTCTCGCACCAGTCCTACGTCCATAAAATGCTGACCGGCCGTGCGGACAAACTCCACACCATCCGCCAGTTCGAAGGCATCTCGGGCTTCATGAAACGCTCCGAATCCCCGCACGACGCCTTCGGCGCGGGCCATGCCGGAACCGCCCTCTCCGCCGCGCTGGGCATGGCCGCCGCTCGAGACCTCGACGGTGAAAACTACCATGTCGTCGCCGTCGCGGGAGACGGAGCCTTCACCTGCGGCACCACGCTCGAAGCCCTCAACAACGTCGCCCAGACCAGCAGACGCTTCATCACCATCCTCAACGACAACGAATGGTCCATCGACAAAAACGTCGGTGCGCTCGCCAAATACTTCGCCTCCCTCCAGGCCACGGAAACCTTCACATGGCTCCGCGACAAAACGGAAGGCTTCATCGAAAAACTGGCTGGCAGCGAAGTACGCTACCAGGCCCGCAAACTCGCCTCCACTGCACGGGGCATGATCTCGCCCGCCAGCCTCTTCGGCCAGTTCGGGCTCTCCTACTACGGCCCCGTGGACGGCCACGACATCCCGAAGCTCATCAAACTGCTGCGTATCATCAAACGCCGCAACGAACCCACCCTCCTGCACATCATCACGGAAAAGGGCCGCGGCTACCAGCCCGCCATCGACAACCCCAGCAAATTCCACGGTGTCGGCTGCTACAGCATCTCGGACGGATCCACGCAGAAAAACGCCACGCCCACCTACTCCGAAATCTTTGCCCGCACCCTCACGGAAATGGCTGGAGACGACCCCAAAGTCACCGCCATCACCGCCGCCATGCCCACGGGCACCATGCTCAGCCTCTTCCGGGAAAAATACCCGAAACGCTTCTTCGACGTCGGCATTGCGGAAGAACACGCCGCCATCTTCGCGGCAGGCATGGCCTCGGAAGGCTACAAACCCTACCTCGCCGTCTACTCCACCTTCATGCAGCGCTGTATCGACATGATCCAGCACGACATCGCCCTGCAGGACCTTCCCGTGCGCCTCTGCATGGACCGCGCCGGCCTCTCCCCGGACGATGGCCCCACCCATCACGGACTCTTCGACATTGCCATGATGCGGGCCATCCCGAAACTCGTCATCATGCAACCCCGCGACGAAGCCGAATTCTACAACATGCTCCACACCATGAACGCGTACAACGACGGCCCCACGGCCATCCGGTACCCACGCGGCACGGGCACGGGAGCAGCCATCCCCGCCCAGGCGGAACTCCTGCCCATCGGTCGCGCGGAAACCCTTCAGGACGGGACGGACATCGCCCTCTTCGCCCTCGGCAGCATGAACGGCCTCGCGGAACAGGCTGCGCGCCTCCTCGAAGCTCAAGGCTACAGCGTCGCCCTCATCAACGCCCGATTCGCCAAACCCGTCGACAAAAACAGCCTGCTCCGGTATGCACGCCGCTGCAAGATCCTCTGCACGCTCGAAGACCATGTCGTCTCCGGCGGCTTCGGATCAGCCGTCCTCGAAGCCCTGCACGACGAACCGGACACCTGCCCCGTCGAACTCATCGGCTGGCCCGACACCTTCATCGAACACGGCACCGCCGACCTCCTGCACCATAAATACGGCCTGACGCCGGAAGCCGTCGCCGACCGGATACAACAACGCCTCCATCCGTCATGAAACCCACCTTCCTCATCCTTCCCCTGCTCTCCTTCACCGGTGCCGCCCTTGCTCAGGGCAAACCCGCCGCAGCGGAACTGCCGCCAGCCCAAACGGAAGACAAAACCGTACCCGACGACATGCCCCAATGGATGGTAGGCTTCACGAACCTTCCCGAAAAGGAACGCATCAAATACCTTACCCTGTTCCAGCAGGCCAAAGACGACTTTTTCGCCAGAAACTGGTTCTCCTGCCTTGAAAAACTGGACAATGCGGAACAAATCTACAAAGGCAATCCCCACATCCACACCCTCCGTGGCTCCTGCTACATGGAAATAGGCTCCTACGACACGGCCCTCGCGGAATACAACAAAGTGGAGGCCATCCAGCCGGACGACCTCACCAACAAGGCCAACATCGCCACATTGGCCATGCTTCAGGGCAAATATGAAACCAGCATCAAACTCTTCCGTGAAATACTCGATGCACTCCCCGGCGACAGCAACCCGGAACTGCTCAACGTCCTGAAATTCAAAATATACGCCAGCCTCGTCAAAATGGGGAAGGATCAGGAAGCCGCCAAATATGCCGCCGAAGCAGACATCCTCGAAGACTCGCCGCGGTTCTACTTCATGGAAGCAGTCCGCTACCTGCAGGATAAAAACATGAGCAAAGGCATCCAATCCATCCGCACTGCCGAAAAAATCTTCGGCTCCACCCCCATCTTCCAAACCTACCTTCGCATCGTGGAACAAATGAAGTTCCTTCCGACGGGAATCTAATTCCACCCGCACTCATGCCGCAGGATACGGGAATCATCCTGAAAACCTACCCTCTCGGCGAAACGGGATTGATCGTCGTCTGGAGCACGGCAGACCACGGAATCATCCGCACGGCAGCCCGAACCGCCCTCAAGCCCGGCGGCGACTTTTTCGGGCGTCTCGACCTCTTCTTCGAAGCGGAACTCCTGTGGGAAACGTCCAAAACGGGAGACCTCGACCACCTCAAAAGCGTCTCCCTGCTCAATCCCCGGCTCGCCCTGCGCCACTCCTTTCCGAAACTGAGACTGGCAGGCTACATGACCAAGCTCCTGCTCGCTACGGTCGAACCCCGCACGCCTATCCCCGAAATCCACCTCATGCTGCACCGGGCGCTGGCCTATCTGGAAACACGTACGGCCACCAGGCACATCATGCAGCACTTTGAAAAAAGACTCGCGGAAGAGCATGGCATGTACCGCCAGGGCATGCCCGCCATCGCCATCCTGCGCAGCCATTACCCACATGTGCCCGCCGACCGCGACGCACTGTACGACACCCTCCCCCCGGCCTGACGGGACTCCTCCTGCACTCCGTCAGACAAGGCAGCTCGCGCGGCAACCGCACACCAGGCATGACGTCTCATCCTAATTTAGTTAGATTTTCATTAAAAGACTGAACATCAGAACGATATAAACAATATTTTACAACAATTCCAAAAATATAAAAAACAGCATTGAACAACTCGGCTGGCTCGCGTGTTTAACCTTCATCAACATCATCACCCAGACGTTGTACCTTACTAATCAAAACCCAACCCATAATCTGAAATGTATACCAAAAACATCACACGTTTCACATATGCGACAACAGACTTCCAAGGCTGGCGCGTCTCCGTCCAACGCCACGGGAATCTGATCACCAAGTACTTCTCAGACCTGAAACACGGCTCCGAAGAAGCAGCTTTCGACAAAGCCAAGGAATACTTGGACAAGGTACTCAGCATCCTGAACGATAATGTACTGACCCTGCCGGAACGCGTCGAACGCGCCCGCATGATCTCCTGAGTCTTCCATGATCCAGCCAGCGGGAACGGCCCATTTTCGTTGACTGGATCATCGAATAGACACTCAACACCCCCAGCCCTTTGAAAATCCTGGCGGACTCCGCCGCAACACGCGGGATCGCACTCCGGCAATCCCGCTTCCGGCAACAGCCGGATACATTCATGACACGCCATGCCGGATTGATGGGTACCCCGGCCCCGTTCAATCGGCAACTTGGCCATATCCGGCACATAGCCTGAAATCCGGGCTGTCCGCAAGACACAAAAAACCCGCCGCTCCTTTCGGGAACGGCGGGTTTTTTCAATGAAAAGCAACAGGGCTTAGGCAGTCGCTTCCGTCGTGGCGGGAGCTTCAGGAGCCTTGATCTGCGGCATATCGATGATTTCGATGATCGCCATGGGAGCCGAGTCCGTCAGGCGCTGTCCGAGCTTCACGATACGGCAGTAACCGCCTTGGCGGTCAGCACAGAGGCCGGCAATTTCGTCGAACAGGCGCTTCACGCACTTGTCCTGATGGATGGTACCCGTCACAAGGCGGCGGGCATGAATATCACCGCGCTTGGCAAGCGTGATCAGCTTTTCGACATAGGGGCGAAGAGCCTTGGCCTTGGCAAGGGTCGTCGTAATGCGACCGTATGTGACCAGGCTGCAAGCCTGGTTGGCAAGAAGAGCCTTGCGGTGGGAAGCCTTGCGCTGAAGCTTGGATTTTTTTACTCCGTGTCTCATGGTATTCTATTCTGTTTGATGTATATATTGTTGAAATTAAACCTCGTCGTCGTCGTAGGCTTCGATATTGTGGGAAATCAGGGCGTGAATGTCCGCAGCGCGCACATCGTCGGATTCCGCACGCATCTTCGGAGCCGGGGCCGGTCCGGAAAGAAGCTTCGGATCGAACTGCATGCCGAGGGAAAGGCCATGCTGCACGAGCTTGTCCTTGATTTCGTTGAGGGACTTCTTGCCGAAATTGCGGTACTTGAGCATTTCGCTTTCCGTCTTCATGGCGAGCTGGCCGACCGTCGTGATGTTGGCGTTGTTGAGACAGTTCGCGGCGCGGACGGAAAGTTCGATTTCGTTCACGCTCATGTTGAGGAGTTTACGCAGCTGTGCGGTATTGCCGTCCTGGGAATCCGAAGAAGCCTGTTCGAACGTCACCTGGCGTTCATCGCTTTCGACGAACACATCGAGATGGTGGCGAAGGATGGCAGAAGCCTGAAGCATTGCGTCGTTCGGAGAAATGCGACCGTCTGTCCACACTTCCATGATCAGCTTGTCGTATTCTGTCATCTGGCCGACACGGGCGTTTTCGACGCCGTACTTCACACGGACAACTGGGGAGAAAATGGAGTCGATCGGGATCACTCCGATCGGGCGATCCTTCACCTTGTTTTCTTCACTGGTGTGGAAACCGCGGCCCACGTTGACTTCGAAATCGCAGTCGAGAATCGTGTTCTGGTCGAGCGTGCAGATCACCTGATCCTTATTGACCACTTCATACATCGTATCTTCCTGAATGTCTCCGGCAGTCACAACGCCCTGCTTCGTAACACGAAGGGACAGGGTGCGGGGCTCCTTGCCATGGTGGACGAACTTGACCTTCTTGAGGTTCAGGACGATTTCCGTCACATCTTCCACCACGCCCGGAAGGGAGGTGAACTCGTGCTGCGCACCGGCGATGCGGACGGAGGTAATGGCAGCGCCTTCAAGGGAGCTGAGGAGGACGCGGCGCAGGGAATTGCCCAGCGTATGACCGAAACCCGTTTCGATCGGTTCTGCGACGAACGTGACATGGTTCGGGTTGGCGGGATCTTCGATGCGTTCAAGACGGCTAGGGATCTCGAAGCGGGCCAATTGAATGGCGTCCTTGGTGTCTTTCTTTTCTGTTTCCGACATGGTATGTGAGTGACCGGGTTCCCCTTCGAGCGAGCTCTCATTTCCAAAGAAATCCGAAGGACCGACGGCCGGGTTTTAATGACTCGCGCGGCAGCGACTATACACGGCGCAAAAGAAAAATCCAACTCTTTTTGCAAAATGACGCGAAATTTCTCTCCAGCGCCCCATTCATGGGGATTTTCAAGAGAAATTTCGCTTCATTTTTCACCCGGTTTTCATCCGGTGCACACCTGCCTCTCACCCCTCTTTGTTCAGAGGCACCAACTCCTCGCCGCCCGGATCGCGGTACAAATGGAACCCGGTCCCCTTCGTACAGGAAACGGTCACCCGGTGATAACCGGCCTGCAGAAGAATACCGCGCTTGCCGCTCTTCCGGGCATCGCCTTCCGTCGTACCTTCCGCCATGGACGAAGTCGCTTCCGACTTGCCGTCATAATTGAAATCGGCGTCGACCAACTGCATATCCCACAACCGTACGAAGCCCCGGGCATCCTTGCCGTCGAGACGGAGGCGGAACTTATATTCGCCATCCTCCGGAATATGAATATAAAACACATGGTTTTCCCCGCGAGCATCGACCGACAGCTCATCCTTTCCGGGAACAGCGACGGAAGGCACCGGCACACTGTCATAGGGGCGTTCCGCGCAACGCCCCCGGGTCGGATGGCAGTAATCGTAAATCCGGCGCATGCGGAGCACCTGCTCGTGCATTTGCCGCTGCATTTTGCTGCCTTCGGCCGTATCGGCCAGATTGCGGCGTTCACCCGGATCCTTCAGTGTATCATAAATCTCGAAAGCATCCTCGTGGCTCTGAATATTCGAGCGAACGCCCTTGTATTTACCCAAGTAGATACACTGCATCTCACCCCGTTCTGCACGGCGACGCTGCGGGGCGAAATCCGCATATCCAGGAGTTTTCAGCCTGGATGCGGACTTTTTGGCGCAATATTCGATATAGACCGGGCTTGCAGCCTGCTTCCCCTTCCCGGTGAGAGTCGGCAGCAGAGATACTCCATCGCAGCGCCAGGGCGCGCTTCGCCCCGCCATATTCGAAAATGTAGCCATCCAGTCCTGGAACTGGCACGGCAAATCGCTGCTTTTGCCAGAAGGAATCCTGCCGGGCCAGCGCACGATCGTCGGCACGCGGCAGCCGCCTTCCCAAATATCCTGCTTAACGCCGTCGAACGGACCGTAATTCCGAAAGAACTGCGGATTCTGACCTCCTTCGTCATGCGGACCGTTGTCGGATGTAAACACGATGACCGTATTCCTGTCGATGCCGAGATCCTTCAGCAATTGAACCAAATCGCCGATGCCATCATCCACACGCGCCACCATCGTGGCATACCGTTTTTCCGCCATCGGCCAGTCCTTCTTGGCGTAACGGGGATAAATCCATGAATTGATCTTACCCTGCGCCGTATTGATCAAACGATGCGGTTCGCCGAGCCACTGCATGCCGCCCCGAAGGCCGCCACCTGCAGGATAAGGCCCTGTCGGAATTTCCAGTTCCGAATGGGGAGCGATATAGGTCAAGGCCAGAAAAAAGGGCTTTGCAGGATCCTGCCGATGCGTGTCGACTATCCATTTCTTGGCGCGCGCCGTCAGCAAATCCGTCGAATAGGCCTTGTCGCACTGGCCTGTAATCAGAGTTTCTCCATCCCAAATACCGTTAACCTTCGATTTGACCTGCGGAGCAGCCTTATCCTCCTTGGGATAATGCTTGTGCCCCGTCACATGATCCAGATATCCGAAATAGTAATCGAACCCCCTCTTTGTCGGATAGGCGGAAGAAGTCGCAGGAGATCCCTGCATCTCTTGCCCTCCGGCAAGCCCCCACTTGCCGATCATCGCCGTCGCATATCCTGCTTCCTTCAAAACAGTAGCCAGCGTATGATTATTCTCGAGCGGCATATCGAACGAACGGTCCCTGATGACCTTGGCATGCCCCTGATGGACTCCGGAAAACAGGGAAGCCCGTGCGGGGGCGCATACGGGACAGGATGTATAATGGCGCTTCAGAAGCATCCCCTCATTCGCCAGCTTGTCAAGATTGGGATTCTGCATGGCAGGAAGTCCCTTCTTCAAACGGTCGTTCTGGTAGATGCCCAGATCGCCCCAGCCCATGTCATCCACCAGTACCAAAATGATATTCGGTTTTTGCGATTCGGCGGCGAAACAGCAACAGGCAATTGACAAAAAACACCACAACAAACAGCAAAAATCTCGTATCTTCATCTTTATTAATACGTGAAAAACAATACACTTCTTTCATCTCCTCATCAAAAAAAAAATGACAACCCCGGTTTTCCGATGAAAACCGGGGTTGATTCAATAAACGGGAGAGGCCCTCAAACCTTTTTCAAGTCGATCATATCGTTGACGATATTCAGCGACTCCCTCAATTCGGGATCAAGGCCCGAAGGATAATCGGGAGCCTCGTCGAGGTCGCTTGTCGGATCTTCCGACATGATCATGAAATCGTTCTTATCCTTTTCGATGGAAGCCTTCTGCAAACCGTCCTTCTTCACGTCTTCCAGATTGAGGCGGAAAATCGCCATCGTTTCCTCATCGTCCTTGGCCATGTCGGCATAGCGGACTTTGCGTTCCGTATCGATACTCTTCTTGCGGGCAAGGAGTTCGTCGTTTTCCTTCACACGCTCGGCCTTGTTCAGGGAAACGGAGTTCTTCAGCGTACGTTCGCGGAAGCGGGCGATATCCTCCTTCATGTACTGCATATCCTTATCCTTGGACACGCGGCTTTCGCTCCGTGCCTTCAGCACGGGAAGCATCTTGTCCACATCCTTGGACTTCGTATAGTGGGGAGCCTTGGGAATTTCATCGTACGGCATGGCGTAATCGAGCACGCCTTCACCGACTTCAAAAGCAGCGGAAGCCGTCGGCAGCACGATATCGCTGGCTACGCCTTTCAGCTGCGTGGAGCCGCCTGCGATACGGTAGAACTTCTGCACCGTCACCTTCAGCATCCCCGCACGTTCGCGGGAAGCGAAATACGGCAAATAATCGCCCACGGAGAGCGGCACCTGCACCGTACCCTTGCCGAAACTCGTCGTATCACCCACGATCACGGCACGGCCGTAATCGGCCAGAGCCGCCGCAAAAATCTCGGAGGCGGACGCACTCAGCTTGTTGCACAGCACGACGACCGGTCCCGTGAAAATAGGCTTGCCGCTCACGGTCTTGCAATCGACATTGCCCCGGAAATCCTTGATCTGCACCACGGGACCGGCTCCGGTAAAGAACCCGACCATCTTGCGGACTTCTTCCAGAGACCCGCCGCCGTTGTTGCGAAGATCGACCACGAGGCCTTCAACATTCTCCTTGCTCATGCGCTGGAGAATCTTTTTCACGTCCGCCGCACACTTCACATCGCCTTCCTTGAGGTCGGAATAGAAAGCGGGCAGAGTCAGAATGCCGAGGCGCGTCACCTTGCCGTCCTTGCCTTTCAGATCGATAATCTTGCCGGAAGCCATCTCATCCTTCATCTCCACCTTCTGGCGCACGATCGTCACGATCTTCACGTGGCCGGGATTATCGGCAGGCTCCACCTTCAGGCGCACGGGCACACCCACCTTGCCCCGCACAAGGTCAACTACCTTGTCGATCCCCATATAGAGAATATCGGTCATCTCCCCGCTGTTGGTCGAGTCGACAGCCACGATGCGGTCATCCAGCTTCAACTCTCCGGACTTCTCGGCAGGGCCACCCTTCACGATCCCGGCAATCTTCGTCGAACCGTCGTCTTCTGCTGTCAGCAAAGCGCCGATACCCACCATGGATGTCGTCATGGCCGCCATGAATTTTTCCTCTTCGCGAGCGCTCATGTAATCCGTATGCGGATCGTACACGTGGGACACAGCACCCAGTAGAGACGAAGCCATATCCTCCATATCCGCTTCTCCGACGGTACGCTGCAAACGCTCATAGCGGGCGTGAAGCTTATCCTTGGGGGATTTTTCCTTCAGGGAAGGATCGGGCTTGCCCTGTTCCTTGGCCAGTTTGGCAATACTTTCGCGGCGAAGCGTTTCCGAAAGAAGCTGGTCTGCAATCAGATTTCTCCAGAGCGCATCAAGCTCCTGCTCGTCCTTGGCCCAGTCGACCGTCTTGCGGGAGCGGGCAATCTTCTCGTCTCCCGTGAACGTCATATCGTTCTGGTCAATCAACTGGCGGGCACGCGAAATACGCTTCAGCGCACGGCTGCTGTATGCATCATACAACTCCTGGGCCAACCTGCTCGTCTCATTGCCGAGAAGATAATCGTCGATCTCCGTCCCATACTTCTTCATCAGCGCATCCACATCCTTCTTGGTAAAATAAATGCGCGCCGGGTCCACCTCCTTGAGGTAGCTCAGCAGAAACTTCTGCGACATTTCATCATTGAACTCGGCATGGGAGAAATGGGCATTCTGCAGCATCAGAGAAAACTGCTTGCCGATCTGATCGAAATCCGGGGCAGCCTGCACCGTACAGGAAGCAAAGGCCGCAACCGACATGGCGGACAATACCAGCTTGCGAGTCCAATTAAACATCGTCATCTTCATATACAAAATCTTGTCTTGAATTGGGGTAAACGCACCTCATGCCGCAAAGCCGGACGCGTCGTTCTGAACAAGTCTACGCATTTGAAAGGGGAAGTCTATCTCAATCTATGCCTTTTCCTGAAAAGAAATGTCAGTAAGCCCCATGAATGCGGCATGCCTCTCCGCCTCACCGGGAACGGCCCGACACCATGACACGAATGCGCCACCCGGCCAGAAGCAGGGGAATCAGCCCCATGATCGCCAGATAAAAACCGTCCCTCTGCAGCGTGGACACAGTCCCGTGATCCGCACTGTAGCCCGGATCATCCGGATTCAACCCGTCTCCCATGAATGCCACGGGCTGGCGCTCCGCCAGGAAAATGCCCGGCCGCTCATGCTCGTTGCGGCTCTGCCGCTGCGCCTCGGCCAGTTCGAAAATACCGAGAATACGGTCATTCACATAATAATCGGCCATGGGAATCGACCCTTCCTTCGGCTGCTCGAACTCTTCAAGCAAAGCATCGAACGCCTTCTGGCCCGTACCGCCCAGAGCCTCACGGCGAATCGCGCGGATACGCAACTTCGCTTCCTTCTCATCAACAGCTTCCATGGAAGACATCGCCGCCAGCGCGCGGAGCAGACGGCGCAGTTCCGTATTCTCCGCCGTGGAAAGCACACCGGGCTTCTTCTTCAGCTCCTCCACGCGCGCATGCACCTTGCGCCGCTCGACCTCCCACGGATTGCCCGTCGCCTGCGTCACCACAAGCATCTCGTAGGCATAGCGCAGAGGACACAACTCCGCCACCAGAGGCACGCGTCCCGGCTTCAATCGGCCGTTCTCATCCGCACGATGGGCCGACCACGGCAGGAACTGGTTCATCTCATTGAACGGAATCATCGCCCCCGCCAGCAGAATCTGCGGCACAAGCAGCAGCGGCACGATATTCAAAGCCGTGCGTTCCGTACGCACAAAGGCGGAAACCATCAGCGACAAGGCAATGCCGACAAAAGACGTAAGCACCATCACCAGCCAGTACTGCTCGAACATATCGCTGATGCCCAGCACGGTATTGCCTACCAAAAGATACAGCGCGCACTGAAAGGCGGAAATCCCCGTCAGCACGAGCACCTTCGCCCCCAGATACCCCGTAATGAAAGGCCGGTAATTGCTCTCGCGCTTCAGTACGGGGCGATCCTTCAGAATCTCGCTGGCGGAATCCGTCAACCCGAAAAACATCGCCACCACGATTGACAGGAACAAATAGGGAGGAATATGCAGCGCGGACTTGAAAATATATTCCGGAGTCGACGAGGCACGCAACGTCGTCGCAATCAGCAGAGCCAGCACCGGCCCTTCGAGAATCATCGTATACAGCCCCATGCGGCTCCGCACGCGCCCGAGGAACGTACGAATCATCCAAATGCGGGAAAGCCGCCAAAGCTCCTTCGCCGTACGCGGCTGCACCTCAGCCAGCTCCCGCCCCTTCTGCTTCACGGACGAAGCCGGAGGCGGCATCTCGCGCCCGTTGATCAGCTTGCGGTACACATAGCCCTCATACCGCTCCTGCCAGAAGCGGGGACTCTGCCGGCGGCGCATATCAAGCCACTTCAACGGCGCTTCCAGCACCTCGAACACATAATCGGCCCCACCGGAACGCTGAGTCTCCGGTGAAACGGCAATCCCCATCTCCTGCGCCGCACGGCGGAAATACTCCATCATCCCCGCAGGATCACCCCAGTACGCCATCTGCCCGCCATGATCGAGCACCAGCACCTTATCGAACCGCTGCAGCAGCCCCGGACTCGGGCGGTGCAGCGTCACAATCACCACCTTATCACGAGTCATCGTCTCCAGCGTATCGATCACCCGCTCCGCATCGCCCGATGCCAGACCGCTGATCGGCTCATCCACGAGGAACACATCGGCAGCCCCCGTCAAATCGAGGCCGAGATTCAGCCGCGTACGCTCACCGTCCGAAATAATACGCTCACCCGCACGGCCCACGCGGCGCGATGCCAGATGGCCGAGGCCGATATAATTCAGAATCGCCTGCACGCGGCGGCGGCGGTCAAGGCGGCTCAAGCGCGGACGCCTGATAATCGAAGCCTGGTAAATATGCTCCTCCACCGTCATCGCCTCATCGAGAATATCCTCCCGGGGAATATAGGCGATATACCTACGCAATTTATCCGTCTGCCGCGAAAGCAACTCGTCATTATAGCGGATGCGTCCGCGCGTCGGCGGCAAATGCCCGGCAAGCAGGGCGAGCAGCGTACTCTTGCCGGAACCGCTCGGCCCCAGAATACAAGTCATCTCACCGCGCGAAGCCGTAAAATCGATATTATCCACCACGCGCCCGGCACGGGAAAAATCCTTCGTCAGCCCCTCCACCGCCAGCGTACTGATCGTATTCGACTCCTCGTCCAGCACACCGAGGGAAAAATGGCATCGCAACGACTGGTACGGGCTGAGGCGGATCAAATCTCCGTCCTTCAAAAGCATCTCCGCACGCACCGGAAGATCGCGAACCGTCATATTCGCCGACGACTCGATCACATGCAGCATCCCCGTATTCGTCCCCTTCGAAAACACCACCTCGAACAGCACACCGGGAGACAGGCCGGGAGTCAACAGCAAATCCCCATGCTGCACGCGGTGAGGAAGATTCGTCACCCGGATCTTCCTCGTACCGGGATCCAGCAAAAAGCTATTGCCCGTATCGCGTGTCGCATTGCGGATCTCTGCCATCACGAAAGGACCTTCACCCTTCAGGGTAAAAGGATCGAAATACGAAATACGCACCGGCTCGCCCTGATGCACCGGCACCGTACCCACCCTGCACTCCGCATCGTGCCTCAGCACCTCCAGCTCGCAATCGAGTCCCAGCTTCATCCGCACATCGCTGCCGCGCGAACGGAAACGCGAAACCTGCAAACTCCCCTGCTCCAGATGCAGATAATACACCACGCGCACCCCGGAACGCTTCGCCTGCAAATAAAACTCGAACTGCCCGTAGCCCACCGGCCCCGAAGGAAGCACCACGAACTGCCCCGTGGAAAGCGGCACCATCCTGCCGCGAAACAGCGTACGCCCGCGCACCATGAACGGCACATCGCCGTCATTGATCACCAGCATCAGCTTCAGGCACCGCAGCACGCGGAACCGCACACCGTCGTCCACCGGAGGCAAGGCCACCTCGGCCTGCCCGCGCAGAGACGAAAAACTCACACTCTCCACCGGAGGCTCCGCCCGCGCATCGGGCGAATCAAGCAGCCGCTCCAGCAGCGGCGCCATCCCCGGCAACATCAGGCCGAACGTCACCTCCTCGAACAACTCCTTCTCCGACATCCGGTCGCCCGCCGTACGAATCAGCGCCAGCACCTCCAGCGCCAGAGAAACCCTCTCCGCATCCGACCGCCCGGCCGCAGCCACCCCCAAAGCATCCTCCAGACTGTACTGCGACTGCAGCGACCTCTCGAACCGCCGCGCCAGCCAGCTATGCTCCACATCCGGGAAATTGTACCGCAGAATATCCAGAGCCGCATCCGCATCCCCCGCGCTGATATAAAGCTGCCTCGCCAGAATCGAAGCAAACAGATCCACCACCGTCGCCGCGTGCGCCCGGTCGGACTCCTCCTGCCTCCTCCACCATGCCGGAGAACCGCCCAGCAGCCTCCAAACGGCTGACTGCCATGCCAGAATCCTGCGGCGCAACCTCGGAATGAAAGATGGAATCTCGCTCATGCTTCCGCCCCTCCTCCTTC
The DNA here is from genome assembly GCF_001683795.1 of Neoakkermansia glycaniphila. GTDB lineage: Bacteria > Verrucomicrobiota > Verrucomicrobiia > Verrucomicrobiales > Akkermansiaceae > Akkermansia > Akkermansia glycaniphila. Next base: position 61,591 of record NZ_LIGX01000014.1, read on the forward strand.
AACACCGCACTTCCCCGCTCCCGGGCAAAGCTCCTCCCAGCCGGGGAAATTCCACTGCCGGGGGAATGCCGAACACTGCGCAGGCTTCACCGCCTGAATACGGCACCCGCCCTCCTCCAGCATCATACAGGCCCCATCCTCGCCCTCCCTGATCGAAAGCCCCTGCCGGTTCGCCCGCAGGCGGCAGCACTCGTTCACGAACGCCTCTGTCTCCATCCCGAGAAAAGCGGCGATCGCCTCCACCTCCGCATCTTCGATACACACATCACCCTCCCAGCGGCAACAGGCGCCGCAACGTTGGCAGAAATGAACGACAGGAAGCATCGGCGGAATCATACCCCAGACACCCCGCCATATCAACGCTAAACCTCCGCAACGAAAGGACGAAACACCCGCTCCGGCACCGGCTGCAACCGCCGCGGCCGCACACACGCACCGGGCATCCGCCCGAATCGCCCTAAAAAAGCGGAACGAATGAAATTGAGCCTTGAAAAAAACCGTGAGATCATGTTCAATAAAAGCGTTAAGTATGGACTCCGAAGGTTATAGAAAAACAGCGCCCGACGTATTCAACTGGGATACCGTACAACTGGCGCTCAAAGCAGCCGAAGAAGGCGTCTACTGCTGGGAAATCGACAAGGAAGTCATCCACTACACCGACCGCTGCCTCACCATGATGGGACTCCATCACCACGAAGTGGCGCCCAACATCTTCACCAACCCGGAGCAAACCATCCACCCGGAAGATCTCTCCTTCTTCCGACACGAACTCCAGCGCTACCTCAACGGGCACACCCACCTGCCCATGCGCATCGAAATCCGCCTCCTCAGCCAAACCTCCCGCGCATGGCGATGGATACGCGTCAACGGCCTTGCCGACCGCGACGAACACCACCGGCCCACCCGCCTCGTCGGAGTCTGGGTCGACATCTCCCGCCGCAAAACATCCGACCAGCGCGCACAGGAAGAACGCGACCTCTTCCGCACCCTCATCGAACACATCCCCGACAACATCTACTTCAAAAACCGCGAATCCCGCTTCGTCATGGCGAACTCCGCCACCGCCCGCAAACTCGGAGTCTCCACCCCCTCCGACCTCATCGGCATGAAAGACGAACACTTCTTCGGCAAGGAAATGTCCGACATCTCCCGCCGTGAAGAACTCGAAATCATGGAAACGGGCCGCCCCTTCTCCTCCCGCATCCACCATGAAGTCTGGAAAGACAAGGAGGAAACCTGGAGCCAGATCACCAAATTCCCGTGGTACGACCGTGAAGGCCACCTCAAAGGCATCGTCGGCATCTCCTCGGACGTCACCAAACTCGTCCAGGCCGAACAAAAAGCCCAAATGGCCGCCGACATCCTCGACCGCCGCAACCAGGCCCTCGAAAAAGAAGTCGACCTCGCACGCGAAATCCAGCTCTCCCTCCTCCCCTACTCCATCCCCTCCCGCGCCTGGCAAACTCCGGACACCCCGTCCCGCCTGCGCAGCGCGAACTTCCACCACATCTTCGCCCCCTCCGAAGGCGTTGCGGGCGACTGCTTCGAAGTCTTCTCCGTCGGCGACACAGGCGTCGGCGCCATGATCTGCGACGTCATGGGCCACGGCATCCGCGCCGCCCTCATCGCCTCCATGCTCCGCGGCCTCATGGAACAACTCTCCGGCCTCGGCAGCGACCCCGCGCAATTCCTCGCCTCGCTCAACCGCCAGCTCACCCGCATCCTCGTCCGGGCCAACGTCACCATGTTCGCCTCCGCCATGTATGCCTACATGGACCTCAGCACAGGCACACTCACCCTCTCCTCCGCCGGACACCCGGCCCCCATCCTCCTCTCGCCCGAAGGCAAGGCGACCATGCCCGCCCTGCCCCGCTCCATGGCTCTCGGCCTCCTCGAAACCACCCTCTACCACAACACCGAACTCCACCTCGAATCAGGCAGCAAACTCATGCTCTACACCGACGGCCTCACCGAAGCCGCCAACAAGGAAGGAGACGAACTCGGAGCCGGACGCGTCATGGACGAACTGGAACAGCTCGCCCCGCAGGACATCAAAACCATGATCCTCGGCGCCCTCAAATGCGCCGGACACTTCACCGGATGCTCCCAGCTCTCGGACGACATCTGCCTCCTCGGCATGGAATACCGGGACGACCCCATCCCGGAAGAAACTCCAGCCGAAGCCTGAACCGGGCATCCCCTCCGGGCATTCAAACCGGAAAACGCACTTAAGCCGCACTTTGGACTTCACTTGCAGGCCATTTTGCTGCATTCTCATGCCCGGTTAAACCCATCCAAAAGGATCTATGAAAATTGTCGTCGCTTACTCCGGTGGCCTTGACACTTCCGTACTGTTGAAGTGGCTCAAGGAAAAGTACAATGCAGAAATCATCGCCTACTGCGCAGACGTAGGCCAGGCCGACGAACTCGACGGCCTCGAAGCCAAAGCCCTCGCCACCGGCGCCTCCAAATGCTACATCGGCGACCTCAAGGAAACCTTCGCCCGCGACTACATCTACCCGATGTTCCAGGCCAATGCCCTCTATGAAGGCCGCTACCTCCTCGGCACCTCCATCGCCCGCCCCTGCATCACCAAAGACATGATCGACATCGCCATCAAGGAAGGCGCCGATGCCATCGCCCACGGTGCCACCGGCAAAGGCAATGACCAAGTGCGCTTTGAACTCGCAGCCAACGCACTCGCCCCGCAGCTCAAAGTCATCGCCCCGTGGCGCGACGACGAATTCCGCAAACAATTCCCGGGCCGCAGCGAAATGATCGCCTATGCCGAATCCCACGGCATCCCCATCCGCCAGTCCATGAAAAAACCCTACTCCATGGACCGCAACCTCCTGCACATCTCCTTCGAAGCCGGCATGCTCGAAGACATTTGGTACGACGCCACCACGGAAAAAGACCGTGCCATGTACGTCCTCTCCGTCTCTCCGGAAGAAGCTCCCGACACACCCCAGTACGTCCAGCTCCTCTTTGAAAAGGGCAACGTCATCGGCCTCGCCACCGAAGGGATCGAAGACATCATGAAAGAAACGGGCGTCACCGCCGAAGGCACCCGCGGAGAATACACCCTCCTCTCCCCCTATGGCGTCATGATGGTCCTCAACACCCTCGGCGGCAAACACGGCATCGGTCGCATCGACATCGTTGAAAACCGCTTCGTCGGCATGAAAAGCCGCGGCGTCTACGAAACCCCCGGCGGCACCATCCTCCTCGCCGCCCACCGCGACCTCGAAACGCTCACCGTCGACCGCGAAGCCCAGAAAGTGCGCGACAGCCTCATCCCCGAATACGCAGCCATGGTCTACAACGGCTTCTGGTTCGCTCCCGAACGCGAAGCCATCCAGGCCCTCGTCACCAAAACGCAGGAAACAGTCAACGGAGAAGTCCGCCTCAAACTCTACAAGGGCAACGTCATGCAGGCCGGACGCCGCTCCCCGAACTCCCTGTACAGCGAAGAAATCGCCACCATGGAAGGCGGCTACGAAGAACTCTACAACCAGAACGACGCCACCGGCTTCATCGCCCTCAACGGCCTCCGTCTGAAGCAGTTCAGCCGCGTCAACAACAAGTAAAACCTATTCCTCAAGCCCGTTCTGCGACCACGTGGAGCGGGCTTTTTCTCTCTCTCTTATGTCTACCTCGAACGTACCGTCCGTCTTTTACCACCCCGGAGTCTTCTCCATGGGCAAATACACCGGCATCTCGCGCTACATCTGCTCCCTGCTGGACGAATTCGAGCGCATGGGCATACGCTTCGGCTTGCCGCTCCGCCATACGGACAACGGCTACCTTCCCAAAACAACCTTCTTCCCCCGCACCTCGGGAGAAACCCCGCAAGCCCCGATCTCCGCACGGCTCCTGCACGCCATCGGACGCCGCACCTCCAAAAAAGACGCCTTCGACAAACACCTGATGAGGGAAACCGCCCGCAAGGCCTTCCGCCGCGGCAACTACAACCTCATCCACCCTACCCACACCAACGAACTCAGCCTCCTGGACTACGCGGGCAACACGCCGATGGTCATCACCATCCACGACATGATCCATGAAATCCTGCCTGAAGCCTTCCCGGCAAACGACCCCACGGCAGCCCGCAAAAAACTCTTCGCCGACCGGGCCGGACGCATCATCGCCATCTCGGAAAAAACCAAACAGGACATCATTGACATCCTGCATATCTCGCCGGACAAAATCGACGTCGTCCACCACGGCAACTCCCTCACACTGCCCGACCAGCCCGAACTCATCCCCTGCGACCGCCCCGACCGCTACCTGCTCTTCGTCGGACACCGCACCGCCTACAAAAACTTCGACCGCATGCTCGCGGGCCTGGCCCCTATCCTCCGCAACGACCGCACCCTCCACCTCCTCTGTATCGGAGGCACACCGTGGACACAGCAGGAACAGGAACGCATCCGCACGCTGGACATCGCCTTGCAAATACACCAGCAATATGCCGACGACACCCGGCTCGCCCTCCTCTACCACCACGCGCTGGCCTTCATCTTCCCTTCCTACTACGAAGGCTTCGGCCTCCCCATCCTTGAAGCCTTCGCCTGCGGTGCGCCCGTCCTCTGCGCCCGTGCCAGTTGCTTCCCCGAAATAGGCGGTGATGCCAGCCTCTACTTCGACCCCCACGATGAAAACTCCATCGGTGAAACCGTCCTCTCCACCATCCGCGACCAGGACAAACGGCAGGAAATGATCTCGCAGGGAACAGACCGACTTTCCCTCTTCACATGGGAAAAAGCGGCCCGCAACACGCTCGACAGCTACCGCCTCGCGCTTCAACAAGCATCGCACACGGCATGAACCCCGTCAAAAAAACCATCTTCCGCATCCTTGCCTCCCTCTCGCGGGCATGGTGCCGCATACACGGGGCTCAAATCGCCCCCACCGCCCTCATCACCGGATTTCCCCACATCAAAGTACGCCGGGGAGCCACCCTCATCCTTGAAGAAGGAACCACCGTTCACTCCCTGCGCGGCATGAACCCCGTCCTCACCACGCGAGCCACTCTGGCCGCCAATGCGGACGGAGCCGAACTCATCCTGAAAAAAGGCGCAGGCATCAGCGGCGCCTGCATCGTCTGCACATCCCGCATCGTCATCGGGGAAAACTCCATCATCGGGGCAGACGCCCTCATCCTCGACAACGACGCCCACCTGCCGGACACCCGTCCGGGCTGGATCTCCACCCTCACCCAAAAAAAACACGGCCGCCCCATCACCATCGGCGCCAACTGCTTCATCGGCGCGCGTGCCATCATCCTCAAAGGAGTCACCATCGGCGACGGAGCCGTTATTGCAGCAGGAACCGTCGTCACGCGCGACGTCCCCCCGGCACACCTCGCCTGCGGCAACCCTGCCCAATGCACTCCGCTCCCCGAGCGCATGCGGCAATCGTCATAAACCCGTACCGCCGGACACGCCTCTCTTCTTCACCTTCTCTTCCCGAAGGTACGGAAGCAGATAATTCCCGATCACCCGTGCAGCGTCATCATCCAGATGATCGTCATCCGTATACCACGACGCCCCCGTTTTCGGATTCACGATCGGAAACACATCCCCTTGCCGCAGCACCTCCTCAACACGCAAAACCTTAGCCAGCCCTTCCTCCTCCAAACGCCTGAACGCCTCACGCGCATATGCCGTCTCCTTCAAATAACGCTCGCGGGGAACGGCCAGCCTTGCAGCCCAATCGTTCCCCGAAGAACCGACAATCAACGAACGGGCATACAGCTCCGTCGGATACAACTCATCGGGCGCAATCTGTGCATCGCGAATCACCGGAGTCTGAGACAACACATAACACTGCGCCCCGGATTGGCCCAGCACCCGAGTCAGGCGCGACAGGAACGAATACACATTCGCATCGTCTGCATGCAAGTTCCTCGAAATCATCACCACACGAATACCCGACAACTTCACATACTCCACCAACTGCTTCAGGAAACGGCCCTGAGGATCCTGCAAATCGTCCTGAAAATCATGCGTCACATGCGCATTCTGAACCACGAGCACGCCCGAAAGACCGTTCTGCTTGCAAACAGCATCCAAACCATGTTCAAAATGCCCCGTATGGCTATCTCCAATCATCAAAAACGAAGGAGAATACCTGGTATCGCCGATATAATACAACTCCGTCAGCGGAGCCTGTGAATACAGCCGGAACGCCGGATTCTCGCGGTTCGCGCCCCAACGGCCCAAACCGCCCACCGTACCGACCGTCTGCTGCAACTGCTTCTCGAACACGCTCTGCTCGCGATGCTTCCAACCGTCTAATCGCTGTTGCCACATCCCGGCATGGAACTTCCAGCGCGCGGTAAAAGCGTCGGATGCGAACCGCCCGTTAGGCGCACTCGCATTGGCCTGAGGATGCACCACATCGCGCCAGCCATCACTGGCCAGCGTCGCCACGCACAAAACCGTCGTCAAACACATCCCCGTACCGGCCAGCAGAAAATAACGCGACGGCTTCCAATCGGACACGCGGAAAGGCAACTCCAAAAACTTCCACGACAAACACGCCATCAAACAGGAAACGGCAAACATACCCATATATTCCCACCAGAACAACGGACTGGGAGACAAAACATCGGCAAACCGCACATACTTCCAGAAAACGATCACGGGCCAGTGCCAGAGATACAGCGAATAGGAAATTTTGCCGACAAAAACGAACGGAGAAGAACGCAACATCCCTCCGACACACCCCACACCCCCATACCTCAGCACCAGCAAAGCCCCGGCCACGGAAGGCAGAGCAGCCAAACCGGGAAAAGCCGTAGTCGGCGTATAAAACAAATAGGGATAAACAATCAGCATCAACCCGGCCAGTGCAGGCCAATCATGCCATCTCCGCAACTGATCCCGAGACATCGCAGGCACAAACGCCAGCAACCCTCCCGCCATCAACTCCCAGCTCCTGTATTGCAGCAGATAAAACGCCGATTTTGCATCACCCTGCTCCATCGCCGCCCAAGCCAGATACAGGGATGCGAACGTCAATAAAAACAGCACGGGCACCATCAGCGGCCTGATATACTTGTACAGCGCCCATATCAGAATGGGCACAAACACATAAAACTGCTCCTCCACACTCAGGGACCATAAATTCAACAACGGATTACTATGGCATCGGGAGGCGAAATAGCCGCCTTCATTCCAGAAATAGAAATTGCTCAGAAAAAAACAGGAACTCTGCGCAGCTCCGGCCCAATACATCAGCAAACTGGCCGAAAACAGGCATAATCCTATCAGGAAAACGCCCAGAATCAGACCGAAATAAGCGGGAAAAATACGCTTGATGCGCTTCTTGTAGAAATCCTGCACCGTAAACGTTCCGGAACGCACGCTCGACAGAATGCCACGAGTAATCAAATACCCGGAAATCACGAAAAACACATCCACCCCGGTATAGCCGCCGGAACAAATCGCCGGAGACAAATGGTACAGAAGCACAGGAATCACGGCCAGCGCCCGCAACCCGTCAATATGGGGAAAATAGGTAGAGTGGATATAGGAGGGAGCAGGACTGTTCATTGCATGGAGATGCAATGAAATATACAAAAACACGTGTTAAGTCAAGCCCTACTCAGCATATCATACCCGCCCGTTCTTCTCCGCAAGGCCTGCCAGCCATCTGCTCTGCTCCATCCCAGCCGCCTCTTCCGCCGTAAAACCCATCCGGGGCCGCCAGTTGATGCCTCCCACCGTACCCGGAACATTCAGGCGGCGACCGTCATCGAACAGCTCCGTCCACATCATCGCCACATAGCGCGAACGGCACGCCAGCAAGGCATCGAACATCGCATTCTTGATCTGCGGATTCCAGGCGGCCAGCACCGTCTCCTCGTTCATGCCGCAAAACTCGGCGAAACACATCAGAACGCGCCTTCCGTCCTCGTACCCCGCCTTCAAGGCATCCATCTCCTCCTTGCCGGGGACGGGCTGCGCCGCTTCCGCACCGCGAAAGGCTTTCACCTTCTCCCAACACTCATTCCATGTATCCACAATCGGCGGAAAATCGTGCGTCGCATACACCGCAAACGAACAGGGATGATACGCATCACCCATCACAATATGCCCGTCTTCCCGAATCTCCCAGTGGGGAATCTTGAACCCGGCAATCCGGAGCAACTGCAAATCGGGCCGCACGTAATCCGGCACACAGCCCAGATCCTCCCCTATCACCACCGCCGAAGGATCGGCCTCCAGCAGCACGCGCAGCAACCTGTCGCCCTGCGCCAGATTCAACTTCCGATCCTCCTCCGTCCAGTCCGGTCTCGGCTGGAAACCGGGTCGCCGTCCGCCGCAACGCGCTGCCGCTTCATCCGGCGTCAGAGAAAGATACACGGGATTCTCCTCCGGAATCCACGGGAAAGCATAAATACGGTAAAACCCCAGAATATGATCCACGCGGTACATCCTGAAAATACGCGTCGTCATCCGGATGCGCCGCTTCCACCAGGCAAAACCGTCCTCCGCCATCTCCTCCCAGCGGTACAGGGGAATCCCCCAGTTCTGCCCCCACTTCGCCGTAAACGGATCATCCGCAAAATCCCCCTCGGCAGGAGCACCGCCCGACCACGAAACATCGAAATTCCGGCGCTCGAAAAACACATCCGCACTGGCCATCGCCACCCCGATCGGAATATCGCCCATCAAAGCCACACCCCGGCTATCCGCATACCGCCGCACATCATCCCACTGCATGAAAGCCAGCCACTGCAGCCACTTCTCATACAGCATGGCATCGCCATACTCCTCCGACATCAACCGCACACGATCGGGATCCTGCTCCGGCCACTTCCACCACTCGCAGGAACCGAACAGGCGAGACATCACGCGGAAACACGCGAAATCGTCCAGCCAAGCATCCTGCAACAGCACCCAATCCTGAAAATCCCTGCGTCTGCCTTCGAAAGCCTCTCCATCCCGGAAAACATCCCACGCACGCTTCAGCATCACCGCCTTCCATGCCCGCACGCGAGCATAATCCACCAGCGCCGGATCGCTCGCCGGATGCAGAGCATCCATCCCGATCTCCGAAGGCTGCGCCAGCTCCGGCAACCCCGGAACCCACTCCGGCTCCAAAGCTAGATACATCGGCTCCAAAGCCACGGAACTGACGGCTGAATACGGAGACGGAGCCTCCCCCTCACCCAGAGCATTCACAGGCAAAAGCTGCAAAAAACCGACACCGTGATCGGCGGCCCAATCGATCCATTCCTTCAATGCCGCCAAATCCCCAATACCGTGATCATTCTTCCGGCGAAGGGAAAACAGAGGCAACAACACACCAGTCATGCGCGCATTCTTCATCAGGCAACAGTCTATGAACGGGAAGCTCCCTGCTTCCGGTTCCCTTCACTCTATAGGAGACCGGCACGCAAGGCAAGAACAAACAGCTCGATGAAAACACGCGAACGAACCTGTTACACTCTTGTTGCAGAACTCTTGCTTGAAAAGCGGCCCATCCGTGCTATCCTGAATGCATGAATAACCGCTGCATCCTCATCGCGGAAGACGACGCATCCATCCGTCAGGCTCTGGCCGACGCCCTCACCGGAACCGGCTACACCGTCCATGAAGCGGGCGACGGCCGCAAGGCCCTCGAAATCCTCTTCACCCAGCATATTGACCTCGCCCTGCTCGACGTCAACATGCCCGAGGCGGACGGCTTCAAAGTACTGGCCATCATGGAAAAAGAATGCCCGGGCATCCCCGCCATCATGCTCACCGCCCGAGGCGAAGAAACCGACCGCATCAAAGGACTGCAACTCGGCGCGGACGATTATGTCGTCAAACCCTTCAGCATCCTCGAACTCATGGCCCGCATCACGGCCGTCCTCCGCCGCTCGCCCGAACGCCCCAAAATGCCAGCCATCCCCTCCTTCCCCGGCGGAACGATCGACCCTTCCGCCCGAACCGTCATCTTCGACGACGGACGCACCGTCGCCCTCTCGGAAAAGGAATTCGACCTCCTCGTCTACTTCCTCCGCCACCCGAACCGCATCATCGCACAAGAAGAACTCCTCATCCGCGTCTGGGGAAAATCAGCCAAACCCTCGCAAACCCGCACCATCCCCGTCACCCTAGCCCGCCTCCGCGAAAAACTCGGCAGCGACTCCGCCCTCACCCGGGGCTTTGAAAACATGCGCGGCATCGGATACAGCTGGACACCTCCCGTCATTTAGGCATGAAACTGCGCCTCCCCTGGATCATCGCCATCATCGTCACCCTCGTCCTCGGGGGCATGGCGTGGCTCGCGTATGAAGCGAAAACACTGGAAAAACGCTTTGCCAGCCTCGACAGGAAAGCGCAAACAGAACGCCTGCTCCAAATATCCCTCGAAACCGTCAACACCGAACTCGGCCGCCTCCTTCAACCGGAAATCGACCGCCCCTTCTACGAATACCATGAAACCTACGCACCCGGCCTCCCTGAAGAAAAACGGCTGAACAACACCCGCACCTCCCATCCGCTGGCACCATCCCCACTCCAAACGCAAACTCCCGGCTGGATCAAGGGATACTTCATGATCACCCCGGACAGAAAACTGAACACCCCCGCACAGGACAAGCAAATCCTCTCATGGATCAAGGAAACGCCCGGCCTCCTTTCCAACATGTACAACAAGGCGGAAAACCCCTCCGCCCCTGTCGTCATCCCCGGTGAAACGCCGCCTCGCCCCACAAACAGCATCGGCACTATCTCCATCACCGAACAATTCGAAACTGACCCCTACATCCCCGTCGTAGCCTCCCTGCCCCATGGGAGCTTCTTCGCATGGTGGTACAAAAACAACCTCATCTTCATGCGCGGCATCCGCACCACCCACGGATACTACACGCAAGGCTTCATCGTCGAAAAACAAACCCTCGAAAAACTCCTCCTCCCTCTGGTGGACAAACACCTCCCCAAACCCGCCCTCAACGCAGAACACACCCTCGGCGCAGGCAACATCAACCGCCTCCCGATCACCCTAGCACCGGGTCCGGAAATCATCCTACCCGACATGACAGCGCGCACCCGCGCCCTCAACAGCGCCATCCTCTCCATCTACCTCATCCCCGGCATCGCTGCCGTCCTCGTCATCGGCCTCCTCATCTTCTATAGCCGCCTCGTTCGCCGGAGAGACGACTTCGTCTCCACCATCACCCACGAACTACGCACCCCCCTCACCTCCATCACCCTCTACGCCGAAATGCTTGAGCACAACATGGTGCCCGACTCCAAAAAACACGAATACTACACCTCCCTCTACAAAGAAAGCACCCGCCTCTCACGCCTCGTGGAAAACGTCCTCGCCTTCTCCAAGCTCACGCGCGGCAAACTGCGCGGCAGGCAGGACTGCGACACCGGGGAAAACATCTTCAACCAGGTCGTCGACAAAATCCGCCCGCGCCTTGAAGAAGCAGGCTTCACCGTCAGCCTCGCCATCGCCCCGCAGGCACGCATCCTCCCCATCCGTACCGACATCATCTCCCTCGAACAAATCCTCGGCAACCTCGCCGACAACGCCATCAAATACGGCAAAGGCAACGAAAAACCCGCCATCCAGATCACCGTCCAGCTCCTCCCTCGCCGTGTCCTCATCCGCTTCCGGGACAACGGCCCCGGCATCGCCTTCGAAACCCGCCGCACCCTCTTCACCGCCTTCAGCCGCTCCGCCAAAGCCAACGCAGGCAAACAGCCCGGCATCGGCCTCGGACTCACCCTCTCGCGCGACATCGCCAAATCCATCGGCGGAGACCTCAGCCTCGAAAGCTCCAGCCTCACCGGCGCCTGCTTCATCCTCACCATCCCGGCCTGACCCCTCGCCGGCCTCCCCTTAATCCTTCGACGCCCGCGGATCGATCGCATCCCGCAGCCCGTCGCCGAGGAAATTCAGCGCCAGAAGCGTCAGCGAGAAAAACAGCGCCGGAAACAACAGCAGCTCCGGACTCACCTCCATCCGATCCGCACCCTCCTTAATCAGCGTACCCCATGAAGAATTCGGAGCCTTCACCCCAAGACCGAGGAACGAAAGCACCGACTCCAGCAGCATAATGCCCGGCACGGCCAGCGTCGTATACACCACCACCGTACCGAACAAATTCGGCGCGATATGGGAAAAAAGAATCCTCAAATGCCCAAGCCCCAGCGACCGCGCCGCCACAACATAATCCTGTCCCTTGATCTCCATCGTCTGCGTCCGCACAATACGGGCCAAAGTCAGCCACCCCAGCGCACCGATCGCCACGAAAAGCGGCACCAGACTCGTCATTGGAGCCACATCCTCCCTCGCCCAGCCCGTCGCCCCCACCAGCCAATCCGTCAACTCGCGCGAAGGCTCCTCGATACTCAACGAAAACACAATCACCAGCACGATAAACGGCAGGGCGAACAACACATCCACCGCCCGCATCATCACACTATCCGTCCGCCCTCCCGCGTATCCCGAAACCAGCCCGAACGTCAACCCGATCACCAGCGAAACAGCTGTCGCCACCAGCCCCACCAGCAGAGAAATACGGCCGCCGTACAACACGCGGGCAAGCAAATCGCGCCCCAGCTGATCCGTCCCGAACGGATGCTCCCACGACGGCCCAGCCGTAATATTCGTCAAATCCATCCGATTCGGAGCCTCCACCCACGGAGTCGCAGGCAGCACATAACACGCCGCCACCATTGCCAGCAGGAAAAACAGCGACACCATTGCCGCCCTATTGCGGCACAGCCGAAGCCGGGCATCCTTCCAAAGAGAATTGCCAGCCAGAGCCTTATTGCCGGAGAAACCATTCATGGTAGCCATATCAGGAAGCGGCGCGCAGCCGCGGATTCATCAAAAGTTGCACGAAATCGACCGCAATATTCACCCCCACAATCAGCACCCCGTAGCACAGCACCAGCCCCTGAATCAGGAAATAATCGCGCCCCGTCGTCGCATTCACGAAATGCAGCCCCATACCCGGCACCTGAAAACACGTCTCTACCACAAACGAACCCGTAATCAACGCCGCAAACGCAGGCCCCAAATACGAAACCGCAGGCAGCAAACCGCCCCGCAACGCATGGCACACCAGCAGCCGCACAGGCCCCGCACCCTTCGCCCTCGCCGTACGCACGAAATCCTGGGAAAGCACCTCCAGCATCCCCCCGCGCGTCAACCGCGCCAAATATGCAGCATTGATCAGCCCCAAAGTCAACGCCGGAAGAACCACGCATCCCCAATCATCCCACCCCGCCACACTCAGCCCCGGCACATGCATCCCCAACCACACACCCACCAGCGGAGCAATCACGAACGCCGGAATACAAATACCCAGCATCGCCAGAAACATCATCGCCGCATCCGGCCACCTATTCTTGCGGAAAGCCGCCACCATCCCCGCCGGAATACCCACAACCACCGCAACCGCCATCCCTACCACACCCAGCAGCAGCGACACCGGAAACGCCTGCGCAATCAAATCCGACACCTGCACCCCCTCCTTCACCAGCGAAGGGCCGAAATCCCCACGGAACAAAACACCCTCCCAATAATGCAAATACTGCACCCACGACGGCTGATCCAGCCCGTACGCACTCTGCAACTGCGCCAGCACATGCTCCGGCAGCTTCTTCTCGCCGAGGAAAGGATGCCCCGGCAACAGGCGGATCAGGAAAAACGTAATCGTCTCCAGCACGAAAATCACCACCACGCCCTGCCCCAGCCTCTTCAGCAGCATCTTAATCATCCCTCTTGCCCTCCTTCTCCACATACACCGCATCATACGGATGCGCATCCAGCAGCAGCCCGTGCCACCCCTTCACCTCCGGCCTCTTCAAATACGTACGGTACGCCCAGTACAAAGGCACTACCGGAGCCTCCTTCAGCATCGTCTCCTCCGCCTCGCGCAAAGCCGCCAGCCGCTCCTCCACCTTCCCGGAAGAATGGGCCCGGCGCACCGCCGCATCGAACCTCCCGTTTGACCACCCCGTCGCATTATTCCCGCTGCCTCCGCTCCACATCTCCACAAAAGTCGCCGGATCCAGATAATCCCCCGACCATGACGACGACGAAATATCGTACTGCAACTTCTGCTGCGCATCCTTATACGCCGTCCACTCGCACGAACGGATCTCCACATGAATTCCGAGATTCTCCAGCCACATCGCCTGAATCGCCTCCGCCATCACCTTCTGCACCTCACGCGAAGTCGTCATAATCTCCAGCGTCGGGAAACCCTTCCCGCCCGGAAACCCGGCCTCGGCCAGCAAACGGCGCGCCGTCTGCACCCGCTCCGCCTGCGTCGCCCCCGCATCCTTGAACATATCCGGAGTCTCATACCCCGCCCCCGGAGGCGTAAACCCCGTCGCCGGAGTCCCCGCATCGCGCACCACCTTATCCACCAAGGCATCCCGATCCACCCCGAGAGCCAGCGCCATCCGCACCCGCACATCGTCCAGCGGCTTGCGCGTCGTATTCAACCGATAAAAAAACGAACAATAATACGCATCCCGGCAAAACGCATCGGGAGCCTTCCCCTTCGCATACGCCAGCATCTCCGGCGGCACATTATTCGTCACATGCAACTTCCCGTCGAAAAACATCCGCGTCTCCGTAAACGCATTCACCACCGGAAGAAAACGCACCGCATTCAGCGCCACCGCTCCGGCTCTCCAATACTGCGGATTCCGGCGCACCTCCACAAAATCATTGAACCGATACTCCGCCAACACAAACGCACCGTTCCCCACCCACTTCCCGGGCTTCGTCCACTCGCTGCTCCGGTCAAGCATACCCCCGTTCGCCTCCACCGCATGCGCAGGCACCGGGAACCACGTATAATGCAGCAGAAGCAGCGGCAAATGCGGCGTCGGCTCGCGCAGCGTCAGCCTCAGCGTCCGCTCACCCACAGCCTCCACACCCACCCCGGCCTTCTCCCACAAATCGCCCTCGCCGCCCAACTCCTTCCTCAGCCAATCCTTATTATACGCCTCCGCATTCTTCAGCGGAAACAGCATATCAGCATACTTCCCTCCAAAAAGGGGATGCAGCAAACGATGATAGGCATACACGAAATCATGCGCCGTCACAGGCCTCCCATCACTCCATCGGGCATCCTCCCGCAAACGGAACGTCCACACATCCTTCGCCTCATTCGCCTCCCACGACTCCGCCACGCCGGGATGCACCTTGTCATCCTCCATCGCATCGCCGCGCACCAGCCCCTCCAGCAGCGTACCGATAATATGCCAGTCCGCCACCGCCGTCGCCTTATGCGGATCGAAACTCTGAGGCTCGAACCCGTTCCCCACCAGCAACACCCCCTCCTCATCCGCCTTCTCCACCGAAGAACGCGTATCGCACCCTGCCAACAGCAGAGCCACGGCACACAACAACGGCAACAAACACTTCACGCGGCGCATTCTAGCAGAAAACACCGCCCCCTGTCAGCCAGAAATGCGTCACACCGCCAGAAAACGGAACATGACCATCCTCCTCCGTATCCTCACCATGCTCTGCATGAAACACACCCCGGCCAAACATTTTCACAACATCGCGTGATTCATCACATCCATCGGAGCCCCGTTCACACATGCGGTTCGCATGACGAATCCCGGACATCCTGTTTTTTCTCCCCATCTTTTCGTATTCTGAAAGCGATATTGGTCACGTAAGATTCTCCTGCATAATTCGACACGGTACGAACGGCAACACCTTTATCAGGAGCCGTGAAAACAAGCAAATATTGATCCTTGTACTCGTCATCGCGACCCAAAGAGTCCTCGGACATCACCAGCGCGGCAGCATGAGGCGAAATCTGACGATAAACAAGTTCCAGCATGAATGTACTGCTTCTTCTGTACGGACATTGGACAACAGCGACGGATTCCCCCAAATGAATATCGGAACACTCTCTCTTCATCTGTTTCCTCCACCACCAGTACCCCGATCGATCCTTGCCTTGGGACGAATAAAACAGCGAATCCCATCCGATTGCCCCCGAATCGTCAAACTCAATTGTCACATTCTTCAACTCTTTCGGAGCCAAAGGAACGACCTCTTCTTGTACATTGCTTTCGCAACCTGTCGATACCTTCACGCCAGCCACAAGCTTCGCATTCCATATAAAATTCTCACGGTGACTCACCAAACGCGGCGTAAAATGATAAAGAACACCCTTACCCTTCTCCGTCCAGACAATTTGCATGACATCCTTGTATCCATCACCAAGAATCTGTTCCTCCACCTCTTCCACATTGGGCATAACCCGGGTCACTGGATTCACCGCTTCACGGAAGGCTACAATCGTCACATTCCCACCCACCTCCTTGACAAACAAGCCGGGATCGTCCCGGCGCAACACAACCGTCGAAGGCACCTCACCTTCCCTCGCCGAACTCCACGTATGGTCGTCCTGCGACACCACCGCATCCTTGAAATCCAGAGTGAGAGCCCCACCGCTCCAGCCTGGCGGAGACACGTCCGCAATAGAATGCTCTTCATTACTCCCACAGGCAGTAACCAGCAGAAACGGCACATAATACAATATTTTCATATTCGTCATCAGGCTGATAATCAATCCCGATCTTCTTTTAAATCATTAGAAATCTCTCGCAATTTATCTAACGATTTTTGCATTTCCGCGTCACTTACCTTCCGATCCCTTGCACGCTGCACATCATCAAGAACCTTTCCTGCATCTTTCTGCCCCCCCTCCTGCGCTTTCCTAGCCCATTGTTCAGCCAAATCCAAATTTTCGGATACACCGGACATACCTATAACATAGCATTCGGCCAAATTAAGCATGGCTTCTGAATTCCCTGCGTCTGCGGCTTTCGTCGCCCATTTGATAAATTCCTCGTTATTCTCATCAGCACCCCAACCGATACGGTAATCAACAGCGACATCATACATGGCCTCACTATCCCCCAATTGGGCAGCACGCAAAACATACTCATGGGCTTTTTCCCAATCAAGTTTGACGCCAAACCCCTTCTGATGAAACCACGCCATACATTTCAAACCCCGAACATAATTTTGCTCGGCGGCTTTCTTATACCACATGACAGATTTCGGATATGATTGATCCACATCTTCGCCATCCTTATATAACGCACCCAAGTCACACTGAGCCTCTGGATCGCCTTTCATCGCCTTCTTGTACAACTCCCTCGCCTTTTCCGATTTCAATTCGACAGGAATCCCGTTTTTAGCTATTCCGGCCTTTCCCGACGCCGTACCAGCAGGATGCAGGGCATAACCGATACCGCAGCCAATCAGCAAAGCAACTATCCCCGTCACGACAACTTTTCTGTCCATCCACTCCTTCCATTTCTTTTCAGGTGGAAAGACTGATGCAAGCGTTCGCCACTCCTCCGCCCCCTCTTCGCAAACCATATCCTCGGCGGCAATCGCGCCATCGCTCAACAACTTCTTCAAAGCGTCCGTCGAAAAAGGCCCCTGTGCATCCTCGCCCTGTTTGGCATAGTAGTAGTTTTTCATCTATGGCAAAAATACCCATATTCTACCAAACCGTCAAGCATTGATTGATAGAAACCTGATGAATACACAAATTATTTCCCCTTTCAGCCCCTCGTCTGAACGAAGATCATCCGAAACCCCGCGTTTTCATCCATACCCCTTATTTCGCCTTGATGATACTCCCCCTCTGTGGCAGAATACACGCCGCATGAAAGTGATCACCATCTACGGCAGCCAGAGCGACCTTCCCTTCATGGAACCCGCACGCGAATACTTCGCCGCGAACAACGTTGAACATGAAGAAGTCGTCTACTCGGCTCACCGCAACCTTCCGGAACTCGTCAAATACCTCGAAGACCTCGAAGCCAGCGATGAAAAAGCCGTCATCCTCGCCGTTGCAGGCCTCTCCGCAGCCCTCCCCGGCGTCGTCGTCATGAGCTGCTCCCTGCCCGTCATCGGCGTCCCGGTACCCGGCGGCCCCCTGAACGGCATCGATGCCCTGCTCGCCATCACGCAAGTACCCGGCGGAGTACCCTGCACCAGCGTCGGCCTTCACAAGAAGACCCCCGTCAATGCAGCCATGGCAGCCCACCGCATCCTCAAGCTGGCCGAAAAGTAACACCTTCACCTTCCCGCACCTCATGAATACGGATGCTCCCATCATTCTCGACCAGGCGGGAATCGACCAGTCACTCGACGCAATGGCCCGTGCCATTGCGTCGAGCCGCGCAGGCGAACCCCTCGCCCTCGTCGGCCTCCTCAGCAAGGGCGACATCATCGCCTACCGCCTTGCCGACCGCCTTCGCACCCTCGGCCTCGAAGTCCTCTGCGGAGACATCGACATTTCCCTCTACCGCGACGACATCTACACACTTGAGGCACGCCCCTCCCTCCGCTCCTCGAACCTCCCCTTCTCCACGGATGGCATGCGCCTCGTCCTCGTCGACGACGTCCTCTACACAGGCCGCACCGTCCGCGCCGCCCTCAACGCCATCTTCGACTACGGCCGCCCCGCGCGCGTCGAACTCGCCTGCCTCATCGACCGCGGAGGTCGCGAAGTACCCATCCAGCCCGACTACGTCGGCCACACCCTTTCCGAACCGGAACAGAAAATCAAGGTTCACCTCTGCGAATCCGAAGGATTCGACGCCGTCACCATCGGATAACACACACACCACGCCATGAAGCCACGCAAGGATCTTCTCACCATCGGCTCCCTGAGCGACGAGGACATACGCACCATCCTCGACTCCGCCACAGCCATGAAGGAACTCTTCACCAAAAGCGTCAAAAAGGTACCGGCCCTCAAGGGAAAATCCGTTTTGACGCTTTTTTATGAGCCCAGCACCCGCACCCACTCCTCCTTCGAAGTGGCAGCCAACCGCCTCTCGGCGGACGTCACCAGCTTCACCGTCTCCACCTCCTCCGTCGTCAAGGGAGAAAGCGTCCACGACACCATCGACACCCTCCAGGCCATGAAGATGGACTACATCATCGTGCGCCACAAAAACAGCGGCATCCCTGCCGTCATCGCCCGCCACACCAAAGCCTCCGTCATCAACGCCGGAGACGGCGCGCACGCCCACCCCTCCCAGGCCTTCCTCGACGCCTTCACCATCCGTGAAAAATACGGCGACATCTCCGGCAAACGCATCGTCATCATCGGAGACATCCTCCACTCCCGCGTCGCCCGCTCCACCTCACTCATCCTCAAACGGCTCGGAGCCGAAGTCGCCTACCTCGGCCCCGGCTCCCTCGTCCCGCAGGAACGCCACACCGGCATCCCCCGCTTCACGAACTTCGATGACGCCTTCGCGTGGAAACCCGACGTCATCTACCTCCTGCGCGTCCAGAACGAACGCATGGACTCACCCTTCTTCCCCAACGCCAAAGAATACCACCGCATCTACGGAGTCACCGAAGAACGCCTCAAACGCATCGACGACCTCGACCTCTCCATCATGCACCCCGGCCCCGTCAACCGGGGCGTCGAAATCTGCGACCTCGCCATGGACTACCGCAACTGCCTCATCAACCAGCAGGTCGAAAACGGCATCGCCGCCCGCATGTCCATCCTCTACCATCTGACACCTCAGACCCAAAGCCATGAAGCCTGAAATCATCCTCTTCATCTCGCAGGCCACCGACATCGCCTCAGGCCGGGAAATCGACCTCTGCATCGCGGACGGCACCGTCATCGCCTGCGGCAGCGCAGGCACCCTCACCGCCCCGGAAGGAGCCAGAACCATCGATGCCACGGGTCTGTACATCCTCCCCGGCCTCTTCGACCTGCACACCCACATCTCCATCACCGGCAAGGAAACCGGGTACTGCGTCGCCGCAGCTGCGGCAGCAGCCCGCCAGGGCGGCATCACCGGCTTCCAGTGCATGCCCAACACCTCCGCCGTCCTCGACAACGGAGCGCAAATCACCAGCCTCATGGACATCGCCGCAGCACAACCCGGCATCTCCATCGTCCCCGCCGGGTGCATCTCGCAAAACTGCGAAGGCGAACAGCAGGCCCCCTACGACACCCTGCGCTGCAAAGGAGTCAAATTCATCACCGATGCCGACCACATCCCGCACAACCTCCTCATGCTCTACCGAGCCATGAAATACGCCTGCGAACTCGGCCTCACCTTCGCCCTCCGCGGCGACCTCCCGCAGCTCACGGAAAAAACCTACGCCCATCCCAGCGTCACCTCCTACCGCCTCGGCCTCCACGGCACACCCTCCTGCGCCGAAGAAATCGGCATCGAAACCATCATCCGCCTCGCCGGAGATGCCGGAGCCGCCATCCACGTCCAAACCGTCAGCACCGCCGGAGGCACGGAAATCATCCGCCGAGCCAAAAACGAAGGCCAGCGCATCACCGCCGAAGCTGCCCTCCACCACCTCATCTACACGCACGAGAACATCGGCGACTACGACACCAACTTCAAAACCCTCCCCCCCCTCCGCGACCGCTCGGACTGCGAAGCCCTCATCGCCGCCATCAACGACGGCACCATCGACTGCATCGTCAGCGACCACACCCCCCGCATCCCCTTCGCCAAAAAACAGGACTTCTGCTCCGCGCCGCACGGCATGATCGCCCTCGACACCTACCTCCCGGCCCTCTACACCAGCCTCGTCCGCCCCGGCCACATCGGCTGGCAAAAACTCCTGCAGGCCTGCGCCGTCCGCCCCCGCCAGCTCCTCGGCCTCGACGTACCGGAACTCCGCGAAGGCTCCGCCGCCGACTTCATCCTCTTCGATCCCGAAGGCACCACCGAAGTCACCCCGGCCATGCTGCAGGCTCGCACCGAAAACACCCCCCTCCTCGGCACAACCCTTCACGGGCGCGTCATCAACATCACTGAAGCATGACCATCTGGATCGTCAGCGACGGCAAACGAGGCCACCTCAACCAGACACAAGGCCTGGCTCGGGAACTCATCGAGGAAGCCCGACAGAGACAACCGGACGGCAACCACGAATACTTCGTCGTCAGCGTCGAAGGCAAATCGCGGACCGCACGCCTCTTCTACCTCGGCAAGGAACTCGACCTGCCCACGCCCGACCTCATCCTCGGAGCGGGCCACGGCACACACATCCCGCTCCTGCACATGGCCCGGCACTACAAAGCCCTCGGCATCGTCTGCATGAAACCCAGCCTCCCGGCCACCATGTTCGACCTCTGCCTCATCCCCCGCCACGACCTCATCGGCAAACAGCAAACCGGCAGCAGCATCCTCCCCACCGTCGGCGCCCTCCACGGCATCAAACCCAGCCCCGAAACGCCGAAAAAACACACCCTCATCCTCATCGGCGGCCCCAGCAAAGAATTCGACTGGGACGAAGACACCCTCATCAACCAGCTGGCGGACATCACCCGGCACAACGACATCCCCCTCGTCCTCACC
>NZ_LIGX01000015.1 GCF_001683795.1 Neoakkermansia glycaniphila
GGAGGGGAGGTGCGTCACTTGGTGGGTGGGCGGGGTTATTCGTCGCGGAAGTGGACGCCTTTGCGCAGCCAGCGGCCTCCGCTGATCATGGAGGAGATGGTGCCGTCGCGATCCACATTGCCCGCCAGCGCGCTGAGGTAGACGTGGATGGTGATGAAGAGCATGAAGCACCATGTGCCGATGACGTGGATGAGGCGGACGTTGGCGACGCCGAGGACGTCGTTGATCGGCATGAAGAGGCCGAAGAACCAGTTGGCGGGTTCGTAGAGGGCGTAGAGGGTGAGGCCTGTGACGATCATGAGGGTGAAGAGTCCGTATACGCCGGTGTAGGTCCATTGCTGCAGGGGGTTGTGGCCGATGTAGCGGGGGCCGTCGAAGCTTTTTGCCAGCAGGTAGTCGCGCCCGGTTTCATAGAGGTCTTTCCACTGCTGTTTTTTGATGGGGAAGAGGGCGGAGATTTTCTGGTATTTGTTCGTGGCGAAGAAGAAGGTGGCGAAGCGCATGGTGACGACTCCGATGAGTATCCATGCGAGGATGAAGTGGAGGCGGCGTATGTTGCCGAACTGGTTGCCGCTTTCGAGGTCGCCGAATTTGATGAACCAGCCTTCGGCGATGCAGAATCCCGTAGCGATGAGGCCGAGGACGCACAGGACCCACATCCAGTGGAGGAGGCGGAGGGACCAGTCCCAGATGTGGAAGTAGCGGAATTCGGTCTGGGCATCGCGTACGCTGAGGGGTACGCGCATGGCGAAGATGGGGACGAAGCCGCAGAATTGCCAGAAGCCTTCGCGGTTGATGGCGACGGCGGAGGGGCGGAAGCCTTTGCGTTTGATGTGTTTGACGTTTTTGCGGACGGCGGCCTTGTCGGCGGGGGAGAGTTTGCAGAGTTCCATGAGGGCGTCGACGCTGCCCCGTGCTATTTCGAAGTCGCCTGTGGTTTGCCCTGCCGGCCGGATGACGGCGGTGCTGTAATGCCGTTTGTTGGTAGGGGGTGTCCACGATCCCGTTTTCTGTTCCCAGCCGACGGTTTGGGCGCAGGTTTCCGCCGCATGGACAAGGGCTTTGTCGCCCGGGTCGTTGCCGTTGTTGTCCGAGGCGGCTGCCGCGAGGCGCAGCAAGTCCATTTCGCCGATATCGCCGAACGGTACGGGCGTGCGGACGATGAGTTGGATGTTGTCGATCTGGAGCCTTGCGTTCATGGATCCTGATGGGTGTGGATGGGCGAGCCCGTTTCGTCATGCAGGTGGACGGCGCAGGATTGGCAGGGGTCGTAGCTGTGGACGGTGCGCAGGGGTTCGATGGGCTGCGCGGGGTCGATGAGGGGATGCTGCCCTGTGTGGGCGAGGGAGTATTCGTACGGGCCCATTTGCCCCTGTGCATCGCGGCCGGAGCTGTTCCATGTGCTGGGGACGACGCACTGGTAGTTCGCGACGGTTTCGTTTTCGATGCGTACCCAGTGGCTGAGGCTGCCGCGCGGGGCTTCCACCCAGCCGACGCCTTTGCATTTTTTCGGCCATGTGGCGGGTTCCCATTTGGCGGGGTTGAAGGTGGCGGTGTCGCCGTTTTTGATGCGCCGGACGAAGGATTTCATTTGTTCTACCATCATGTCGACGTTGATCATGGCGTCGAGGGCGCGGCCGTAGGTGCGGCCGTAGGTGGAGTTGAAGAGGCCGTTGTCGCGCGGGAGTCCGAGGCGGTCGAAGAGTTCGTTGGCTCGTTCGACGATGGGTGCGGCGCCCTGGGCGTAGCCGAGCATCATGCGGGCGTTGGGGCCTACGGACATGGCGTGCCCGTCGTAGCGCGGGGCTTTGACCCATGTGTACTGCGGGCGGTCGGAGATCCATGTGTACGGGGGCTGCGGGCCGTTGTAGTCGGCTTTGGTCTGGCCGTCGTAGGGGGCGAGGCCCGCTTCCCGGCCTTCGCTGTATTCATACCATGCACTGGTGACGAATTCGGCGATTTTGTTCTGGTCGAAGGGGATGACGGTTTTGTAGTCGCCGCCCAGCAGGACGCCGGGTTTGATCATGCCTTTGCCTGCGGGGGCTCCGGTGTTGATTTCGCTGGGGTCGCCGGTGGCGAAGACGTTCGGGTTCGCCGCGCCGATGTGGAAGTAGTCCTTGTAGAATCCGGCAATGGCGCATACGTCCGGATAATAGACTTTGTGGATGAAGGAGTGGCAGGTGTCGATGAGCTGCTGGATGGTGCTGATGGCGTACTGGTTGATGGTCTGGTCGTTTTCCATGTTGATGGCGCAGGCCATGCCGCCGACGAGGAAGTTAGGGTGCGGGTTTTTGCCGCCGAAGATGGTGTGGATTTTGATCATGTCCCGCTGCCAGTGGAGGGCCTGCAGGTAGTGGGCGACGGCCATGAGGTTGGCTTCAGGAGGGAGTTTGTAGGCGGGGTGGCCCCAGTAGCCGTTGGTGAAGATGGAGTATTGGCCGTAGGCGATGGATTCCTTGATTTTTTTCTGGACTCCGGCGAAGTATTCGACGGAGGACATGGGCCAGTCCGAGATGCTTTGGGCGAGTTTGGCGGTTTCGCGGGGGTCGGCTTTGAGCGCGGAGACGACATCGACCCAGTCGAAGGCGTGGAGCTGGTAGAAGTGGATGACGTGGTCCTGTATGCCCAGCGCGCCGCTGACGAGGTTGCGGATGAGTTGCGCCTGGATGGGGACGGGGTATTGCAGTGCATCTTCGACGGCGGCGATGGCGGCGATGGCATGGGTGCCGGTGCAGACGCCGCAGATGCGTTCCACGAAGGCCCAGACGTCGCGCGGGTCGCGGTTGCAGGCGATGACTTCGATGCCCCGGTATTGCGTGGTGGAGGTCCAGGCGTTTTTGATGACGCCGTCCCGCGCTTCGAGTTCGACGCGGAGGTGGCCTTCGATGCGGGTGACGGGGTCGATGACGACGCGGTTTTCCTTGGGGACGGAGGCTGATGTGTAATCGTTCATGGCAGTGGCCTTGGAAGGGGGTTATTCTCCGGTGTCGGTGATGTGGTCGTCCGCTTTGGGCGGGCGGCGGTCTTTGGGTACGTCGCCGTAGGCGGGGAGGTTGACGTTGGCGTCTTCCTTGCGGAATTGGCTCCGGGAGCGGATGGCGGAGCCGGTGATGTGGGCGGCGATGCCGACCCCTGCCGCCGCCATGGCTGCGATGCCCACGGCATTGGCCGAGGTTTCGATGCCGAAGCCGTGGATGTTCGGCAGCGTTTTGTAGAAGGGGGACATGCGGTCGAAGAAGTAGAGTTCCGTGCAGCCGATGCAGGGATGCCCCGACTGGATGGGGAAGCTGACGCCGCCGTTCCATTTGACGATGGGGCAGGGGGAGAAGGTGTTCGGCCCTTTGCAGCCCATTTTGTAGAGGCAGAAGCCCTGGCAGGCGTTTTCGTCGTCGAAGCTGTTGACGAATTGCCCGGCGTCGAAGTGGGCGCGGCGCTGGCAGTTGTTGTGGATGCGGGTGCCGTAGGCCATGAGCGGCCTTCCTTCGCCATCGCAGGGCGGCACTTTTTCGAAGGTGAGGATGTACATGATGACGGCGGTGATGACGTCGCCGATGGGCGGGCAGCCCGGTACGTTGATGACGGGGATGTCGGTGAGGATGTCGCGTACGCCGACGGCTCCCGTGGGGTTCGGACGTGCGGCCTGGATGGAGCCGAAGTATGCGCAGGAGCCGACTGCGAGGACGTGGGTGGCGTTTTTGGCGGCTCGGCGGAGGACGGTTTCGGCGGTTTCTCCCCCGATCATGCAGTAGACTCCGTTTTCCTTGACGGGGACGGAGCCGTTGACGACGAGGATGTGCGGCTGTTCGGCCGCATCGTGGAAGGATTTTTCGGCTGCGGCTCCCGAGGGCGCCATCAGGAGTTCCACGTAGGGCATGGAGACGACGGAGAGGACAAGGTTGCCGATTTCTTCGTTGTAGCTGCGGATGGTGCTTTCGAGGCAGCCTGTGCATTCCTGCAGCTGGAGCCACATGACGACGGGGCGTTTCATGGCGGCGATTTTGTCGGCGGCTTCCTGCGCTTCGGCTTCGCTGCCGCAGAGGGCGGTTACTCCCATCAGGCCGAGGAGTTTGAGGCACCATGTGTTGAATTCTCGGCGTGTGACGCCTCTTCTCTCCATGTGTTCGCCCAGTGTTTCACCCGGTTTCCAGGTTGTCAATTCAGGATGGATTTCAGCCGTGCAGTCCTGATTTCGCTCATCTTGCTTCATGATGAAAAGGTGTGGGCGGCATGCGGCGGGCAATGATGGTACCGACGTGCGCTGATAGCCGCTGGTTCATGTCATGGAATAGCACTTGCCTCGTATCTTGTCGATCCCATTTTTCGGGTTTCATCTATCTATTAGGTTTTTGTTTTGCTCATTTGTTTGAATATACTATTTTGTCATTGATGGAGTTGTGGAGCCGTTTTCCGGGTTCGTGACGACTTTGTCACACGATTTTTTTCGCGGGAACGAAAAAAATGTGGGATATACTAGTGCGTCGGGCGGCAAGCCCGGCAGAATGCAACAAAGATGATTATGAATTCCATTGTCGATATGACCGACAGCCATTCTCCGGCAGCCTCGATGCAGAGTGCGCTGGCCATGATACAGGACCGCACGCTGTGCCTCGGTGCGGAGATTTTGAAGAGCCTCCAGCATGTGCGTACGGCTTTGTTCGATTTCGAGCTTCCCTATGTGGAGCTGGCTCTGACGACGGGCGAGGTGCTCAAGGCCAAGGCCCGGATGATCGAGTGTTCGTGCAACGAGCTTCTTTCCGGCTACATTCCGCATGCAAGCAACTGGTATATGGCGGCCTCCGCCGCCCAGTGCGCGAAGCGGCTGGAGCGCGTGGTGCACCAGTCCATGACGATTGCGAAGAATGTGAACCGTATTCTCGGCCTGAACGAGTATCCGGACGTTTCTTCGATTCTTCCTCTGTACCTGCTGGCCGAGATCGAGCTGCGCGATGCCCTGCGCGCCCTGCAGCAGCGGGATATGGAGCTGGCCCGCGCCGTGTGCGACCGCGATCACGAACTCGATTCCCGCTTCCTCGCGGAGATGGAGACGGTGATGACGGATATGAGCGCCGGCATCCACAGCGTGCAGACGGGCATGAGCCTGCTGTTCATCCTCCGTGCCATCGAGCGCATCGGCGACCACGCCAAGGCGATGGCTTCCCCCGCGCTTTCCCTGTGCAGGCTCGACGATTCCCGTGCGGATTCCCTGCCTGTCGCCTGAACGTTTTCCTCCTACCCAAACCAAACAATACAATCATATGAATACATCGACACTTCCCGCTCTGGGCGCTCTCCTTCTCGGCACGACGCTGGCTTCCGCCGCTCCCGCCAAGGCCCCGGAAACTTCCGCTCCCGCCGCAACGGCCGCCAAGGATCCGTTCGTGTTCAGCAAGTGGGCGCAGAGCCGATTCGCCTGGTTCGACGCCAAGCGAGACAATGCCGCCAATCCCTGGATTCAGGATTTCAACGTATCCCTGCGTATGCAGTACCAGTGGAGCAATGTTGACCCTGCCGGTGGTGAAGACCGCATCAAGGGCGGTTCCAAGGGCGACGGCCGCCGCTGGAACGACGAATGGCGCCGTTTCCGCATGGGTGTGAACTTCAAGTTCCTCGAAAAGTTCAAGTTCGTGAATGTCTGGAATATCGGCGGCATGGACGGCCGCTACCAGTACAAGGACGGCTGGTACCGCGGTTCCAATACCTATTCCCTGTACGAGCTGTACACCGAGTATAACGCCGGGCAGGCCACCTTCGGCCTCGGCAAGATGAAGCCCGCCTATTTCGGCGAATACCGCACGTCTTCCTCCGCGATTCTGACGATCGAGCGTTCCGCTCTGGTGAACCAGCTCCGCGCCGAGACGAACTACGGTATTTCCGCCCGCAGTACGGACAAGAACGCCAAGATCGGCTGGCAGCTCGGCATGTACCTGAACGGCAACGGCCACGATAATCTGACGGAACCGGGCTTCAATACCGGGGACAATTGTTTCGTGGGCGGTACGATCAGCTACGATACGTCGAACATGGCATTCCTCGACAAGAGCCGTCTGTATCTCGACTACGCTCACAACTTCACCCGCCTCGATACCTACGGCAAGACGGGCCGCAATATCCCGGGCCGTTTCGAGTACCAGGGTACCGGCGCGGTCGATATGATCGGCCTGACGTGGGAAGGAACCCGCGGCAATTTCTACCTGATGACGGAAGTGATGGCCGGGTTCAATCTCGTGAATCTCGACGAAGGCAAGTCGAAGGGAGCCCAGAACGTGTTCGGCGTGACGATCATGCCCGCCTACAAGTTTACCCCGCACTGGGAAGGCGTGTTCCGCTACCAGCTCGCGACGGGCAGCAATGCCGTTGTCGTCGACAAGCGCTACTACAGCACGAACTCGAACTATTCCGCCGTGAGCGACTGCCTCCAGGGCTTCTACCTCGGTGCGAACTACTACCTCTTCCCGGACAATCCCAACATGATGAAGGTGATGGCCGGCGTTGAATACCTGAGCTCCAACGGTACTGATGCCAAGGGAGCCAAGGGCTACACCGGCTGGTCCTACTCCGTGGCCGTCCGTACGAACTTCTGATGCATGGGAGGCGCTTCGCCGCCCTGCCTGCCACAACGCGCGGCGGGCGGTCGAAGCTCCCTCATCTCCCCCCGAACCACCAACCTCAAAGACAGAACTATGTTCAAAACACTCTTTATCGCGCTCATCAGCGCTTCCGCCCTCTCCGCAGTTCATGCCGAGACGAATCTCAACGGCGCCGGAGCTTCCTTCCCGGCTCCCGTGTATCAGGTGTGGACGTACGACTACACCAAGCAGAACGACGATGTGAAGATCAACTACCAGAGCCTCGGCTCCGGTGCGGGGATCAACCAGATCAAGTCCGGTACCGTCGATTTCGCCGGAACGGATAACCCTCTGACTCTTGCGGAGCAGAACGAGGCTGGCCTCGTCCAGTTCCCGATGCTGACGGGCGGCGTGGTCGTGATCGTCAATATTCCGGGCGTGAAGAACAACCAGCTCAAGCTTGACCAGGATACGCTGGCGAAGATCTACCTCGGCAAGATCGAGCGTTGGGACGATGCCGCCATCAAGGCGCTGAATCCCGGCCTGAAGCTGCCGAAGATGAAGATCACCGTCGTACGCCGTTCGGATTCCAGCGGTACCACGTTCATCTTCACGAACTACCTGAGCAAGATTTCCGCCGACTGGAAGGAGCAGGTGGGTGAAGGCCCGGCCGTGAAGTGGCCCGTGGGCATCGGAGGCCAGAAGAATCCCGGCGTGTGCAACAACGTCGCCAAGATCAAGGGCAGCATCGGCTACACGGAATATACCTACGCCGTGGAAGCGAAGCTTTCCTGCGCCGCGCTGAAGAACAGCGCCGGAAAGTTCGTTGAGGCGAATGTGGATACGTTCACCGCCTCTGCCGCGAATGCCGACTGGAAGAATGCCCCCGGCTTCTTCATGTCGCTGACGGATACTCCCGGCGACCAGTCCTGGCCGATCACGGGCGTGACCTACATTCTGCTCCGCAAGGATCTCGCCGCCGACAAGAAGGCGGCTCTGACGAAGTACTTCAACTGGTGCTTCGACAAGGGAGCCCCCACCGCGACGAAGCTCAACTACGTGCCGATGCCCGGCAACGTGGTGGAACTGATCCGCGCAGACATTCTGAAGTAACCTGACAGACGGAGGAAACGCGATGTTCAAGACGGACAACATATTCAAGATCGTCTGCCTGGGCTGCGCCTCCCTGATCGGCCTGTTGATGCTCGGCGTGTTCATACAGCTGGGCGTCAACTCCGCCGATACGTGGGACAAGTTCGGCATCGGTTTCCTCTGGTCCGAGGAATGGGACCCTGTGGACGACAAATACGGCGCATGGCCGAATATCGCTGGTACGCTGATGACGACGGGGGTATCCCTCGCCATCGCGTTGCCGCTGTCGTTCGTGTCGGCCCTGTACCTCGTCGAAGCGCCCGGCTGGGTGAACAAGACGCTCAGCCAGGCCATCGATCTGCTGGCGGCCATTCCCAGCGTGATTTACGGGATGTGGGGGCTGTTTGTCCTCGCTCCGCTGATGCAGGAATACGTGCAACCCTTTCTGGCGGATACGCTCGGCCTGGCGAAGATGCCCGTATTCGGCTGGCTGCTCGGGGAGGATTACAACGGCTTCGGCTTCCTGACGGCGGGGCTGATTCTTTCTCTGATGATTCTGCCGTACATGTGCGCCATCATGCGCGACGTGTTCCGGATGACGCCGCCGATGCTCCGCGAGTCCGCCTACGGCGTAGGCTGTACGAAGTGGGAGGCGGCCAAGGACGTAATCGTCAAGTACGGCATCCGCGGCATTCTCGGCGGCGTGTTCATCGGCCTCGGCCGCGCGCTGGGCGAGACGATGGCAGTGCTGTTCGTCATCGGCAATATGATGGAGATGCCCGAAGGCCTGTTCTCCAGCGGCACGACGATCGCCGCGACCCTTGCCAACAATTTCGCCGAAGCGGACGGTCTGCAGAAGAGCACCCTGTTCGCGCTGGGGCTGATCCTGCTCGCGATGTCCTTCGGCATCCAGGTGTTCGCCCAGTATTACCTTCACGCCACCAGCGCCAAACGCGGAGAGGAACGTTGAACCATGAATGCACTTGCACTGAAAAAAGATATGCCGAGGCGCCCGATGGCGTTCCGCAAGCTGACGGATCTTCTGATACGCCTCTTTTCCCTGTTTTCCATCGCCGTGGCGGTGGGCGGCATGGCCTGGATCCTGTATACGGTCATCGGCCATGGAGTCAAGGTGATCGACTGGAGTTTCCTGACCAACGAGTCGAAGCCCTACGGCACGCCCGAATCGGGCATAGCCAATGCTTTGCTCGGAAGCCTTTATATTACGCTCGGCGCGGCGGCGATCGCCGTGCCTCTGGCCATGGCGGCGGGCATTTACCTGTCCGAATACGGCAAGAACAGCCGCATCGCCCATATTCTGCGCTTCAGCGCGAACGTGATGATGGGCATGCCTTCGATCATCGTCGGCCTGTTTGTGTACGTCCTGCTGGTGGTATCCACGGGCAACTTCTCCGGCTTTGCCGGTACGGTGTCGCTCGCCATTATCATGTTCCCGGTCGTGATGCGCACGACGGAAGACATGCTGGCGATGGTACCCTACACGCTGCGCGAATCCGCCCTTGCCCTCGGCATGACCCGCACGCGGACGACCCTGTGCATCATCACGCGCTCCGCGAAGAACGGCCTCGTGACGGGCATCCTGCTTTCGCTGGCCCGCGTGAGCGGCGAGACGGCTCCGCTGCTCTTCACCGCCATGTTCGCCGATTCCTGGCCGACTGCCTATTTCTCGCAACCTACGGCCAATATGCCCGTACTCATCAACGAATACACGATGAACTCCCCCTTCGAAGCCATGCACTCCGCAGGCTGGGGCGCAGCCCTCGTGATGGCCGGATTCATCCTGATCGTGAACATTCTGACCCGCATCATCTTCCATGACAACAAACAGAAACATTAAGATTTCCGCACGGAACATCAATTTCTTCTACGGCTCGCACCAGGCCCTCTTCGAGAACAATATCGATATCGAAGAGAACAAAATCACCGCCGTGATCGGGCCTTCGGGCTGCGGCAAGTCCACGCACCTCCGCATCTACAACCGCATTTTCGAACTGTACCGCGACCAGCGGACGGAAGGAGAGCTGTTGATCGACGGAGAGAATGTGCTTTCGGGCAGTGTGGATGTGCTGGCCCTGCGCCGCAAGGTGGGCATGATTTTCCAGAAGCCCACGCCGTTCCCGATGTCCATCTTCGACAATGTGGCCTATCCCCTCAAGCTCCATTACAAGCTCAGCAAGTCCGAAACGGCGGACCGCGTGGAACAGGCCCTGATCGGAGCCTCCATCTGGGATGAGGTGAAGGACAAGCTCAAGAAGAGCGGCCTCGCGCTGTCCGGCGGCCAGCAGCAGCGGCTGTGCATCGCCCGCGCCATCGCCGCCGCGCCCGATATCCTGCTGATGGACGAGCCGACGAGCGCGATCGACCCGGTGGCGACTCTGAAGATCGAGGAACTGCTTCTCCAGCTCAAGGAACGTTTCACCATCGTCATCGTGACGCACAATATGCAGCAGGCCGCCCGCGTGAGCGACGCCACGGCGTTCTTCTACAAGGGCCGCATCATCGAGTTCGACGATACGAATACCATTTTCACCAACCCATCCAACAAAAAGACCGAAGAATACATCACCGGACGTTTCGGTTGATGCACCCGGAAAGACCACGAATATGAAAGAACATTTCATTCAGGAAATCACGAACCTCAAGAGCATGGTCGAATCCATCGCGACGGAGGCGGAAGCTGCGCTCGCCAAGGCTCTGGAAGCCGTTTCGACGATGAACGTTCCGCTGGCGAAGGAAGTCATCGGCGGCGATTACAAGATCGATTGCGACGAAGTGAAGGTCGAGGAGGAATGCCTCAAGATTCTTGCCCTGTACCAGCCTGTCGCCAGCGATCTGCGGCTGGTGATTACCATTCTGAAGATCAACCACGACCTTGAACGCGTGGCCGACTTTGCCGTGGGTATCGCCCGGCGCGCCATCGATATGGCGAATTTCATCGATACCGATATCGAGCGGTTCGACTTCCGCAAGATGGAGGAGACGGTGCGCGGCATGCTCAAGAAAGCCCTGCAGGTGATGAAGAACGCGGATCCTCTGATGGCTTTCGTCATCATCCGGCAGGATGAGGTGGTGGATGCCATTCATCGGGAGAACGATGTGCGCGCCCGCGAGCTGATCGCCCTCTATCCGCAGCAGGCCGGGTACTATCTCGACAGCATGAATATCTCGCGCTCGCTGGAACGCGTGGCGGACATCGCAACCAATATCTGCGAGGATGTGATCTACCTCGAAAGCGGCAAGATCGTGCGGCATACGCATAATACGTAAGAGGGTTGGAGAGCCACAGATTGCGCAGATGCGCACAGATTTTGCATATTTGTATTCGGTTGACTGCTGAACCACGAATAAAATATGGATCATCAATATGATGCAAAATGAGAATCAAACATTTTCTTCATCCATTTCAATCCGGCGGTCAGCCGGATTCCTACGTGAAAAATCTGCGCCCATCCGTGAAATCTGTGGTTCCTGTCGCTTCTTTTCGCAAGTGACGGAAACGTCACAAAAAAAACGTGTTTTTCAACGTTAAGCATGCTACTTTTCTTTCATGCAACGCATTCTGGTTATTGAAGACGACGGGGATATTTCCGAACTCGTGGCCATGAATCTGCATCGCAGAGGCTACGAGGTGCTGCAGGCCTACGACGGCATGACGGGTACCCGTATGGCGTATGCGGAACTGCCCGACCTGATTATTCTCGATATCATGATGCCCGGCAAGGACGGTTTCGAGGTGTACAAGGCTTTGCAGCAGGATGAACGCGCCTCGCGCATTCCCGTGCTGTTCCTTTCGGCCCGTGCGCAGCTTGAAGACCGCCTTGTGGGGTTGGAGTTGGGTGCGGACGATTACGTTGCCAAGCCGTTCAGCCCGAAGGAGCTGATGCTCCGTGTGCAGAATGTGTTGAAACGCTATGCGCCGAAACCCGGTGAAGTGGAAGTGGTGCGGGGGCCGTTCCGGCTCGACAAGAACGCCCTGAAGCTGCATCTGGACGGCGAGGTGATCGACCTGACGGCCAGCGAGTTCAAGCTGCTGGCCTATCTCGTCGAACGCGCCGGGAGCGTGCAGGACCGCTACGAGATTCAGAAGAATGTCTGGGGCTACGGCGACGATGTGCAGACGCGCACGCTCGATACCCACATCAAACGCCTGCGCCAGAAGCTCGGCCCCTATGCCGACCATCTGGAAACCGTCCGGGGCGTGGGATATTGCTTCCGTTTCGACGATTGATTGCGGGGCGGCATGTTGCCTGAACGGGCTTGCCATGCGTCAGGCGGTTTTGGTATGCTTGCGGCAAGCATCCTATGAAAACCGTGATTGATGGAAAAAATGCCGTGTGGGCCGTTTTGGCGTCCATGTTCTTTGTGACCTCTGTTGAAGCGCAGACTGCCGGAGCGGCGGTTGCTCCTTCCCGTCCGGCGGCTGTGCCGGAGAAGGCAACCGATGTGCTGGATGGCTTGCCCGACGCCCGTAGGAAGCAGGTATGGGCGGATCATCGCGGGGGACAGGGTTGCAGCCTTGTCAAACGGGAGATCGAGGGGAAGGTTCGTTATTGCCTTGTGCCGCCCGCAGATGTCACTGCAGCAGGCGGCGGAGCAGGGACGGAGTTCCGCTATGCGGATATGGATGAGCTGGTGCGCGATCTGATGCGGTTCGGGCAATTTACCCGGGATGTGTGCGGTGACTCCCATGCTGGCGAGGAAATGCAAAAGGAAGCCTCCGGCGCGAAGACTCTGCCTCTGACGCCCGATGAGCTCGAAAAGCTGAAATTGAGCGCGGGCAAGTATCCGCCTGCATGGAAGGCGGAGGATGTCAGGCGTTATTATCTTGTCCGGTTGGAGTCTGCCGATGGGAAAGTCTGCTACCGGGGTTCGATCGACCTGCCTCCTGCGGGGATGTACGAGAAGGAATTTTCGTGGGAGGGATGGGAGACGTTTGATGATGTGGAGGCATTGGAACGCCTGATTCGCCGCTGGAACGGGGCGATGATTCCCGTAGTCGTGGACTCCGGATACTTCCGCAATATGCCGAAGGATGCGGAAGTTTCGTTCTGTCCCGATGAGGAATGGGATGCGATTTGCGAGGCGGCTCAGTTGCCCGTCGATATTGTCATCGGTCCGGAAAAGGCGGCGGTAGGGCCAACGTTCAGGGTGGGACTGGATGAGAAGGAGATGGATGCTGAGATTGAAAATATTAAGCAGGAACTTGCCGACAGAGAGCGGATGTTGTTGAATAAAACAAGATGTCTGAAGGAGCAGATGGGGGGCTATATAAAATGATGGGGAAGACCGGGCCTTTCTTAAGTCGGTGAAATCTATTTAAAGAATGTTCTAGAATTAACATCAGGATGATGTTATGCTGCTGCTGCGTTGAGGGAATGAAATGCTTGTGTTTTCATGATGAACTAGCATTCTTTACTCGATTCTATTGATATTATGACGGTTCATGGTTTCTTCAAGCAATTGGATGCGACATGCCGCCGGATGGAGCGCGAAGTCGTCCAGTGACAGTGCGAACTTTGAGGGGCAAACGGAATTGTGTTATTCTTTTACTATGCGTATATTGATTTTTTTGATTTACAATAAATTATATTGGTTATTTAGTTTAAGTAGGATCGAAAGAAACAGCGAAATTGTGACCGTTATCACTGCAAAATCAAATATTTGGTAGATAATGCGCTCCATAAGTCAAAAAGGATGAGCTTGGTTTCTACTTGTTATACAAAGAATACTTCTTCCTATTTGGTTATTGTTCAGTAGAGATGTGTGATCCTATAGTTCGATATTTCGTAACGATGCTATTTAGCAAGACTTAAAAAGTTTATCCCAATACTTTCTGTTCGCTAATTCGGGTACATAATCTAACTCCTCGGTTAAATGCTTCAAAAAGGATGGGGAAACTTCAGAATTGAGGAAATCACTTAATTCACGAAGGCTCTTTATAGCATCGGATACATAGGGATCTTCCATGTTCAATTGATATTCTTCACTATCTCCAATAATATATCTGTTCCTAATATTTTCCTGAACATCACTCCAGTCACAGGAATAATCTTGTGGAGCGAAAGCCTCTTCTCTCGCATATGCCTGAGAATAGATAAAATATTTCATACATAGATCGAATCGAGCCATTCCATTTTGGGCTTGCTTGACAAGTTCTTCATATTTTTTCGACTCATCCATAGACTCCCATTCTATTTCCCTGACCTCATCAACATCTTTGGCATTTTTCACCTTTTCATACTGCTCTCGCAGTTTCTCCAAGTCTATTTCCCGCTCATTGGAAATTTGTTTGTATCTTGCAGCGCTTTTTTTCGCACTTTCATATTCGTCTTTTGTAATCAATCCATCAGATTTTAAATCTTCTATTATACTTTTACAATCTTCTAAAAAGCTTTTAACCTCTTTATTTGTGTTGCTTAAATTTTTAACTTCTCCATAAAGCTTCTGCATCACCTCCTCAGCGAAATTCAGAAGAGCCTCCTCCTCATTAATACATCCCATGATCTGTTTTCCTGTGGTAAATCCAGGCATGTTGCCATAAGTAATCGGCGGCACAAGCAAAGAAATAATAGGCTTTTTGTGAGCTAAAGCCGCTCCCAATTCAATTGAACAGTTCGGTCTGTTGAGAAAATTGGAACTAATTATAAAAACAACAATATCACAGTTTTTCAAACCCTCCAGCATATCCTCCGGGAAGTAAACATTGTTTGGAATCTGCATCGACGACTTGTCAGTATAGTAAACATCGTCATACTGAATGTAACATCCCAAGTTCATGAACTTTAGAAACCGATCACACAAAAATTTGTCTGCGGAAGCGTGGCTAAGGAATACCTTATGTTTTTTGCACATGTGCAAACATCATATAAACTTCGGTTTTTAACGTCAAGCCATTTAGCATATTGTATTCTAGTGCCTATACTATCTAAATGGATGGGTGTGGAAGATTGGATGTAAGAACGTTTGAAGAAGGTTGGGAAAATCGCACAGAATGAAGAC
>NZ_LIGX01000016.1 GCF_001683795.1 Neoakkermansia glycaniphila
CGCAATTTATCCTCCGTGCGGATGAAAGCGGCGAAGATGAGCTGGTTGCGTTCTACGGGTCCTCCCTTGAAGATGGGCACGGCGTAAAGGGATTCCGGTATTTCCGTATGGCGGGCTACGTCCCCCACATTCATGCCGGACGGATGATTCAAAATATGGCCGATGACAAATTCCTTCTCCGCCCGGCTCAGGAAGATGACGGAATGATGGAATCCGGCGCCATCCAGGTAGGGGGCGGCA
>NZ_LIGX01000017.1 GCF_001683795.1 Neoakkermansia glycaniphila
GCATCCTCCCTCCCGCCGATGCGCAAACCCTCATCGCGGCCGCCAGCCCGGCGCCCTGCACCCTCGCCGCCACACTCCCCGAAGCCCTCCGGCTCGCCGAACAACGCCTTGCCGAAGGCTACGGCCCCATCCTCATCTGCGGCTCCTTCTTCCTCCTCGGCGAAGCCCGCGCCCACCTCACCGGCGCAGCCTACCGCCCCACCGCCCAATAGAAAGCCCGTGGACGGCGAACCGCCCACGGGTGAAGCAACAACATCCACCGAAAATTGAATCAGGGCGACTTCTTGCCGCGCTTCGCCCCTGCCTTCTGGAGCAGCTCGATCACAGCCGTAATCCTGCGCACCTGATCCTCCCTCGCAGGGAAAAATATCTTAGGATCAAGCGTCGACTTCTGCACCTCGTAGGCATAATCCAGCGGAGTCACCCCCTGCGCATCCACATAATTCACATTCGCCTTATTCCGAATCAACTCCTGCGTCGCACCCACATTGCGGTACTCGATCGCCGCATACAATGCCGTCCTCCTGGCCTCATCCCGATCCTCCTTCTTTCCGGTCGAAACCTCGTCCGGATCGTTCGGCTGATCCACCGGCACCCCGCATTTGATCAACGCAGAGATCGCTTCAGGCGAACCGGAAATCGCAAACCAGTGCAACATCGTCCGCCCTGTCGTACAGCGCATCATCGGATCGGCACCGCGATCCACCAAAAACTTCAGCTTCTTGCTTGCCATTGCAATCCTCTTCTTATCGGAAACCCCCATATCCACAACCGCACCTCGAGGCGCAGAATCTCGTACAGCCTTCCTCTCCGCCTCGGTACCATGCGGAAAATACATCCGGATATTCTTCATATAATTCCGCCAATTGCCGTTAGGATCGGCTCCATGCGCCAGGAGAAAATCACACATCTTGAGATCATTTTGCTCCAAAGCGATTCCGAGGGCGGATTCATACAGCTCTTTCTGCGGAGTCACAGCATTCATATATGCTCCTTCCTGCACCAACCGCACCACCTCCTTCATATCAACCTTGGCATGAGTGCCATCCAGACGACCTCCCCGTCCATAGGATTGACGCAAAAAACGCACCAATTCCAACCCTTTCGCCTGTGCCACCTCGGGAGACACTTGCTTGGCCTGCACCGTCGGCTTCAACTGCACCTTCTTCACCGTCAACGCGCCCAGCCTCTTCCATGCAGGAACATACCCGTTCGCCCCGGCATTGGCATACCAAAGCTTGGCCTTGGTCAGATTTTTGGCGACACCGTCGCCATTGGCATAACACTCGGCCAACTTGAACTGGTCTTCTGCCGTCCGGTCTTTCTCTTGATTTCTTGCGAAAAGAACGCGAAAATCACCTTCAGCAGCAGACACAAAACCTGTCACAGCAAGCAAAACGCACAATACACCTGTCTTCAACAAAGCGATATTCATAGGATTGGAGGGGGAGGGGACAACCGCAGCAGCTTCATCGGCAAAACCGGAATCAACCACGCGAATGCCCATTTACATTGCCTCAACCGATAACAACCGTCAAGGCAAAAATGACAAAACGCAATTATTCGACAGGAACCACCTCACCCCAGCCACCGGACAAAAAATCCGCATCGCCAGCCTCCTCCTCTTCCACTGCCCCCAAATACAAAAGAATCGTACGCGCCCGCTGCTGAATCATCCAGCTCGTCACAGCATCCACCGCCATCCCGGTAGCCGAGCCGGAAAAATATCCGATCGGCTCAACCGCCTCCTGCACAGCCAGCAAATAATCCTCCCAAGCCCTCTGCGACACGGCAAACAACTGATTCAACCGAACGGCATCCTCCTTGGAAAATTGGCTCCCTTCCACAACATCGAACACGCGAAACTGCTGGGCTTCCTCAACCATGCGAACATAAAAATCCATCTTCACACGCCAAAACTCAGACACCAGAGCCGATGCCACCCTCTGCTCCGGCAAACACCCGCCATCCTTCACCACCTTCATGCGACGCATCAACGGATCCGCCTCCTCCCAATAATCGGGCAACACAGGCAACTCTCCGACACACCACGCACTATGCCGCGCCAACTGGTACCAACACTTGGCAAACTGCATCGTCAGCATCCCCTTTCGGGCAACCGTGCGAGCGCGACTCTCCGGAGAATCGGGCCCCAGAAAAAAACGAAACATAGCCAGCTCGGCATCCCGGTAAACCAGCCAGCAACGCTCTACCTCGCCCACACGCCCGCGCATCGCGGCATAAACATCTCGCTCCCATCCCTCCTTACCGCCCGATGCCTCGGACCATTCCAGCTTTCGCTCGAACTCTGCCATCACACCTTCCACCCGATACCTCTCCCAAAACTCCCGCCACTCCTCCGCACACCTCCCGAACTCCTCCACATCACCCTCCTCACGAAACCTTTGAAGACGGCGCTCCATCGCCAACATCTCCTCCCACAGACTTCGGTCGCGCTCCCTTTCCTGAAACTTCGCAACCGGAACAAACTCCGCCTGTCCTTGCCGAACCGCAACGCGGGCATCACCATGCACGCACACGGCAGCCGAACTGCCGATCAAGGCAAGACACACACACGACAGCATAGCTTTCAAAAAACGAACACTCATCATCTTTAGGGAGGGGGGAGTATGGTTGAAACACGGCCAATCCATGCATACTGCATCGAACAAAAACGATGCGCCCTTAATCTAGGATAAACCATCACACACAGCAAGATAAAAAAAGCACACGCGCATTCGGCTTCTTCTTCCTGAAATACGCAACACGCCTCGCGAAAGAAACATCCCTCCCATAACGTATAAAATAGAAACACGTACCGTAAAAACAGGCCAAATGAACCGCTTTCTTATCCTCCTATCGCTCGCCGCGCACATGGCGGCTGCCGAACCGCAAAACGCCACACCCATCACACCAACCGGAATCCCCGCAACTGCGGGAAAAATAGCCCTCCTGCCCTACCCCTCCCACGTCGAATGGCAACCAAACACCTGCACATTTTCCACCCTGCTCTTTGAAACCGGCCAGCTTGCCAGCGGGGAACGCGCGGACGACCTTGCCGCAGAATTCAAAGACATCGCTTCCACCACAGGACTCACCCTCACAACCGCCCGCCCATCGCCTCAAACACTCACGATCGTACTGCGCACGGCTCCGGCATCGAAAATCCCGCAGGAAAGCTACACCCTCACCGTCACACCGGACCACCGAGTCGAAATCTCCTCCTCCGGCTTCGCCGGACACTTCAACGCCCTTCAGACACTTCGGCAACTCATTCTCCCTCATCACGGCGCAGCCGTAATCCCGTGCTGCCGCATCGAAGACTCGCCAGCCTTCGGCCTCCGGGGCTTCATGCTCGATGTAGGCCGCTACTACCTCTCGCCGGACTTCATCAAAACACTCGTTCGCAACCTCTCACGCTACAAAATCAACACCCTGCACCTCCACCTCACGGACGACCCGGCCTGGCGCATCCAAATCGACAAATACCCGCAACTCACCGACGCCAAAAACCACTGGCCCACCCGGCGGCCCGGGCAACACTACACCAGGGACGAACTGCGCGACCTCGTCGACTACTGCGCCCGGCTCAACGTCCAAATCATCCCGGAAATCGACATGCCCGGCCACAGCAAAACCTTCACCAAAGCCATGGGAACCCCCATGCAGAGCGAGCGCGGACTCTCCATCGTCAAAGACATCATCGACGAAACCGCGCCTCTCTTCCCCGCCCCATGGTTCCACATAGGCTCCGACGAAGTACGCGTCACCATGCAGGAATTCATCCCCGAAGCCGTCAAAACCGTCCGGAACCATGGAAAAACCCCAATCGTCTGGTACCCCGGCCATCCGGCGGATTCGGAAACCGTCTCCATGTGCTGGGGTGAAAACGAAGCCGGAGCCGATCTTCCCGCCTCAGGCCGATACATCGACAGCAACGGATTCTACCTCGACTGGATGGACAGCCAGTCCGGCGTCTACCAGATCTGGTTCCAGCAGCCGTGCGGTGTCCCGAAAGGCAACAGCCGGGCTCTCGGCTCCATCATGGCAGTCTGGTGCGACGCAGCCTTGAGCGGCGACAACCGCATCATCGAACAATACCCCTTCTACCCCTGTGCCCTCACCTTTGCCGAACGCATCTGGAAAGGCAGTGATGCCAAACGGCGCGACCTCATGGCCAACCTGCCTCAGAAAGGCACCCCTGAATGGAAAACATTCTCCGACTTCGAAAACCGCCTCATCATCCACCGCGACCGCGCCTTCGCCGGGCAACCCTTCGCCTACGTCAAACAAGCCGACATGGAATGGAGACTCATCGGCCCCTTTGACCACAAAGGCCGCAACGACACCTCCTTCGAACCCGAACAAACCGTCAAGGACGAATACGTACAGGGCAACCGCACTCTGCGATGGAAACAACAGCCCGCCATCGGCGGAGCCATCCACATCCGCCACCTCTACGCCATGTTCAACATGCACAACCACCGCTACCGCCTCGACCACTGGCCCACGCTCATGTCGAAAGACGTCGGCAAAGAACCGGGCACATGCTACGCGCAAACGCACATCTACAGCCCCAAGGCTCAGAACGTCCACCTCATGTTCGGACTCAACGGCATGTGGGGCCACACCGGCGGATACCGCACCTCGCGCGCACCGGAACAGGGAAGCTGGGACTTCAGCGGCGGCGACATCTGGCTCAACGGCCAACGCATCGCCCCGCCCCGCTGGCCCTTCCAAAGCCTGCCGTGGACCGGCTGGGGCAAAGGCCGCATCGAAGAAGCCCCTCTCACACAGGAAGGCTACTTCTTCCGCCCTCCCGTACCCATTCATCTGAAACAGGGCTGGAACACCATCCTCATTCGCAGCGTCTTCGGACACTGGAAAGGCGACAAC
The DNA here is from genome assembly GCF_001683795.1 of Neoakkermansia glycaniphila. Taxonomy (GTDB): domain Bacteria; phylum Verrucomicrobiota; class Verrucomicrobiia; order Verrucomicrobiales; family Akkermansiaceae; genus Akkermansia; species Akkermansia glycaniphila. The sequence continues at coordinate 4,897 of NZ_LIGX01000017.1, forward strand.
GGAGAACGCAAATGGATGTACTGCTGCATGCCCGTCCTGTGGGACGGCATCCACTACACCGAAGTACCCGGCCTTCGCTACAGCGCCGCACCTCCTCAACAAACGCAAACTTCATCCGCCCGCTGACAGGCACCCCCCCCCTCCCGGCCGGGAGAGGCATCCGCCTCTCCGTCAACCGCGCTCACGCGATTTCTTCCCGCGCACCCTCGGCTCATGGGCCAGCACTGCATCGGCATCGGCCGTATCCGCCACGGAACCCCTGCTGCAACCGCGCACGCAACGCCCGCACAGCACGCAACGCGACACATCGATACGCCCCCGGTCGATGCAATTCATAGGGCAGCACTTCTCGCACTTGCGGCACTGCAGGCAGGTACCCGGATCGATCACCCTCTTGCGCCACGCAAAACGCGAAGCCAGCCCCAGCAAAGCCCCATACGGGCAAAGCCATCGGCAAAACGGACGGCTCACCACCAGGCAAAATACCAGAAAACAGCCAGAAACCACCCACATCACCGGCGATGCCGCCATACGGAAAAACGCCACAAACGGATCATAACGGCAAACCGGCAAAGACTGCGAATCGAACGCACACCAAAGCACATACAGCAGCACCAGCCACGTACCCATCGAAAAAGCCTTCTCCAACCGGGGACCGACACGCGACCGCACACGCCGCGCATTCCAGCCCGCGGCATCCTGAACCGCTCCCAGCGGACACAACCCGGCGCAGAACACGCGACCCATCACAAAAGCCGCCACCAGCGGCAGCACAAACCACACCACCGCCAGCACACTCAGCAAAACAGCCGGATGGAACAGAGAAACAGCCACATTCCCTACGCTTCCCACAGGGCAAAGACACCCCATACGGAAAAAGCCGAACCAGCCGACCGCCGCGAGCTGCACCGCCCACAGCCACCGTCCGCGCCCTGCTGGCCGCCAAACCAGCCATGCCGACACAAGCAACAGCAGGACAAACAGCGAAACATCCGCCCATGCCATCCAATCAGGCATACCCGACGACTCGGGATACACCGGATAGGCATACTCCCCAATATCCTTGATCACCAACTCCTCAACTGCCATAACTCACATCTCCAGAATCAAACTCTCCAAACCATCGCCTTCCCGCCATCGGCACTCCTGCCCTTGCAGGAACGGGCGATCGAACACTCATTGCACCCGGCACACCGATCATCCCGGACAACCAGATACAACGTATTGTTCCCATGCTCCCGGCACCGCTTCACACAAGCGCCGCAGCCCGTACACAACTCCTCATTCACGGCATACTCGTACCGGTACTCATCCACGCCAAGGGACTCATCGAACACATGCACCGTCCGCCGCTGCAAAGCGCCCGTCTTGCACACCAGATTATTATCCCCCGTATTGACCGGGCTGAACGGATCGTCATCGCGAACCTCATACCCGTAGCAATACTTGCACATGCCGCAATCTTCATACCGATTGCGGCACACCACGGCGGACTTCTCATGCACGCAATGAGTCTCGCAATGGCCGCACGCACTGCAGGCATCATTATCGATCACCCACTTGCCCTCCCGCGTGCGCGACTGCTCCAGCAAACGCCACGTCACCCCTCCCAGCACAGCCGCACCCGCAGCACGGGCCGCCATACCGAGAAACCTCCTCCGCTTCAACTGCTCATCCATAACGAAAACCTCTGGAATAACGGAACCCCGATAAACTCAGCGCCCCGGCTCCCTCCCGGCCGCACCCGGCAAAGCCTCGGGAGCCACAACCCCCTTGCTCATCATATCGGCAGGCACATGTGAACCCTTCATCTCAAGCATGGACTTCGCCAACTTCTCGCGCAAAGGCGCATCCAGCTTTCCGGAAGCCGCAAAAGTAATAAACGGGAAAACGCCAGTCCTGCCTACCGCACGCACATCGCCCGGAGCAGCCACCACCACCATGCACCCGTACTGGGCCGCATAGCTGCTGATCACGGCGGCATCCGCACGCCCTTCCAGCAACTCCACAATCGCGCTCTTGCAGGAATGCTGTTCAGACGGAACCACATCCCCCTCGGCGATCCCGGCCTTGGCCAGAGCCGCCTTCGGAGCAGCATCCTTCTCCACGGCCAAAAGAGGCCCGAACACCACCCGCTTCCCCTTCAAATCCGCCACCGACTTCACCGGACTATCCTTCAACACTACGAACTCGCCCCAAAGCCCCTCCTCCTGCCCGGCAGGCATCTGCAAATCGGCCAACCGCACAAACTCCTTCCCGGCAGCGCGGGAAGCGCCATCCAGCACCGTCGCCTTTGCAACCACCATATCGAAATCCGCCTTCTTCAAGGCATCCGCCAACTCGGCATCCTCCATGAAATAAACCAACTCCAGCTTCACCCCGCAATCCTTCTCCACCTTCGCCTTCCAGCCCTCATATTCACGCTTGGCGGCATCGCCTACGCAACTGCATGCGCAATTCTTCGCCAGCGGATCGCTAACCCCCACCTTCAGCACGCCATCCGCCGCCAGCGACACGCCGACGGCAGCTGCGCACAGAACCGCCTCTCCGCACTTGCGGACAAAACCTTTCACATTCATCGACACAAAACAGGTTAAACGCTCACTTCGACGGCCCCAGCACGATCACACACTTCTTCCCTTCATGCGCGGCATAAATATTCCCCTTGGAATCGACCGCCACATCCAGCTGCCCGCATCCCTTCGCAATATCGTTCACATCCACGCACATCTCCAGCACCTTCTCGTCGCCCGTATAAATCTTCACACGCGGCACATCCTTCTCGGAAGTCACGAAACGGCCCTTACCCAGCGAAGCGATCGACACCGGATTGCAGCAACCCGTAAACTGCTCCGCACTGCGCCCCTCCTTGCCCCAGGTACCGATACGGTTACCGTCGCGGTCGAACACGCTCACACGATGCCCGCCCAGCTCCGCCACCGACACATAACCCTGCTCATCCACGCAGAAATCGAGAATACCGCAGCACGTCGAAAGCCCGCGACGCGCACCCGGCGCACGGCCGATCACATTCACCAGTTTCCCCTCCTTATAACGGCCGATACTCCCGGAACCCGACGTCCCGACAAACACCTCGTCACCGAACGTAGCCAACCCCGTCACCGGAGCCTTCTTCGACTCAAGCTCAAGAGAACCGAGCTTCTTCCCCTGCATATCGTACTGCACCACGGAAGGCGGCTCGGAATACGAAGAATTCGCCACCCACACCGTATCATTCGCGCCGGGCGCCACAGCTCCGGCATTAAACTCGACATTGAACCGGGCAGACTCCTTCCCCTCGCCGTCGAACACCACCACCAGCTTATCGCCGGCGGCAAACACACGATCCTTCGCATCCACACACACGCCGCCGATATGCGACTTGAACGTACCGTCCCCCAGAGAACGCACAAGCGCGTACTTCTCCACATCCGTCGCAGCCTTCGGCACCACATGCCCCTTCACCGGAGCGCCGCTGAACTTCGCATCGGAAGCACGCACCACGGGAGCCGCAGCCTTCGCCTTCGCTACCTCCTGAGCCACAAAATCCCTATCCGCCTGCGACAACGAATCAAGAGACAGATTGAACTCTCGGCCATTGGCCAGACGCACCGTCACAGCCTCGTCCGTTGCAGACACGAAATCCGCCTCAAGCGCACGGCCATCCTTATTCGTCCACGAACGTGCATCAGCCATGGAAGCCCACGCCAGAACAGACACTCCGACCAAAGAAATAAACATCTTCATAAAACAATAATAATCAGGGTTTGGGTTAAAAACAGCCTTGCAAACGGCAAAAGCGTAACTATCAATTAACACGAACAGCCATGACCGGACAAGCAAAAAAAGCGGACAGACGAAAATAGATGATCGAATCTGTGACAACACCACACACCGCTCGCTCACTTCCGCCGCCACGGCACATCGGCATCCAACACCACTGGCACCGAAACCCGGAACGCCTGCTGCTCCTCCCAAACGACACGCGGCCCTTCAGCCCTCTCTGGCATCACGTAATAATAACACTCCGACCACGTACCCGCCTTGGAGGACTCCATCAACTCATAGCCCATCAACAGCGCGGCCTCCCTGCCCGACTCCGCATCGACCAAACGTACATTCCGGACAACCCTTGCTTTGTCGGCAGCCTGATGCGTAAACGTCACCGAAAAAAACGCATCGCCATCCTTCAGCACATAATCGGGAAGAAAACTCGCCGTAAGAAAAAAACCTCCATCCTCGCCTCCCGGCTCGAAACAACTCTGCCAATCTCCGGATGCAACCGGATCACCGATCCAACTCCCCGCCCACGCCTGAAACTCCTCCTCATTCGCGAAAACAAACCTCTCGCACATCGGCAGCCCGCCATTCTTACCCTCCGGAACCGAAAAATCATGCCCCCATTCCGGCATAATCTCACATGAAAGAAAAACCTGAGGCGCCACCCACAGCCGAACCTCACCCTGCAACTTCCCGCTTTTCCACATCCCGGCCGGAGCCGACACCTCACCTTCGATCACAAGCTCGGGCACAGCGACTCCCGAGGCAGGCACCCGCTTCCGAGTCCAATCAGCATACACATTCTCTTCGGAATCAATAACGCTTTTCAACCGATGCCCCAAAAGAACATGACCGCCACGATCGGCAAACGCCTTCTCCGATACGACATAGCCCTCAGCATCCCGGATCAGCCACTCCGGTTGCAATCGGACGATCGACGGACTATTCCAGCACTCGCTTCCTCCATCCCACACGAGGAAAGAAGTCTCCGGCAGCCAAAAACCCTTCGGAGCGCCAATTCTGAACACACCTTTCCATAACCGCGTACCTGCCACCTCTACACTCTCTCGCACCTCACACACCTGTACCGGACAAGAGTGACTAACATATTCAGACAACTCCAACAAACGGGGCTGCATCGACCACACCCCAGCAGACAACAAAAGAAACAGCAGCATATCACCTTCATATATAGCAACACACCGCCCCCGTCAAGCACCAAACAACACATCGGCAGGCACACGGAAATGGTCGGGACGACAGGATTCGAACCTGCGACATCCTGCTCCCAAAGCAGGCGCTCTACCAGGCTGAGCTACATCCCGCAAAAGACCTGATCGGTATAAAAAAATGGTGGCTCGGGACGGGTTCGAACCGCCGACACGCGGATTTTCAATCCGCTGCTCTACCAACTGAGCTACCGAGCCACATCAAACTCCCAATAGCCATGGAAGCTTTGTGCGGGGGGATTCTACATAGGCCCATACGCGAAGGCAAGCCAAAAATGGAAAAAATGCGATTTTTTTACCGTGACGTACTTTGAACTTCGTCCCGAACCCACTCCATGCCATACTGGAAACGCATGAAGTCCACTTTCCTCCTCGCAATCGCCTTCGTGTCGATCCCGCTTCAGGCCATGGCTGAAACGACCCGTCCGGACGACTCCTATTACAGCGACTACGCAGACGACGGCACCATGTACGCACCCTATTCCGGTATCGACAGCTCAATCGATACCAGCTACATGCAGCCGCCCAGCGATCCGAACACATTCTCGGGCAAATCCACGTCGGCGGCCAAACCCTACCTCATCCCCAATAAATTCTATTTCGAATACCTTGGTTCCATGAACCTGAAAGACGGCAACGGACACCTCTCCGTCACCAACGCCGTCATCACCCTGCCCTTCGTCGATCCCACCCAGACGGGCTTCGGAAGCTGGCGCTTCGACGCCAAGGCCGCCGTACGCCTCACATGGCTCAACAGCAAAGGTGACCAAGTACTCGACGAATCGGAACTCTACACCATCCTGGCCAACTTCTCCGCAGCACGCCAGATCGGCGGCTCCGGACAACTCATCATCGGCGTTGCCCCGGAAATCTCGACGGACTTCGACGTATGGACCTTCCGCGACGTCTACATCAGCGGATATGCTGCCTACGCCACCAGAGTCAACGACAGCTTCTCCTTCGCTGCCGGCCTTGCCTACATCCCGCAATATGTCGACCGATTCGTCGTACCCTTCTTCCGCTTCAACTGGCAGGCAACACCCGCATGGGAAGTCTCCCTCTCGGACGCGCGCTTCTCCGTCACCAACACCGCCAGCAGCCGCTTCCACTGGGGGCCGTTCCTGCAATGGGGCGGCAAAACATGGACCGTAAACCGCCACCGCAGCACCCAGCGCCTCCGCTGGACCTCCTACTCCCTCGGCATGGGAAGCAGCATCGACCTGACTCCCAACCACGAAACCAAAGTCCTCCTGACGACGGACCTCGGCTTCACCTTCGGCAATGAAGCCCGCTTCAAAACCAAGGACAACAAGCACACCCTCGAAAAATACAAATACGGCGAAGGCCTCTACCTCCGCGTCGGGATCGACGTGCAATTTTAACATATCGCCGGACAAATGCGACATTGACAAGCGGTCGGGCAACCATCAGACTGCTTGGCATGACTCATCCATTCATACCCGCCTCCTTGGTCGCATGCATTGCTCCCGCTCTCGCGGCCGACGCATGGCTCACCGACATTGATGCAGGAAAAAAACAGGCTGCGGCGGAAAACAAAGCCGTACTCATCGAATTCACCGGCTCGGACTGGTGCCAGCCCTGTATGAAACTGCGCAAAAACGTAACCGGAACCAAAGAATTCGAAACCTACGCCGGCAAAAACTACGTCCTCGTCGAAATCGACTTGGCACGATATAAAAAAGACCGACCAGAGCTTTACAAAAAAAACCGCGAAATCTACAACTCGTACAATCAGAGAAGCGTCCCCTGCATCTTCATCATGGATCCTTCGGGCAACATCACTGCCCGTCTCGGCGGCAGCCCCAACAACGAAGCCATGAAAAACACCCTGGAAACCGCATTCAGACAAAACCGCGAATTCCACACCTCCCTTGCTGCCGCAGAAAAACTGACGGGCAATGCCCGCATCCAAGCTCTGGCCAAACTCTACACCGCCGTCCCCGAAAATAACCGCCACAATTACAAACCCCTGTTCAACCGCCTGCTCGAACTGGACAAAAACGACATCTCGGGCCTTGTCGCCGCAGAACACAGGCAAAAGGAACAAGCCGCCCTCAGCAACAAAATACAGGCCGACCTCATGTCCACCAAGGAACCGGCCGCCCTCATCAAAAAAATCGACGGATACCTCGCTCAGCCGAACATGCCGCCGGAACTCCATGCGCTCCTCTTCGAAAGAAAATTCCATGCGGCCCTTGCACTGGCCCAAACTGAACAGGACATCGACAACGCCCTCTCCATCGCCGACGACATGGCCAAAAGCGACCCCAAACATGCACAAAACATCCTTCGCATGAAAGAAGCTATGCAGAAAGACAAAGCCGGAATACTCCGGAGAATCAAACAGCAAAAACCTCAATAAAAGCCATCTTCCGCTGAATGGCCTGCTCGGATCCATGCCATCCGGGAACCTTCACAACACCGCCAAGGATGAAAAAGCCTTCGCCAAAACAATCGGCCTCATCGCAAAACCAGACACCGGAACTGCCACACCCATCCCCGGTCTGAAAACAGGAAATCGGGCTACCACGGCATTCTCCTGCACCAACGCGTGAGGGTTCGCAACCGCACGCGTTTTTTCGCACCCACAACGAAACCCTCCCCGGAAAGACATACTGTCCATCAAAAACGGCATTTTTACCCACAAAACAATTGACAGATCGTCCGGAATAACACAAATTACTGTTTCTATGACACAATACACAACCCTGATTGCCCTGGCAGCCTGCATCGCTCCGGCCTTTGCGGCCGACGTCTGGCTCACCGACCTCGACGAAGCCAAGAAAAAGGCCACTGCCGAGAACAAAGCCGTTCTTGTCGAATTCTCCGGCTCCGACTGGTGCTCCTACAGCCGGAACCTTCGCAAGAAAATCATGACCAAGCCCGAATTCCTCAAATACGCAGCAGACAAATTCGTACTGGTCAACATCGACTTCCCGCGCAAAACAAAACTCCCTGAGGCACAGGCCAAGAAAAACCAGGCATGGAGCCAAGAGTACAATGTCGACAGCTTCCCGACCGTCATCGTACTGGACTCCGACGGCGCAGCCTACGGCGGATTCTCGGGCGGCCTGCCCGACTTCGCCGCCGTCAAGGCCCCGCTCGACGAAGCCTTCCGGAACATGAAAAACTCCAAGGCGGCCGTCGCCATCGCCAACAAGCTCTCCGGTGACGACAAAATCCTCATTCTTCAGCAAATCTACAACGCCGTACCGGAAGAATACCGCGATTCGCACACCGCCCTCCTGAAAAACATCACCGAGCTCGACAAAAAGGACATCACAGGCCTCGTCTCCAAAACAAACAGGGAAAACGAACTGAAAGCCCTCAAACAGCGCATTCAGAACGAAATCGACCCCGAAAAACCAGCTGCGGAAACCCTGCCGAAAATCGATGCCATCCTCGCCGAACCCAAACTCCCGCAGGAAGGCCGCCTGGCCCTGCTGCAGCTCAAACTTCAGCTCATGCTGCAGGAGGCTTCCAACGAAGAGGAAATCGACCGTGCCCTCGGCGTCATCAACGACATTCTCAAAGTTCGCCCCGAATTGTCAGCGCAGCTTCAGCAACTGAAGAAAAACATTCAGGACAACAAAGACGAACTGCTGGAAAGCAACAAAACCCGCAAAGCCGCCCAGCCGAAGGCCAACTGAACCTTCATCTCTCCTCTTCCCCTGCACCGCATGCACCCTTCGTGCATGCGGTTTTTTCATGAAAAAGAACGGCACCGTTCAACAAACCGCTCTCTACCAAAAGAATGAATGCCCGAAAATAACGTTGACATCATCCGATGCATCGCCCAAGATTCAGGAACTATGACATCATACATCCCTGTACTCGCAATCGCAGCATGCATCACTCCGGCCTTCGCCGCGGAAGGCTGGCTCACCGACCTCGATACCGGTAAAAAACAGGCAGCAGCCGAAAACAAGGCCGTCCTCGTCGAATTCACCGGCTCCGACTGGTGCCCTCCCTGCAAGGCTCTTCGTAAAAACGTCCTCATGACGCCCGCCTTCAACGAATACGCCACCAAAAACTTCGTCCTCGTCGAACTCGACTTCCCCAACTCGAAACCCCAGACCCCGGAAGAAAAACAGAAAAATGACGCATGGGCGAAACAGTACAATATCGACGGCTTCCCGACCATCCTTGTCATGGATCCGCAAGGTAATGCCTACGGTGGATTTGTCGGAGGACGTCCGGATCTCGCCGCTGTCCAGCAGCCGCTCGACGAAGCGCTCCAAACCATGAAAACGGTCAAGGGCAACCTTGCCGCCGCAGAAAAACTGACGGGAGACGACAAAATCCTGGCTCTGGCCAAAGTCTACCAGTCCATTCCGGAAGAATACCGCAGCAGCCATGCCGCCCTGCTGAAGCAAATCATGGACCTTGACAAAAACGACATCTCCGGCATCGTCGCTTCCGAAAAGAAAGCCGCTGCCGACAAAGCTCTGTCCGACAAAATCCAGCAGACATTGGCAGCATGCAAAACCCCGCAGGAAGCCATCGCCGCCACGGAAACATTCCTTGCACAAAAAGACCTGCCCAAGGAAATCCAACTGAACCTCCTTCAGGCCAAACTGAAGGCACTCCTCACGGCATCCAAAAACGACGACGACTTCAACAAAGCACTTGCGTTCCTCGATGAAATCGCCAAAATCGACACCGAACACGCACAGGACATCGCCAAATTCAAGGAAACCCTCTCCAAAAACAAAGACGCCATCATCAAACGCAACACGAGCCAGCCGGGCACACCCCAGCAATAACGGCTTGCACACCCTTAAAACCAGCGCATGCGGGCACTGCCTGCATGCGCTTTTTCACCCCACCCGCCATGCGGATTCCCCTGCCGGCGGCCAAACTCCCCATGCAAACCCGTACTCCGGAACAGCAGAACGCCGCGATCGCCCTCCTCGAAGCACTCTCTACCCTGTCTCCCGAACATTCGGCATGGTACGCCCAATGGAAACCGGACATCCTCAGACACAAAGAACACATGCAGGGACAACAAAACCGGCACGCACCGGGTAGCGGCATATAAAAGCCCCGGCAGCGCAGCAGCTCACGCCCCCATCCGGGCGAAAAACGCCTTGGCAGCCTCGCAATCGCGGCCGATCTGCGCCTTCAGAGCATCGAAACTCTCGAACTTACGTTCACCGCGCAAAAAATGCAGCAGGTCAACCGAGAGACGCTTCCCGTACAAATCCCCTGCATCGCCGAACAAATGGCACTCCAGCAAAAGCGGAGGATGCTCCTCCGCCATCGTCGGCCTCCGGCCCAGATTGGCCACCCCGTCGAACACCCTTCCATCCACCTCAGTACGGATGCAAAACACACCGAACGGAGGCAAGGCCCCATTGCGCACCTTGATATTCGCCGTCGGGAACCCCCATGTGCGCCCAATCTGGCGCCCATGCACCACCTTGCCCTCAATCGCATAGGGATGCCCCAGCAAAAACCTTGCCTGCTCCATATCGCCCTCCGCCAGCACCTCGCGAATCAGTGTACTGCTGATCGGCCGATCTCCGATGCCCGAAGGCACCATCGAGGCGAACGAAACGCCGAACCCCATCCTCTTCCCCTGTTCCCGGAGAAAATCGATATTGCCCGTGCGCCCCGCACCGAACTGCCAATTCTCGCCCACGGAAATACCCGCAATCGGGCACGCCAGCGACAAACGCCTTAAAAACTCCTCGGCCGGAAGAGCTGCAAACTCCGGTGTAAACGGCAACACCAACAGCACATCCGGCTTCAACCGCTCAATCAGCCGCGCCTTCTGCTCAGCATCCGCCACAATCAGCGGCGGAGCCTTATCCGGCCGCAGCACCGCCGCCGGATGCTCCTCGAACGTCAACACCCCGCACAGCGCCTCGGGAAACCTGCGGGCTGCGAGAATCACACTCTCATGACCGCGATGCACGCCGTCGAAAAAACCCATCGCCCAGTAAACGGGTTCCCGGATCTCCCGCAACTCCTCGAACGAATGCAGAATCTTCATCTCAAAGAACGCCTCGCATCGCGGCAATCTGTTCGATCGACAACAGCCCCTTCACCACCTCCTCGCGCGGCGCGGACTTCAAAAACTCCACAGGCATGGCTCCATCCACAGAAAAATGACCCGACCGCACCCGGCGCAAAGCCGTCAAATGCGCACCGCAACCCAACACCTGACCGATATCATGCGCATAAGTACGCACGTAAAAACCCTTCGAACAATGCACCGTAAAATCCACCTCGGGCAGCTCCACGCGGCGCACCTCGTAATCCAGCACCTTCACCGGACGCGGCTCGCGCTCCACCACCTGCCCCTTGCGCGCCAGCTTGTACAGCGGCACGCCATTCTTCTTAATCGCGGAAACCATCGGCGGAACTTGCTCGAACGCTCCCGCGAACCGCGTGAACGCCTCGCGCACCGCCTCCGGCGTCACGCCGTCCGTCGGCCGCGTCGCAACCACATCGCCCTCGGCATCCTGACTATCCGTCTCCACACCGAGCAGCATCGTCGCCTCGTACACCTTATCCTCGCACATCAGCAGATCCTGAAGCTTCGTCGCCTTGCCGACCACCAGCATCAGCAGCCCCGTCGCCATCGGATCCAGCGTACCGCAATGCCCGATCTTTTTCGTATTGAGCGCACGCCGGGCGATCGCCACCACATCGTGCGACGTCATATCCTGCGCCTTGTCGATCAACAACACCCCGCTGATGGAAGAATCCTGTACCTTCATAGAACGGCAGCAGCTTACCCCAAAGCCTTGCGGCACGCAACACGAATCGCCTGCAAGACGCATTCCCTCGCCTCGGCCAACGGCCGGCGAATACGGATACCGGCTGCCAAAGCATGGCCGCCGCCGTGGAACTCCTCGGCAATCTTCGCCACATTCACACGCGCATCCTTCGACCGCATGGACACCCGGATCACCCCCGGCTCCATCTCCTCGAAAATCGCAGCCACCTTCACCCCGCGGATCACGCGGATCGAATCCACCAGATCGGCCACATCGTCCGGCGATGCATTGAGCCGCCCCTTCGTCTCCAAATCGAGAGAAAACCAGCACAAACGACCATCCTCCTCTAGCACCATGCCGTTCAGCACCTCGCGAGTCACCATCAGGCTTTTCCATGAAACCTCCTGATACAACATGCGGTTCATCTCCATCACATTCACACCCTTCGACAACAGATCGCCTGCCATCCGCATCACCTCCGGAGTCGTCTTCTCGTACTGGAACGACCCCGTATCCGTACTGATCGCCGCATACAGCGCATTGGCGATCACCGGAGTAATCGGCACCTCCAGAAGGCGAATCAGCTTGTACAGAATACAGCCCGTCGCCGCCTCGTCCGGCAGCACGCAATTCACCGCGCCGAAGCACTCATTGCTCCCGTGGTGGTCGATATTCACCACCAGCGGAGCATTTGCCAGCGACACGACACTGCGGTCGCCCAAGCGCTTCCATGCCCCGTTGTCCACGGAAATCACCACCTCCGCATCCACCGGGCCCCGCGGAGTACGCCCGATCTCATCGCTCCCCTGCAGAAAGGCATACCTCTCCGGCACAGGATCCTCATTCAGCATACGCACTTGCTTACCCATGGCCTGCAAGGCATGGCCGAGAGCGATCGTCGAACCGATCGCATCGCCGTCCGGCCGGAAATGGGCAATCACCACGAACCGCTCATGCGAACGAATCACATCGGCGACGGAAACCAGAGCTTCGGGAATATCTATCATCATATCAAAAATAAGGAGCCGCGCTTCACCAACGAGAGAAGCACGGCTCCTGAACAGGATCGAATCAACGATGGCCGATTACTTCTTGCCCTTCGTCTCGAGAATCACGGGAGCGTCTCCCGGATTGTCGCCGATATCGGTGAAGTGCGGCATCGGCTTGAGAGGCGGCATCGGCTGGGACTGACAGCAGCAGGAGCTGATGACGGAAGCCGCAGCGAGGGCAAACATGGTGAGAGCGATGGTTTTCATGGGAAAATCTTGCAAAATTGAGTTCGGAAACCATTCAACCAAAAGAACGCCTCCCCGTCAATCACATTTTCCCATCCACATGAAAAAATGGAAAAAAGACATAAAAAAATGCAACGCAAATCGACACTGCTGCGTCTCAAATTCAAAGATACCGCATCTCGGTATCCCACACAAACAACAAACATCCATTATCTGAATATCATGAAAATCGTATCTTCCGTGATCGCCATGGCCTGCATGTGTTCCTTCGGAGCTTTTGCCCAGGACGCCGCCCCGGCCGCTGCCGATGCCAAACCCGCCTGCAAATGCGGTGAAGCCTGCAAATGCGCCAAGGACGGCAAAGACTGCAAGTGCGACAAGAAAGCCGACAAGAAAAAGGGAAAGAAAGGCAAGAAATGCTGCGGTTCCTGCGATAAGGTCGCTCCGGCCGAGCCCGCAGCGCCCGCTGCTCCTGCACCGGCTGCCGAATAAGCAATCCCGGATACCCCATACCATGAACGGCGCGGAGAACATCCGCGCCGTTTTTCGTACCCGGGCAAAGGCCTGTTACTCCACATCCAGCATCATACCGTCGTAGGCCAGCACCACTCCTCCCGGCAGGCGCGCGCTCGTCTCCGCATAATCCACATCGTGCCCCATATGCGTCAGCACTCCCAGCTTCGGCTCCAGCTCGCGCATCAGCTCCAGCGACTCTCCCACTGAAGAATGGGTCGGATGCTCCGCAAACCGCAAACCGTCCAGAACCAACACATCCAGATCGCGCAGCATCTCCTTCGAATCCGGAGGAATCGACTTCACATCGCAGGCATAGCCGATCCTCACGCCACCATGCTCGAACACATAGCCGAACGTCTCGGCATCCGCATGCTCCACGCGGAAAGGCACGGCGGCAACATCCCCCACGCAGAACGGCAGCCCGCCATGCACATGCGGCTCAGGCCGGATATACCCCTTGAACGCCCTCGACTCGTTGAAAGCCCACGGAAACATACGCTCCAGAGACTCCATCGTCTCCGGCCCCGCGTAAAACGGCAGCCTCCACGACACATCGTGCTTCCAGCAAAACGCGCGCAAATCGTCGAACCCCGTCACATGGTCCAAATGAGCATGCGTATACACCACCGCATCCACCGCCGTCAACCCGTACCGAAGGGCCTGCTGCCGCAAATCGGGGCAGGAATCCACCAGCAGCGTCGTCCTCTCCGTACGCAGCAGCACCGATGAACGCAGACGCGCATTGCGGGAATCGCCCGAACGGCATACGGGGCAGGAACAGCCGATCACGGGCACTCCCGTCGACGTACCCGTACCCAGAAAAAGAAGAGACAGCGGAGAAGACATGAATTGCGTTACGCCCGGAATTATGGCATAAACAGGCCAACACGAGAAGCCTCAATGCTGACCTTACTCAAAATCCACAACCTCGCCCTCGTCGACGAACTCCTCTGGGAACCGCACCACGGCTACCTCAGCATCACGGGCGAAACCGGCGCCGGAAAATCCGTCATCATGGGCGGAATCTCCCTCGCCCTCGGCGAAAGGGGTGACAAAAGCATGATCCGCAGCGGCGAAGAACAATGCTCCATCGAAGCCGTCTTCCAACTCGGGGACACGGCGCGCATCGACCGCCAGCTCGAAGAAAGCGGCATCAACACCTGCGAAGACGGCACCCTCGTCATCCGCCGCATCATGACTGCCACAGGCAACCGCCAGTACATCAACGCCTGCCCCGCCACCCTCAAACTCCTCCGGGAAATCGGCATGGGCCTCGTAGACATGCACCACCCGGACGACCACCGCTCCCTCACCTCGCAGGAACGCCAGCTCAGCCTCCTCGATGCCTACGCCGAAAACCACGCAGCCCGCGAAACATACCGCTCGGCATGGCTCGCATGGTCCGAAGCCCGCCGCGCCGTCCGCACCCTCGAAGAAGCCGAACGCACCAACGAACGCGAACTCGACTACCTGCGCCACCAAATCGAGGAAATCGAAGAAGCCGGACTCTCGGAAAACGAAGCAACCGAACTCGAAGCCCGCTGGCAGCGCACCCATAACGCCGCCCGCCTGCACGATACCGCCATCCCCATGGCCCGCCTCCTCGAAGGGGACGACAACTCCCTCATCCCCCAGCTCCGCCAGCTCATACGGCACGCTCGCGACCTCGTCCGCCTCGACCCCTCCGCCGATGCATGGACCTCCCCTCTCGAAGGCATCGCCGCCGAACTCGAAGAATGTACGAACAGCCTCCGCGACTACACCGAACGGCTCGACCTCGACCCCGAAACCATGGCGAACCTCTCCGAACGCATCAACAAACTCGACACCCTCAAACGCAAATACGGCAGCGACTACTCCGCCATCGAAGCCCACCTCCAAACCTGCCGCGCACGGCTCGACGAAATCGACAACCGGGACGAACGCCTCGAAGAACTCCGGCGGCAGGAACAGCTCTGCCGCGAAAAACTCGCCTCTGCCGCAGGCAAACTCACCGCCACCCGCCGCGAAGCGGCTCCGCGCCTCGCCAAAGACATCGTCCGCCACGCCCGCGAACTCGGCTTCAAACAGGCACGGTTCGACATCTCCCTCATCCCTCTGAACGAACCCGGAGTGCACGGCGCGGAAGAAACGGAATTCCTCTTCGGCCCCAACCCGGGCGAACCCCTCAAAGCCCTCCGCCTCATCGCCTCCTCCGGCGAACTGGCGCGCGTCATGCTCGCCCTCAAAAGCGCCCTCGCCCGGCAGGACGACACCCCCCTCCTCATCTTCGATGAAATCGACGCCAACGTCGGCGGAGAAATCGCCCGCGCCGTCGGCCTCAAAATGCGGCAGCTCGGCAGCGACCACCAGGTCATCTCCATCACCCACTTCCCGCAGGTCGCCGCCCTCGCCGCCCACCATTACCTCATCGAGAAAAAAGTCTCCTCCGGCCGCACCGTCTCCAGCCTCCGGGAAGTTGCGGAAGAAGAACGCATCGACGAACTCGTCCGCATGCTCGGCGGCGGCGGAAATACCGCTCGCGCACACGCGCGCGAACTGCTCGCCTGAACAGACCCTCCGCAAAGCGCGTTTCCGGCTTGTGTCTGATAGAGCCTATTTTTCATCAAACACAAGATATGGTATAGTTTTTTGAAAACCTGTGAAAAATGTGGTACCATCACATTTTCCTCTTGCCGTCTTCGACCGGCTCGTGTACAATCTCCACAACGGAATTGACAAATATGAAATTCGCTATTGCCAAACAAGTCCTGCTCGACGGGCTGAACCAGGTCGTGAACGTGGTCGCCAGCCGCCCCTCCATGCCCATCCTGTCCAACGTCCTGATTGAAGCGGACAATGGCGAACTGCGCATGACCGCCACCAACATGGAACTCACCATCGTAGGCAAAGTACCGGCCAACATCGACCGCGCCGGCGCCATCACCCTGCCTGCCAAAAAGCTCCAAAGCATCATCCGCGAAATGCGCGACGGCGAAGTCTCCATCGACGTCGTCAAAACCGTCGCCACCATCAAATGCAACCGGGCCCAATTCAAACTCAACGGCCTTGATGCCGAGGAATTCCCCTCCCTGCCCGAATTCCGCGAAACCCGCGAATTCAAAGTCCCGCAGGCCATGCTCTCCAAAGGCTTCAAATGCACGGAATTCGCCATCTCCTCGGACAACACCCGCTTCGTACTGAACGGCATCTACACCTGCTTCCGTGACGGCAAGCTCACCCTCGTCGCCACCGACGGCCGCCGCCTCGCCCTCTTCGAAAACGAACTCGAATTCCCCGAATCCCAGCAGGTGGACATCATCCTTCCCAGCCGTGCCGTGCAGGAAATTCACCGCCTCCTCGGCGATGCCGGAGACGTCAAAGTCTCCATCACCCACAACCAAGCCGCCTTCGAAATGGGAGACACACTCCTCGTCACCAAAATCATCGACGGCAACTACCCGAACTACCGCCAGGTCATCCCCTCGCACTACAGCGAACGCATCGAACTGCCGACAGAAGAAATCCTCGAAATCGTACGCCGCGTCTCCCTCCTCTCCTCGGAAAAGACCAACACCGTACGCTTCAGCTTCTCCCCGGACAAAATGGAAGTCCTCTCCTCCGCCGCCGAACTCGGCGAAGCCCGCGAAGAAATGCCCATCGACTACAAAGGCAAAGACCTCCTCATCACCTTCAACGCCGACTTCATCATCGCCCCGTTGAAAGCCATCAGCGAAGACACCATCGTTCTGGACCTCATCGACCAGTCCAGCCCCGGCGTCATCCGCGTAGCGGACGAATTCCTCTACGTCCTGATGCCGATGCACAACTGATCGAACGCCGGGAACAACGCCCGGTGCCACCGGCCGGGCAGGGCTTACCACCCTGCCCTTTTCGTATTCTGACTCTCTCTCGCCGACACCGAAATGCGCATCCTCCTGTCATCCTACTCCATGGGAGCCGGACGCGGCAGCGAAGCGGGCGTCGGCTGGAACGTCGCCTCCGGCCTCGCCAGGCGCGGCCACGAAGTAGCCGTCCTCACCACCGAGGAATTCGGAGAAAGCAACAAACAGGCCATCCGGGAGCAACAGCTTGGCATCGAACTCCTCGAATGGTCGTGCGGCCTGCAAAACTTCCACCTGCGCGAATCCTACCACGCGTGGCAGAACCTCATCCGCCCGAAAGTGCGCGAACTCCTCGCCCGGCGGCAGTTCGACATCCTTCACCACGTCACCTTCAACCAGTACCGTGGCATCACCTTCGCCTACGAAGCGGGCCTCCCCTACCTCATCGGCCCCATCGGCGGGGCGGAAACCGTCCCCCTCCCCCTCCTCGGCGAACTGCGAGGCAAACCCCTCCTGAAAGAAATCGCCCGCTACATCGGCGCGGACGCCATCCCCTCCGGCTGGCGCAGATACCGGGGGCAAAACAACGGCATCGTCCTCGCCTCCAACGAGCCCACCGCCCGCCGACTCCGCACATGGGGCCTCATGCCCAACGTCGAAATCTGCCCCACCATCGCCATCCACGCGCATGAAATCGTAGAACAGCCGAAGCGGCTCCCGGACACGCCCCCCTACTTCACCTTCGACGGCGGTGCGCGCCCCGAAAAAGGCGCCTGCCTCCTCTTCCGCGCCCTCTCCCTCCTCTGGCAGCAGGGCCTCCGCATCCCCGTACGCATCGCAGGCGTCAAAGAACCGGACAAACCCGGCCTCCTCGCCGCAGCACGCACTGCGGGACTACCTGATGAAGCCGTCGACCTCATGCCCTTCATCCCCCGGCATGAACTCCTCGGCATCATGCAACAGTCCGCCGCCTTCGTCTCCGCAGGCTTCCGCGACAGCGGCGGCATGGCCATCCTCGAAGCAGTCGCCCTCGGCATCCCCGTCGTCTGCTACGACATCCCCAGCCAGCAATGGCTCCCCGCCGAATTTGCCGACAAAATTCCCGTCCGCTCCGGCCATCTGGAACAGGACATGGCCGCCGCCCTCCTACGTGCCGCCGACTCTCCGGCACGCACCGCCGAATGGCACAAGGAACGCTCTGCCTTCCTGCGCCGCCACATGACCTGGGACATCCGCCTCGACCAAATCGAAACCTATTACACCCGCATCCTGAACCGAACCTCGCAACCATGAAAAAAGTACTCATCGTCGGAGCCGGACTCGCCGGCAGCGTCCTCGCCCGCTCGCTGGCGGAAAAAGGCATCGCATCCCGCGTCATCGACCAGCGCGACCACGTCGCAGGCATGTGCCACTCCTCCCGCGATGAAGAAACGGGCGTCATGGTCCACCGCTTCGGCCCCCACATCTTCCACACCAGCAACGAACGCGTCTGGGAATTCGTCAACCGCTTCGACACCTTCTGCCCCTGGGTCAACCGCGTCAAGGCCACCAACAGCCGCGGCGTCTTCTCCATGCCCATCAACCTGCACACCATCAACCAGCTCTTCGGCAAACAAATGAACCCCGCCGAAGCTCTGGCATACATCCAAACCCTGCAGGACGCCACCATCACCGACCCGCAAAACGCCGAAGAACAACTCCTCCGCTTCGTCGGCCGCGACATCTACGAAACCTTCTTCAAAGGCTACACCACCAAGCAATGGGGCGTCTCCCCTCGCGAACTCTCCGCCAACATCGTCAAACGCATCCCCATCCGCTTCAACTACGACGACAACTACTACTTCTCCAAATACCAGGGCTTCCCCATGGCCGGATACACCGAACTCGTGCGTCGCTTCCTCGACCACGACCTCATCGACCTCCAAACCGGAACCGCCTATGACAAAGCCATGGACGCCGAACACGAACACACCTTCTACTCCGGCCCCCTCGACGAATACTTCGGCTACAGCGAAGGCGATCTCAGCTACCGCACCGTCGACTTCACCTACACCCGGGGCGAAGGCGACCTCCAGGGCAACGGCTGCATGAACTACACAGACGGCGATGTACCCTACACCCGCGCCCACGAACACAAATACTTCTCCCCGTGGGAAACCCACGAAAAAAGCATCCTGCTGCACGAATACAGCCGCGAAGCCAGACGGCAAGACAACCGCTTCTACCCCAAACGCATGCCTGCAGACATGCTCATCCTCGACCGTTACATGCCCCTCGTCGAACAAACCGAACGCACCTCCTTCATCGGCCGCCTCGGCTGCTACCGCTACCTCGACATGCACGACGTCATCCGCATCTCCCTCGAATACGCCGACCACTGGGCGGACTGGAAACAGGGCAAAGAACCCGTCCTCAACAAAATGGCCGTCTCCCCGCTGAACTGACACCCGCATGGATGCCGCACCCGCCAGCTTCTGGAACCTGATCGATGCCGTCTGCATCATCAACCTCGACCACCGCACCGACCGATGGGAAACCATCGGCTCGCGCCTGAAAACCATCGTCCCCGAACAAAAAATACACCGCATCAGCGCCGTATGGGGCAAAAAACTGCCCGGCTACCGGGAACACCGCCTCTTCCACGGAATCACCGAAGAAGAAGCCCTCTTCTGGGCCGGCCGGGCCGGATGCGTCCTCTCGCACCGCAAAGTCCTCGCACTCGTCGGGCAAAACGGCTGGAACAACACCCTCATCCTTGAAGACGACGCCGAACTCCTCGACAACCTCGACGGAACCATCGGCTACCTCCTCGCCCGCACCATCCTGAACACCCCCCGCTGGGACCTCTTCTACCTCGGCTGCACCCCGTACAGCGACCGCGCCGTCCTCATCGATCGCGAAAAAACATCGCAGGACACCGTCAACATCGCCCGCATCGTCGGCCCCCTCTGCACCCACGCCTACCTCGTCAACGACCGCTCAGCCGAAGACTACGTCAACCGCCTGCCGGACGAAAACGGCATCTGGGCATGGCTCGCATGGCACAACAGCCTCGACTCCTGGATCGCCAACGAATACGGCAACCGCACCGCCGCCACCATCCTCGGCTGCTACCCGAACCTCGTCATCCAGGGACAAAGCTACTCCGACATCGAACACATCGACATCACCCACAACCAGGGCGGCCTCGGAGGCACCCCGCATCCCGTCCAATACATCGGCGAAGAACAATTCGTCCGCATGCTTCACACCCCCAAATACCTCCTCAAACGGCAGCTTAAAATCGCCGCCCACTATGCCCTCGGAGCCTACTACCACATGGCCGGATACCGAAAATTCTCCGTCTCCATCGAAAACGCAGGCTACTGGGGAGCCATCAAGGCCGCATGGCAAGTCCTCCGCCAGCGCGGAAAATAAAAAACCGCCGGATACGGAACCCGGCGGCAGAAAGAAACAAACGGGAGAACCCGTCAAAAATTCCACTTCACCTGCACATTGCCCAGCAGCGTATAGCCGCGTTGCGTGCGGTACTGGTTCGACTTATAAATCGCACCGAAGAAATAATCCACATCCTTGTGGCGCACACCCACACCGGCATACACCTCGCCCTGCCACGGAATCTTGCTCACATGCGTATCCACATGGTGGAACACCGTACCGTCAATAAACAGATCGTGAACCACATACTGCCCGTAGAAACCGACAATGCCGTAGTAACTGTTCGCCTCACGATCATAAGTACGGTCAAGGAACGGACTCACACCGTAATTCGCACCGTTGATCGTATAATCGTTCATGCTCGGCGGCAAATTGTAGCCGAACCGGAAAATAAAACCGATACCGGCGCGAACCGACACCGTACCCGCTTCGGCGCGGCCGTACATCAAACCGTCCGTCTGGAACCCGGTCGAACTCCGGCTCTCAAGACTGCGAAGCCTCCGATCCTGCCTCACGGACAACTGCATCGTCACCTCGCTCGGAAGCTGGTAGCCCCAGCCGTCCCATGAATCCATCGTACCCACCTTGTGAATCAGCCATTGGCACTCGCGGGCGATCGAAGGCTTGCCCGTCGTCCCGAGCTGGAACTCGAACGTCGTCGAATTCTCCTCGCCCGTTATAATATAGCCCACGCCTGCCGCCAGATACCCCGCGTAGGGATGCTGGCCGACCAGCGGATAATTCGCATGCTGCTGGGGAGTGAAAATCAGCTGCGTCAGGCTGATCCCGTACTTGCGGTTCTCCGAAATATCGCCCACGTAATCGAGGCGCGTCCCATTCGTATAATCCTTATCGTGGCCGAAAAACACATCGTTCTCCAGCATAATGCGGAAAGAAGACTTATCGATCCCTGTTGCGGCTCCTCCCGTCACGGCGTCCGACATGGGCTTCGCAACGGATGGAAACTGGTCGCCCGCATGGGCTGCAGCAGCGAGCGCAGCCATGCACGTCCCAACAAACAATTGAATGCGCATTGCACAAGAATGCTACCGGAACCCATCCCGTACAAGACGGAAATACGTCATCCCACACCGCCTCCTGCCCGAAAAACGGGACAACCCCAAAACGGAACTTTCCTTGCCACACCGAATCCGCTATCATTCACCGCATGATATCACGGCTCTACTCAGCTACCGTTTACGGAGTCGAAGGCATCGAAATCGAAGTCGAGGTCGACAACCGGGGTGGCGACACCATCCGGCAATACATCGTCGGCCTGCCCGACATCGCCGTCAAGGAAAGCCTCCAGCGCGTCGGCTCCGCCATTGCCAACAGCGGCCTCCCGGAAGCCCCCGGAGCCACCACCGTCAACCTCGCGCCTGCCGACCTCCGCAAACAGGGGCCCGGCTTCGACCTCCCCATCGCCCTCGGCACCGTCCTCGCCGCCATGGGCAACTCCGGCACGCATGCACCGATGCCCGACCCCGGCGACCTCGAAACATGGAGCATCATCGGCGAACTCGCCCTCGACGGCACCGTACGCGCCGTCCGCGGCATCCTGCCTCAGGCCATCGCCGCCCGCGAACAAGGCCGGAAAAACCTCATGGTGCCGTGGGACAATGCCGAAGAAGCCTCCGTCGTCCAGGGCATCGGCATCTACCCCGTCCGCAGCCTCCGCGATGCATGGAACCACCTCATGCACCGCGAAACCATCGCACCCTACCGCAGGCTCGACACCCGGCCACCTGCCGAACACTCCATCGACTTCGACGAAATCAAAGGCCAGCCCTACGCCCGCCGCGCCCTCGAAATCGCCGCCGCCGGAGGCCACAACATCCTCATGAGCGGCAGCCCCGGCTCCGGCAAAACCATGCTCGCCCGCCGCCTGCCCACCATCCTGCCTCCTCTCTCCGAACGCGAAGCCCTCGAAGCCAGCAAAATCCACTCCGTCTGCGGCCTCCTCCCCCGCCACGCCGGACTCCTCACCCAGCGCCCCTTCCGCTCCCCGCACCACACCATCTCCGATGCCGGGCTCATGGGCGGCGGAGCCAACATCAGCCCCGGGGAAATCTCCCTCGCCCACCACGGCGTCCTCTTCCTCGACGAACTCCCCGAATACCGCCGCCAAACGCTCGAAACCCTCCGGCAACCACTCGAAGCAGGCACCGTCACCATCTCCCGTGCCTCCGGCACCATGGACTATCCCTGCCGCTTCATGCTTGTCGCCGCCATGAACCCCTGCCCCTGCGGCTACCAGGGCGATCCGCGCCACGCCTGCAAATGCCCGCATGCCGCCATCGTCCGCTACCGCAACAAAATCTCCGGCCCCCTCCTCGACCGCTTCGACCTCCTCCTTGAAGTACCGCCCG
The DNA here is from genome assembly GCF_001683795.1 of Neoakkermansia glycaniphila. Taxonomy (GTDB): domain Bacteria; phylum Verrucomicrobiota; class Verrucomicrobiia; order Verrucomicrobiales; family Akkermansiaceae; genus Akkermansia; species Akkermansia glycaniphila. Next base: position 28,037 of record NZ_LIGX01000017.1, read on the forward strand.
TCGACCCCGCCGCCCTCATCGACAAACCCGCAGGAGAACCCTCCGCCGCCATCCGCGCCCGCGTCATCGCCGCCCGCGAACGGCAGGAACACCGCTACCGGGGAACCGGCATCTCCTGCAATGCCGAACTCCACGGCAAAACCCTCCAGACCAACTGCCGCCTCGATGCACCCTCCCGCCAAACCCTCCTCGATGCCGTCAGCCAGCTCGCCCTCTCCGCCCGCGCCTTCGACCGCATCCTCAAAGTAGCCCGCACCATCGCCGACCTCGCAGGCAGCGACAGCATCGCGCAGGAACACATCTACGAAGCCGTCCAGTACCGCAGCTACGAAACCCAGCTCCGCCAATAGACCCGCCGCACGCACTTCGCGCTTCACAACGCCGCCGCAAAAGCCTACAATCCCCGCCATGCAACCGAGCGAACAGCCCGACAAAGTCAACTGGGCCCCCTTCTGGAAACTCGTCCTCGTCCAATCCCAGAACTCCTTCAATGAAAAAGGAGTCCAATTCATCCTCATCCCGCTCGGCGTCTGGATGGCGGAAAAAGGCATCGGCGGCGGCGACCTCCAGTACATCCTCAGTGCACTCATCCTCATACCCTTCATCCTCTTCTCCCCACTCGCGGGCTGGGTCTCCGACCGCTACTGCAAAACCCTCGTCATCCGCAGCATGGCCGCCCTCCAGATCCTCGTCCTCGGCGGCATGGCCCTCAGCCTCTACCTCGAACACCTCACCCTCGCCCTCTGCTGGTTCTCCGTCTTCACCATCCAGGCCACCTTCTTCAGCCCCTCCAAAAAAGGCCTCGTCAAAGACATCGTCGGCACGCAAAAAATAGGCTTCGCCAGCGGCATCCTTGAAATCACCTCCCTCCTCGCCCTGCTCATCGGCCAAATCGGCGTCTTCGTCTGGTTCCGCAGCATCCTCGACGAAACCGGAGACGGCTGGCACGCCGCCGCCTTCCCCACCTTCGTCTTCTTCCTCTGCACCATCCCCGTCGCCCTCATGACCCTCACCCTGCCGAAATACAAACCGCATCAGGTCGCCTCCTTCAGCAAAAAACTCCTCTACTCCCACTTCGGCCAGCTCGGTATCCTGTGGAAACACAAAACCCTCCGCTACAGCGAACTCGGCGTCGGCTACTTCTGGTTCATCGGCGGCACCGTCCTCCTCATGACCATCCAGATGGCCCAGCAGGCAAGCACCAATGCGAAAGACTTCAGCGGCACGGGCGCCGTCCTCATGGCATGGCTCAGCGGCGGCTCCGTCCTTGGCGGCATCCTCGCCTCCGTCATCTGCAACGGCCGCATCAAAATGTGGGTCGCCACCGTCGGCGGCATCGGCATGACCCTCGGCTGTGCGGGCCTCGCCCTCACCACCTACGACACCCCCCTCTTCTACGCTCTCCTCTTCCTCACGGGCTTCACCGCCTCCGGCTTCCTCGTCCCCCTCAACGCCCGCCTGCAGGACAGTGCCGAAGACAGCCAGCGCGGCGACGTCATCGCCGCCGGAAACCTCATCGACTGCCTCTTCGGCCTCATCGCCGTAGGCTTCCAGCTCCTCATGGCTCAACTCATCGGAGTCCATGAACAATTCATCGTCATGGCGCTCCTCAGCGCCCTCGTCACCGTCGTCATCATCAAAACCAAAAACCAGTAAGCCACCGCCATGAAAAAAATCAAAGCCACAGAAATCACCCAGAACGCCATCTCCCTCATCGGCGCCCAATGGATGCTCGTCACCGCGGGCACGCCGGACGCCTACAACACCATGACCGCCAACTGGGGCGGCATCGGCTTCCTGTGGAACAAACCCGTCGCCTACATCTTCATCCGCCCGAACCGCCACACCTACCAATACATCGAACAGCAGGAAAAACTCACCCTCTCATTCATGGGAGAAACCTATCGGCAGGCCCTCAAAATCTGCGGCACGCAATCCGGCCGCGACATCGACAAAATGAAAGAAGCCGGACTCTCCCCGTGGATCACCGAAAACGGCAACATCGCCATCGCCGATGCCGACCTCGTCATCGAATGCCGCAAACTCTACAGCGACATGATCCGCCCGGAAAACTTCCTCGACAGCGCGCCGATCGACACATGGTACGGCGAAGACGACCCCATGCACCGGCTCTACATCGTCGAAATCACCGGCGTATGGGCCAGAAACTGACCGCCAGGCCACCCGCCATCATGAAAACACTCATTGGCATCCTCCTCGCCGCAGGAATAGTCCTCGGCGGCGAACCGCAAACATACAACAACCCCGCGCCGCATCCCGTCGTCCGGATTGAAAACACCGCGCCTGCAACCGCAGCCCCGAAAAACATCATCCTCATGATCGGGGACGGCATGAGCCTCCAGCACGTCCAGGCCGCATGGCTCGCCAACGGAGGCACACTCAACATCATGCAATGCCCCGTCGTCGGCCTCTCGCGCACCGCCTCCGCCAGCCACACCATCACCGACTCGGCAGCAGGCGGCACCGCCCTGGCCTCCGGAACCAAAGCCATCAACAAACAGCTCGGCCTCGACCCCCAAGGCAACAAACTCGACTCCCTCGCCGACTGGGCCAAACAACGGGGCATGGGCACCGGCATCGTCACCACGAAAACCGTCACCGACGCCACCCCCGCCGCCTTCTACGCGCACAACCCCAACCGCGCCGATGAAGACGCCATCGCCCTCGACCTCGCCACCGGCAACATCGACGTCATCTTCGGCGGAGGAGCCAAACACTTCACCCAGCGCAAAGACGGCCGCAACCTCCTTGAACAAATCTCCAAACAGGGCCGCACCATCAAACTCGCCACACCCGGCCACTACGGCACCCCTGCGGAACGCGGCGACATCCTCCGGCAAACATCCCTCGAAGCCGTCAGCCGCCTCCGGCAGAACCCCAACGGGTACTTCCTCATGATCGAAGGAGCCAAAATCGACCTCGCTTCCCACGCCAACAACCTCCCGGAAACAATCGCGGAAATGCTCGACTTCGACCGCACCGCCGGAGCCATCCTCGCAGAAGCCGCCCAAAACGGCGACACCCTCGTCATCATCACCGCCGACCATGAATGCGGCGGCCTCAGCATCCTCGACGGCGACCCCGCATCGCGCACCGTCACGGCTACCTTCGCCACCGGCAACCACAGCGGCATCGCCGTCCCCGTCTATGCCTTCGGCCCCGGCAGCACAAACTTCACGGGCACGTACGAAAACACCGCCATCCCGGCCAAAATCAAACAGGCAGCAGCCGCCAGCCGATGAACAACACCATCTCCATCCGCACCGCCACCGTTGAGGATGCGGCACACACCCTCGCCATCTACACCCCCTACGTCACGGACACGGACATCACCTTTGACACCGAAATCCCCTCCCTCGACGAATGGATCGGCCGCATGAGGAACACCCTCGCACGCCACCCCTACCTCATCGCCTTCGTCGAAGGCCGGGCCGCCGGATACGCCTACGCCTCACCCTTCCGCCACAAAGCCGCCTACGACTGGAGCGTCGAAACCACCATCTACCTCTCCTCGGAACACCGGGCGCAAGGCATCGGCAGACAACTGCATGACGCCCTCGAACAGCTCCTCCGCGCGCAGGGAGTCACCAACCTCAACGCCTGCATCACCTACCCCAACCCCGCCAGCATCGCCTTCCACCAGCGCATGGGATACGCGCAAAACGCATACTTCACCCGCTGCGGCTACAAACTCGGCCGCTGGCTTGACGTCGTCTGGATGGAAAAACACATCGCGCCGCACACCGTACCGCCGCCCGTCTTCATCCCCTACGCCCAACTGCCTCCCGCCGCCCGCCTGTAACGGCAGACGGACAACCCCGGCGGCCCCGCCTGCCGCGACCAAACAAACGCCACAGAGCCTCACGGCCCTGCGGCGAAAAAAACGGCTCACCCCAACCTTACTTGGCAGCGACGGGCGCCTCCTCATTCAAACGGCGCAGCACCGGAATCGCGCCGCGCTTCACCGCCGCATTGGCCGACTTCACCGCCTCCTGAGAAATATACACCTTATAGGGAGCCTTATTGATCGACAACGTCGTAATACCGTCCGGAGTCTTCTCGTCCAGCAATTTGGCCGCATCGTGCAAATCCTTCACCGGCTTACCGTTGATCGCATCCACCACGCAGAACCTGTAACGATCGTACCCCAGCGTCGCAGGAGTCGGAATCACCAGCGAAAGCACCACCAGCCTGCGGCGGCCTTCCTTCATATAGCGCTCCTTCTCCTGATCGATCTTCAGGAAGGGAATCGGCATCATATTGCCGCCCGCCCTCTGCAGCGCGCTCAAATAGGGCCGCGTACACTCCTGAAACACCAGACCGCCATGAATGATATACTCCGGAGCCGTACCCGACTCCTCATCCGGCAAAAGATCCTTATCGATCGCATCGCGATTCAGCGGCACATCCACCGCCACCGGATGCCCATCACGGCGCAGCCCCATCTTCATCGACTCGCCCACATTGCCTCGGCCGCGGAACACCGCGCTCCAGCTCAGCGGACCCAGCCTCGGATGATTCACCAAACCGCGTGCATCCACGGCAAGACCGTCCACACTCTCGATCACATCGCCCTCCTTGATCCCGGCCTGCTCGGCGGCGGAACCCTTCTGCACCTTCGACACATACACGCCGCCGCCCTTCTCGTCCAGCTTCAGATAACGGCGGAACACGGGATCGATCAAATTCACGGACTGAATGCCATGCACCGCAATACCCGGATAACCCTTCGCCGGCTGAGCGAGGAAACGGGAAATCACCTCCTCATCCAAAGCTGTCAGCAACTGCGAACCGGCCGTATAGCCCGTCGCAATACCCGCCAGGCGGCGATCCACCACCACGGGCATACCGCCCTTGGCGTCGGAAAGATTCTGTGCCATCTTGATATTCACCTGCGGCAGCCCTGCGCCCGAAGCGGCAGCGCTCTCCGCACGGCCCGAATTCACCAGCGCAAGACCGCTGCGCGTATAACTCCACACATCCACTGGCTCATTCAGGGAAAGCGGCTTGCCCAGCGGCAGAGCCACGCGGGAATCCCAGAAATCCTTATCGGACTCGTTCATCAGCGTCAGCAAAGCCAAATTCGCATCATAATCCACCTTCTCCACCTTCGCCGTCACCGAACGCGACGTATCGGGAAGCACCAGCTCGATCAGCGTCGCATCCTTCAGAGAACCCGCCACTGTCAGCACCTTGCCATCGCCCAGATAAACCCCGCAGGACGACGAAGTCGAAGCATCGGACTTATTCCAGGGCATCACCTGATTATACGACTGCTGCGTCACTGAAACGCTCAGCAGAGAATCCAGCGGCGAAGGCATCGGCTTGGGAGCCTCGGCCGGAGCCTTGGGCTCCTCCACGGCAGCTGCGGCCTCCTGCTTTTGGGCATCGCCGCGCCCGGCAGTCCGGGGAGTCGGCTTGCAGGCCACCAGAAAAGAAACGGTCACAAGGGACAACAAAGAAAACTTGTACATAACGAAAGGAAATTAGAGTTTGGGAGCAGAAACGGGAGCCGCCTTGCGCACCGGCGCAACCTTCGCGGCGGGAGGAGCATCCGGCGTACTCCACGAACTATCGAGGCGGGCCGGAGCAGGAATCGCGTAATTCTTCGAAATGCGCGCATTCGCCTTATCCATCATCGACGTCTGGAACACCACGGGGCGCACCGCATCGGCGAACTCGAACACCATGAACTCGGGCAGCTTGCCATCCTTCGGATAAAGCAGCTCATTCAAATGCTTCAGCCCCTTCACCTCCACACCGTTCACCTTCGTCAGCACCGACGTGCCATAACCGGAAATCTTGGAATTCACCTCATCCTCCAGCACATTCGTCATTAGCACCACATCGTCCTTCTTCATCCAGCCGCCTTCCTGCTGGAAATCGACCACCGGCAGAATCACCTGCTTCTCGGAAATCTTATTCGCCTCCACCACATTGAACTGCAGAGGCTGGAACACCAGACCACCGTACGTCACGTAGCGGGGCAGCTTATCGTACTCCTGCATCACCATCGCACCCGTCGGCATCGTCTTCAGCGTCACCGCCAGATCCATCAGCTTGCCGCCGCGCTTCACCTGCATCTTCACACGATCCCCGGCGAACCTGCGCTCGACCAGCTCATTCATCAGAATACGCTCGCCGCCCAGCAGCACCATACCCGAACTATCCACATCGTGGCCGTCCACCTTCAGAATCACATCGCCGATCTCCAGCACGCCGTCCGACGGCCCGCCCTTGATCAAATCGCTCACCAGCACCCCCTTCTCATCGTCCGGAAGCCCCAGCACCTTGCGCTGCGCCGGATTGCCGATAGGCTCCAGCTCCGCGCCCAAATCCACATAACCGTCGTAATGGCCGTCCTGCACATCCTTCAGGAAACGAGCGATCACCGGAGTCGGAATCACATACCCCGTACTATTCGCATTATTCAGCCCCTGGAATGCCACGCCGATCACCTGATCTCCCTTGAACACCGGACCTCCGCTATTGCCGGGATTGATCGCGGCATCCACCTGCAGAGTCAAATGCTGCGCGCTCCTCGGATGGGCATAGGCCGTAAAATCAATACGCGACACGATACCGCGCGTCACCGAAAGACGATTGCCGCCCATCGGATAACCGATCACGCGCACCTCATCCTCAAGCTTCGGCAAATCCTTGCTGAACTCCATCACCGTCATACCCTCGAAAGGCTTCGGATCGGCCACCTCCACCAGCGCCAAATCGGCATCGTGGGCCACGAACTTCACCTCGGCGGGAATCTTGCGGGAATCGCCGTACTGGGACAGATAAATACGGTCCGCATTGCTCACCACATGGGCATTCGTCATGAAAAGCCCCTTGCCCACCAGAAACGCCGTACCCGTACCCGAGCCGAACTGGCCCGAACGCCACGGCGTCCGGTAATCCACCGAACGCTTCGACACCTCCACCTTCACCACGCCCTTATACAAATCGGCCGCGCTGGCAGCCTTATGCTCCGCAGGCTGCACCGGAACGGCAGGAATCACCACGGGAGCCGTCGCAGCAGGCACGGACTCCGTCACCAGGGGAGATGGCTTCACAGGAGCAGGCGGCATGGGCAAAACAGGAGCCACACCCGTAGCAGCCGGGGATGCGGCAATCGGAGCGGGAGCCGGAGCGGAAGAAGGCACAGGTGCGGCAGCCGGAGGCGCGGGAACCACAATCACCACAGGCTTGGCCTGCCCATCGGTCGTCGGAGCCGGAGCCACAGAAACAACCGGAGTGGCAGGCACCGCAGAACGAACAGGCACCGCTACCTGGGCCGGATGGGCAACAACAGGGCGCGCAGGCAGAATCACCACGGGAGCAGCGGCCTGACCGGACTCGGGCGCCTTATCCGCACCGGATCCGGAAACGGCGCTCTCGGCGGAAGCCAGACCGGCCGTCGTGCAACAAACAAAAAGAGCCAAACGATACATGATGCAATCATCATTCCATTGAAACACCGCCCCTGTCAAGCATCGAATCCGCCACAGCCCCGGCTCTATCCAAAAAACGGCCCCATACATCCCTCCCCGCCTCAAAACGGCTGCCGCTCCGGCAGACAAACGGTAAAAGCCCCGCCGAATCTCTTCGGCGGGGCTTCCAACTTACTACCTTTATGAAACTCAGTCGAACCTGATTGCCCCCAAGCTCTCTCCTTCTCAAGGGCGGAATCGACTGATGAAGATACGACACTCCCCAGTGCAATAATGTTCAAAATAATCGCATGGATATATTGAACACCTTCATCCGCAAAAAACAAAAAAACGCATCTCACTGAAAACTAAAATATTAAAAAACAAAAAGAACTTGAAGCCGTTTTGTCATACATCCCGGCAAAGGCAACATACCGTCCATCCATGCACATGCAAATGCGCACACCCCATCACCTCGCCTACTGCACGGCACACATCTTTTACTGAAAGATTGCCAATCAACAATCAGTATTATTGCCGTTTGATCCCTTGACCGCACACCTCTTCTCATGAACAAAACATCACTCTATCTTCATGCCTGCATCGGCCTCCTCGCCATGGGCATCACGGGAACGGCCCTCTCCCAGCAAAACATCATCCCTCGTCCGGCCCAGCTGACCGTAGAAGAAGGCGCTCCCTTCGTTCTGGACCGTTACACGGCCCTCTACTGCGACTCTTCCAACCCCGAATTCGTCAAAGAAACGGAAAAACTCCGCTCCTACCTGAACAAAGGCACCCGGCTCCACCTCTCCAACTACAGGCAGAACAAAAACGCCATCATCATCCGCGAAGACAAATCTCTGGCGGACAAAGGCGAAGAAGCCTACAAAATCACCGCCAAAAACGGCATCATCGAAATCGCCGCCCCCGGCCCGAAAGGCATCTTCTATGCCGGGCAAAGCCTTGCTCAAATGCTCCCCATCGAATTCTTCGTGGCAAACGGCAACAAAAACGGCATCGTCTGGACCCTCGCGGAAAAACCCTTCACCATCACCGACTACCCCCGCTTCTCCTGGCGCGCCATGCACCTGGACGAAGTACGCCACTTCTGGGGCATGGAAACAGTCAAACAGCTCATCGACCAGATGGCCCTGCTGAAAATGAACATCCTGCACTGGCATCTCACCGACGACGCAGGCTGGCGCATCGAAATCAAAAAATACCCGAAACTCACCGAAATCGGCTCCAAACGAGAAGACACCGAAACCGACACATGGAGGAGCGGAAAATCGGACGGCTTCCCGCACCAGGGCTTCTACACACAGGACCAGATCCGGGAAATCGTCAAATACGCGGCGGACCGCAACATCACCATCGTCCCCGAAATTGAAATGCCGGGCCATGCCGCCGCCGCCATCTACTGCTATCCGGAACTGGGCATCAAAATCCCGGACAAAGTATGCACCACCTTCGTAGCCAACTACGCCTTCAACCCGGCATCGGAAAAAACCTACCAGTTCCTCTCCGACGTCCTTGATGAAGTAGCCGACCTCTTCCCGAGCAAAGTCCTCCACATCGGCGGCGACGAAGTCCGCTACAACGACCAATGGAAAGGCGAACCCATCATCGAGGAATACATGAAGAAAAACAACATGAAAACCTTTGCGGACGTACAGCTCGCCTTCTCGAACCGAATGTCGCAGATCGTCGCCCGGAAAGGCCGCCGCATGATGGGCTGGAATGAAATCCTCGGCCACGACATCAACGGAGACGGCGGCGGCACCGCTGCCGCCAAACTGGATAAAAACGCCATCATCCACTTCTGGAAAGGCTCCGCCGAACTGGCGAAACAGGCCATCCGCGGCGGACACGACGTCATCAACTCCACCCACAGCAACACCTATCTGGACTACGGCTACGGAAGCATCAGCCTCCAGAAAGCCTACGACTTCGAACCCGTCTTTGCCGGACTGGAAAAAGAATACGAATCCAAAGTCAAGGGGCTCGGCTGCCAGATGTGGACGGAATGGGTGGCGGACACCGACCGCCTGCACTACCAGCTCTTCCCCCGCCTCATCGCCTTTGCCGAAGTCGGCTGGACGGACAAAAACCGGAAAGACTACGCCGACTTCCAGAAACGGCTCAAAAACTATGCCCACATCATGGATCAGGAAGGCATCCGGTATGCCAAAGACATCGTCGGCAAACTGACCCACGGCGAATTCTTCAACACCCCCAAAGCCGGCACATGGACACCGCAAACGCTCGGCGCGGGACAAGAACTGACTCTGGACCTCACCCCCTTCGTCAAAAATGCTGGAAAATACCAGCTCACCTTCCTCTATGAAAAAGGCCTCCATGCCGCCGGCATCGAATGGGTCGCCCTCCTCGAAAACGGCAGGGAAATCTCCCGCGACACCCACCCAGGCCACAGCGGCGGAGACCAGAAAGACATCCAGTACAAACTCGACGTCCCCACCCCGAAACCCGGAGCCGCCTACACGCTGAAAGCGAAAATATCCGGCAAAGGAGGCAACGACAGCACGGGCATCATCTATGTAACGGCTCCCTGAACCCGTTGCGGCCGGAGCGCCCCCCCTCCGGCCGCTCCGATACACTCTCGGCACATACAAAACGCGGCGGACATGCGGGCGCTTCACCCCATGCATCCGCCGCGTTTTCCGTCCCGGCGGAAAACGGCCGGAACAGCATGAACCGCTCACACGCAGCCACATTCGACTTCCTGCACCAGTCCTCCATTCCCTTCGGGCGCCTCCCCTCCTCATGCCCGCCCGGAAACCGCGCAATCACGTCTGCCGGATACTTTTCTCTTGAGCGAATCCTTCAACGTGCTAAAATCGCCCGGAGGATACACATGCCCAAATACCGTACCATCCTTCTCATCCTGCTTGCCTCCATACTCTGGACTGCGATGCCGACTCCGGCCATCGCCGCATCGGATTGGCCGGAAACATCGATCGACGGCGTATCCTACATCAAGGTCGAACGCCTCCGCGCCTTCTACAAATTCAAAAACCTCCAGGGAGACCGCGGCTACTACACCATCGGCAGCGCCCTCTCCGGCAAAGGCAACCGCTTCCTCAAAATGAAGGCCGACAGCCAGACCTTCTACATCAACAACGTCCACTTCGAACTCTCCCACCCCGTCAAACGCAACGCACAGGGCGAATACCTCATCTCCAAACTCGACATCGTCAAAGTCATCGACCCCGTCCTGCGGCCCCAATACATCAAAAACGCCGAAAACGTCCAAACCGTCATCATCGACCCCGGCCACGGCGGCCACGATGCCGGAGCCACCAACAGCGCCGCGCACGAAGCCGACCTCAACCTCAAAGTCGCCAAAAAACTCAAAGCCCTCCTCACCCGTGCAGGCTTCAAAGTCGTCATGACCCGCGAGGCGGACATCTTCCTCACCCTGCAGGAACGCGTCAACATCGCCAACAAATACGAAAACGCCATCTTCGTCAGCATCCACCACAACTCCAGCCGGGGCTCCAGCAAAGGCATCGAAACCTTCACCCTCGCCCCCAAAGGCACCACATCCCCCTACGCCCGAACCCTACGCTACCAGGACCTCGCCGGCAACTCGCAGGACAGCACCAACATCGCCCTCGCCACCGCCGTACACAGCGCAGCCATCCTCCGCACCGGAGCCGAAGACCGCGGCATCAAACGGGCCAGATTCTCCGTCCTCTGCTCGCCGAAACACCCGGCCATCCTCTTCGAAGGCGGCTTCATGAGCAACCCCGAAGAAGCCCGCCTCCTCAACACCGACGAATACCAGCAAAAACTGGCCGAATGCATCTGCGTAGGCATCAAAAACTATAAAGCCGCCATGGGAGCCAAACCCGGCTCCGTACCGGCCCAGTCCGCAAGCGGAACACGCAGCGGCAGCACCTCCTCCCGCCGCATCGGCACATCCACGCGCGGCCAGACCATCCGCGGCGGCACATCCGCCTCCCGTACCCGCCCATGAAAACTCGATGGCTGGAGGGCCTCAGCGACTACGCCGCCACCCTCGACCTGCAGCAACAACTGGTTGACACCCGCATCAACCGTCCCGGCACCCCCGACGAACTCCTGCTGCTCGAACACAGCCCCGTCTACACCATCGGCCGCATCCGCGACCACAGCAGCCTGCACGAACCCGGCCGCCTGCCCCACCCCGTCTTTGAAATCAACCGTGGCGGCCAGGCCACCTACCACGGCCCCGGCCAGCTCGTCGCCTACCCCATCGTCGACCTCAACCGCCTCGGCAGGGACATCCACCGCTACATCACCCTCCTCGAAAACGCCCTCATCGCCGCCTGCGAAGAACACGGCGTACAGGCCGCACGCCGCGAAGGACTCACCGGAATATGGATCGGCCCGCGCAAACTGGCATCCATCGGCGTAGGCATCAAAAAATGGATCGCCATGCACGGCATCGCCATCAACATCGAACCCCGCAGCCTCCCCCCCTTTCAGGCCATCACCCCCTGCGGCATCGAAGGAGTCCGCATGACCTGCCTCCATCATGAAGGAGCCTCCTGCACCCTCCGCCAATACGGCGACACCTTCGCCACCTGCCTCCAAAAGGCTATGGAATCCCGATAACCGGAAAGCCGTGGAGTCATACCCTCGCTCCAAAACACAAGCACTCAAAGCCTTCAGCTTTTCTCACCATGAAAAAATTGACAATCAGCCTATCCGTCGTACTTCTTGTCGCAGGACTCATATTAAGCCCCTTGGCATGGATTCTGAAAGATGGGCTGGGTCCTGAATCCGTGGAAAGCGAACACATGCAATCACTCCATAAATGGTTTTTCACTTTCTATTGGGGGCCACTCGTCATAGCGGGTCTCACTCTACTGTATCTTGGAAAATCATCGACTGCAAAACACCCACACAATGGCATTGGTTCCGATCTGAAGAAACAGAGAGAAAACCGGCACCCGTAACAAGCAATCCCACCTCCATACTCCTCACAAGATCTTCGCAGGTTTCACGAAAAGAGGAAAGCCATTTAAAATCTGAAACCGGCAATACGGTTTTACAATAAACCGTATAACGGGAGTTGTTGCACTCTTGTGATTCTTCCCCTTCATTATCGACTTGCCCCACAGCATGCCTCTGCTACATTGAAAACAGGCATATCAGAAATTTGTGATGAAAGCGAAATACTACCTTTTCATATTGAGCATGTGCATACTTCTTGGATACGGCATCTTTTATGTGTGGGTTCATCATCTCTACGATCATCAAACGCTGTCAGCATGGCATTCCTTATCCCATCAGAACGCCCCGGAAATTCTACTGACTCTGCACAATAAAAAAGACGATGTTGAAATCGAATGCAGGAAAGTCACTCAAACAAGAGAAAGAATCACATATACCTACAATAAGCATATCCGATTATCCTATATTGCCACATTCACTGGCCTTGGCGAGACCTGCACGGAATGTACCATTCAAAAGGAAATAAACATAGCAGGACTATCATTGAGGATCGGAGACCCTGAAGCAATTGATTTTGGAGTAATATGCGAATGATCTCGTCTTGTTATATCCATACAATGCCAACCGCATGAAAAAAGTCAACCGCAACTCATGGATCGCATAACAAGCAACTCTATTCATCCCATAAAAAGACATCATCGGCGAACCACGGCTTCCCCCGCCTTCCATAACAAACCCACACCATCCCAATCTGCCATGTACTTCAACCCATCCATACTCTTGGCCATCACGGCAGGAATCCTCATCACGCTTCCTGCTTGCACCCCGGAAACCGCACAGTCTCCAACGCATAAAAAATCAAGGCGTTGCGAGGCATCCGCATATTTGACCTTCAATACGAGCTGGCTCGAAACGGCGACGTGGAAAGACGTCTTTTGTAAAATATATGCCAACCTCGCAAAATCATACATTCCTGCGTATGCCTGTATGGATTTCCAAATCGGAAGCGATACCGTGTTCTCTGCTCATTGGCCGCTTCCAACACTGGGTCTGCATGAATCAGGCGATTCTTATGTCGACCTGTACTTGGAAAACCGGGAAATTATCGTCCTGACGCATACCCAGCTTCAAGGCTCGGAAACGGAACTGCAGCCTCTTGCCCGCGAACGTTTCCTCCTTGATTCCGAAGAAAACATGAAATCCCTGCATGCCATGTATCTCTCCGATAATCCCTGGATTTGCATCATTCCCGACCTGCAGGGAAATGCGTATCAAACCTTGCAAAATTTGAAAGACTTGCAAATGCACATCCCCTATAGCAAGCGTCTCATGCTTCATCCCATTCCTTTGGCCTTCTTTTACAACTACGAAAAGGAAGAAAGGGCAAGAAGCCCTAAGGAATTCAAACGTATGGCGCAGAGTGAGGCAATAACTGCCAGAATTTTCAAGAATGAAACGATGGAAAGCATTTTACGTCAATACCATGAAGAAAAAGATGCTATCGACAACGCACCTCTGACAATCCAAACTGTCCTTTTCTCCGAATAATGATGAGCGGCAAACGCAAAAAGCCCATAGCTTGAAAATTCATTGCAACAAAATGATGATCATAAAATTACTCACCATCCTCATCCTTGCTCTATCGAGTATATGGTTGAATACGGCTCATGCATCGCTTCCGCCACCAAGAGCGGAATTATGTTGTATCGCCCATAAAAACTATCTTTTCTATGTGCAAGGGCCTGCCGTTATTGTCGATAATAAAGTAGGTTCAATACAACTTTAGAGGGCATTTTCTAAAAATTGAAAGCAAAAAATGATAGATATTGGAGTGACGATGATTGAATCTGAATTCACATTCTTTGAGATGTAGGAGAAAGGAGCTTCCTTTAAATCCTTTGCGTTTCATCATACTGATCTTGGTAATCCCCCAGAAGTTTTCAATACCATTGACATGTACTTCGTTCCTTGCAAATTCGTTACGCCCATGCTCAACGGTTTCATGGTGCAGATATCTGTTCTTTTTCAACGGAATGTAAGATCGAAAACCATCCGTGTAAATCGTTGAAGAGCATGTGACGACAGCTTTAATGACTTTCAGAATCGTCTTGGAATCAACTTGTTTAATCACTCTTGTATAGACACTTTCTCGCCTTCTATCATAGATGCCAAAGACGATGGTTTTGCCTTTGGATCCTCGTCCACGCACTCCACGAACCCGTCTTGCTCCGAAGTAGCTTTGATCGCATTCGAATATACTCTCATGACAATGATCTTCCTGTTCACAAATCTTAAAAAGGCGAAGTCTGACGGCTTTGAGTATTTTACGCAAAGAGTTTGTACTTATACCGGTCAACAAAGCAATTGTGGAAGCTTCCATATCTATCGAAAAGTATCGAATAATGTCTCGAAATTGACGCTCTGAAATATGCGAACGAAAAACGTACTTGTTTTTCATTCACCAATAGTAGCTTATATGTCATATGCCCACTCTAAAGTTGTATTGAACCTATAAAATAATAATCTTTTGACTCAGAAACATGGCAGAAAACCATCGATCAGCATCCAACCTATTTTATGGATTTTCGATACGCCCCATCTATTCATAATGCACGTATAGAGTATCATTATTAAAAAATACCCATTTACAGATATCACAAGCACGAACAAAACATATCCATTGAAAAATTCATAACGGCATGAGAAAATGTCGCATCAACCGATGCACTTAATTGAGTAGAAGAGTCATGAAGAAAATATTCGCTAACGAAGAATTAGAGTATCATCTCGCGAACCTAAATATCGATTTATTACCGCTCATCGCGCGTTGCTCAATTTGGGCGCCTAAAGAATTGCATGAATCATGTTTAACAAAAAATGGTTGTGCCGCTAAATCTCCCATGATTCGTAGAAAAAGATCCAACGAAAAAAGGGGATCGACAGATATCGGCGGATTTAGACTTGATGATAATACTTATCCCAATTCTCAAATGAAACAATGCTTAAAGCGATATTATGGGCTTGACGCAGAAGGCTATGAAACATGCCATATATGGAATGGCACATGTTATGACGCTAGATATCACACAGCCTATGCTAACTTAGTATTATTACCCAGAGCCATTGCTTCTCTTAGCGATCATAACCTTCTCATCCAGCAAACCCTTCGTTATCGATCTTTCGAACTATATCAGTGGAAACCGGATGAAGAAAAAATACCACTAAAACCCAATGGATATCCTAAGGAATGGAGAGATTTGCCAACAATATTTTCTAAATCAGCCAATAAATATACTCCATCTCTTAACAATCACTCTTGTGATATATCTATCGGTCTACTTGCACGCGAGCATCTCACACAATTTTTCAACAAACAGAGAACGCCTATTCACCTACTAAATAGTCTATTAAAACCAGGGTCCTTAGCTCAACAGTTTTCCGGGCACAGTCGAACCCTTCCGGTACTTTCTGAAATACGCTCTCCTAAAGAACGTTTTTACGCAAACCCTCTTGAAATCAATGGAAAATATTATTATTTAACGAACGACTGGTATGAACATCAGAGGAACGCACTAATAAAATGGTTACGTAAATTGGGCTACGATATTTAAGCATAAACTACAGCAAGCCACAATTTAACATAAAATAATAAATCATTCAATTACTTTATTATCAATCGATTCTTTCTCAGTCACATCGTACCATATCGCATCTACTATCCGCCTCTATCTTGTTTTTAACGAAAAAGGGCGTTCCCTCACAGGAACGCCCTTGAAAATTCAGTTGGCAAACCGTTTTACGGATTCACCGCTGCGATTGCCTTGACCGTCAGCTTCACCGGTTTCTCTCCGGGAACGAACGGGAGCTTGATCACATCGCCTACGGCGTGGCCGGTCAGTTTCTGGCCGAGCTTGGAGGTATAGGGAATCACGCGGTTGTCGGGATCGGAATCCCATGCACCGAGAATGGTGAACACGGCTTCCTGACCTTCGGGATCGACGACAGTCACATAGGTGCCCATGCCGGAGCGGCTGGTATCCACATCCTTGAAATCGGTCGGATGAGCCTGTGCCAGATTGCGGGCCAGTTCTTCCGAACGGCGCATCAGCACCTGCCGGGTGGCCTTGGCATCCTGATAGCCGCCGTTTTCGCGCAAGTCGCCTTCGGCGCGGGTCACGGTCAGATCCTGCTTGTTCTTCGGGATACGCACATTGACCAGCTCGTCGTATTCGGCTTTGCGCTGGTTGTAGCTCTCGATGGACACGTAGAGCTGCTGCTTTTCCTGCACCTTGGTGCGGGAGAGAACGATCTCCTGAAGGCCGTGGTGCACCCTCATCATATTCGCCAGCAGAAGATTGCGGTCGAGGTCATGAAGGGAAGCGGAATCGTAAATGGCCTTGGCGAACGGGCGGGCTTCGGATTCCGTCACATTGCGGATCAGGTCGGGAGCCAGCTGCTTGTCTTCCACCAGCAGGTTGCGCAGGCGAAGGCCCTTGTTCGGGCCGCCGTCGGAGGCGTCGCGCTCGATGGCGTTCATGATGGCGGAACCGAGAGCCAGCGTGAACACGGGCTTGGCCGCACCCTTGCGCTCGCGGCAGATCCAGACCAGCACATCGGCCGGAAGGCTCTGGCGGGAGATGCCGTTGCGGATGTCCTGATAGAGCTGTTCGCCTTCACCCTTCACAATGATGAATTTGGCGACTTCCCCGATAGCCTTCGATCCGCCGAACAGGAAAATGTTCGTCGCGTAGGAGAGCCATTGGCCATTGTGCGCTTCGGGAAGGGCTTCGTAAATTTTCTTCTGGCGGGCGGCAGGCACATCCCCGATGAAAGCCACGATCTCTTCGGAAGAGATGCCGGCCAGCACGGAATCGAGCGTCGTCATATCGGGGATGGCGGCCATCAGCTTGCGGATGCCTTCATCTTCCTGATCGGCGGCGGGAACGCCGTCCTTGCCCTTGTCCGCAGACTTCAGCAAGGCATCGATCAATTCGTCGCGCACGATGATCAGTTCCAGAATCTGCTGCTTGACATTCACGCCTCCTTCTTCGATGTCCTTTTCCAGAGCAGCGACAAGTTCGAGGACGACATCGTGGTCGTCTTTCAGCGTTTCGGGCTTTGCGGCATCCAGCAGGCGCACGCATGTGCGCAGATCGCGGGCCTTCTTGTAGTCTTCCAGCAGGGCGGCGGCCGGAGACATGGTTTCGCCGCGCAGGGCGATCAGTTCGCCGCGGCGCGTCGGGAGAATGAACTCGGATTTGTCGCGCATGGCCTTGCGGGCCTTTTCCCACCAGCTTTTCCAGTCGCCTTCCGGAACGACGCGGCCCTTCAGATTCTTTTCGACATCTTCGGGAGCGATGGGCTGGGGCTCGTCTTCCCCGTCCTTGCCGGAGAAATTGCCATTGAGCACGAGGCGCACCAGCGTCAGCGGATCGGTTTTCGCCGAAGCCCAGATACCCTTGGGATCTTCAAAGCAGGCAATCAGATAATGCCCCTGCGGCAGCGGAGTCAGCAAATTGAAGGCGAACTTCAATTCCATTTGATGATCCGGCTTCGATTCGAAATTGATCACAATCGAATTCTCGGGCAGGTTCCATTCCTTGACCTTTCCGACTCCCCACGACTTGTGAACTACATAATTACCCGGTGAAAACTTATCCAGCCGGGCGGCAAACGCCTCTGGGATTTTCTTTTTCGCAACAAGTTTTTCGAGATCGGCATGCATACGTGCCCTCAAGATAACATATCCCTCCTTGAAATCAACCACCAATTATGGGACGGCCTGAAAAATTAGAATCCGCACGGCAAATGGCTTCAGTGCCAACGACCGCATCTCACAAGCCTTCCCTCGCAGCCTCCGGCAAATCAACGGCATCAATAAAATGAAAAAACTATATTTGCCCGAACATTTACTATTGACAGACGAAAACAAGCATCTAAAATCGACTTTAATTTCCCTATCATCATAAATCATGTTCTCCACCCTTACCAAATACATCGCGACTGCCGCCCTGATGATCGGCTCCGCCTCCGCTGCGGATGAAGCATTCCAGCACAAAGCCACATGGGGCAATCACGGCACAAGCACCGCGCTCTACTCGCCCACCTTCGAAACCGGGCAAGACCTCTTCACGCTGAGTGTCACCAAACTGACGAAGACGACATACACCAACCCGGCAACAACCGATCTGTCGCTCTTTACGACAGGCACTTTCTGTCAAGGATTCTTCTCTCCGAACGTCAACGTACAAAATGCCGGATCATGGGCGGCCACACTTGATCTCACCACCACAAAAGACATTACACTGAGCTCAATCGGCCTCAACATCAAGGCATTCGGCGCAAACGGACTGATGCAGGCAAATACCAGAACCGCGCAGATGAACTTCAGCTTAAAGAGCGCCGAAGGCATCACTCTCGCCACCGGCAACGCAGGGTCCAACGGATTTACGATCCCGGCAAATACAGCAGCCGGAATCAATATCACCATGAATACCGGCCTCACCGAAGCCCTGCAGGCCGGCAATTACAAGCTGGAGCTGACCTGCGAGAGAACCACCGAAACTGCCGGCGCGTTTTTCGGACTCCAAAGCATCACTCTTAACGGCGACATCGTCCCAGAACCGGCATCCGCAGGATTACTCGCCGCCGGCAGTCTTCTCGCACTCCTGCGCCGCAGAAGAGCCGCTTGAAACCCCTCCTCTTTTTCTTTTTTGAAACCTCTTTTCGTCTGGCACGAAAAGAGGTTTTCCGCTGCTCCCGCAGGCTTCTGCAAAGTGCGCTATTTCGACTTGACCCCGCCCCATAAATCCATTAAAATTCCGTTGCCAGAGATAACCGCTGGCAGGTAGACAAATGGAACCGATTTACGAAGGAAAAGCCAAGAAGCTTTACACAACGGATGATGCCAACGTACTCCGCATGGAATACAAAGACGACGCCACCGCATTCAACGCCCTCAAGAAAGCCAAGTTCGAGAACAAGGGCAAGATGAATAAGGCCATCACCCTCCTCATCTACAAGATGCTCGAAGCCAAGGGCGTAAAGACCCACCTCGTCGCCGATGTCGATGAAATCAATCTCCTCGTCAAGCGCGTAGACATCCTGATGGTCGAAGTCATCGTCCGCAACGTCGCAGCCGGTTCCTTCTGCAAACGCACCGGAGTGCCCGAAGGCACCGTGTTCGAAAAGCCTATCGTCGAATTCTCCTACAAGAGCGACGAACTCGGCGACCCGCTCATCAACGACGACTACGCCCGCGAAATGAAGATCGCCACCCCCGAAGAGTGCGAATACCTCCGCAAGCAGGCCCTCATCGTCGATGCCACCCTCACCGAATTCTTCAAGAAGGCAGGCCTCCGCCTCATCGACTTCAAAATCGAATTCGGCCGCCTCACGGAAGACCCCACCCAGATCGTCCTCGCCGACGAAATCTCGCCCGACACCTGCCGCCTCTGGGACATCGAAACCGGCAAGAAGATGGACAAGGACCGCTTCCGCCAGGACCTCGGCGACGTGATGGAAGGCTATGCCGAAGTCCTCGCCCGCCTTCAGAAGGAACAAGCCTGACCCATACCTCTACACACCACCACACACGGAGCAACATCATGACCCTGAACCTCGAAGTACTCAGCCGTTTCCAGGATGCGGCCGACGCCAACCACCTCCTTTACACCCCCATTCCGGACGCGCTGAAATCCAACCACAGCCGCGTATACACCGTCGAATGCGAAGGAGACATCGAGGCCGCACGGGCCTACATGCTCCGCGTGCTGGTGGACCCCATCTCCCAGGCAGTCGTCGAAGACGGCACCCCCGCGCTGGAAGGCGCCCTCTTCACCATCGACTACGGCATGAAACCCGGCTCCCTCGACCTCGAAAAGGAAGCCATCCTCACCAACTACCGCGGACAGAAGAACCTCCCCTTCACCATCACGTCCCTGAAAATCACCCAGCGCATCTACATCTTCGGCGAAGGAGACCGCGACAAGCTCGCCGCCCGCTTCACCAAGGACATCTGCAACCCGGCCATCCACTACTGGACAGTCGCCTGAGCCTCCGAAACGAAACCAATCCTCCACCGCACCGAACGCATGTCCGCCACCTATCGCCACATCCCCGTCCGCGACCTCAGCAGCGACCAGCTTCTTGAGCTCAGCAAAACCATGAAACTCTCCCTGTCCCGCGAGGACATGGAAGTCGTCCAGCAAATCTTCCGCGGCATGGACCGCGAACCTACGGACGTCGAGCTCGAAGTCATCGCGCAAACCTGGTCCGAACACTGCAAGCACCGCATCTTCTCCGCAGACGTCCACCACGTCGCAGACGGCAAGGAAGAAAACATCTCCAGCCTCTTCAAAACCTACATCAAGAATCCGTCCGAAGAAATCATGGACCGCAAGCCCGGCTTCGTCCTGAGCGCCTTCGTGGACAACGCCGGATTCATCACCCTCGACGACGATCTCGCCATCTGCCTCAAGGCCGAAACGCACAACCACCCCTCCGCCATCGAACCCTACGCTGGATCGAACACCGGCCTCGGCGGCGTCATCCGCGACATCCTCGGCGCAGGCAAGGGAGCCAAACCCATCGCCAACCTCGACGTCTTCTGCTTCGGCGCACCCGACACTCCTCCCGAAGCCATCAAGGCGCAGGACGTCATCCACCCGCTCGGCATCATGCGCGGCGTCGTCCACGGCGTCCGCGACTACGGCAACCGCATGGGCATCCCCACCGTCAACGGAGCCATCCAGTTCGACCCCACCTACATCTACAACCCCCTCGTCTTCTGCGGCACCGCAGGCGTCATCCCCCGCGAGGACATCGACAAGGAAATGCGCCCCGGCCTCAAAATCATCGCCATCGGCGGACGCACCGGCAAAGACGGCCTCAAAGGCGCCACCTTCTCCTCCGCTGCTCTCGGCGAAAGCTCCCATGAGGAAGACCACACCGCCGTCCAGATCGGCAACCCCATCGAAGAAAAGAAAACACTCGACTTCATCCTCGAAGCCCGCGAACGCGGCCTCATCGTCTTCCTGACGGACTGCGGCGCAGGCGGCTTCTCCTCTGCAGCGGGCGAAATGCTCAGCGTCACCGGCGGTGAACTCTTCCTCGAACGCGCCCCTCTCAAAGAACCCGGCCTCATCTCCTGGCAAATCTTCCTCTCCGAATCCCAGGAACGCATGGTCCTCGCCGTCGAAGAAAAAGACCTTCCCGAACTCCAGACCCTCGCCGACACCTTCCAGACCGAACTCACCGTTCTCGGCCACTCGGATGACACCGGCGTCCTGCGCGTCTGGCACAACGGCGAACTCGTCTGCTCGCTCGACAACAGCAAACTGCACGACGCACCCATCAAAAAACTCGAATCCGTCTTCACCTCCGGCCTCGCCAAAACGGGCCTCGACCTCCCGGCGGACACCCTCGCCGAAGACCTCAAGGCTGTCATGGCCGACTTCGCCATCGTCTCCCGCGAACCCATCATCCGCGAATACGACCACGAAGTTCAGGGCAACACCCTCCTCAAACCCCTCGCCGGGGCCTCGGCGGACGCTCCGCAGGACGGCTCCGTGATCGACATCGACGGCTCCGACAAAGCCATGGCCATGGCCTGCGCCATCCTTCCCGAATGGGGCAAAACGGACCCCTACGCCATGGGCACCGGCACCGTGGACGAATGCGTCCGCCAGCTCATCCTCGTCGGCGCGAACCCGGATAAAATCGGCCTCCTCGACAACTTCTGCATGGGCAACCCGGAAGCTCCGCAGGAACTCGGCCGCATCGTCGAATGCGTCAAAGGCATCGCCCGCGCCGCACTCGACTTCAACGCCCCGTACATCTCCGGCAAAGACTCCTTCTACAACTACTTCGAGACGGAAGACGGCCCGATCAACATCCCCGTCACCTTCCTCTGCTCCGGCATCGGCGTCGTCGACGACAAAACGCACGTCAAAGGCTCCTCCCTCCGCCGCAACGACAGCCTCCTCTACCTCATCGGCAACACCGAAGACGAAATGGGCGGCTCCGTTTACAGCCGCATCAAAGGCATCAAGGATGCCAAAGTGCCGCAAACCGACTGCGTGAAAAACTTCGCCCTCTACAAAGCCTACTACGAAGCCCTTTGCGCGGGCCTCGTCCTCAGTGCGCACGACATCTCCGAAGGCGGCCTTGCCGTCGCCGCAGCGGAAATGGCCTACTCGGGCAAGGGAGGCATCGAACTCGACCTCTCCGCCATCCCCACCGCAGGAGGCTGGAAAAGCCCCGCTGTCCCCCTCTTCAGCGAAAGCACGGGCCGCATCCTCTGCGAAGTCGATCCCGACCTTGCAGCCGAATTCGAAACCACCATGGCCGGATACCCCTGCGCCCGCATCGGCAAAGCCACCGAGGCGCACAGCATCGTCGCTGCGGACAACGGCAAAACCGTCCTCACCAGCAGCGTTGCCGAACTCAAGGCTCTCTGGAAAAACGGCCTCACCCCGTACTATTGATCCTCCGGCAGCCGAACCGCAACCGACCATACCAAACCACCACCACACATGGCACACGCACTCCTTCTCAAATACCCCGGCACCAACTGCGACGTCGAAACCGAACGCGCGCTCCGCACCGCCGGATTCTCCACGCAGGTACAACCCATCGCCACTGCACGCCCCGAACACGTCTCCAAAGCGCAGCTCGTCGTCTTCGCCGGCGGCTTCAGCTACGGCGATTACGTCATGAGCGGCCGCCTTGCCCAGCTCGAAACCGAGCGATTCCTCGGCGACGCCATCCATAAGCACCACCAGAACGGCGGCTTCCTCCTCGGTATCTGCAACGGCTTCCAAATCCTCACCAAACTCGGCATCCTGCCCAAAGCCTCCCTCATCTGGAACAAAAGCGAACGCTTCGAATGCATGTGGGACAAACTCGTCAAAGTCTCTCCCTCGCCGTACACCACCTTCCTTCCGGCCGAATTCGAACTTCCTTCCGCCCATGCCGAAGGCCGCCTTGTCATGGAACCCGGTGACGCCCAAAAATACATGGACTCCGGCCTCGTCTCCCTCCAGTACGGCGACAACCACAACGGCTCCGAACTCCGCATCGCCGGACTACAGGATGCCACGGGCCGCGCCATGGGCCTCATGCCCCATCCCGAACGCTTCCTCAAACCGCAGCACCACTACGACCCGGACTGGTCCGGCGACAGCGACTGGGGCTGGGGCTACTACCTCTTCAAATCCGCCTTCGAGGCCTTGAAGTAAACCGCAGCAACGAACCCTGCACGAGCCTGTGACCGACACCGCATTCATCGGAGCCACCTCGCCACTCGGCAAGATCTGGACTTCAAAACGCTACTTCGACTACCTCGTCGACCAGAACGAAATCCACCTCCTGCAGGGCCACGCCTATGCCGTCCTCGTCATCATCGACCCCGTCTTCTGGACGGGGCCGTACGCCGAAGGGCAGGACGACAACGCCAAAGACGGCTACGCCTTCCACTTCAAACGCCAGTTGAGCGACATCAAGGCGGAGCGGATCATCTACATCACCAGCGCGGACATCATCCCTGAAGACGGCGACGAACTCTCCCCGCTGCGCGACCCGGCAGGCAACCCCGGCATCAACCGCCAGCGCGACCTCTACAACTTCATCAACAAGCAATTCGGCCGCGTACTGAACGTCTTCATCCCCGAACTGGCCATCTCCGACCCGGCCTTCGGCGTCCTCGGGCTCCTCACGCCGCCTGCCGACAAAAAAGCCTCCCTGCCCGTCGCCCTGCTGGAACAGCACCAGCTCTACCCCATCGACCGCCTTGTCGATGATGTGGAAAGGGCCATCCCTCTCGGCATCGAAAACGTCATCCTGGCCACCCCTCCGGTCACCACATGCGAACTCGTCGAACAGCTCTACCCCGAACTGGCCGACAACCTGCCCGACGCCCGCACCAGCGACCCTCGCGGCAGCACCCGCACCAGCATCCACTCCTTCCACTGGCACGACCCGAAAGACGGCTACATCACCACCAAAGAAGACCTGCTGAACACCCTCGGCGCCATGCTCGACCATTGATCCGCCCTAGGTAAACCATTTCCTCTTCACCGCTTTCCTCAGGGAAAGCGGTTTTTCTTATCCATCGGCCGCAGCAGCAAAACCTACCCCTTCGGCAGGAAAAACGACCGCTGCTTCTCCGAAACGGGCAACCCCGCAAGCTCCATCGCCTGCAGCATATCCTCCCAAAGCTTGCGCCTCTCTCCCATATCCGACGTCCTCAGCAAATAGCTCGGGTGATGAGTCACCACCACCGGAATATCCCCATGGAACAGAGGCAGCCCCCGGAAAGCAGACAAAGGCAGATCGCTCTCGGCACGCAACAGCCCCCGGGCGGCAATCACGCCCAGAGCCACAATCGCACGGGGTCGCACCAGCTCAATTTCCACATCCAGCACGGAAGCGCCCAGCGCCATCTCCTTCTCGTTCGGAGGGCGATTATTCGTCGTCTGGCGCGGCAGAGCCGGGCGGAACTTCACCAGCTCCGTCAAATAAATGGAATCTCGTGCCAGCCCCATGGCCGCCAGAATACCGTCCAGCTTCTTCCCCGCCTCTCCGGCAAACGGCATCTTCGCCTGCTCATCGAAATAATTCGGAGCATCCCCCACAAACATCAGGGAAGCCCGCACATCGCCCTGCCCGAACACGGGAATCTCACGCAGCGAACCGAGATTCAGCATCGGAGTCCACCGGGGCAACAGCCTCCGGAAAAGCATCCACCTCTCCTCGTCCGTACTGCCTCCGGGTCGGAAACGCGGCACCGCATGGGCCGTCGGATCATCCAGCTCGGCATTCCCGGCCTCCTCCTGCTCCACCTCCTCAAGCACGCGCAACAGACTCGAAGCCACGGCCGCCTGCTCTCCGGATGGTTCTGCGGCATTGCCGGCAACCTCCACCTGAGCCGAAGGCGGAAGCCCCATCTTCAAACGCTTCGCCTCCACCATCCAGCGGCGCAGCACCAGCCGGGCCTCCTCATCCACCGGAAGCATTGCCGTCCCCTGCTCCTGCAGTGCGCGGAGGCGGTCAATCACAAGCTGGCGGGCATCGGCAATCACGCGCAAACCATAGCACACCTCCCGAAAACAATCAACCACCCACTTCACCTTTCCTAGGCGAGGCGACCTCTTCTCCACGGCACCCCTCCGCCGCACGGCCCTTCATCGTCTTCCCGTTGAACGGCGCGACAAAAGCATCCTCCTGCACGCCTTCCGACGACAACCCTGACCGGAAATCGTCCAGCGTCTCCTGCAAACTCTCATCCGCCAGCTGCCACGTACCGAAATGGCACGCCATCCCGCGAACGGCGCCCAAAGCCTTGAATGCCTTCACCGCCTGCTGCGGAGTCAAATGCGCCTTTGCAATGAAATCCAGAGGCTTGTAGGCGCCGATCGACAAAATCGCCAGATCCGGCTCTCCCAGCCTCTCGCGGATCTCGGCAAAAAACGAAGTCCATGCCGAATCCCCGGCAAAATACACCTTCACTCCGTCATGCGAACGAATAAAGAACCCGCCCCACAACGAACGGTTCTTCCGCTCCTCCGAACGGTAGCGGCCGCTGTAATGCTTCGCCGGAGTCAGTGTCACGGCCACCGACCCCGCCGCCGTCTCCACAGCCGTCTCCTGCCACCAGTCGATCTCCCGCACACGCGCCCGTCCGCAGTGGTATTCAAGCAGGGATTTCATCCCCAGAGGCACGATAAACAGCGGATTATCCCTCTTCACCAGCCGCTGCAGAGTCTCCACATCGAAATGATCGTAATGATCGTGCGACAGCAAAACCGCATCCACCCTCGGCAAATCCTCCCACGCAATACCCGCAGGGCGGCACCTCTTCGGCCCCGACCACTGCACCGGACTCACCCGGTCGGACCACACAGGATCCGTCAGCACATTCAGCCCGCGCAAGCGCAGCAGCACCGTCGAATGATTCACCATCGTCGCCTCCCAGCCTCCGGGCGCCACCTCTCCTGCCAGCTCCGGTACATCCGCGTTCGCGGCGACTACCGAATAAAACCCCGGATCGCGGAAACAAAACCATTCCAGGGCGCGTAAAAACGACCCCTGCTCCACCTCGTCGGCCACATGGAAATGCCTGCCGTCGAAATGATCCGTCACCGGACCGCGCCACTCTCCGGAGCGGCAAAGCGTCTGCGCCACCAGCAAATTCGCGCCATACGTAGCTACCGCCATCCCCCCCGCCACGCATACGCTCCACCTCACCCAACGCCGTCTCCAAACCGTTCGCAACCATCGCATGAGCCGGATTGTACCAAAAGCCGGAAGATAGAAAAGCCGAAAGAACGCCCCGCGGCCGGAACACAGTTCCCTGTTGCCACAGCGCAACATATGCGTAAAACAGGCACGCGTCATGCACGCATCCTGCTCCGGAGACGGAGCCCCACAATCCCATGTATCACGCTATCCTACTCGAAACTAACCATGAAAAAAGGGCAGAACATCATCGGCGCCCAAGTCAGAAAACGGCGCAACCAATTGCACCTATCGCAGAACAGATTTGCCACCTCCTGCCAACTCAACGGTTGGCAGCTCTCGCGGGAAACGCTTTCCAAAATCGAAGCGGGCCTGCGATGCGTCACTGATGCGGAAACGCTCTTCCTGTCGCAAATGCTCTCCTGCCCCGTCAACTACCTGATGGAAGGCGCCCAGCACGACAACATCCTGCAGGCCATGCGCCACAGCCGAGACACCGGAGACGGAACGGCAGAACACCTCGAACATGACGCCTGACTGCGGCCATCCGCAATCAGGCGCAAAACAACCGCTGGGCCGCCACTCTTACTCGCCGAGGCGCAGAACGATCTTCCCGTTGCGGAACTCTTCCTGGGCCTTCGCGGCGGCCTCGTTCACATTCTCGATACGGTACACGGAATCGACCGCCTGCTTCAGGCGGCCGCTCGCCATCCAGATGGAAAGCTGCCCGTAGGCGAACTCGATATCTGCCCGCGTCGCATTCTTCAGCCACTGCGTCACCCACAGCCCCTTGAGCTGCACTCCCTTGAAAATCAGGAAACCGTTCGGCACCTTGATACTCTGCTTGCTCATCGCGCCGAACGTCGTCATCGTCCCGCCCGGAGCCAGCATATCCATCAGGCGCAACGCGCTATCGCCGCCCACCGCATTCGAAGCCAGCACGGGGCGCACGCCGCCCGTCGACTCCAAAGCCTTCTTCACCATATCCTCTTCCCCATCCTCCAGCACGATATCCGCACCCAGCGCCGTCAACTCCTCGCGCAGGCCCTCCGCCCGGCGCACGAGATTGATCGTCTTCACCCCCATAATCTTCGCAATCTGAATAATACAGCGGCCCACCCCGGAATTGGCGGCATTCTGCACCACCCAGTCTCCGGGCTTCAGCTCCACATACCCCGTCAGCATCCGCAGAGCAGTCAGAGGATTCACCTTCAGCATCGAAGCCTGCGTCGGATCCACCTTCTCCTCCAGCTTCAGGAAATTGTCTGCAGAAGCCGTTAGGAACTTCGCCCACGACCCCACGCCGCGCAGCAGAATCACCTGATCGCCCGGCTCGAAACCGGGAGCGGCGGACACTTCCACGATACCGCAGCCTTCCAGCCCGGCAGGGGAATCGGGCAGCACGGGCTTGATACCGTACACACCCTGAATGAAATTGATATCCGCAGGATTGATAGGCGCGGCGAGCATACGCACCAGAAGCTCGCCCTCCTCGGGCTCGCGCACGGGAGCGGACTTCACCTCAAGCACCTGTTCAGGCGCACCGCACGTCGAAAAACTGGCAAAATGGTTCTCTCTCATATCCCGTCTATTCCGCACAAAAAAACGGTACGCGTCAAGTCTGCGATGCGTTCCCCAAGTAAAAAAATACAACAATTTTACCCGAAGCAAGCGGTTTTGCTTGACCTCCGGCCGAAATGTAGTAGACTCTTGCTCCGCTTAACTCAAAACGCAACAAATCTTATGTCCAGAATTTGCCTTATTCGCGGTTCTCAGCCGCGCGCCGGTCGCCGAATCCACCGTTCCGGTCTTGCCAAGAAGAAGGGCGGTATCGGCCGTCACGTCACCAAAACCGTCAACCGCACCGTTTACCCCAACCTTCAGGAAAAACGCATCTGGGTTCCCGAGCTGGGCGGCTTCGTCAAAATGAAGCTCTCCTGCAAGGCGCTTCGCACCATCAGCAAAAATGGTGCCTACAATACGCTGAAGGCCGCCGGCCTGCTTTAATTTTCGGAATTTTGAACGGAACGATACCCGGATGTGTCTTACACCATGTGGGTATCTTCCGCCAAGACCGGTAAACGAACGCGGAAGGGTGGCTCAAACAAGCCTCAAAAAAGAACAATAAGCAACTATCACTTTTCCTAAGCACATGACTTCACAAACCAAAATCGCGCTTCGTATCAACGATGAAAATCCGAACCACCACCTGTGGAACAACCGCGGGGTCTGGTGGTGCCACGTGACCGTCCACAAGCCGGACGCCACTGCGGAACGCCTCCGCTTCTCCCTCAAAACGAGGGACATCGAAAAGGCCCGCACGCGCCGCGACCGAATCTTCGCAGACATTCAGAAGCATTTCGGCATCGCCGCATAAGGCACGGAGATATCCATCATCACAACCCTTCCCCACCAAAAGGCCGTCCTCCCAAGGACGGCCTTTTCTCATCCCGCACCGCCTCCGGAAAATATGAACTCCCTGCCGCAATCCACACTTGCTACGCGCAACGGAACACGATAGACTCATTCCAGATATGGCAAACGACTCCTCCTCCGCAGAAGCCGAAAAGAACGCGGCAAACAGGCAGCGCGCTCTGGACGCAGCCCTGCTCCAAATCCAGAAAGACTTTGGCGAAACAGCCATTATGCGCCTCGGCGACAAAACCTCCATGGCCGTCGAAGTCATCCCCACCGGCAACCTTCTCATCGACCGCGCCCTCGGCACGGGCGGTTTCCCCCGAGGCCGCGTCGTCGAAGTATTCGGCCCCGAATCCTCCGGCAAAACCACCCTCACCCTCACCGCCATCGCGCAGGCACAGAAGGCAGGCGGCCTCGCCGCCTTTATCGACGTGGAACACGCGCTCGACCCCAAATACGCCGCCAAGCTCGGCGTCAACCTCGACGACCTCCTCGTCTCCCAGCCGAACTCCGGTGAAGAAGCCCTGCAGATCTGCGAAGCTCTCGTCCGCTCGAACGCCATCGACGTCATCGTCGTGGACTCCGTGGCCGCCCTCGTCACCCGCCAGGAACTGGAAGGCGACATCGGCGACTCCACCGTCGGCGCACAGGCACGCCTCATGTCCGCCGCGCTCCGCAAACTCACCAGCCTCATCTCCAAGGCTCGCACCGTCTGCATCTTCACCAACCAGATCCGCGAAAAAATCGGCGTCATGTTCGGCAACCCCGAAACCACGCCCGGCGGACGCGCCCTCAAATTCTACGCTTCCGTCCGCTGCGACATCCGCCGCATCGGCCAGATCAAGGGCAGCGACGGCTCCGTAGCCGGCAACCGCACCAAACTCAAAATCGTCAAAAACAAAGTCGCGCCTCCCTTCACCGAGTGCGAATTCGACATCATGTACAACGAAGGCATCTCCTCCGTCGGCAGCCTGCTCGACCTCGCCATGGAATACGACGTCATGCAAAAGCGCGGCTCATGGATCAGCTACAACGGATCCCAGGTCGCCCAGGGACGCGATGCCGCCAAGGAAGCCCTGCGCAACAACGCCGAACTCTACGCGGAAATCGAAGAACTCGTCAAACAGAAACTTGAGGAAAAAGCCGCTTCCGGCAAATAAACCGCCATCCTTCACCTCTTCAAACCGGGCGGCACGGGTACAACCCTGCCGCCCGCTTGCATCCTGCCATGAACCCATCCGACGAACTCCCGCCCGTTCACAGCTGGCAGGCTCCGGACGACATTCGGGAATACACCCTCGCCTGCCTCGCCGCCCTCGGCCTGCACGCATGGGATTTCGGCTGGGACCGCGCCATCAAACGCCTCGGATGCTGCCACATCACCGCACGCCGCATCACCCTCTCCGCCCACTTCGTCCGCGCCCACCTGCCGGACCACACGGACATCATCCGCGACACCGTCCTGCACGAAATAGCCCACGCCATCGTCTGGGAACGCCACCGCAAACTCGGCCACGGTGCGGAATGGAAACACTACTGCCGCCTCCTCGGCGCCACGCCGCGCGCCACCACCAGCCGCAGCCTCGACTTCTCCCAGCGCCCTCCTACCTACATCCTTCGGCTCCGCACCACGGGGGAAACAATCCGCACCTACCACCGCAAACCACGCTTCAGAGGCCCCGTCAAACGCTTCTACCTCCCCGGCAGGCCGGACACCCTCGGCCAGCTTGAACTCGTCCGCTACACCCCGCCGGAGCCTCCGGCACGGTAATCCGCATACACCCGGTCCACCTCCCCAAAACTCCTCCCCTCGCGGCGGGCGCGCTGCGTCTCCTCCAGCCTCTCTTCATCAATCCAGTACAAATGCGCCTCCAGCGGATTGTACACGTCCGGCACCGAAAACCGTGTCTCCGGCGTATCGGGAAACCTCAACCACCGCCAGTAAGCCAGCCGGGCGCAATCATCCCTCCACCCCGGCACCCACACGGCCAACTCGTAAATCCGCCGCTGCACCGCATGCGTCGCCCGCTCCAGCGCCTCCTCCGTAGCCGCATCCCGCTCAGCCTCCAAAGCCTTATCCAGAACGGCATCGGCTACAGACGTAATATTGTTATTATCCGGCACCAGCCCGCCATGAGCATCCCGGGCCAGCGAAGAATGAAACCACCCGAAATTCTCAGGCAGCGGATACGGCAGAGGCTCCGCCCAAAACACCGCCTCATGCTTCTTCGCATACACCTTGCGCGCACAGGCCGCCATATCATCGCAATCCGGCACAATCTCCACCCCGCACTGTGCCGCATACTGCCTCAGCACGGAAACCATCGCCGCCACGGAAGGAGATAAATTCGTATACGACAGCGCAACACTCAACCGCTTGCCCTCCGCATTCCTCAACACCCCATCCTTCCCCGCCACCGAAAAACCTGCCCGGGCAAAACACTCCCGCGCCTTCTCCGGTGAAAAACCGCGCTGCGGCAAAGCCTCCAGCGACCACCGCCCGTAGCCCGACGCAAAACTCGCCAGCCGCCTGCCCTCGCCTCGCGAAAGCAAAGCATCCACCGCATCCATATTCAGCGCATAATGCAGCCCAAGCCTCACATCCTGGGAATCCAGCGGAGCGACCGCAGCATTCAGATACACCCCGTAGGGCGGTTCCGGAAAACAACCGAAAAACGTCGCCTTCTCCACATACCCGTCGAACACCTCGGGAATCTCCAGCCGGTCCTGCCATACCGGCACCTTGCGCACCACCATCACATCCAGCTCCCCCTTGCGGAACAGCTCCCAAGCCTGCAACTCGTCCGGCAGATTGACATGCTCGACTGCATCCACATTGCACGTCCATCGGTAAAACCTCCTCTCCCGAGCCCACCAATCCTTCACCCTCTCCAGCACCACCTTCCTCCCGCGCACCACCTGCGCCGGATCCACGCGGTAGGCTCCCGTCGTCGGAGCCACGCGCCATTGGTACCTCTCCGGAAAATCCGAACCGAACTCCGCATAAAACCCCGGCTCCGCCGGATAAATACCCTTTGCCGCCATAAAAGGCAGCAGGGGCCTCCCATACCTCATCGTCACCGAAAGAACCCGGTCGCCATACACGCGAACCCTCTCGTACGCCGCCCGGAACGCCGCCGCATAAAAAGGATCCTGCCCGAACACGGAACACCGCACATACGCGCCAACCAGAAAATCCACCGCCTTCACCGGACGCCCGTTCGAATACCGCGCCTCCGGATCGATACGGAAAAACACCGTTCGACCGTCCGGAGCTTCCGCCCACTCGCTGGCCAGCGCAGGAATCACCCGGCGGGTCACCGGGTGCAGCCCCACCAGCGGCATCTCCACCCGGTCGAACATCGGATAGCGGAAATACTGCACGCTATTCGGACCGAAAGCGCGGAACGTCGAAGGAAACGACGCCGGATTCCATAGCCTGACCACCCCGCCCTTCACCGCCCTCGGATCGCCGATCTCCGGCTCCTCCAACCCGTTCTTCCAGACAAGGCCACCCGGAACCTCATCGGCCGCGCCGACTTCCAAAGCGGGACCGTCCCACGTCTCCAAAAAATCCTCAAAACCGGGAGGCATCCCCCCGGCATGCACCGCAGGCGCAGCATCGGCCTCAAACGGTTCCGCCATGCGTGAAACCGCCCACCACCCCGACAAAACCACCAAACCGCACGCCAGCACCGCCAAACCCGGCCAGCGCCACCTCACAGCACACCTCCTGACCTGAAAAAAAGACTCCGGCCACACCGTCCCCGCGCCGCAACCCTGCTTCGCCACAGAATCGCCGACACGGAAAAAACGGAATGACCGGAACCCATAAACAACCGAGATTAGCCAGCCTACGGCATCAGAACGTCAGCGTCACGCCGCCGTACACGGCCGTACCTGCCGAAATGATATCGTAGGTCGAATTTCCGGAATAATCGGGCTGGGTCACAAAACGATCGTTGCCCATATTCTCCACACGCACATGGAAAGCCAGATTGTCCGTCGCCTGCCAGCGCGCATACCAGCGCAGCACGCAATAACTATCGATATGGGAACCCACACCCGCCGAACGGCCGGAAGCCGCCGTCACACCGAGCCCCGTCGTCACCGAAGCGATGGGGCTCGTATGGATATCTGCGCTCCACACGCTGCGCGCCGTATAGGAAAGCTGCTGATCCGAATTATTCTTCGGCACCGTATAGGTATAGGCCAGCGTATAGCCGCTATTCCAGGCATCGCCGAACTCGCCGCGCAGCGAACATTCCACGCCCACAGCCGTCGCATACGAATAATTCGTCCACGAAGAATAATCGGCCGTCGCGCCGATCTGGTCATTGATGCGGGTCCAGAACCCTGTCACCGTCAAATAATGCTTGTCGGCCACGCGCTGTTCCACGCCGAGATCGCCGCCGAGGGACTTCGACACCTTCAGATCGGGATTGCCCTTATAACGGGAATAGCCGATCGTGCAATCGGCAAAACGCTCGAACGCGCTCGGAGCACGGTAACCGGAACCGAACGAACCGAACAGACGGGTCGGGGACTTATCTCCCGTCACCTTCCACGAAGCCGCTGCGCGGTACGTAAACAACTCATTCCAGATCGTACTGCTATCCAAACGGGCTGCAGCGCTCAAATCCAGATTCGACACCGGGGAATACATATGCTCGGCAAAAAGACCGTAGGTATTCTCCAGATTACGTGTCTCGTAATTGCTTACGAACTGGGCCCGGTTCCATGCGAACCCTGCCGTCGTCCTGTGCTGCTTGTTCCACTGCATCAGATTGCGCCATTCAATCTGCACATTCCGCAAATTCGAATCGAACGTATCGTAACCCGTGAACAGGGGGGAATACGTATCCGTAAAATCGAACCCGTAATAACCGACCATCAGGCTGGACGACCAGATCTTGTTCACCTGCGTATCCAGCTTCATCGTCGCGAGATTCGTCCGGTAATAATCGGTCACGCGCGCAAAACCGCCGTACATGGGAGCAAACGTCACCGGATCATAATCCGTCGCGCATGCCTGCGGCTGATTGGCCTGAGCATCCTGGCGGCGGTAGGTAAACGTCAGCTTCGTCGAATCGCTGATCTGGTAGCCGAGGCGCACGGCTTCGGACCACTGCTCGAACTTCGCAGCATGGCGATCGAGAATCGGCGCCGCCGTCGTCGGATCGTTATTCGTCCGCTCGTACGTGGCCGACACGAAATAATCCAGCTTCCCGACCTGCCCCTGTGCAATGGCTGCGCCCGTAAACGAATCGAAAGAACCCGCTTCCGTAAACACCTTGAAACTCGGCTTGCCCTGCCCCTGCGGCGTACCCGTCGCCACCACGCCGCCGATGGCCCCCGCGCCGTACACGGCGCCTTCGGAACCCCTCACCACCTCGGTATTGCCGATGGAAAACAAATCCGTCGTCCCCATAAACACGGGCCCCGCCAGCGCACCGATGCGGTACAGGCGCATACCGTCCACCATCGTCAACGTATAATCGGCGGAATTCATCCCGCGAATGCGGGCGTAGCTCACGGAACCGCGCTGGTAGGAAGAACCTCCGGTCGTCGTATACAGGCCGGGCACGCGCGTCAGAGCCTCCGTCATCGTCACCACGCCTTCCTTCTGCAACTGCTCGCTATTCAGAATCGACACGGAAACCCCCGTATTATTGTAGGGAACCTCCACGCCGTCATGCGCAGCCACCGTCACGGGCGGCAATTCCACATCCTGATTCGTTGCCGCTTGAGAGAAGGCGCAACCTCCCGCCATAGCCATGGCGAGAACAACTCGTGATACACCCGTCATGGGTGCAAATAATTTCATGGTCATATTGTATGCTCTGTGGACCGGTGATCCGCCGGCCGTTAGTGCGACACTCGAGGCTGGTACTCCGACTCATGCCGCTCGGCGGCAAACACGGTTGCGTCACAGTGCCGGAATTCCACCGGCTTCCCCATCGATTTCCTGCTGCTACCCGCAGCCTCCTCGATCGTCTCCGAACTGCTATGACAGCCCGGTAACACAAGAAGACACAAAAACGAATCGAAAAGCAAGCAAAAAGCAGCGTTCTCCCCCTAAAAACAGATAGATACCGACTCTACACGGCACCCGTCATCCGCTACGCCCGCCACGGGCGCACAACTTCACGAAACAAAGAGCTTCTGCTTCAGACGGGGTTCTCCACATCCTTCAGGATGGAAGAAGCCTCCCTCAAGCCGGCACGGCGAATGAACTCCTCAATCGTGAGCCCTTCCACCCGGGCTGCGCCTTCGATCAGAGCCCGGTCATCGGGCATGATCGGACAGGCGACGCACGTCACCGAATTCAAGTCGATCGATCCGGACAACGAATGAAGCGCATCCTCACCGGAATTTGCCTCCATCAACTGGCCGATCAGAATTCTTTTTACGATCGGAATAGGCCTCCCTTTCGAGAGCCAGCCGTCTACCGTACTCTTTGTCACATAACATTGTTGACCAAGCCAGGCCCGGCTTTTGCCTATTTTTTTAAGCCATCGCTTGATTTCATCAGTTGTTAGCACATGAAATTTATAGATAAAAATACAAACAAATACAAGCAAAAAAACAACTGTGCAAAAACACCCGTAATTCCATCTTGACAAGTGGGTAAAATTACCCTAACGTCTCCACTAACATGCGTGAGGAACAGCCATCTGCACAAGTCGTCTCCATTCGGCTCGACCAACAGGAAGCATCACTCGTTTCCCTTGCTCTCCGAAAAAAAAACGCAGCAACCGCCACATCGCAAACGATACACACATTCCTGATCACTTCCGCCATCCATGAGGCGAAAACCGTCCTGGACTCTACTCAACACGCCGCATCGCAGAAATCCATCCAGCAAACACGGCCGTACTCCTTCAGGACGAGCTCGAGCGAATGCAACCTTCCGCATCGAGAGGGATAAATTTTGCGGACAGGCTTTGTTTTGGCGTCAAACACATCCATCCCCGCGTACATCCCCAAACGCTTGCAAACAGATCACACGATACTCCCCTTACCCTATCATTTTTCTTATGCAACCATAGAGGAAGAATAATCGCAGGGCAAGGCGCAAGACTTTGAAAGAATCCCGACTCTTGCTACGTTTAAAGGTTGCCGCCTGAATCTTATCAGACAACGGCTCGCACCATCATCCCATACAGATTTGATCATGAAGAATTCCCTGTATCCGCTATCCTGTTTCCTGGCATGTGCATGGACAGGAAGCATGGCTTTCGCCGAATCCACCGACTCGTTTTGCTATGAAGTAAAGCCGGATCGCCTGATTGACCAAACCTACCAAACGATTGCTCCCAATGGACGAACAATCGAATCCGGCCGTGTCCGAAAAAAATGGGAATTATCGCAGGATATTTCCGCATATCCGCAATTCAAAGCAGCAAACATGCCCCTTTTGGAAGCCGTCTACAATCTGACGCTGGAAGAAACGAAAAAGAACACGCACCCCCTGCACGGCTCACCCACTCCCGTCTTCAATACGGGGGTCCACTGGAACAAGGTATGGACGCGCGACACGTCCTTTGCCGTCCAATACTCTTTAGGGTGGATTGATCCAGAAACATCCAAGGCCAGCCTGCTCGAAAAAATAAAGGGCGCCCCCCTGGAACTGCAGGAAGATACGGGTACAGGAGGCTCCTATCCTGTATCCACCGACCGCATCATCATTGCCATGGCCGTATGGGAACATTATCTGGCGACTGGCGATACCGCCTATCTGGCAAAGATGTACCCTGTTCTGAAATACACGGCGGAGAAAGATTTGCACATATGCTACGACCCCCGCACCGGATTATTCAAGGGAGAAACCAGCGGACTGGATCATCGCCGGAAAACCTATCCCATCTGGATGGACAATGGGTACTTCTCCGATATAGCGCAGTCGAAAGCAACCAGCACGAATATATTTTATGCCGTTTTGTTCAAGGTTCTCGCCGAATCTTCCGACATCCTGAACAAGGGAGAAAGTGCAAAGTGGAACGCCGAATACCTGAAACTGAAGAATGCCATCAATACAAATCTCTGGATTCCGGAGAAAAACGCTTATGCCTCGTGGCAGTATCCCGAATATATGGGTAATCCTGTCACGGACAAGATCGACGTGATTGCAAACGGCTATGCCGTCTATTACGGTATAGCCGATGCTGAACGATCTCAAAAGATACTGGCTCACTATCCGATGATCAAATATGGAGCCAATACGGTTTACCCGCAAAAACCGGACGGCATGTTTGTCTATCACAACTGGGGGGTATGGCCCGGATGGGAAGGAGCACTGATGCTAGGCGCAAAAAAAGCCGGCAATCATCGTATTGCAGAAGAAATTCTGAAATCCAATCTCTACAATGTCGCCATGAACCTGTCCAACTACGAAGTCGTCCATTACCAGACAGGACAAGGGCTGTGTTCGACACAGCAACTCTGGTCCATCGCGAGCACTCTGGCTTCCTACTACCGCATCCTTTTCGGCATGACGTACGAAACGGACGGTTTACGTCTCTCGCCGTATGTACCTTCCTTTGTCAAAGGGCCGCTCATTCTTGACAGATACCCATATAAAGGCAGCCTCCTGTCTTTGACGGTCACGGGAACGGGATCCCGCATCAAAACCATGTCCATCGACGGCAGGATCATTGACCGCCCTGAACAATATGTCTTCCGCTCCGACGGAAAAAACCATGATATACGCATGGAACTCGACGGCAGTGCAGACCAATCGCCGATCAACATCAAACAGGATAATCTGGTCGTTTGCCCGGATATTCCGCAAATGATTTATGCCGACGGAAAAATTCAATGGAAACCTGAAACAAAGTACGGCTACCTGCTCTGGACCGGAACGGAATATATTGATGTGACAGGAAAGTCGGAATACAAGGTACCGCAGAACAAATACGGTTGTTATACACTTATTGCAGTAACCGAAGACGGCATCCATTCGGAATTTTCCGCTCCCGTAGTTTTCAATCCAGCAGGCACGGTATGGGAATATGAAATGGAAGATGTAAAGACAAGTATTTCGGAACTGCCCAAAGCCTCCGAGATCAAGGGCTATTCCGGCGACGGCTATCTTGTTGACAAAGTCGACGGCCAGATCAAATCACGGAAGAGTGCCGAAGTATGGGTGACCGTTCCGGAATCAGGGGAATATCTGATCAGCTTCCGTTATAACAACGGCGACAGAGGAGACGTAGGCACAACCGGGGAAGCCCACTGTGCCATACGCTCCCTGCTGATCGACGGACAGGATATCGGCACCATCGTATTTTCGACAACATTCCGGAATCAATTCTATCCCTCGACAACATTGCGCGTACCTCTGGCAGCGGGCAGGCATCTGATCACGCTCGCATACAACACGGGCGGAAAAGAGATGAATAATTCATACGACATCAACATGGATACAAACAAGAACGATGTCTACCTGGATACGCTCAAACTGGAATGGGTGGGCAAAAACAAACCACAATAATCGACTTACCCGTCAAAACGGGCAGAGACCACCCATACCCCGGCCCTGCGGGCTGCTTGTTTTTGACACGAAATGTCGCCCCAATCATCGGCCGGACACCAACCGTACGTCAGGACAGACATTGACACCCGACATTCAAAATGATAGCATGAAACCGACCGGGCGCGGAACCTCATCCGCCTTTGAGAAATGCCCGGGCCATCACCTCTTTCTTTTCACGCACCAGCCATGCACATGTCGGACGCCCTCGTATCGCCCGCTGTCGGCGGAGCCATGTGGGCCGTCTCGGCCGCCGGGCTCTACGTCGCCTCGCGGAAAGTCTCACACGAACGCGACGACCGCCTCCCGCCGCTGATGGGCGTACTCGGAGCCTTCGTCTTCGCCGCCCAGATGATCAACTTCACCATCCCCGCCACCGGCTCCAGCGGCCATATCGGCGGCGGCATCCTGCTGGCGGCCCTGCTGGGCCCGTGGGCGGCCTGCATCGTCATGGCCTCCATCCTGGCCATCCAGGCATTCCTCTTTGCGGATGGCGGACTGCTGGCCCTCGGGTGCAACATCGCGAACCTCGCCCTCCTTCCCTGCCTCGTCGCCTACCCGCTCATCTACCGCACCATCAACCGGGGCACCAACGGCATCAGCCCTTCCCGCATCGCATGGGGAGGGTTCCTCGCCGCCATCATCGGCCTGCAGCTCGGAGCCTTCGGCGTCGTCATCGAAACCACGCTCTCCGGCATCACGGAACTGCCCTTCTCCGCCTTCGTCGCCCTCATGCAGCCCATCCACCTTGCCATCGGCGGAGTGGAAGGCCTGGCCACCGCCGCACTCCTCCTCTTCCTCGCCCGCATGCGCCCGGCACTCTATCCGGCCCTTCCGCAGGCGGCGCAGCAACAGCACATCAGCTACAAACCGTTCTTCATCCTCATGGGCATCCTTGTCGCCACCGTCGGAGGGCTACTCTCATGGTATGCCTCCTCCCTGCCGGACGGCCTCGAATGGGCAGCCGAACGCACACACTCCAGCGAAATCGCCAACACCTCCACCAGCCACGAAACACTCGCCCGCATTCAGGAAAAAACCTCCATCCTGCCAGACTACAACCTCCCCGCCGCCGACCAGCCGCGCACCGACATCGAAGAACGTGCAGGCACCAGCCTCTCAGGCTTGGCCGGAGCCTCCGCCGTCGCAGCGTTCCTCATCATCCTCGGCCTCATCCTGCGCCGCAAAAAAACCGTGCGCACCTCGTAAACAGGCCGCTTCATGCACCCCATCGAACAAGCGCGAACCATCCTGTCAGGATTCGGCACCCCTGGAACGGAAAACACCTTCCTCAGCCGAATCTCACCGCGCACGCTGCTCCTTACCACCCTCCTCTACATCGTCGCCGTCCTCTCCGTCGGCAAATACGACGTACCGAACCTCATCCCCTACTTCGCCTACCCCGTCATCGTCTCCGCTCTCGCAGGAATCTCATTCGCCCGTATCAGCTGCAAAACGCTACCCGCCCTTCCCTTCCTTCTGCTGATCGGCATCTGGAACCCCATCCTCGATCACACACCCCTGTTCACCCTCGGCGAATACACCGTCACGGCGGGCTGGTGCAGCTTCGCCGCCCTCATGCTGCGCGGCTACCTCGCCATCCTCGCCACAGTCCTGCTCCTCTATTCCACAGGGCTTCCCCGACTCTCCGACGCCATGCGGCGGCTGCACATACCCGCCGTCATCACCGGGCAAATCCTCTTCACCTTCCGCTACCTCGACGTCCTCCTCGAAGAAGCCTCCTCCATGGGCCGAGCATGCAGGCAAAGAAACTTCGGCCAACAGCAATCCTGCATCCGCACATGGAGCGCCCTCACAGGCCACCTCCTCCTCCGCACCCTCGACCGCGCCCAGCGCCTCCACCACGCCCTCCTTGCACGGGGATACAACGGCACCATCCCCACCCTGAAGAGCGACAAACTGCATGGCAGAGACTATGCCTACCTCCTCCTCTGGCTCGGCTTCCTTCTCCTCCTCTTCTTCACCCACCCCGCCGAACAGCTGGGTAAGCTCATCCAGCCCGCCTGACGCCATGACCCTGCTTGAAACCATCTCACTTTCCCATCGCTACCCGGACGGCACCCCCTCCCTGAAAAACATCAGCCTCCGCATCGAACCGGGGGAAACGGTCGCCCTCATCGGCGGCAACGGTGCGGGCAAAACGACCCTGCTCCACCACCTCTCCGGCATCCTCCTTCCCATGGAAGGGCAACTCCTGCTCGACGGCTCATCCATCGAAAAACGCACGCTCCCCATCCTCCGCCGCAGTGTCGGCATCGTCTTCCAGAACAGCGACGACCAGCTCTTCATGCCCACCATCCTCGAAGACGCAGCCTTCGGCCCGCTGAATATGGGGCTCTCGCCCGAAGAAGCCGAACAAAGCGCCCTGAACGCCCTCGAACAGGTCGGCTGCCTCGCACTCCGCGACAAACCGCCCCACCACCTCTCCGGCGGAGAAAAACGCCTCGCCTCCATCGCCACCGTCCTCTCCATGGATGCCCGAGCCCTGCTGCTCGACGAACCCAGCTCCAACCTCGACCCCCGCTCGCGCCGGGACCTCATACGCCTCCTTGCCGAACTAGGCAAAACACTTGTCATCGCCACGCATGATCTCGACATGGCGCTCGACCTGTGCCGCCGCACCATCATCCTCCACAAGGGAGAAATCGCTGCAGACGGCCCCACCATCACCTTGCTGAGGCAGAAAGACCTCCTCGAATCCTGCCACCTCGAACTCCCCTACCGCTACCAGTAGCAAAAAGCCGGAATCCTCATCGGATCCCGGCTCTCAAAACATGCTCGTCCGGCCCGCGTCAGACGCCCGATTCCTCCGCACGGCGAGAGGTCACCATACCGATCTTCGGCACGATCAGTGAGAAAATCACAAACGACACCAGATAGGCACTACCGCAGACCGTGAAAATTACGTC
This sequence comes from Neoakkermansia glycaniphila, assembly GCF_001683795.1. Lineage (GTDB taxonomy): Bacteria > Verrucomicrobiota > Verrucomicrobiia > Verrucomicrobiales > Akkermansiaceae > Akkermansia > Akkermansia glycaniphila. The sequence continues at coordinate 69,565 of NZ_LIGX01000017.1, forward strand.
GTAGCCACCCGCTTCATTACCCATATCCTTGTAATGATCCAAAATATTGCCTACCGCGATCACAAACAGCATGCTACCCACCTGACCCGCCATGCTCGTAAGACCTGTCACCGAAGCCACCTCGGATTTCGGGAACATATCCGAACCCAGCGTGTACACATTCGCCGACCATGCCTGATGCGCCGCTCCAGCCAGGCCGATCAGGCACACGATCTGCCACATGTCCAGCGACTGCACAAACACGACGGGAAACACACAGGCCGCAAAAACAAGCATCGACACCTTGCGCACCTTATTCACATTCCAGCCGAGGGAAGCCAGCCGCTTCGTCAGCCAGCCGCCGCCAATGCTCAACACCGTCACGATCGCAAAAACAGTCACCAGCGGAGCCGGATCCTCAGCGATATCACAGTTGAAATGCTTCTTAAAGAAATCCGGCAGCCAGAACAGGAAAAACCACCACACCGGATCCGTCAGAAAACGAACGACAATCAAACTCCACGTCTGCCGAAAACATATCAACTCCCTCCACGGAATCTTCACAGCCTTCTCCTCCTGCGCTGCAGCGGCAGACTCCTCCACCAAAGCCTGGCGCGGCTCCTTCGGCATCCGGAGCCAGAAAACGAGCCACATAAAACCCAGTGCCCCGGCAGCAAGGAAAACCGATTGCCATCCCCAATTTCCCGCCATCCACGCCACCGCGGCAGGAGCCACCATAGCTCCCACATTGGAACCGGAATTGAACAGCGTCGTCGCCAGCACACGCTCCTTGGCCTGAAACCAGCTTGTCACCGTCTTGATACACGAAGGAAAGTTACCGCCCTCGCCAAGTCCCAGCACAATGCGGCAGGCTCCCATCGACTTCACGCCGCCCGCCAGCGCATGCAGCATCGCGCCGACACTCCACCACGCGATCGAAATGGCAAACCCAAGCTTTGCACCGTACTTGTCCACGATCCATCCAAACAACGTTAGCCCCACGGCATAGGCCCCTTGAAAGATGGACATAATCATGGCGTACTCGGTGTTTGTCCATCCGAATTCCTTATCGAGCGTAGGCTTCAGAATAGCGAGAATCTGCCTGTCCAGATAATTGATCGTCGTTGCCGCAAACAGCATGAACAAAATCATCCAGCGGAACGAATCCTGTCTTTTTTGCGCTTCCATATCGGTTGCAAGTTGAAAGTGAAAATCAGCGCAAGGCGGAGAGGGCTTCGCGCGTCCTGCGGCCGATCTCGGCCCAGTCTCCGGCATCGATCAGCTTCGCTTCGCAAATCCACGAACCGCCGCAGGCCACCACCTCGGGAATCGCCAGCCACTCCTTGATATTGTCCGCCCCGATGCCGCCCGTCGGCATAATACGCACCCCCGTATGGCGGAAGGCCGCAAGCAAAGCCTTCAGCATCTTTGTACCTCCAGCAGGTTCCGCCGGGAAAAACTTCTGGAACACACAGCCTGCGGCCAAAGCCTGACTCATCTCCGACGCCGTCGCAATACCCGGCACAAAAGGAAGCCCGCAACCCTGCGCAGCCGACACCACGGCCGGATCAAACCCCGGAGCTACGCCGAACGTCGCCCCGGCGGATTGCGCACGCAGCACCTGCTCAGGAGAAAGCAGCGTACCCGCACCTACCAGCATGCCGGGCACCTCTGCCACGATCCGTGCAATAGACTCCGCCGCCGCTTCGGTGCGGAACGTAATCTCGATACCGTTACACCCGGCTTCCATCAGCGTGCGTGCGAGCGGCACGGCTTTTTCCACATCGTTCAGCACGACGACGGGAACCAGTTTCAGCGCGCAAAGCGCGGCAAGAATCGTATCCATAATCAGAAATTGAAATAATGTTTGGCGTTATTGTAGGAAATATCGGAAACCATCGCCCCGATAAAAGAATCGTCGTCCGGAATCAGCCCTCCGGCCATATCCCTGCCGAGAATCCGGCACAGAATGCGGCGAAAATACTCATGGCGCGTATAGCTCAGGAAACTCCGGCTATCCGTCAGCATCCCGACGAAGCGCGAAAGCATCCCCAGCTGGCTCACCGTCTCCAGATGGCGGGTCATCCCCTCCATCTGGTCAAGGAACCACCAGGCCGCGCCGTACTGCATCTTCGCAGCCACCGTACCGTCCTGGAAACTGCCGCACAGCACGGCAAGCATCTCATTGTCACGCGGATTCAGATTGTACAGAATCGTCCGGGGCAAAGAGCCTGCACGGGCGGAACGGTCAAGCAGCTTCGCCAGCGGCGAAGCGTAAGTGAAATCCGCAATCGCATCGAACCCCGTATCCGGCCCCAGCGACTCCAACGCCGCGCCGTTCGGATTCCGCAGCGCACCGATATGGAGCTGCCGCACCCATCCGGCTCCGGCATCCAGCCGCGCGAAGAAATCCATCATGAAATTCGAAAACTTCTGCGCATCGTCCGCCTCGATGGCGCGTCCCTGCCGTGCTGCGGAAAAAACATCCGCCGCCTCGGCCTCCGACAACGAATCCGGGTGCATGAACTCCAGCGAATGGTCGGACAACTTGCAGCCGTGCGCCGCAAAAAACGCATGCCTCTCCGCCAAAGCCTTCAGGAAACCATCAAGATCAGAGATCCCATAGCCGACAGACTGTTCCAGCCGGACGAGCCAAGCCATCCATGCCTTCACATCCCCAATCGCCCGCGCCTTATCCGGACGGAACGTCGGCAGCAGTTTCAGCGAACGGCCCGCTGCGGCATGCCGGGCATGAGCCTGCAAATCATCGCAGGGATCATCCGTCGTACACACCGCCTCCACGTGCATCTTCTCCAGAATATCGCGTGCGCCCATGCCGCCGGACTGCAACTGCATCGCAGTCTGTTCCCACACCGTATCCGCCGTCTCGGGACCGAACAAAAGCCCCGTCATCCCAAACGGGCGGCGCAGCTCCAGATGCGTCCAGTGGTACAGGGGATTCCTCACAAGCTTCGGCACCGTCGCAGCCCATGCATCGAACTTCTCACGGTCGGAGGCATCGCCCGAGCAGAACCGCTCCGGCACCCCGTTCGTCCGCATCGCTCGCCACTTGTAATGATCGCCGTCCAGCCAAAGCTGGGCGATATTCGCGAACTGGCGGTTATCGGCAATCGCCGCCGCATCCAGATGCGAATGGTAATCGATAATCGGCAAATGCTCCGCGTGGCCGTGGAACAGCTTCCGGGCCTGCGGCGTATCAAGAAGGAAATCGTCGGAAAACAGCATGGCGGCAACAAAGTTGAATCAAACGCCCGAATAGGCAAGGAACCCGCCGTCCACGGGAATCGTAACACCCGTCACGAACCCGGCGCCGGACGACACCAGAAACTGCAGCGCACCGCACAAATCCTCCGGCTCGCCGAAACGGTGCATCGGAGTCTTCGCCAGCACCTTCCCGCCGCGCGCCGTCGGCGTCGCACCGTCCTGCTCCAGCATCAGGAACCTATTCTGGTTCGTAATGAAAAAGCCGGGGGCAATCGCATTCACGCGCACGCCGAGCGGAGCCAGATGCGTCGCCAGCCACTTCGTGAAATTCTCCACCGCCGCCTTCGCCGCACCGTAAGCCCCCACCTTCGTCAACGGCTGGAACGCAGCCATCGAAGACAGATTCACAATACACCCGCGCGACTCCGCCAGGCATTCGCCGAACACTTGGGAAGGCAGAATCGTACCGATCATATTCAGGCGGTTCACATACTCGAAACCCTCCATATCCATGCCGAAAAATCCCTTCGCACGCTCCGTATCCGGCTCGCACTGCTCGGCGGGAGTCGTACCGCGCGGATCGTTGCCGCCCGCGCCGTTCACCAGAACATCCAAATGCCCCCATGCAGCCAGCACCTTGCTGCGAGCCTCTTCCAGAGAAGCTCGATCCAGCACATCCGCCTCCAGAGCCAGCACCTGCGGCAGCCCCTCCTTCGCCAGCTCCTCTTTCAAAACCTCCAGCTTGGAAAGCGTCCGGCCCAGCAGCGCCACCTTCGCACCCGCTTTCAGCAGACTACGAGCCATCACCGAACACAGCACCCCGGCCGCACCCGTCACCACCGCCACCTTGCCCACAAGCGGGCGATACGCACGCAACCCCATCGCCAGCCCGCGCAACTCCGCCAGACCGATGGCGCGGCCACCGTACGAATACCCGGCATAGCAACCCTTGCCCTGATCCATATCCATCAGCCTGCCGTGATCGGGACGCACCGGAATCTCCGGGCAAACCTCACCGGCAGCACGCCGACGATCCTCCTCATCCAGAAGAACCTGCATCGCATAGGCCATATCCGTATGCCCATGCAAATGGGAATCCGACTCGCGGAAAGAATCCGCATTCTCGCCTTCAAACACCGTATTGCGGAAATGAACGAAAAACACCCGGTCGGCGAACTTCTCCATCAGCAAATGCGGCGCATTCGTCCTCAGACCGCCCAGCGACCCCGTACACAGCGAAAAACCGTTGCACATCGAAGGCACCTCGCGCACCAGCCTCTCCATATCCGCCTCATCGCTCATAATACGCGGCAGCCCGAAAATCGGGCGAGGAGGATCATCCGGGTGAATCGCCATGCGAATCCCCTCCTCCTCGCACACCGGCATAATCTCGCGCAGAAAATCGTACAGATTATTCCTCAACTTCTCATCGTCGATACCGTCGTAACGCGCCAGCATCGCCTTGAACTCATCGGGCGTCAAATCATCCACCGTACCGGGCAGGCCGAGCAGAATCGAATCGCTCAACGCCTTGCGGGCGGCCTCATCCATCGCATCGAAACGCGCCCTCGCACGAACCAGAGCCTCGGCATCGTAATCACCCTCGGCACCGTCGCGCTTCAGAATAAACACATCGAATGCCGCCACCTCATCCGCATCGCACTTCAGCACGCTGCTCCCGTCCGGAAGCTCGAAAAACAGATCCGTACGCGTCCAGTCCAGCACCGGCATGAAATTATAGCACACCGTCCTCACGCCGCAGCGGGCGAGATTCCGAAGACACTGCTTATACACATCCACATAATGCCGCCAATTGCCCGACCGCGTCTTGATATCCTCATGCACCGCCACGCTCTCCACCACCACCCACTGCATCCCGGCGGCCTCGACCATGCGCTTGCGCTCCATAATCGCCTCCTCCGTCCACAGCTCGCCGCAGCGCACCTCGTGCAACGCCGTCACCACACCCTGCACCCCCGCCTGGCGAACATCGCGCAGCGTAATCGCATCGGCAGGCCCGTACCATCTCCAGCTCTCGATCATCTTCCCGTACCCTTTCCTTTAGCGGTCCACGCGGGCCGTACCGCCCTTCATCACCTTCTCCACCTCGGCCAGTGAAGCCGTGGACGTATCTCCGGGAGTCGTCATCGCCAGCGCGCCGTGGGCGCAGCCGCAATTCACCGCATACTGCGGCCCCTTCCCGGAAAGGAACCCGTAAATCAGGCCGGAAGCGAACGAATCTCCTCCGCCCACACGGTCCATAATCTCCAGATCGGGAAGCGAAATCGAATCGTAAAACGCATCCTCGTAATACAGCATCGCCGCCCAATCGTTGAACGTCGCCGTGCGAGCCACGCGCAGCGTCGTCGCCGCCGCATTGAAACCGAACTCCTGCACCGCCTTGCGGATCATCCGCTGATAGGCATTCTGGTCGATATGGGCGAAATCCTCCGTCGCACCCTCGATCTCAAGACCCAGCGACGCCTGAAAATCCTCCTCGTTGCCGATCATCACATCCACATACGGAGCAATCGCGCGATTCACCTCGCGGGCGCGCTCCTGCCCGCCGATACTCTTCCACAGCGAAGGGCGGTAATTCAAATCGTAGGAAACAACCGTACCGTACTTCCGGGCGGCCTTCACCGCCTCCAGCACCACCTTGCTCGTCGTCTCCGACAAGCCTGCGAAAATCCCGCCCGTATGGAACCAGCGCACACCGTCGCGTCCGAACAGGGCATCCCAATCCACATCGCCCGGCTTCATCTGGCTCGCTGCGCTCAAACCGCGGTCGGAACAACCCACCGCCGCACGCACGCCGTAGCCGCGCTCCGTAAAATTCAAGCCCACGCGGCAATCGCGGCCGATCCCGTCGAACTTCTTCCACTGCACATAATCCAGATCCAGCCCGCCCTGCAACATGCAATCCTCAAGCAAACGGCCCACGGGATTATCGCAAATCGCCGTCACCACCGCCCCGCGCATGCGGAAACAGCGGCGCAGCCCGCGAGCCACATTATACTCACCGCCGCCTTCCCACACATGGAACGAACGGCTCGTATGAATACGGCCTTCACCCGGATCGAGACGCAGCATCACCTCGCCGAGGGATGCAATATCCCAACGGCACTCATCGGAGGATTTAATCGACAGAGACATAAATAAAAGTTACTAACACGTATCACAAACAACGCGAAACGACCAGCAAAAAAATCGAAATCATTGACAAACATCAAAAAACACGACCATTCTTCTTCCTTTTCTCAAAACAGGACCAAGCCCGGCACATGCCGCACCCGGCGCTTTGAAAAACCACCGCACCGTGCTACTCTGACTACGAACGACTCGCACCCGCCATGCTCAATTTCACCTACAGCAACCACACGGACATCATCTTCGGCAAAGGCACCCAGCACACCGTCGGCCAGCACATCAAACCCCATGCCGGCAAAATCCTCCTGCACTACGGAGGCGGCAGCATCAAACGCTCCGGCCTCTACGAAGAAATAATCCGCTCTCTGCAGGAAGCCGGCATCGAAATCCACGAACTCGGCGGAGTCCAGCCCAACCCCACCCTCGACCTCGTCCGCGAAGGCATCACCCTGTGCCGCCGGCACGCCATCCCCTTCATCCTCGCAGTCGGCGGCGGCAGCGTCATCGACTCCGCCAAAGCCATCGCCCTCGGCGCTCCCTCCTCCGGCGACGTCTGGGAATACTACATCTCCAAACAACCCGCCGACTTCACCCCCCTCCGCGTCGCCACCGTCCTCACCATCCCGGCGGCAGGCAGCGAAAGCAGCCCCAACAGCGTCATCACCTGCACAGCCACAAAACGCAAACTCGGCTACGGCGATCCACAGCTACGCCCCGTCTTCAGCATCGTCAACCCCGAACTCTTCTACACCCTCCCCGAAAACCAGCTCGCCTACGGCGCGTGCGACATGATGAGCCACATCTTCGAACGCTACTTCACCAACACCCCGCACACCGACCTCACCGACGCCCTCTGCGAAGCCACCCTCCGCACCATCATCAACAACGCCCGCCTCCTCCGCCACGGTGGCCTCCGGCAATACGACCCCTGGGCCGAACTCGCCTTCTCCGGCACCATCGCCCACAACAACCTCCTCGGCCTCGGCCGCGAACAGGACTGGGCCTGCCACGCCATGGAACACGAACTCAGCGCCCGCTACGACGTCCCGCACGGCGCGGGCCTCGCCGTCGTCACCCCTGCATGGATGCGCTACATCTACAAAAACCACATCCCCATCTTCCTCCAATTCGCCGAACGAGTCATGGGCGTCACCATCCCGCCGAGGCAACCCGAAACCGCCATCCTCGAAGCCATCCGCCGCCTCGAAGCCTACTATGAGGAAATGGGCCTGCCCACCACCATGCGCCAGCTCGGCATCCCTGCCGACCACTTTGCGGAAATGGCCGCACAGGCCGTCAGCGTCCGCGGCCCCATCGGCGGCCTGCAAAAACTCGACGCCAACGACGTCCTCGCCATCTACAACCTCGCAGACAGGTAACTATTACCTATTCGCTCTGCACTCTTACCTCATCTTCCTCGCCACCAGCCCCGCACCCACCGTCGCAAGACCGCCGATCAGAAACACCGCCTGCGGCCCGCCCGTATACATCCAGATCAGCCCCCCAAGCACCCCGTAGGCAATCGAAGCCACGTGATTCACCGCAATCCCCGTATAAATACTCGGCGTAATATCCTCGCGGCGGTCGCCGCACATACGGGCCACATACGTCGTCCGGGCCATCCCCATCGCAAACAGCAAATTATCCAGCACGAAACAGGCCCCCACCACCCCCACGGCCCAGCCGCGCGGCAGCAGCTCCGGAGCGAACGCATACGCCAAACACAGGAACGACAGGGCGATACTATCGAAAATCGTCACCCTCCGTTCCCCGTACCTCTTGATACACCACCCGATCAGCGGCTGCGTACCCAGCCCGATCACCCCGGCGATCAACAGAATCATCCCGATCCTCTCCGGCGACTGCCCCAGCGTACTCACCATCAGCCAGAACCCGAACGTCAGGTAAAGCTGCTTCCGCACCCCGTGCAGCATCTCCAGACAATAATACACCTTATACTCGCGCCGGAACACGAAACTCTCCCGCCAGCTCTTCCGGCGCGGAAACTCCGGCGCCTTAATCATCCACAAAGCCGCCATCGCCGCTAGAAACACAGCCGTCAGCACCCAGTAATCCACGCGGAACGAATCATTGAACTGCCACTTCAGCCAAACAAACCCGGAAGCGCACAACATCGCCGCCGTACCCAGCGCCCGCATCTGCCCCAGCCGCATACTCCGATTCTCCGGTCTTGCCGTATGCATCACGATCGAATCGATCGTCCCGATCAGAATATGCTGCCCCAGACTCACCGTCATCACCCAGCCCGAAAGCACCCAAAGCCCGGACGAAGCATCCGTATGCATCAGCCCGACACACCCCAAAGCCGCCAGCAGACACGCCACCGACGTCAACTTCACCTCATTCAGGAAAAACAGCGCACCCACCGCCACCAGCGACAAAATCCCCGGCAACTCGCGGGGCAACTCCAGAAACCCGCGCTGCTCCGCATCCAAATGCTGCACATCCCGCAAATAATTGCTGAAAATCAAATCGTACAGGCTATTCCCGAGCTGCGCCAGAAACAGCGCAGCCAGCACAACCACCATCACCCTGCGAATCCTTGAACCTCCTTCCGGCATCACGCCCGCGTCCATACCACCAAACCGCCGCCCGGTCAATCAAAACCCGCAATGCAACCCTCACTCCCTCACATACACTTCCTTCACCTGATACGGACTGCCCATGTAGAAAAACATCCCGTTCACGTCCAAAACCCTCTGCACCATAAACACATCACCATTCTCATTCGGCTCCACCTTCCCCTCCCGGACACTCCCCCGGCGGATCATCAGCCCCGGCCGCAGCCACGAATTCGAATCGAAATACGTCACAATCCCCCGCGAAGGCATCCCGCACCTGTACGCGCTGAGCCCTTCGGCACGCGACACCTCCAGAAAAATCTGCTCACCCGACCACGTCGGCCCATACTCGCGGGAAATCTCCACATTCCACAACCTGCCGATATACGCGCTCACCCCCCAATCAATCCCCACCCAGGCAACCGCCAGAATGCAAATCGTCAAACTCCACCGCAAAACGGCTCTCAAAACCTTCTTCTTCATCGGAAAAACCTATTATAGCGGCAGCACCCCGGCCAAGTCAACTCCCGACCCTCCCCGCCGAAACCGACTTCATCCCACCCCCTTCCGGAGAAACAAGCAGCACATAACGGCGGCCCTCCGACACACGCCGCCATCCCGGCAGCTCCGCGCGGAACCGCTCGTAATCCGCCTCCTTCATCGCCAGAAACACCCTCCCGCCCTCACGAACCGGAGGGACGGGCACGCCCGGCTTCAGCTCCACAGCCTTGCCCCCCGAATAAAACTGCGCCGAATACGGCACCTTCTCGCCATCCCAGTAATACAGCGGCGAACGCCCGTCCCATGCGGCCAGCACATCCTTCTGGCACCTGTACTCCAAATGCCCGAACCCTCCCCCGAACAGGAAAAACGCAATCACGGCAAACACCGCACACGGCAGAAACAGCACATACCGCGCACCCCGGTACTGCACATCCGCCCTCCACGCATACCGCACCACCAGCATCGCCAGCGCAGGCAGGCCGGGCAGCACATACGCCGGAAGAATATTCTTCGCCACCGAGAAAAACAGCAGCGGAGCCAACCCCCAGAGCCACAGGAAAACCGACTCCTCCGCCTCACCCGGCTGCCGCGCAGACACCCCCCGCGCACGAAACCACAGAAACGGCAGCACCAGAGACCACGGCAAAAACATCGTCACCCCGTACACCCAGATCATCCCCAAAGGAGTCGCATGCCCGGAACCGTACAAATCCCCCTGCCACCCCTTCACCACGAACCTCTCGAAATGCTCGCCCACGATAAAATAATCCAGAAAACCGGGGAACGCCCGCTCCGCCAGCAAATACCACGGCAGGCTCAGCCCCAGCATCAGCACCGTCCCCCGCACCCACGGAACCCTCTCCCACACCGTCCGCCACTTCCGGAACCACAGCGTCCACAGAAAAATCGGCAACCCGGCCAGCACAAGGCACAGCGGCCCCTTGCTCAACAGCCCGACCGCCAAACCCGCAAACATCAAAAAACCCCACACCGGCCTCGGAACAGGCTCCGAAACCGCCTTCCAGAAAGCCACCATAGCCAACATCGTACCCAGCGCCAGAAACTCATCCGTCATCACCGCCCCAGCCGCCACAAACCCCAGCCCGCACGTCGCCAGCACCACAAAACAGGCCAGAGCCTTCTCCCTCCTATCCGACCGGAAAGGCCACACGAAAAACAACGCACCGATCGCCACCGCTGCCAGAAACGGCGCCAGCCGCGCTCCCCATGCAGTCACGCCCGCCACCTCCATCGTCGCCGCGCTTGCCCAGAACGAAAGCGGCGGCTTCCCCCAGAACGGCACACCGTAATCGAACATCGGCACCAGCCAGTTCCCCGACTCGATCATCTTGCGCGACATCTCCGCATAGCGGGCCTCCGTCGTATCCATCAGCGGATAGGCCCCCATACTCACCACCCGCACCAGCAGCACCCCCGCCAGCACGACAAGCAGCCACAGGGCGAAATCGGACCTCACATGCAAAACCGCCTTCAATCGCTCGCACCACCCCCTGCCGAAACAGGCCAGCCTGCCCCTCTCCACACCAAACCACCGGGTTACGACGAACGCCCCAAGCCCCAGCAAAGCCAGCCCGGACGCCCACATCACCGGAAAAGCAAAAATCGTATGCAAATTCGGCAGCGGAGTCACCGCAAACACATCGCCGAACAGCGTAAACATCCCGTCCTTGGCCAGCTCCATATTATCGGGAGACGCCCCCGCCATATCGTCATTCATCCACGACAGCACGAACGCCCCCGCCGCCGCGAACAAAGGCACCACAACCCTCACCGCCACATGCGGCACGCCATCCCTGCAAACCAGCCTCTTCCGAAAAACGGCCAACGCAGCCCCAACACCTCCAACCACGCACAGCGCCGAAGGCCACAACGGAAACACATCGCCGAAATGCGGCCATGCCTCCTTCGGAGACTGCCAGAACTTCAGCGAATAAAAGGAAAACATATCCTCCGTACACACCTCCGCCACCTCCTCGCAGCAATTCACCAGGCAGAACAGAGCGAACAGCACCGTTGTCACCACCCTATCCGTCTTCCCTCCATGGAATGCGCGCGGCAACGCCAGCAAATACAGCAAAAAAGGCACCAGCAGAAACAAAAGGGAAGAAGAGGACTCCACCGCCAAATTGCCCAGCAGCCTCAAAACCGCCACAAACCCCCAATCGATATCCCCACGGTGCAACCACGCCAGAATACCCACCTCCAGCAGCTCGTACACGAAATACACCAGCACGAAAGGCCAAAGCCTGCGAACATAGTAATTCCGGCCCACTGTCGTCCAAAACGGCATGGCTCAACCATGCCACACCCCCGGACGAACGGCAACAGCAATATATACCAACCGCGCATCGCAGACACACTTCATCCCCGCATCATCCGGCAAAAACAGGAACCTTCCCCGCAACTGACCGGAATTATACTTGGAAACCGCCACACATTCAGGCATCATCACCCCGCGCCTTGACATGAAAAAACACCTCCGACGCCACCTGAGCCTCATGCTTGCCCTGCGGTACCTCAACCCGCTGCGCACCATGTTCTCCATCATCACCCTCATCTGCCTTGCCGGCGTCGCACTCGGAGTCACCGTCCTCATCGTCGTCCTCTCCGTCATGAGCGGCCTGCAAAAACAAATGGAAAGCAGCGTCCTCGCCTTCACCCCGCACTACCTCGTCTCCTACTACAACGACGGCGCGCGCACCACCATCTCCGGCTGGCAGGAACTCGTCGAACGCGCCCGGAAAGTTCCCGGAGTCACCTCCGCCTACGCCCAGCTTGAAAACCAATCCTTCGTCCAGTCCGACAAATCGCGCCAGACCTGCACCTTCCGCGCCATCGACACTGAAAACGAAGAACAGATGAACGCCTTGCGCCCCCTCATCAAACAAGGCACCTTCGACCTCGACCTTGGCGAAAAAACCGTCATCTCCGCCATCACCGCCAAGGGACTCGGCGTCGGCATCGGAGACACCATCCGCATCACCCCCGTCGGAGACACCGACCAGGTCATCGAAACCTACACCCAGATCGGCAACGAAAAACCTCTCGCCACACAGGAAGACGCCGACCTCCTTCCCGCCCTCGACAGCCTCTGGTCACAGACCGAAAACCCATCCGGCATCACCGGCAACTTCCGGAACCACCTCGCCGAAACCACCCTGCACTACTCCGGCCTCGTCCTCAGCGGCATGAGGGGCAGCGCATCCGCCTTCCTCCCGCCAACCGTCGCCGACTACGCGGAAACCCGCTACTCCGCCCTGCTGCGCCACACACCCGCGCAATGGCTTGCCGTCCCCAAAACCGCCGTCCAGGAAACCTACCGCAAACTTCGCGCCGCCTTCGATGGGGAAAACGACTCCGCTCCCGCCCTGCGCCCCGTCGAACTGAACGAACTCGACGCGCTGAACGAAATCATCCGCTCCGGCATCGAAGGCAAACAGAAAAACTCGGGCATCGTCTACTTTGAACGCTCCCTCCGCACCGCATGGGAACAGCACCTCGCCAACCTCCGCGACAACAGCGTCGAAAAGGAAAACATCGCCTCCATCAAAAACATCCGCTCCCTCATCATGCCGAAAGACCTCACCGTCATCGGCATCTACCAGCCCACGGAAAACATGCCCGGCCCGGCACTCTTCATCCCCCTTCCCATCGGGCAGGAACTCCTCGGCTTCCAGAACGACGATGTACAGGGCATCGCCATCCGCACAGAAGACCCGTACAACCTCGACCAGCTCGCCGCCCCCATCCTCCAAAGCCTCCCCGCCCTCCCCGCCGGCAGCGCCTGGGAACTCTCTCCGTGGACCGAAAGCTTCCGCGAATGGTTCCAGCTCATCGCCAACGAACGCACCATGATGAGCTTCGTCCTCTCCTTCATCGCCCTCATCTCCGCCTTCTGCATCATGGCCGTCATGTTCACCGTCTCCATGCAGCGCAGGCGTGAAATCGCCGTCCTCCAGGCGCTCGGCGCCACCCCCTCCAAAATCATGCGCGTCTTCCTGTGGCAGGGCGTCATCATCGGCATCTCCGGTGCCATCCTCGGCATCATCCTCGCCCTCCTCGTCCTCCACTACCGCATCGAAATCCAGGGCTTCCTCGCAGGCATGGGCCTCGACCCCTTCCCCATGCAGGCGCACGGCATCCAGATACCCTGCTCCATCGACCCCGTCGAAATCGCCAAACAAGGCATCTACGCCTTCATCATGGTCACCGTCGCCTCCGTCGTACCCGCCCTCGTCGTCTCCCGGCAGGACCCCTCCAAAGCCCTCCGCGCCAGCTGATGCGGCCGCCTTCCTCCCTCACCTCCAACCTCTCTCCATGAACCAGCCCGTCCTCCTCACGCGGGAACAGCAACGGTTCGTCGAACTCGAACCCGGAGAACAACTCCTCTGGGCCGCCCCGGCACGCCCTCGCATCTTCACCGCCCACAGCATCGCGATCTTCATCGTCGCCGTCTTCTGGTGCGGCACCCTCCTCTTCTTCCTGGGTGCATCTTCCGTCTGGCAGTCGGCATTGGCACAGGGCGACATAAACAGCCTCATCATCACCTCCTTCCTGCTCCCCTTCATCGGCGTAGGATATGTGCTCTTCTGGTTCGCCTTGCAGGAAAGCCGCACCCATAGCGGCGTCTGCGCCGTCACCAGCCACCGCGCACTCCTCATCCGCCGATCGCGCGGAACCGTCATCCTCACCGAATGGAGCGGCGAACACCTCTCCATGCCCGACATCCGCCCTCGCCGAGGTAATAGAGGAGACATCATACTTGGCATCAGGGTATTGCGCAGAAAAAACGGCACCCGCATCATCGCCGACGGCTTCCACGGCATCGACAACCCCGAACAAATCGCCACCCTCCTCAGACAGGCAACGCCAACCGCACCGCCCCCTCCCGCCACTGAACCGCCTCTTCCGGAATGGCCCCGCTCCACCAGTCGCGCCACGCGCCAAAACATCGAAAACCTCCTCTCCCCCGGTGAAACGATCCGCTGGATCGTCCAGCGTAAACCACGCATCTTCAACGATGCAACGGGCTTCTTCTTCATCTTCGGCCTACTCTGGACCGCAGGATTCACGGCTCTCCTTCTCACACCAGCGAACCGGATCGAAGGCGACATGCCGCTCTTCGTCGTCGCACTCTTCTTCCTCATTGGCCCGCTGACCCTCAGCTCGCCCTGGATCTATTGGGCCTATGCCCGCCGGCAATACGACCTCCTTACAGACAGGCGAATCATCCGCTACAACCCCGGATGGCGCTCCCCTTCCATCCAAACACACAGCTACTCCGCCTTTGAAAGCGCTCGCCTGCGCATCCGCCCGGACGGCTCCGGCACCCTCGACCTCGACTACACCATCGCCAAAGCCGGTGGAATGACCAACACCTTCACCATCGACAACATCCCGGACATCCGCAACACCTGCATCCTTGCCCGCCAACTGGCCGCCGCGAACGACAGCCGCACGCCGTCCGGCGAAACATCCTCCTGAACCGAGCCATCTACACCATGGCGCAACAACCCGCCACCACTGCGCCCGTTCCGGACATCCTCCGGCATCACCTCGCCCCGGACGAAACCATCCTCTGGAGCGGCATCTCACGGCCTGCCCGCTTCATCGGCGGCCCTCTCCTTCTCGTCATCTTCGCCACCCTCTTCTGTGCAATCATCGGATGGGTACTCTCCGTGTACATTCAAACCTTCACACACAAACACCCAGAACCTGACAGCGAAACGCTGGGCCTTGTACCCCGCATCATCTTCCTCGGCTTCTTCGTCCCCTTCATCGCCGCAGGCATCGGCATGTACTGCCAGGCCTTTCATAAGCGATATGAAAACGCAGGCCTTTGCGCCGTCACCGACCGCCGGGCGATCCTGATCCGCCGAACGTCCAGCCAAACCACCATAGCCGAATGGAGCGGCCCCGAACTCGTCCGGCACACCATCCGCAAACGCCGCCGCGGTCGGGGAGACATCATCCTCGGCATCCAGGAACACGACGACGGCGACAGAACACAAACCATCAAGCGAGGCTTCTTCCGAACCGACAACCCCGAACTCGCATCATCCTGCCTCCTCCGCGCAGCCGCATACCGCGCCCAACCTCTCCACGGACAACAGCCGGAACCCACGCATCGCCACGGCATATCGGAAGCCGATCGGGAAACCGTCTCCCAACGCCTATACCCCGGAGAAACCCTACTCTGGACCGGCCGCCCCCGCAACCGACTCTCCTTCGTCCGCACCGCGCCCATCACCATCTTCGGCATCGGCTGGGCATCCTTCTCCGGCGGCATCCTCATCCACGTGCTCACAAACTCGGCGTCCATCCCCGGTCTTGCCTTCGTCATCCTGTTCTTTCTTGTCGGCTTGGGCTTTATGTCCGCTCCGTGGATACGCCGCGCCCGGATGCGCCGCATCGCCTATGCACTTACCACGGCACGCATCCTCACCATCCAACTCGGCAAACGAAAAACAAAAACCATCGAGTGGAACTACACCACCCTCCAAAGCACCCTCCTCCAACTCCTCCCGGACGGAAGCGGCACCATCCGCTTCGCCTACACCGACCAGGGAGACCACACCTCTGCCGCCGAACACCGATTCGAAAACATCCCGCACGCCCGCGAAACTCTCGACCTCGCCCACCGCATCCATCAAAACTCAGGCAGCCGCACAACCTGATCTGCATAAAATTTCATTAAAACGGGCGAAAATTCGGACGCATCCCCACTTCACGCGTTATTACAAACAACACCGAATCCATCCGCCATCATGTTTACCCTTCGCTTCATCTCCTGCATCACCGCCCTGTGCATCATCAACGCCTGCACGCCTGCCGACACACCCAACCCCGAACCCAACCTGCCCCACCCGAACAGCGGCCCCGCCTACACAGCCTCCGGCCACGCCCCCCAGCACGGCCTCGACCTCTTCCTCCACGTCGCCCGGCAAAAACAGAAAAACATCTGCCTCTCTCCCTACTCCGCCCATACCGCCCTCGCCCTTGTACGCCCCGGCGCACGCGGCGAAACCCTCCGGCAAATCGACCGCACCATCGGCCCCGTCGAAACCCTCGCCGCTCAGGCCCGCACCACATCCCTCCCCCTTGAACTGGCCAACCTCGCCTGCATCGAACAAACCCTGCCCCTCAAACCGGAATACAAACAGGCGCTCCCTTCCGGCAGCTACCTCTCGGCCGACTTCATCAACCACCCCGACCTCGAACGCACAACCATCAACCGATGGACAGCCGACCGCACCCACGGACGCATCCTAAACATCATCCCTCCGAACGTCATCACGCCGCTCACCAGAATGGCGCTCATCAACGCCATCTACACCAAAGCCGAATGGGAACACCCCTTCAACCCCGCAAAAACCGCAGACAAACCCTTCCACCTCGAAAACGGCCAAACAACCTCCTGCCCCACCCTGCAACACACAGCACACTACCGCCACATCGACAGCCGCATGGGCGAGGCCATCGCCATCCCCTTCAAAAAACGGCAGGACAAACAGGAAACCTGCCTCATCGCCATCCTCCCGAAAAAAGGCACTACCCTCAGCCAGCACCTCTCCACCCTCACCCCCGCCGACATTCGAACCATCCGTCAACAACTCGCAACCGCCACACCCCGGAAAACCCTCCTTGAAATCCCCAAATTCCAAACGGAAACCTCAACCGACCTCACCGCCGCATTCGCAAAAACAGGAATACCCGATGCATGCGACCGCAACAAAGCGAACCTCTCCGGCATCACCGACAGCCGGCCGCCACTCCACATCGCCAAAATACTCCAGAAAACCTACTTTGAAATGAATGAAAAAGGCATCGAAGCCGCCGCAGCCACAGCCCTGATCGCAGAAAAAAGCCTCATCCCATCCGCCGTTCGATTCGACAGCCCCTTCATCTGGATCATCGCCGACCTCGACCCCGAAACCACCCCCTACTTCATCGGCACACTCTACACCCCCGCCCGCTAATCGCAACATCTCTTCGCCTCATGCATCCCCTCCTTCACCGCACCCTATCCATCCTGACGGCAACCTGCCTCGCCGCCTGCACGACAACCGAACCGCCATCCACACAACCCCTGCTCCCCGATCCCGCCCAAAGCCCCGCCTGCACTGCCGACGCCCAGCCAACACCCCTCGGGTTCGACCTCTTTCTCCGCCTTGCCGGCGAACAGCCGGACAACCTCTGCTTCTCTCCCTATGCCGCACACGCGGCCATAGCCCTTGCCCGGCCCGGCGCGCGCGGTGAAACCCTCCGCCAAATCGACCGCACCATCGGCAGCATCGGCAACCTCGCCGCCCAAACACGCACCACATCCCTTCCCCTCGAAATCGCCAACCTCATCTGCATCGAAAAGACACTGGAACCGGCCCCCTCCTACAAACAGGCCCTGCCTGCCGCAAGCTATCTGGAAGCCGACTTCATCGACAGCCCTGACCGTGAAAGCACCGCCATCAACAAATGGGTCACCCGGCGCACGCACGGCCACATCGGCAGCCTCCTGCCGCCGAACAGCATCACGCCGCTCACCAGAATGGCGCTCGTCAACGCCATCTACACCAAAGCGGAATGGGCACATCCATTCGACAAAACGGACACATGGAACCAGACTTTCCATCCCGAACAAGGCTCTCCCTTCCCCTGCCCCACCCTGCACGACACACACAGCTACCGGTACCTGTCCCTGCCCGATTGCGAAGCCATCGCCATCCCATTCCAGCACCGGCAGGACAAACAACCGTCCTGCCTCATCGCCATCCTCCCGGCCAAAGGCATACCCATCCGCCAATACCTCGCCACACTCACCCCGGCTGCCCTGCAAAACATCCGCACATCGCTCGCAACCGTGCAGCCGGACATCGTCAAACTCGACATCCCCAAATTCAAACTCGAATCCTCCTCCGACCTCTCCGCAGCGCTGGCTTCCACTGGAATGCCCGATGCCTTCGACCCCGTAAAAGCCGACTTCTCCGGCATGATAGCTACCGCCACCCCTCTCGCCATAGAACAGATCCTGCAAAAATGCTCCTTTGAAATGAGTGAAGAGGGAGTCACGGCAACGGCATCCACCGCATTCTCCATGGCCTATCAATGCGCTCCTGCCCCGGAGCCGAAACATCCGCCCCACTTCAAGGCCGACCGCCCCTTCATCTGGATCATCGCCGACCTCGACCCCGAAACCACTCCCTACTTCATCGGCACGCTCTGCACGCCGGACACCGCCAATTAACCGACCTCAGTAACCGGATCAACATGAAACATCGCCACTCATTCACCGCCACTCTGCTGGCAACCCTCTGCATCGCCTCCTGCGCCACGGATCAAAAACCATCCGAAAAAGCCGCGCAATCGCCGCCACCGCTCCCCCAACTCCCCAACCCGGAAAACGGCCCGGCCTACACGGCAGCCGCCCACAAACCCCAATACGGCCTCGACCTCTTCCTCCATCTCGCCAAACAGGAACGGCAGAACCTCTGCCTCTCCCCCTGCTCCGCCTCCATGGCTCTCGCCCTTGTACGCCCCGGAGCGAGAGGCGAAACCCTCCGACAAATCGACCGCACCATCGGCTCCATCAACCAACTCAATCAACAGACGCACAACACCTCGCTACCCCTTGAAATAGCCAACCGCGCCTACACATCCAGCCACATCTCCCTGAAGCCTGAATACAAAGCCGGCCTGCCCAAAGGCAGCGTCACCCCAATCAACTTCGCCGCCAACCCCGCCCAGGCCAGCACCGACATCAACCAATGGGTCTCCGACCAAACGAAAGGCCGCATCACCCAACTCCTCACCCCTCAGGACATCACACCCCTGACCAGCCTCATCCTCATCAACACCGTCTACACCCAGGCAAAATGGCAACACCCCTTCCTGCCGGAAAACACGATCGAACAGGATTTCCGCCTCGAAACGGGCCGCACCGTCCCCTGCTCCATGATGAATGACACCTACGATGTCCGCTACATCGCCCGCCCCGACTGCGAAATCGTCGCCATTCCCTTCCAGCAGCATCTGGACAAAAAAGAGGCATGCATGATCGCCATCCTCCCGAAAAAAGGCATCTCCATCGGCAAATACCTCTCCTCACTCACCCCGGCCGCCCTGCAAAACATCCGCTCATCGCTCGCCAAAGAACATCCGCAAACCGTACAGATCGACATCCCCAAATTCAAAACCGCGTACGACAGCGACCTCGCCGACGGCCTCGCAGCCACGGGCATGCCTCATGCATTCAACCCTGCCAAGGCCGACTTCTCCGGCATCTCCGGCACACCGCTCTGCATCGCCTTCGTCAAACAAAACACATGGTTTGAAATGAAGGAAGAAGGAGTCGAAGCCGCCGCCGCCACAGCCCTCGGCATGGATGCATACTACATAGGAGAACCTGTGACCCCCAAACTTCCACCCCACTTCAAGGCCGACCGCCCCTTCATCTGGATCATCGCCGACCTCGACCCCGAAACCACCCCCTACTTCATCGGCATCCTGCGCGACCCCACCTCCTGACGCACGCGCTGCAACCTTGACAACACAACCGCCAGTTGCGACAATCGCACAACTGGCGGCCACTCGCCGCAGCCTGCCGCCGGACTGCCGGACGCGCCCAACCTCCCGGCAATCAAGACGCGACACAAACACCATGGAAATCTACTGGATCGAAAACAAGCAGCGCAAAGGCCCCATCTCCGTAGCCGAAATCATCTCCCTTCTCGAAGCCGGAGACATCACACCGGAAACCAAAGGCTGGCACAAAGGCTGTTCCAAATGGCTGCCCATGCACGAACTGCCGGCCCTCTCCAGCTACTTCCACCCCCTCGAACCGTCGGAAGAATATCCGGAACTCCCTCCCATCCCGCATGACCTCCCGGCGGATGCCCAGCCCCCCGTCGCCGCCATCGACAAAACCACCCGCATCTTTGCCGTACCGGCACCTGTCCTCCGCCTCTGGGCCCGCGTACTGGACCTCCTGATCTACGCCGTCATCGCGCTCTCCATTCTGCGCCTCTGCAGCGTCGGCTTCCACCAAACCTTCGTCTCACCCATCGCATGGGCTCCCATGTTCCTCATTGAAGCATGGCTCATCTCCCGCTGGAGCACCACGCCCGGCAAATGGTTGCTCGGCATACGCGTCGTCACCTTTGAAGAGAAAAAACTCGGCCTTGGCACCTCCCTCACGCGCAGCATACAGGTATACATCTTCGGCATGGGGCTTGTCCTCACCATCTTCACCCCCATCATGATGCTCCTCTCGTGGTGGTCCCTCCGCAAACGAGGCATCACCATGTGGGATCAAAGGCTGCAAACCCTCCCCCTCGTCACGCCTCCCGCCCGGATGGAACGCATCCTCATCGCCGCCGTACTCATCTTCATCCTCATGGAAGCCATCGGATGGCTCTTCATGCCGTGGATGCCCGACTTCATGGCTCACATCGAAAGCATGAAAGGGCAGCTCGGGCAAACATTCGGTTCATAGCAGCGCCTCCTCGCTTCCGCATTCGTCCCAACTGGGCAGCCACACTCCGGGCTTCGCCATCGCGGCGGCAATCTCGTCGCGCACCCTCCGATACACCGCGAGCACCTCTTCCTCGACCGCAATCCCTCGCGACAAAGCGGGCGGATCGTCGAACGGCAGATGCACATGCCTCCGGGCCGGCAAATACGGGCAATTCTCCGCAGCGTGGCCGCATACCGTCACCACAGCATCCCATTCCACGGCAGGCAGCTCCTCCACCGTCTTGGAAAAATGCCCCTCCATCCCGAAACCGGCCTCCTTCATCACGCGCAGCATGAAAGGATTTAGCCCGTGCTTCTCGATCCCGGCGGAAAACACCTCCACCTCTTCGGAAAACGCCCGTCTGGCGAAAGCCTCGGCCATCTGGCTCCGGCACGAATTGCCTGTACAAAGAATCAGTATATATATCATCACATCAGAAAATTGAAAAGATAGCCCGAAAACACGATGAGCAAAGACACCGTCGCGAAAAAAATCCCGATCAGCTTCCACGTCATCACCTTCTTCAGCAAAATCGCCTCCGGCAGAGAAAGCCCCACCGTCGCCATCATGAACGCCAAAGCCGTACCGATCGGAATCCCCTTCGCCACGAACACCTGAATCACAGGCACGATACCCGCAGCATTCGCATACATCGGCACCCCGCACAACACGGCGGCAGGCACACCCCACCAGCTCTCCGCACCCAGATACTGCTCGAAAAAGCCCTCCGGCACATAACCGTGAATCCCCGCACCCACCGCAATCCCGATCACCACATACAGCACAACACCCTTCACGATACCCCATGCATCGGAAGCAATCTCGGGCAAACGATCCTTGAACGGCACATGCTTCTTCTCCCATGCGGCGCTCTCCCGTTCGGACTGGCTCAATAAATCCTTCACCCATGGAGACAGAAACCTCTCCAGCCTGAACCTCTGCAAAACCGCACCTCCCACCATCCCCAGCACCACGCCCGACACCGCGTAAATCGCCGTCACCTCCCAACCGAAAACGCCGAGAAACATCGCAATGGCCACCTCATTCACCAGAGGCGACGTAATCAGAAAGGCAAACGTCACGCCAAGGGGAATCCCACCCTTCACAAACCCGATAAACAGCGGAATCGACGAACAGGAACAAAAAGGCGTCACCGCCCCGAACAAAGCCGCAAAAAAATACTGCAACCCGTACAACTTGCGCGTCGTCAGAAACACGCGAATGCGATCCACCGGGAAATACGCATTCACCACACCCATCACAAGGCTGATCGCGTACAACAGGAAAAGAATCTTCACCGTATCGTACACGAAAAAATTCACCGCTTCCCCAAGCCTCGTGCCCGGCGAAAACTCCAGAACCGAAAAAACCAGCCAATCTGCAAAATCCTGAATCATAAAACAAACTAAAACTAAACAAGCAAAATACGGCTGAACAGCCAATACACACCGAGACCGAGGAAAAACCACCCCGTCGCCGCCTTCATCACCTGCTGAATCTTCGGCATATGCCGCATCACGGCAGCAGCCCTTCGCGCACTGAACACGAACAGCAGGGAAAACACGACCACAGGCAGAGCCGTACCCACCCCGAACAGGGAAATACCGAGCCATGCCCCCTCACTCCCGGCCTGTGCCGCCCAAGGCACGGCCGTTCCGAAAAACAGAGCGGCGGAAGGCGGACACATCGCCAGCGCAAACAGAAAGCCGAGAACCAGCGCACCAAAAGCCCCCGTCCGCCTCACCATCCTGCGGGCCGTTTCCCCATCCGGCTTCTTCCCGAACGAAAAAAACGGCACAAACCCCAGAATCACCAGCCCCGCCGCCATCATCACAGGGCCGAGATACACAGGAAGCTCCTCCTGCATCCAGAACGAAAGCATCGGCGCGGAAGCCAGCCCCTGGCTCACAAGCAAACCTGCCAGCACATAGGCAAGCACGCGCCCAAGCGTATAACAGGCCGACGCGATCAGCGACATCCTCCGCGAAGCCATATCCTGCGAGATAAAGCCAAGGGCGGCCACATTCGTCGCCAGCGGACACGGAGACACCGCCGCCGCCACTCCGACACCCAGCAAAGACAACAACTGCCAGTCCATACCCTTGAACCTCTCCCGTTCGAAAAAAACCCTATTTCACCCCGTCCACCTGCTTCCGAACCTCCTGAACCACATACTCCTTGAATGCGGCTTCATCACCGTTCAAATCCCAAATACGCTCAAGATTCTTCCAATCGGCCTCCTTGCCCTGCTTCCTGTTGCTCACGATCAAAGACTTCGTCGTCATCCCGTAATGGCGCACCGTCTCCGCATCCGCCGGAATCGAGCGGAAAACAAGACGCCCATCCTTCAGGGCATCGGCAAAACTCCCTTCCAGCGCCTCCTTGATCCACCCCTCCATCTTCACGCAGGTAGGACAACGCGCCCCATACTGGTAATACACCGCCTCTACCCCCTCCTGCATCACGGGCACTGCAACGGTATCAGCCCCGGCAGACTCCTTGCCGCTCCTGTTCACCAGCTTCACGACAGCCAGAAGAACCAGCACGGCCGCTATCCAGACAACAGCCTTCTTCCACCCGCCGCAGCCCGGCTTGCCTCCGCCACAGCATCCACCCTCTCCGCAACCGCATCCACCCGCAGATTCGGCCGGCTCCTTCCTGTCGCAACCGCCGCTGCAGGCACAACCGCCGGAAGACTCGGCCTTCTCCTCCCGGCTGCCGCAGCACCCGCCCTGCTGGCAAGCGCCATCGGCCTCCTGCAGCAAACCCTTCACAGCCTCCACAGAAGGCACCTTGCCGGAAAGCAGCACCTTGCCGTTCATCACCAGTGCAGGAGTCACCAAAACTCCGGCGGAGGCAAACAGCATCGGATCGGTCACCTTCTTCACCGGCACATCCCATTGAAGCTCCTGCACGGCCTGCTTCGTCACCTCCGCCAGCGATGCGCATTTCGCGCATCCCGGCCCATATACCTGAATTGTATTCATATGATTATTGATTGATATTTTGATAAATCTAAAATTGTTTGGATCTAAAAATCGTCTTTGCCTCCACTATCCCTGCTTCACCTGCGCGCAATCGAACCCTTCAGGCACGAAAAAACATTCTCCAGGCAGGGACAGGCCAAAGCATAATACACATTCTTCCCTCGTTGCTCGCACACGACCACTCCATGCTGCTTCAGCACATTCAAATGGCTCGAAATCGTCGACATATCCCTGCCCGAACCGCTCTGCAGCTCGCACACGCACCGCTCCCCATCCATCAGCATCTCCACCATCATCAGGCGCACGGGATGACCCAGCGCCTTGAACACGCCGGCCAACGCTTCAACCTCCCTGACTGTGGAAGAACAAACAGCCTCTGAACAAGAACATTCGGACATATGCAACGGATTTATTATTTTGAAAAACGTCAAAATGTAAAACCGTAAAACTGTCATACGCATCCCTCCATACTCCCCATCCCGTTCACCTGCCCCCGCAAGCATCACGCACCGCTCACTTTAGCCTTGAAATTCCATCCTGCTGCGGCATACTGGGCGAGTCATGGCAGACATACATCCTTCGGCAGTCATCCATCCCACCGCAAAACTGGCAGACGACGTCCAAATCGGCCCCTTCTGCGTCGTCGGCCCCAACGTCACCCTCGGCCCGGGATGCATCCTCCACAGCCATGTCGTCTTGGAAGGCCCCTCCACCTTCGGCAAAGGCAACATCTTCTACCCCTTCGCCGTCATCGGCCTCCGCTCCCAGGACCTCAAATACAGCGGAGAACCCACCTGGCTCGTCGTCGGAGACAACAACACCTTCCGCGAAAACTGCAACATCAACCGCGCCACCAGCCCGGGAGACAAAACCGTCATCGGCAGCAACAACCTCTTCCTCATCAACTCCCACATCGGCCACGACTGCATCGTCGGCGACCACGTCATCCTCTCCGGCTTCGCCGCTGCGGCAGGCCATGTCCAGATAGGCGACTACGCCATCCTCTCCGGATGCGCCGCCATCCACCAGTTCGTCCGCATCGGAGAACACTCCCTCGTCGGCGGCGTTGCACGCGTCCCGCAGGACGTCCCGCCCTTCACCATCGTCGAAGGTCACCCCGCAACCGTCCGGGCCATCAACACCATCGGCCTCTCCCGCCGGGGCTTCGCAGAAGACGACATCAAAGCGCTCAAACAGTGCTACAAAAAAATCTTCCTCAAAGGCTCCGCCCACCTCAGCGAAGCCATCGCCACACTCAAGGCCGACCCCAAATACGGAACCAACCCCTGCCTCCTCCGCATGGTACAATTCCTGGAAACATCCGAACGCGGATTCTGCCACTGACGGGCCATGAACCACATCGTCTTCGACCTCGACGGCACCCTCGTCGACTCCCTGCCCGGCATCGCCCTCGCCTTGAACCGCGCGCTTGAATCCCTCGAAAAACCCGCCCATACCACCCGGCACATCCGCACCCTCGTCGGTCGCGGAGCGCGGCGGCTCTGCGCCGATGCCCTTCCGGCAGACGAACAAAACCTCCCAGCCTCCATCGACGCCCTCCTGCAAGCCTTCATGCGCGAATACCCGCACACATGGCAGCAAGGCACCGTCCCCTACGAAGGCATACCCGCCATGCTGGAACGCCTCGCCGCCGAAGGAAACCGTCTCGCCGTCCTCTCCAACAAACCGCACATCGTCACCGCCCCCCTCGTCAAACACCTCTTCCCTGCCATCCCCTTCGCACCCGTCATGGGCTACACGCCCCAATACCCGCGCAAACCCGACCCCTCATCCCTGCTGCACATCGCCGCCACTTGGAAAACGGCACCTTCCGCAATCACCATGGTCGGCGACTCCCTGCACGATGCACACACGGCCCAAAACGCCGGCACGGCTCTCACCCTCGTCTCCTGGGGCTATGCCCTCACCGACGACCTGTTGACTACAGGAGCTCCTCTCTGCACCACCATCGCAGAACTGGAACGCAGCCTCCGCGCCGGAACTGGAATTTGGAGTTGACAGGAAGGGGCCTGCCATGCTAACTAGATAGCGGCTCTTTCGTCTCCCGATCCATTTGACAAACAATCCATCAACTAACATGTTCAAGACTCTCGCCACCACCCTCTGCCTCGCGCTCACCGCCGCCCTCTACACCTCCTGCGGCAGCGACTCCAACAACGCCACCGTACCCACCACCGACGCCCCGCAGGCCCCGAACCCGCTCGTCCCCATGGCCTACACCACCATGGACTTCAACAGCGACGGCCAAACCGTCTACACCTTCACGACGAACGGATACGTCACCTTCGGCAAAGCTGCCGGCAGCAACGACGGCTCGTACACCTACACTCCCGTCGTCCACAAAGTCGGCGAACCCGGCACAGCCACCCTCGTCATCCGCAGCCGCTTCATCACGAACGACCCGGACAACGAAGCCACCGAAGCGGAAGTCCGCACCTACGAACTCACCTTCACCAAGGAAGACAAAACCGCAAGAGTCTGGACAGCCCAAGGCACCATGACCAGCAACCTCAAACCCGGAGAAACCGTCAGCTACCCCAACATCACCATCACGCAGGAAGCCTCCTACAAATAACCGGCCCTTCCCGCCACTCCATTTTCAGGGCCGCTCCGCATGTCGGAACGGCCCGTTCTCATCTACCCCTGTCTCTTATACACATCT
>NZ_LIGX01000018.1 GCF_001683795.1 Neoakkermansia glycaniphila
CGGCTTGTTTCCTGCCAGATGCCGTCGATCAGTTTGTAGATCTGCCGTGTGCTGGAGGTAGGCGTTGTGTCCCCGCTCGTCATGCGGCGGGTCGTCAGGTGTTCCCATGTGCCGTCGGACTGGATGGTGCGGACGTTGGAGTAGCGGATGCGCCGGTCGCCTTCGCCCGTCGGCATGTCGATGACGGTTTCGTCGGCTGCGAGATAGCGGTCGACGCGGGTGACGGGTGAGCCGGGGCGAACGGCGGTCATCGCGAGATGGCGGTAGGTTTTGCCTTCCTGTGTGGCGTTGTTTTCCTCCAGAGTCCATGTTTTGCCCGGCATGCCGGTGGTGGCGTACCAGTCGCCGGAAGGCGTGACCTGGTTTTTCGGGTACCATTCGAGGACGATGCGCGAGGATGCGGCTGTGCCGTTCCCGGCAGGGATTTCCGTTTCACGGATGTTCAGCAGGCCGTCGAGGTGGTGCCAGATGCCGCTGATGAGGCCGAAGTCTTTTTTGAGGCGCATTTTGCTGCCGTAGGCGGCCAGGTCGACGACGACGCGGTCGGCCGTGACCAGTTGAACAGGTTTGCCGATCTCAGTCGCTGTGGGGACGTTGAAGCGGATGGAGGCTCCGTCTGCCGTGGTGAAGTCCGCATAGACGGGTGTGCCTGTTTTGCAGGGGGTCTTGTCTGCATTGAGGATTTGGACGAGGGAGGAGTACTGGCGGGTGTCTCCGACGCGTTCCGCCGTGTCCTTGCCGCCGGCATATTGGTAATGCAGCGTTTTGCCTGAAGGTTTGACGACGGTGATGATTTTCGAGTAGGGGTCGTGCTGGATGCTCCATTCGGTGACGTGCTGGAAGACGAAGCCGAGCCGGTAGATCAGTGGCATATCCGGGTCGTGCCAGCTGGTGGAATGGGGGTTGAGATCCAGAATCTGGAAGGTGGCCGGGCACCAGCCGGCGATGTCCGGTTCGATGCCGAAGACGATGTTCATGGCGACGTCCTGCGTGCTGCCGAGGTGGTTTTCGGTGAAGAAGGATTCGCTGGCGACGTTGTCTTTGCCGCAGGCGCAGGTGCAGGCGCAGGTGTTGCAGAACTGGTCGTTTTCCGTGTCGGGCTTGTCGTTGTCGTCACTGGAGGAGTCGTCCCAGTCGCTGGACGAGGAGTCGTCATCGCTGGAGGAAGAATCGTCCCAGTCGCTGGATGACGAGTCGTCGCTGCTGGAGGAGGAGTCACTGTCCGAGGACGAGCTGTCGGCAGCATGTTCGGTCAAGGCGAATGCCGCGGTATTCGCGTCGCCGGGAATAAAGGGAGCCCAGCCTTCGGGCAGGTAGCCGTTCATGGCGAGGTCGGCTTCGGATTCGACGAAGTCAGGGGAAGGATGGAGGGGGGATTGTTGTGAAGACATGTTGTGTATGTGTGTTGAGGTTTTGTTGCCGGGGCGCCTGCCGGGAGAAGCGATGTCTTCTACCCTGTAAAGCAGGCGACGTAGGCTTTTTTGTCTATTTTTCTTGTTTTTTAATCGAAAAATGTGTGTTTTATGGGTTTTTCCGGGTAATATCACGTTACAAGGCCTTGACCTCGTGCAGAAATACCACCCGCAAAGATGGGGGTGATTATGTGGAATGAATGCTGTGTTAATGAGTGTCAACCATCCAGAATGCCGGAGCCGTCAACGTGTCGAAGAAGGCGAGCATTTCGGCTGTGTCCAGGCATTGTGTGATGGGCGGTGCCGTAGTGCCGTCCGCTACCCAGATACGGTCAATGGAGCAGCGAAGCTGCATGTGCTGTGCTGCGATTTCTTCATCCGGCAGTTGCAAGATGATTTCCTCTTTTTCGGCGGTGATATGCATGGCTGTCCAGCCATCCGGTGTTGGATCCAGTGTTCGGAAGTATTGGACGGCTTGCCGCCAGATGGCGAACAGTTCGGACGGCAGGTTGTGTGCCTCGATCGTGCGCGGTTGCAGGATGCGTTGTTCGTACGGTACGCCGACGGCGGTGATGACGGATGCATCCCAGTCGGATGGATTACATGTGATTTGCAGTTGTGGGTTCATGATTGTGCGGGTTGGTTAATGGTAATGATGTAAATGGTGGATGTTTTGTCCGAACTATAAAAGGCTACTTGTATCGTAAGCGCCGCCCCCGTGGCGTTGGGTTGGACAACGATTGTGGCGGTGGTGGCGGATCCGGTCAGCGCCGAAAGATTGATGGTAGCGGCAGCCGACGAGATGGCGGTTTGCCAGTTGATAGCAGCATCCGTCCAAAGTGTGGATGTGCTGATGCTGCTGGTAGAGCAGGCCATAACGGCAGTAATGCTGCCACCCGCCGCAGGAAGAGAAATGGTGCAACCGTAAAGCAGCCCCTCATCGATGACGTCTCCCGGGGCGTCTATGGATGTACATCGGATGGAGGGGCGAGAGATGCGGAGCGTTCCACCCATGAGTCCGTTGTAGCCCTGTACCTGATTGGGGAGAGGAGGACTCTGATAATATTCCGTGATAGAGCTTGTCACAATACCACCGTTGAATTTCATGGCAGGATACAATGCCAGAGTTCCGAGGCTGACATAGGAACGGCGAGACTTGTTGACAAACTTTGTATTCTCATAACACGCGCAGTAATGACCGATACGATACCATTCTCCCGACTTTGCTAGAACCATGAGATAGCCATGGAAGCCTGCCCACCAGTCGAGCGACTTGTGGTAGTTGATGCACGCTATTCCTCTTACATTCAGAACATTGATAGGAAGGTGGATACGGGTGTAGTAGCTACTGCGAGCAGCTCCTCCGGCCGCGCTGTGGAACTGCCAGTGGGCAGCAACGTGCAGGCCGCAGATGACCTCCAGTCCTACCTCGGGGCGCGAGGCGAGAACAGAGGCAGTATCGCCACGCTCCGTGATATGGATGTACCATGAAGATGTGTTGGGGCCGCCGACGTATTGGTAACCACCAAGCATCAGCCCCCAGCTGGCGAAGCCGTTGTATGCTTCGCGCTCTGCCCATCGGTAGATAAGCAAGTCTGTGCCAGCATCATCTCCGGGCCGTACGGGGCGATAGGCGCGGTTGGCGCA
The DNA here is from genome assembly GCF_001683795.1 of Neoakkermansia glycaniphila. Taxonomy (GTDB): domain Bacteria; phylum Verrucomicrobiota; class Verrucomicrobiia; order Verrucomicrobiales; family Akkermansiaceae; genus Akkermansia; species Akkermansia glycaniphila. The sequence goes on from NZ_LIGX01000018.1 coordinate 3,060, forward strand.
TGACTGGTATGTAAGCAGCATAGGCACCCATGATCCATCTATTGTGCGCAGGTACGGAGATATCCCCCCATACTGCGCCGGGATGGCCGACTGGGCAGCGATGTTGGTAGAGGTCAATGTGGTTGTTCCGTTCAGGACGACATTGTTGTTGAAAGTCTGCACTCCGGACCATATATTGGCCTGGGATTTGCGAACGAAATCCGCCTGCGTCACCGCAACGTAATTGTCAATGGATGTTTTGCCGGTAGCAACCGCATTGTTGATAGTTCCCGTGCCCGTGGTCACGGCTGTAGCGATGTCCTGAGTTCCTTTGTTTGCGGCAGCGACCAGCACCTGTTTCTCTACGAGAGTATAGTTGTCAAGATCCTGTTTGGATGCCTGGACGATGTTGGCAGATTCGACGGTGACGGTCGTGACGGCGGTTTCTGCCGCACTCGTGGCTCCTTGCGTGATAGATTCCAGCGAGGTTGCCGTAGCGGTTGCAATGTCGTTTTTGGCGATTCCGGTCGCTTGGGCAATTTCGATGCGCGCTTCGGGGATGAGGTTGGAGATGGTTTCCTGCAAACCTTCCGTTTTGCGGGCGACGGCTTCGATCTCCTCCCATGCGGCGGCGGTCGTTTCCGAGTCGATCTGCACGGTGACGGTCACGCCGGAAAGGTCGTCTTTCAAGGCGACGGTGATTTGTTCGACCGCCGTGTTGTCCAGCGTGTCGGGGCCGATGAGTTCCGAGACGTCGCAGTTGCCCTGAAGGAAGAGGTAGTCGGTACCGGATGTGTTGTGTTTGAGGTGGAGGTTGTAGGGATGACTGCCGGGGTAAAGCGGCGGGATGGTTAAGAGGATGCCGGAAGCATCCGCTCCCGTGGCGGAGACGGGGACGGTTTCTCCGTCCTGCAGGATGCTGCCGTAGACCGTGTAGTCGGACAGAGCCGCAGGCGCGCCGTATGATTGCACGAGGCGCAGTGTCATGTGGTGAGCCTGCCCCGTCGTAACGGGGATGTGATGGGTGATAGGAGACATTGTAAAATCAGGTTGAATTTTATGATTGTATTATTTTCAATAAGCGATGACGACGGTCTGAAATATGATCTGTAATGTTGGGCAAACTAAATGCCCTGTTCACGATCGTCCGACACCGCTTTTCTTATCACAAATATTTTCCCTTCCTGCAACTCCCTGCGCTGGGGCTAAATCCTCCCTTTTGGCATGCTGTCGTCTTTTACCCTCTACCAAACAACCGGATAAAGTAACTCATCTCTCCATTCTTCAAAACCCCGATTCGCAATGAACAGGTACTTGGATACGAGAATTCGTACAAAAGGAAAGGCCTCACAAATCATTGATTCATGAGGCCTTATGTTTGGTGCTCGAAGGGGGACTCGAACCCCCACGGATCGCTCCACTAGATCCTTAGTCTAGCGCGTCTACCAATTCCGCCATCCGAGCAGATGTTGTGCATTGGCTGCGGGCGGAGTTTAGCCCAACGCCGCATGTATCGCAAGCTTTTTTTTCAAAAAGCCGTCTTTTTTTTCATGCATCCATTCCGGGCGGTCAAGACACGGAAATCCGCCTTTTCGATTGCATCCCTTCATGCCAAGGTGTAAGCTGAGGGTGTGAAGAATTTCTGGGACCGGATCGATGGCGTGTACACCATCAATATGGATTACCGCCCCGACAGATGGGATCAACTTGTGAAGGAAACTTCCGGCATGATTCCCGAGGGGAAGCTGCGCCGCGTTTCCGGTGTGGTGGGGGTCGACCTGCCCGGCTATGGCGAAGCCCCATGGTTTACCGCTCGTACCGGAGAACGGTCCACCAAGTGGGCAGGAGTCGGCGGTTGCACGCTTTCCCACCGAAAGGCGATCGAGTCGGCCAAGCAGGACGGTTGCTCCTACGCTCTGATTCTCGAGGACGACGCTGCCTTCCATGCAGACGACGGCGCGTCGAATCTGCTCGCCCGTTTTCTGGAGCATGATCCGGGAGGCTGGGGGCTGTTGTATGCCGGGTTCCATGGCATGCCTCCATTCGGCAGTTTGCAGGATAGAGAGGGAGGGTACGAGCTTTGGAAGCTGCCCGGAGTGATCGCCGCCCATGCCTATGTCGTTTCCAGCCAGTCATGGGATTCCCTGCTCGCTCATCTGCCGACGGAGAGGACGATTTGGCCTTGGCTGGCACGCTTCCGCGCGATCGACAATTATTACCGCGACCACTTAAGCCACGATACGGGACTGTCTGTTTACGGCCTGGCTCCTTCGTGGATTTACCAGCGACCTTCGTGGTCCGACCTCGGGCAGGAACAGGTGGATTACACCTGCCTGTGCCATGCCGGCGAGAAGCCTCGCTCCATCCGCAGTCTCGGCGGCCTGCTGTGCCGCATGACCGCCCCCCTGCACCGCATGAAGATCGAGCTGAATTCCTTCCGCACATTGCGCCGGGCACGCCAGCATGGTTTTCCGGGAAACAGGAAGAGCAAGGACGCTCCCGAAGATTGAATCCGACCGTGCAGGCAGGCCCCGCACCTTCCCGGACAGGCTCTTCCGCCCCTGTCCGACCTTGACCTTCTTCACGTCCGCTCCCGGTTCAATAGAGCCCCTTGGAGGCGTTCCACAGGCGGTGGACAGTCAGAATATCCGGCAGTGTGACAGGGCGTACGACGCGGAAGCCGATCATGCCTCCGTTGGTGAGGTACCACAGGCTTTTGGGGTTCTGCGGGTCCTGCATGTTCCATTCGGCGCGGCTGCGGCGGCGTGCCGCGCTGCGGAGCCTGTCCGGATCGTCTTCCCACGAGCCTCCTCGGACGACATGCCCCGGTTTGCCGGGTTCCAGCACGAGAGGTGATTGCAGGGTTTTGTCCGCTTCGCCTGAGTAGGCGTCGTCACGGTAAGTGTCCAGCACCCATTCCGCCACGTTGCCGTGCATGTCGTAGATGCCCCAGGCATTCGGCTTTTTCGTCGCTGCCTTCTGGTAGCGGTCGTTCGAGTTGTTCCAGTACCAGCCGTATTCCTCAAGTTTCTCTTCGCCGTCGCCATAGCAGTAGGCGGCATCGCTTCCGGCGCGGCATGCGTATTCCCATTCTGCTTCGGTCGGCAGGCGGTAGTAGTGCCCTGTCTGCGCGCTGAGCCATTCGCAGAATTTCGAGGCGGCGTAGTGGGACATGGCGATGGCGGGCATGCCGTTTTCATAGCCGTTCCCCATGCCGAGGTTCATGGATGCGTAGGGAGCCGTCGGCTGGGCCACCAGATCCCATAGTTCATCATCCGGGCGTTCTTCGAGCAGCTTGCCGTCTTTGGCTCGCGGCCTTCCGTTCTGCATGAAAGCGGTGTAGATTTCCCACGGTATTTCGATTTCGGATATCCAGTAGGCAGGCAGAGCCACTTTTCGCCGGGGACCTTCGTTTTTTTCCCGAAGGGGTTCCGTGTCGGGGCTGCCCATCGTGAATTCTCCCGCAGGTACCGGCACCATGCGAAGCGTACCGCCGATGGACGGGATTTGCTCGGCATAGGGCTGCAAGGCGGTGTCGCCCGCATTTTTTTCGAGTTCGGCGTAGATTTGCCGAGTCGTTTCAAAGAGTTCCGGCGAGGGCAAATCATCCGGCAAAACAATGGCCGCTACCGGCTGCCGCGGTTGCATGCGCGCGGCTGCGGCGGCCTGTTCTTCCGCCCACAGCCGGGAATCCATAATGCGACGCGCTTCGTCGTCCGCTTCGTGCGGAGCGTCGCAAGCGGCAAAGCAGAGCACGGGCAGAATGGCGGCAAGGGCGCATGCCCTCCATGTATGTTCCATAGCCCGTGCTCCGGTAAGGGTTACATGGACATGCCGCCGTCGCAGGTGATGACCTGCCCGGTGATGTAGCGGGCTTCGTCCGATGCGAGGAAGGCAGTCAACGCGGCGATATCCTGCACTTCACCCATGCTGCCGAGGGGGATCTTGCTCAGGATGGCTTCCTTGGCCTTTTCGGGAATGGCGTCCGTCATTTCCGTGGCGATGAAGCCGGGAGCAATGGCATTGCAGGTGACCTTGCGGGAGGCCAGTTCGAGTGCGACGGATTTCGTGAAGCCGATGATGCCCGCTTTCGAGGCGGCATAGTTGGCCTGCCCCATATTACCGGTGAGGCCGACGACGGAGCTCATGTTGATGATGCGGCCCGCAGGGGATTTCATCAGTACGCGCTGGAGAGCTTTGACGAAGTTGAATGCGCTCTTCAGGTTCGTATCCATCACGGCGTCCCAGTCTTCCTCTTTCATGCGGAGCAGCAGCGTATCGCGGGTGATACCTGCATTATTCACCAGAATGTCGATGGTGGGGAAACGTTCCGAGATTTCCGCCACGGCGACCTGTACGGCAGCGTAGTCGGACACGTCGCAGGGGCATGCCACGCAGGAATCGGGCACGAGCTTGTTGATCGCATCGGCTGCACCCTGGCAGCTTTCCGGGTTGCGGCTAATCAGGATCACTTTCGCACCTTCTTCGGCGAAGCGCTGGGCGATGGCATTGCCGATACCGCGGCCGGCACCGGTGACGATAGCAGTCTTTCCTTGAAGTCTCATGGTGCGCGCATCTTACCTGCTTGGCAGCACAAACACAAGAACAAAGCTTCCACCCGCGGGGACGGCCTTTTTTCCACCAGTGGAAAAACCAGATGAATTAGGAAAGGCTAACATCTTGAAAACAGCTTCCCCGTAAGAACGAACATCACTTTTCTTATGGAAATTGAACATATTTTTCAAAAACCGCCCGATTTGCACTTGCCAGCCCATGCAAAAAGTGTAATACTGCGCACATGGCCCGCTCGAAAATTGCCCTCATTTTCACCGTATGCATGGCGGCTCTCATGGTCGGCTGCTCCCAGCAGAACGGCCCGCGTCCTCCCATGGTCGCCTTCAAACCGTCTACCCAGCAGGTGCGTCCCCGCTCCGTCTCGCAAATGAAGAGCGAAGTACGCATCCGCCGCGAATTCATGTCCCCGGGCTGCTATGCCCGCCGCCATTCCAAGCCGATGAAGCCCCGCTTCATCACCATCCACAGCACCGCCAATCGGACTGCCGGAGCCATGCAGCACCGCAAGGCATTGGGAAACGGAGCCTTGGGCAAGCTGAACTGGCATTTCACGGTGGATCAGTACATGGCGGTACAGAATATCCCTCTCAATGAAACGGGACGCCATGCCGACAAGGGAGGCCCCGGCGACCGCTACTCCATCGGCATCGAAATGTGCGAAAACGAAAGCCGCGGCCGCAACTACCCACGCACCTGGGACCGCGCCGCCAAACTCACCGCCACGCTGATGAAGGAGTACGACATTTCCCTCCGCAACGTCGTCCCTCACTACTTCTGGACCCGCAAGAACTGCCCCGAACCCTTGCTCGAAGGAGGCCGCCCCGGCTACAAATGGGCATGGTTCAAATCCCGCGTGGACTACTACTACCGCTGCATCAACAACGGACGTTCCAACCTCGGCTGAAGCGCACCTTGCAGCCGGACACTTTTCCGACCGGGGGGGGCAGGGCCGAAACCCTGCCCTCTTTTCGTCTCCGGCTCCCGCCCCCATGACCACGACCCTGCAAACCCCGCTCGCTTCCTGCGCGACGATCGAACCTCGCGAACTCGGCATTCTGGCGGAAGCGGGATTCCGCACGGCGGGCGACATCCTGATGCACCTGCCGCGCCGCCATGAAGACCGCAGGCGGTTCGACGGCTTCGACTCCCTCAGCGGCGGCGCACCTGTCTGCCTCCGAGTCCGCGTCACGGACACCGGTTGGAAATTCATCCCGAAAATGCGCTACTTCCAGGCCGATGTGGAAGACTCTCGGGGCATACCCGGAGCCCGCCTCTCCCTCAAATGGTTCCACATGCCCTACGTCGGCAAAATCATCGCCACCGGGCAGGAACTCGTCATCTACGGCAAACCGAAAAAATACGGATCGAGCTACAGCATCGTCAACCCCGAATTCGAAATCATCGAACAAGAATCCGCAGGCCTCCGCCTTGCCGAAGCCTCCCTCGGCGGAAGCCTCCCTCCTGCTCCCGCTGCCGCCGAAGCTCCGGCAGGCATCCACATGGAACGCATCGTCCCCGTTTACCCCTCTATCTCCGGCATCCCGGCGCGCAGACTCCGCACCATCGTGCATACCGTCGTCCACAGCCTGCCGGACGACCTGCCCTCCCCCGGCTACGACATCGCCCCGCAATACCCCTACGCACAGGCCCTGCGCGACATCCACTTCCCGGCAGAAACCCCGCTCGTCCGCAAAGCCCGCATGCGCTTCGCCCTCGCCGAATGCTTCGAACAGCAGCTCCGCATCCTGTGGAAGCGGCACCACTCCCGCCGCACGCCGGGGCAGATCACGGCCACCACCTCCCACCTTGTGCAGGAACTCGCGGAAAGCCTACCCTTCTCCCTCACCGAAGCCCAGAAACGGTGCGTGCGCGAAATCTACCGCGACATGAAACAGCCGCACCCCATGAACCGCCTCGTACAGGGAGACGTCGGCTCAGGCAAAACCATGGTCGCCCTCTGCGCCATGCTCCTCGCCGTCGAAAGCGGCAAACAGGCCGTCCTCATGGCGCCCACGCAAATCCTCGCCGAACAGCACTACAACAACTTCCGCCGCATCCTCGCCCCGCTCGACGTACGCCTCTCCCTGCGCACCTCCGACCGCCGCGACGACAGCCATATCGACATCGAAGGCCCCGACGACGGAGAACCGAAAATCATCGTCGGCACCCATGCCCTGCTCTACGAAAAAAACGCGCCGGGCAACCTCGGACTCGCCGTCATCGACGAACAGCATAAATTCGGCGTCGAACAGCGCGAAAAACTTGTCCGCCGGGGCAACGCGCCCGACGTCCTCGTCATGACCGCCACCCCCATCCCGCGCACCCTCACCCTCACCCTCTACGGAGATCTCGACGTCTCCCTCGTCGACGAACTGCCGAAGGGGCGCGGCGAAATCACCACCGTCCTCCGCCCCCGCAAGGCGCTGGACAAAATCCAGACCTTCCTCCGCGAGCAGATCGAAGCCGGGCGGCAAATCTACATCGTCTCCCCTCTCATCGAAGAAAACGACAAACGCAAAACGGCCTCCGCCACCGCCGAATACGACTACTGGCAGCAGCAATTCCCGGACATCTCCGTCGGTCTCCTGCACGGCCGCATGAGCCCGGAAGAAAAAGACGCCGTCATGCAGCAATACCGGAACAACGAAACCGCCATCCTCGTCGCCACCACCGTCGTCGAAGTCGGCGTGGACGTCCCGAACGCCACCGTCATGATCATCAACAATGCCGAAAGCTACGGCCTCTCCCAGCTCCACCAGCTCCGGGGACGCATCGGCCGCGGCGAACACCGCTCCTGGTGCATCCTCCTCAGCGATGCCAAAGCGGGAGACGACAACCGCCGCAAGCTCGACGTCATGTGCAGCACCATCAACGGCTTCGAAATCGCCGAAGAAGACTTCAAACTCCGCGGCCCCGGCGACGTCCTCGGCACCGCCCAAAGCGGATTCGGCCGCGTCCGCTTCATGGAATGGCTCTCGGACACCCGCCTCATCCACCGGGGGAGGGACATGGCCACCGCCATCCTCGAAACCGACCCCGGCCTCAACCTCCCGCAGCACGCCCCCCTGCGCGACCTCATCGCCGATGACTCCGCCGAACCCACCACCTCCTAGCACCCCAACCCTGTGCAAAAAACCTTGAAATCGCACCGCCTTCCCTTATACTCTCCCGCGTGACACGCTTCCGCCCCTGCATCGACCTCCACCACGGAGCCGTCAAACAAATCGTCGGCTCCTCACTCAACGACCACGACGAAAACTCCCTCCGCACCAACTTCGTCGCCACGCAGCCGGCGGAATGGTATGCCGACCTCTACCGCAGGGACGGCCTCACCGGGGGCCACGTCATCAAACTCGGCCCCGGCAACGACGAAGCCGCCCGCGCCGCCCTCGCCGCCCATCCCGGCGGCCTCCACATCGGCGGAGGCATCGACGCCACCAACGCCGAAACATGGCTTGCCGCCGGAGCCAGCCACGTCATCGTCACCTCCTGCCTCTTCAACCGCGACGGCATCTTCCAGAAACACATCCTGCAGGAACTCGTCTCCGCCGTCGGCGCGAACCGCCTCGTCATCGACCTCAGCTGCCGCAGGCTTGCCGGAGGCTGGGCCGTCGCCATGAACCGCTGGCAAACCATCACCTCCCTCCGCATTACCACCGACACCCTCGACTCCCTCGCCGAACACTGCGCCGAATTCCTCATCCACGCGGCGGATGCCGAAGGCCTCTGCCAAGGCATCGACGAAGAACTCGTCGCTCTCCTCGGCTCGTGGAAAGGCCGCCCGATGACCTATGCCGGAGGCATCGCCACCATGGCCGACCTCGACCTCATCGACCGCCTCAGCGGCGGCAGCATCGACGCCACCGTCGGCAGCTCGCTCGACCTCTTCGGCGGCTCCGGCGTCAAATACGCCGACCTCGTCGCCCGCGAACAACAGGCGCAGCCATGAAACTGGCTCTCAAAATAACCCCCGGCGCACGCCGCAACGAATGCCTCGGCTGGGAAGAACACCCGCAGGCAGGCACCGTACTCAAACTCAAAATAGCCTCCCCGCCCGTGGACGGCAAAGCCAACCGCGCAATCATCGCCTATCTGGCGGAACTTCTCGGCCTCGGCAAATCCGAAATCACCCTCCTGCACGGTACCTCCGGCCGCATCAAACTCGTTGAAGTGCCCGACTCCGCACAGCAAAAACTCGCACAACTCCCCCATCCTCAGCCCTGATCCGGCGGCGCGAGGAAAAAAACGCACCGTTCACCCCTCCCCCGCAGAAAAAAGCTTGAAGTACCCCCGTGGATTTGATATAGACATTCTCGGTTATGAAAAAGCTCCTCTTAACAGTCGGAATCCTCGCATTCCTCACTCCTGCCTATGCCGCTCCGTACGTGCTGCCCTCTCCTCAACCGGGAGCGCTCACCAGCTACGACTGGCAACCCACCTACTCCCTTGATTTCGTGTACGCCATCAGCGGCAACAGCGACAACTACGGCGACATGATGGGACCCCGTCTCGCACTCAACCTTTACAACAACCAGAACGCCGACTTCCGCCACCAGTGGAACCTCAGCGTCGCCGCCCTCTGGGGAGACAAGACCAAGACTTTCACCGAAACCATCGGTACGGGCACGGAAACGCACGACTGGAAAGGCGACCAGTTCGCCATGCCGATCATGCTCGGCTACAACCTGAACATCGCCATCACCGACAATGTTCTCTTCTACCTCGGCGGCAAGGCCGGTGTCGTCATCTGGAATCAGGACAACACCGACAACATCACCCTTCGCCAGCCCGGCAACTTCAACACGTACAGCACCCGCACGGACTCCGACACCAAGAGCGAGTTCACCTACTCCATCGGCGCGGGCTTCAAATTCATCGCTTCCGAATCCATCCAGATCAACCTCGGATACGAATTCCAGAAGATGTACGTCGATCCGAACCTCACCCAGCACGTACTCAGCGTCGGTGTGGGCGTCACCTTCTAAAAAAGACCGCGAAAACCTTACCATCAAGCCTGTGTGCACCTCGCACACAGGCTTTTTTTACCTTCTTCCATCAAAAAAAACGCCGCCCGGAGCATTTCAAGATTGACCAAAACGTCCAATCAGGGCACTTTCTTCTTGTATGCGCATCGTCCTCATGGCCACAGGTGATATCGCCATTCCCAGTTTCCACGCCCTGAAAGAAAGCGGGGAACTGGTCGCACTCGTCACACAGCCGGACCGCCCGGTCGGCCGCCATCAGGATCTCACGCCCCCCCCGATCAAGCTTCACGCCGTCGAAGCGGGCATCCCCGTTCTTCAGCCGGAAAGCATGCGCGCCCCCGAAGCCGTCGCGAAACTCGCCGCCATGCAGCCCGACCTCCTCGTCGTCATGGCCTACGGGCAAATCCTCACCGAAGAAGTCATCGCTCTCGGCTGCATGGGCTGCATCAACGCACACGCCTCCCTCCTGCCCCGCCACCGGGGAGCCGCCTGCATCCAGGCCGCCATCGACGCCGGAGACTCCGAAACGGGCGTCACCATCATGCACGTCGTCAAACGGCTCGACGCGGGCGACATCATCACCCACCGCCGCATCCCCCTCCGGGGCACGGAAACCGCCGAAGACCTCCAGAACACGCTCGCAGCCATCACGCCGGAAGCCCTTCTGGAAGTCATCAACCAGCTGCGCGACGGCACCGCCCCCCGCGAACCGCAGGACGAACAGCTCTCCACCTACGCACCGAAACTCCTCCGCAAAGACGGCTTCATCGACTGGAAGCAGCCGGACTACATCATCGCCCGCAAAATCCGTGCCTACCACTCCTGGCCCGGCACCTACACCGACTACCCCTCCGTCCGCCGCGACCGCAAGAAAAACCTCAAAATCTTCCCCCCCGTCGACCTCATCCCCATCAGCGACCTCCCCGCCAACACCGTACCGGGCGAAGTCCTCGAAAGCAACGGCTGCGGCCTCATCGTCGCTTGCGGCAAGGGCGCCATCCGCATCTCCACCCTCCAGCCGGAAGGCGGCCGCCGAATGAGCGCGGAAAGCTTCTTCTCCGGGCACGCCCTCTACCCCGGCGCCATCCTCGGCAAAGCCCTCTGACCCCGGCGAGCAGCGACACCCGACCCATGGCCGAATCCTTCTCGATCGACAGCCTCAACGCCGCGCAGAAAAAGGCGGTGCAAACCCTCAACGGCCCCGTCCTCATCCTCGCCGGAGCCGGCACGGGCAAAACGCGCACCGTCACCTGCCGCATCGCGCACATGGTGGACAAGGGCATCAACCCCAAAGGCATCCTCGCCCTCACCTTCACCAACAAGGCCGCCAACGAAATGGCCGACCGCGCCGCCGCCATGGTCTCCCGCAAAGCGGCCCGCGCCATGACCATCTGCACCTTCCACTCTCTCTGCGTCCGCATCCTGCGGCAGGACATCGGCCGCCTCGGCTACAAGGAAAACTTCACCATCTACACCGGAAGCGACCAGACAGGACTCCTCCGCCAGCTCATCATGCAGCACGGCGGCGGCAAGGAAAAGCTCGAACCCGGCGCCGTCCTCACCGAACTCAGCCGCGTCCGCAACAACGGGCAGAACATCGCCGACATCAAGGACAACCTCATCTCCACCGTCGCCGAAGCCTACCAGCGCGCCATCCGCGCGCAGAATGCCGTGGACTTCGACGACCTCCTCATCCTCACCGAACACCTCCTCCGCAACCATGCCGACATCCGGGAAAAATGGCGCACACGCTTCTCCCGCATCACCGTCGATGAATTCCAGGACACCAACTCCCTCCAGATGAGCCTCCTCCGGCAGCTCGTCGGCCCCGGCCACCACGTCTGCGTCGTCGGCGACGACGACCAGTCCATCTACGGCTGGCGCGGCGCACAGATCTCGAACATCCTCGAATTCGAACGCTTCTTCCCCGATCCCACCGTCATCAAGCTCGAAGAAAACTACCGCTGCACGCGGCAGGTGCTCGACGTCGCCAATGCCCTCATCGCCAACAATGCAGGCCGCCGCGAAAAAACGCTCCGCTCCCAGAAGGAAGGCACCGAACCCGTACGCCTCATCGCCATGCCCGGCTTTCAGGAAGAAGCCGAGTACATCGTGGACGACATCGAAGAACAACGCCGCCTCCACAAACACCCCTGGGAAAACTTCGCCATCCTCTTCCGCGCCAACACCCAGAGCCGCCCCGTCGAAATGGCCCTGCGTGAACACCGCATCCCCTACCGCATGATCGGCGCGCAAAGCTTCTTCGACCGCAAGGAAATCAAAGACCTCGTCGCCTACCTGCAGGTCATGGACAATCCGGACGCCGACCTCCACCTCCTCCGCATCCTCAACACTCCCGCCCGCGGCATCAGCTCCAACACCGCCTCCTTCGCCATCGACTGGAGCCGAGAACACGGCAAAAGCGTCTGGGCCACCCTGTGCGACCTCTCCTTCCTCGCGGAATGCTCCACCCGCACCCAGAACAGCATCAACGCCTTCACCGAACTCATCACCCGCTTCGGCACCGAATTTTCCGCCAGCCAGCGCAACTTCGCCGAAATACTCGACGAACTCATGGAGGAAACCGAATACGAGGAATTCATCACCCGCAACTGCAAAACGGAAGTCGAACGCGAAAAACGCCTCATCTCCATGGGCGACATCCGCAACGCGCTCAAAACCTACTGGCAGCCCGGCAAAACCCTCACCGACTTCCTCGCCCAGATCACCCTCGACCAGGACAACGACGACGACGACATCGAAAAAAAATCCGGCGTCTGCCTCATCACCATGCACGCCGCCAAAGGACTCGAATTCCACACCGTCTATCTCGTCGGCGTCGAACAGGGCATCCTCCCGCACAAACGCTCCATCGACGACGGCAACACCGATGAAGAACGCCGCCTCTTCTACGTAGGCATCACCCGAGCGCAGGAACGCCTCACCATGACCTACTGCGCCCGGCGCACCATGTACGGCACCCCCACCGCCTGCGAACGCTCCGCCTTCCTCGACGAAATCCCGCCGGAACTCATCGAATTCCGCAAATACGACGACATCATGTCCGAAGAAGTCTCGCAGGAAGACTCCGCCAGCTTCTTCAACTCCCTGCGCGACATGCTCAGCGAAGACTGATTCCCGCCGATCCCTTCCCGCCTCCCTGCGGACAGACGACGAACCACACCCGCAGGCACAGCGCAAAAAAACCTTCCGTCGGCCACAGAGCCTCGGAAGGTTGTTCGGAAACTGATGATCTCCGTTACATATTCTGCCCGGTACCGATCGTACGCGGCCCCCATTCGGCCTTCTTCGGAGCCTTATTCGGCGTCGACCGGTACAGAACCGGCTCGGCATTCGCCGGAACCCCGGCCGGAGTTATCCGGTATTGGCCGTTCGCCACGGTATCGAAAGCGATCACATCCGCCCCCTTCTCACGGACGGCCACGGCGGCACCGTTCGCCCCCTGACGCACCTCCACCGCCTTGCCGGGCCACGGATTCTGCAGCACGCATTCTCCGCCCAAGCGGCTCGCGATACCGATACTGCCGACGGAACCCTTCTTCCAATCCGCCGCCACGAGAAAACCTCCCCGCGCCAGCAACTTGAAAGCCATCTCCCGATCCTTCCACTCGGCCGGAACCGCCGGGAACACGCGAATCTTCCCTTCGTTGCTTTGCAGCAGCATCTCCGTCAGCGCAAGGGAAACGAGGCTCGTCGTCTCCATCCCGCACTGGTAGAAATCCTTCCACAGAAGATTGATTCGGCCCACCATATTCGTCTTGTGGTCAAGCTGGTAAATCTTGTCGGGATAGCCCGTGCAGTTGAACATCAGGCCGGACGGGAAATACTGCATCGTCTGCACCCCCGTCTTCAGCAGGCGCAGCGCATCGTCTCCCATCCCCATGCGAGCGGCGATCACCGGCGTAGGATGATGGGAATACATCGACTCCGTACCCTTGACGAAATTCGCCACGGCCCTGCCCTCCTTCGTCTCGCGCTGATCGATGCCGATATTGCCGGAAGGGAATGCGGCCAGACCTCCGATCGCCCAGCCGTGAGGCTCATACCTGCCTCCGTTGGTCGGAGCAATGACCTCACCTGCCGGATACTTCGGACTATTCATATACAGCCTCGGCCACAGATGGTCGAGTACGTGCTGCATCTTCGCCACATGCTCTCCCTGAATACCCAGCTCCTTCGAAGCCGCGATGCAGGAAAGGAACAGATCCTCTATATACTCGCGATCGCTCTCCGGCTCCTTCGCCGGGCCGAAACCGTTCCCATCCTCATAAACGGAACCGTTCATCGTGAAAACCTTGCGTCCCTCATCCCACACCAGCTTCTGCAAATAGAAATTCGCCGCACGCTGCATGAACGGATACGCCGTCTTCCGCAAAAACTCCTTATCCTTCGTAAACTCGTACACCTCCCAGAAACGCGAAGCCACCTGCGCCGCCTGCGTAAAAGCATGCACCATATCGCCCCGGTTCTGGTCCACCATCGTCCCGTCGAAATCGTGCATCTCGGCCAACAGAATCGCATCGTTCTTCGCACCCCGGGCGGCTGCCAGATTCTTCATACCCGGCTTCTCCGCCATACGGTTGTACGTCTCCCAATACGGGCGCATCAAATCCACATCGTTCTGGGCGCACAGTCCCCAGTACTGCTGCTGCATATTCCAGTGGTGGGGAGACACCCAGTTGGTCACATCGCGATTCCAACGCCACAGGCCGCCATTGAAAATCACCGGGTATTTTCCGCGCGATCCGCACCCCATCAGATACCGCCTCAGATACCAGAGATTTTCCAGATAATCGTCACCAAGATGTACGAACGACTTGTTCCAGAAACGCTTGAACCACTCATCCTTCGTCTTGCGCATCTGCTCCACGCCCGCCTTCTCCGCGCCATCCAGCAAAGCCTGCACCGCCTGGGCGGGATTCGGGGAATCCTCCGCCGTCGCCACAGCCACGAGAATCCGGCATTTGGCTGACGGAGCGGACACCTCGCCGCTGAAGCGGTTGAGGCGTTCCGCACGGGCCTTGCCGTTCCCCGCCACGCGCATACCGACCACGAAATCCATACCGCTGCCCTTCTCCGTCAAAAGCACCGTCCGTCCGTCCGATGCCACCTGCGGATTGCTGCCGCCCAGCGCCGTGCCGGGCTGCCTGTCAAAACCGCCGCTGTACCAGAAGGCGAACGCCCGGCTGCCGATCCTCTCCAGATGCGCCGTCACCGGAGCGGCATCTTCACTCCCCTCGCACTCGATCACCCACACGTTGCGATCCTGCGCCAGCCATGTGCGCACCTGCACATCGCCGAAATTGCTTTGGGAGGCAAAGGAAGCCTCCCCGCGCTCCAGAGACAGGCGGCCCTGAAAATTGTTCAGCGCATGAATCCAGCTGAACACGGGTACGCCGAAATCAAGCCTCACTCGCGCCGCATGCCGGGGCACGCGGCCGCTGTGGCCCGCCTCGGAATTCGACCAGATATCATCCTTGTGAATCTGGAACTCGATACCCCGGTCCTGCGTCCACACAAGACCGCCCATCTTCCCGTTCCCCAAAGGCACTCCTTCCACAGGCACCTTCATCGGAGACTGGTACACGATATCATGCCGCGACACATACGAAGAATCGGCTCGGAACGGCACGACATCCGCCACACCTTGCTTCGCCTCATTCTCCGAGGCCTGTCCCGGAACTGCGGACACCATGCCCAGCAGCCCCAGGCACCAACATTTCCCCATGATCTTCAATACGGATATCATCTTGATTATTGTAAAAATTCATGCACCCCGGGGCGCATCCAGACCATACTGCACAAAAAATCATACCGCAATAAAAAACGGTTGGACATCCCGCCTTTTCTCTCCGCAAACCGGACGATTCCATGCTGCCAGCCGCATCCACGCACACGTCTCCGGAACGGGGAAAGAAAAAACCGTCGCCCCCTCACTTTGAGCTTGCTTCCCGAACCCTTCATAGTAGAATACAGAACGCCTGTTTGTTTCCTCCATATGCATTCGAGGCGCCGACATCACTTCTGCCATGAAAATCCATCGCATACTTTTCCTCTGCACGGCTCTGGCGAGCACTCTGGTTCTCACGACGCAGTGCAACTCCTCAAGCGAAAACGAATCGCTCGTCAAAGCGCCGGCCGACTCCAGCCTGAACGGCACCCTGATGACCTTCGTCAACGGGATCTTCTCCGCAGGAGACTACGCCTCGGATGCGGACATCGACGGCGAGGGCAATGATATCAGCGGCCCCAGCGGCAAACTGCCCTCCACCAATGCGACACCCTTCTTCTCCACCGAATGGAAATACACGCGCTTCGAAGGCAACACCTTCACCGCGCTGCGCGAAGATTACTCCGTACTCGGACAGGGAACCTACACCAACAAGGTCGAGGGAACGACCGGAGAATCCACCATCCTCGAACTCGTCTTCACGACCGACCTTGAAAAAACGATCGACTCCGTCACGTATTCCTACACCAACATCAGGCTCTCCGGCGCACTTTCCCGCATGGCCTACCGCGATGTCTACTCCGGCATCTGCTCCTACACGGAAACCGCCACCACCACCACGGGCGGCAGCGTCTCCTACCCGCGCAACTACCGCTTCTCGAACGCCATCGTCACCCTCACCAAACTGGCGCAGTAACGGCCTCTTTACCCATCAACCACACACTTCTTGCACTCCGTCATGAAATGGCAGCATCTCCTCCTTCTCGGCGCCGCTCTCTGCAGCCCGGTCGCCCTCACCCAGTGCAGCAGCAGCAGCGATTCCGGTGCGGATACAAACGTCAACCAGACCTTGGACGGCTATGAGATGATCTCGCCGACCGGGCTCTTCAACGACAGCGACCTCATCAGCAGCACCGACACGACCGCCACCGCTCCGCAGTTTGCGAAAAGCTGGGTCTACACCGAGTTCGACGACACCACCTTCAAGGCCTACCGCTCCGACCGTTCCACGCTGATCGCCCAGGGCACCTACACGTGGAAACCCGCATCCAGCACGACCAAGGCAGTCATCCTGCACCTCGACATCACCTCCACGATGGACATCACGGACGACAAAGGCGTGCGCTACACCTACACCAACGTTCAGCTCGATGCATCCCTGCCGGGTATCAGCGGCTCCGGACTCACCCTCTCCGGCCTCTGCTCCTTCGATGTGCGCCGCACGGCGGACAACGCCAACCAGACCACGCAGCAAAGCTGCAAATTCTCGAACAGCAACGTCACCGTGCAGCAGCTCGCTCCCGGTGCGGAACCGCAGGGTTAATTCCAAACGAATTCATATCGCAAAAAAACTGCCTCTCCGATACGGAAGGCAGTTTTTTTTGCATGAAACCATCAGCTGCACGCATCCCATGCGCCGCGGCACGAATGGTGTAGAAAAAGCTATACCCTGCGGCGGCGGCGCAGGACAAAAGCAGCCATCCCCGCGCAGGACAACAGAACCGAAGAAGGCTCCGGCACCGGGAGAGTATTGATCTCCTTGTCACGAACGAAAGCCATCTCGTCCGCATTCAACACCTTATTCCAGATGGCCAGTTCATCGACAACGAAACTACCCATCTGCCCGTCTCTCAATCCGTCGAATTCCGACCCCTCCGGAGCCGGACCGCCGATCTGCAATGAATTCAACACGTTGAAATCGAAATCCTGCCCGGTAGATTGGCCGCACGTCAGCAACAGAGTACCGTCAAGATACATGGAAAGATTTCCTTCGGAAAGAGTCAAGACGAGAGAAATCAGCTTGTCCTGAGGAGGCAAAGGCATGACAACGTTGACATCGGACCAGTCGCCCGGCATATTCGTCTGGAACTTCATATTCTGATGATCCGCCTCCGGAACAAAAGCAAAATAAAACCGCGATGCTGCACCCGTCACCGAATTGGCGAATTCGGTCTCGCAATAAAAGCCGTGGGACGATGAATCCCATACACCGACATTGCCGTTGCAAAGGAGCATGGAAATACTCATTCCATCGCTATCCGTCCATGTAGGCCTGCTGTCTCCGGTGTATTTCACCGTAACATCTCCGCCTTCCTTGAAGCTGGCAAACATGGAACCATTTCCCGAATCATACTTGTTGGGAATATAACCGTATCCGTAATTCGGATCCCATTTCGATGTCGCATTATTTCCGATCGCAATATCCGGCTTGCCTCCTGAAGAATAGGTCGGTATTTTCCATGCGCCATTATTCCCCGTATTGAAATCCCAGTAATCGTAAAGGTCTTTTTTGGATATACCGCCAAAAGCAGCCGATGCGCCAAACAGGAACATGGTCAGGGAAAATAAAATTTGTTTGCTCATACAGAAACGAATCGGCAGATACTCAGCCGAAAGAACAAACGGAGGATACACCCATCCCAACAATAGTCAACATTATTTAACAACGAATTTTGCCGCTTTCTTCTTCATGGCATATTTTCATGATATTTTTCCGGCAAAAAACCAGAAAACTTGCAGTATCTTACTTACAAAGAGCATCAAACAGCACAATCTCCCCCAACACCGAATAGCTCCATCCCGCGACAATCGCACGCATGGCGCTCCCGCCGCCTCCCGTCCGGCACGCCTCATCCGAAACAAACCCGGCCGGGCAAACCGGCAATCGCCGACCCCGGCGCAGGTGCATACATAGCCTGCACACTGCACTGCTTCACCGAAGCTTGCAGCTATTCCTCATGCACGCCCGGCATGAAACGGAGAGGCATCATCCTGCCCCCGGCGACGGCGGCGCAGAGCAAAAGCGGCAACGCCGACGCAAGACAACAGAGCGGAGGATGGCTCAGGAGCCGGAAGCGTCACGATTTCATTGTCACGCACGAAAGTTACTTCATCCGTATTCAGCGTCTTCTTCCAGATAGCCAGTTCATCAATGACAAAACAGCCAGACTGGCCCACTCTCAAGCCATCGAATTCTTCTCCTGCTGGAGCCGGGCCTCCGATTTGAAATGAATTCAACACATTGAAATCGAAAGCATTTCCGACAGCTGCACCACAAGTCAGCAACAATGCTCCGTCCAGATACATGAAAAGAGAACCCTCGGAAAGAGTCAAAACAAAAGAAACCAGTTTGTCCTGCGGCATCAAAGGCATGACAACGTTGACCCCGGACCAGTCTCCCGGCATATTCGTCTGGAATTTCATATTCCTGTGGTCTGCCTCCGGTACGAAAGCATAATAGAATCTGGACACAGCCCCCGTCTCCGAGTTGGAAAATTCGGTCTCGAAATAGAAACCGTGTGCCGATGAATTCCACGCACCGACATTGCCATTGCAAAGGAGCATGGAAATACTGATGCCGTCTTTATCCGTCCACGTCGGCCGATTGGCTCCATCATACTTCACGGTGATGTCGCCTCCTTCCTTGAAACTGGCGAACATGGAACCGTTGCCTGAATCATATTGAGTGGAAATATACCCGTATCCGTAATTTGGATCCCATTTCGAGGTAGAGGCTGAGCCGATCGTCACCGTTGGGTTGCCGCCCGACGTATAGGTCGGAATTTTCCACGTTCCGTTGGCTCCCACGTTAAAATCCCAATAATCATAAAGCTCATCTTTCGCTATTGCACCAAATACCGTTGATGCACTGGACAGAAGTAGAAGCAGGGAATAGACAATGTTTTTGCGCATATTGAATCAAACCACCAGTAACTTATCTGGAAGGCGGCGCAAAGATGCCGCATGCCTGCACGAAAGTCAACACTATTCGCAATCGAATTTGACATACATAATACATTGATTATTACTTTAATGCCATTTACGCATACAAATTAGATTGTATTGCATAATCTTCGGTGTATCCGGCTCACGGAGAACGCACAGAATCTCCCCGACCTGAACCCGCACGGCGCTCAAGGATCCACAAAAATATGCACGCATACCACCTCCTCACTCCTTCTTTTCCGGCGCTCTCCATTCGGAGCATGCCCAGCGGGCCAATGATGCAATCACAGCCGCACACTCCTTCACAGGCCTGCGGCTATCCGACACAAACGCACAAATCGCCAATCGGCGGCCATCCGGAAGCACAGCTATTCCCACATCGTTGAATGCGCCCACAAGGCCATCCTTCCGCACGCCGGAAGACCCCGTCTTGTGCGCCAGCACCGCTCCGGCAGGCATACCCTGCACCAGGCGGTCGGTACCGGTCTTGCATCCGGCCATCATCTCCCAGAGCTCGCGGTTCGTCGCCTCGCGGAGAATTTTGCCGTCCGCAAACAGCTTCAACAACCCGGCCATCGCAGACGGGCGGGCCGCATTCAAATAAATGGCATTCCAATCATCCTGCATCACTCCTTCCAACACGCGAATACTGATATCCTCCACACCCCACTTCTTCAAATCCGCCTGCGCCGCTGCAGGGCCGCCGATCAGGCCGAACAGAAAATCGCAGGCATTGTTATCGCTCTCCGCCACCGAATAACGCAGCAGCTCCCGAAGCGTAAACATGCCGCCTTGCGGGAACTTCTCGCGCATCGGGCTCCACGTCTTCGGATCCAGATCCTTACCCGCCACCCTGTATTTCGCATCCAGATCCAGCTTCCCCTCATCCACACGGCTCAGCACGGACAAGGCCAGAGGGAACTTGAACACGCTCATCATCGGATACATGCCCTCATCCCCCCATCCGGCGGAAGCTCCGGAATCCAGATCAAGCACGAAAAAACCCACCTTGCCGTCGGACAGCCGGACAGCCTTTTCCAACCCGGCCGGTACGGACGGACGAACGGCCTCGGGCGATTCGGAGGCGGAAACAAAAGCGGGCGCAGAGCATGCCAGCAGGCAAACAAGACGGAAAAAAGTCTTCATGGAGGCATCATGCCCCGCCGGGCCTGCCTTGTCAAGCAGGCTCCGCGCCGCCAGAGGAAAAGCGGGAATCCTTCCCTATCCGGCTCACGGCATGATCTCGTCCAGAGCCTCCATCGGGCGGCACAGGCGTGCGCCCTTCGCCGTCACCACGATCGGGCGGTTGATCAGAATGGGGTGCTGAACCATCATATCGATCAGCTCGTCGTCCGTCCACTTGGGATCGTCCAGATGAAGCTCGCCGTACACATCCTCGCCGTCGCGCATGATGCCGCGCACGCTCAGCCCCGTCTGGCGGATCAGCTCCGCCAGTTCTTCGCGGCTGGGAGGATTCTCCTTGTACAGGACGATTTCCGGTTCTTCTCCGGCCTCGCGGATTCTCTTGAGGGCTTCACGGGATTTGCTGCACGACGGATTGTGGTAAATGGTGATTTTCTGCATCGGATCTATTTGTTTCTGGAATCATTCTCACCTATTTTCCGATACGATGCAACATCATAAACCGTCCGCGACCCCGCTCTCCCTGTCATCATATCCCCGGCAAATGCAAAGAGCGGCCCCGCATGGAGCCGCTCTTGGAAAAACAGGGCGCACAGACGCTTCAGAAGTGGCCGCCGTGCGGGCCGGTCATCCACTTCCAGGCCGTATCCACAATGTGGAAGGCATCCTTGCAGCGTGCTTCCCAGCCGAGCACATCCTTCGCCTTGCGGGCATCCGCAATCAGGCGGGGCGGGTCGCCTTCGCGGCGCGGGCCGTAGGTCACCGGCACCTTCTTGCCCGTCACCTTTTCGGCGGCGTCGATAATCTCGCGCACGGAAAGGCCAAGGCCCGTACCCAGATTGAACCAGTTCGTTTCGCCACCCTTGACCAGATAATCGACGGCGCGCAGATGGGCATCCGCCAGATCGTCCACATGGATGTAGTCGCGGATGCAGGTACCGTCCGGAGTATCGTAATCCGTACCGTACACCTCGATCACGGGACGTTCGCCCTTGACGGCGAGGAGAATATTCGGGATCAGGTGCGTTTCCGGCTCGTGGTCTTCACCGATCAGGCCGTCTTCGCTGCAACCGGAGGCATTGAAATAGCGCAGGAACACGCTCTTCAGGCCGTAGGCGCGGTCGCAATCCTTGCACACCTTTTCCAGCATCAGCTTGGAACCGCCGTAGGGATTGATGGGATCCTGCTTCTCGGTCTCGGGAATCGGGATCTGGGTCGGCACGCCGTAGGTCGCGCAGGTGGACGAGAAGACGAACCGCTTGCAGCCCGCCGTGATCATCGCGCGCAGCAACACGAGCGGCTTGGCGATGTTGTTCTCGTAGTACTTGAGCGGGTCCGTCACCGATTCGCCCACATTGATGAAAGCGGCGAAATGCACCACCGCATCGAAATTGCCTTGAAGCAGCAGGGGATACACGACGCTCGGGTCGCCCAAATCTCCCTTCACCAGCTTCACCTCGGGATCAACGATCGCCGCCGGATGCCCGTACACCATGCTATCGAGCACGGTCACGTCCGCGCCGGTCTTCACGAGCTGGCGCACCGTATGCGAGCCGATGTAGCCGGCGCCGCCTGTCACGAGAATCTTCATATTGTCAAAGGAATAGGTTGAAATCAGGCCATCATGGATTCAATCAGCTCTTCGAGCTTGCGGATGTCGGCCGAGAAGCGGCGAATGCCTTCCGCCGTCTTTTCCGTAGCCATCGCATCTTCATTGAAGAGGAAGCGGAAGCTCTTTTCATCGGCGCAAATGCGCTCGATCGAGCTTTCGCGGGCCTTGGCAGGGTCGAGGTGGCGCACCACCGTCTCATCGCTCTTGCTGAGCAGATCGAGCAGATCGGGGGAAATCGTCAGCAGGTCGCAACCGGCGAGGGCGAGAATCTGGCCCGTAGAACGGAAGGATGCGCCCATGATCTGCACATCGTAGCCGAACTTCTTGTAATAATTGTAGATCGTGCGGACGGAGATCACGCCCGGATCTTCCTCGGGCGCGTATTCCTTGCCCGTATTCTTCTTGTACCAGTCGTAAATACGGCCGACGAACGGGGAAATCAGGCGCACGCCCGCTTCGGCGCAGGCCACGGCCTGAATCAGCGAGAAGAGCAGCGTCAGATTGCAATGAATGCCTTCCTTCTCAAGAATCTCGGCGGCGCGGATACCTTCCCACGTCGCAGCGATCTTGATCAGGATGCGGTCGCGGGAAATACCTTTCGCTTCATACAGGGCGATGATTTCGCGGGCCTTGGCCACCGTGCTCTCCGTGTCGAACGACAGGCGGGCATCCACTTCCGTAGAAACACGGCCCGGCACCACCTTCAAAATCTCAAGACCGAACGCCACGATCACACGATCCATCACGGCTTCCGTCAAAGCCTTGCCGGACAGGGAGGAACCCTTGAACTCGGCGACGGCGCGTTCCACCAAATGGCGATATTCAGGTTTTTCGGAAGCCTGAAGAATCAGGGAAGGATTGGTCGTAGCCTCCTGAGGAGCATAAGCTTCCATCAGCTTGAAATCGCCGGTGTCGGCCACTACGGTTGTATACTGCTTCAATTGATCGAGTTGATTTGCCATAATCGTTAGGTGGAAAAAGCCGCGCCAGTATAGCAGCCCGTCCGGCAAAAGGCAAGACGGATTTCGGGACGGTGGGGCGACGCTCCTCCTCGCAGGCTCAATGGGCGGCGGCGTTCAGAGAACCTGTGCGCACAAGGCGGGATTTCAATTGATCTTCCAGCGACTGGATACGCTGCCAGTCCACCGCACCGCCCTTCGTGAACTTTTGCTTGAACGCATGGTAATACCCCCGGTAGGAAGAAGGATGGTGCTCCTCGAACCTCGCTTCGGAAATCTGCGGATAATTCCGGGCCATCCACCGGTACTGGGCAAAAACCGCCTGCCCCTCCACCACATCCACATACTGCGCGCTCACATACACCAGCGGGAAACGCTTGGCGAACCACGCATGCGCCAGCTCGTGAGCCAGCGTCGAATCCAGCACCGAACGCCCCACACCCGGACGGCGGAACTTCGAACGATCCACCGTCAGCGTCAAATCCGTACTGTACGGCTCAATCCCGCCGAGGCCGCTGCGGAGCCCTCCGGCCGCATACAGGGAACCCATCGTCTCGCCGCCCATGCCCTCCTTCGTCTGGATGCGGATTTCATCCGTAGACACCTTCACTCCGGCAGGCAGGCCGTAATAGCGCCTGTCCTTCTCGAAATCCGCATGAATCCCCTCCACGCGCTCCCGGAGGCTCTTCTCATGAAACACATCGTCCGGCAAAGCCCCTTCCCGGGCCACGAAATAGCCTGCCTGCGTCCTATCCTTGTCCAGCACCCAGTCCGCACAGGATGCCAGGCACAAAGCAGCCGCGAGAACACACAACTTCCACATGGCAGCCTTATAACAGAGAACGAACCGCAAGGCAACATCAACCTGCCTCATACAAACGGCCCGCGAAATCCTCGAAACTGCGCTTCCGCCTTGACGCAGCGAAGCAAACATCCTAAAATACATCCATGGAAATCATTCCCTACATCTCGCAAGAATCCATCGCTACCCGCGTGCCGATGCTGGCAAAAAAGATACTGAACACTCTGGGAAATGACGAAACCATCATCGCCTTCGTACTCCTCAACGGCGGCCTCTGGTTCGCCTCCGACCTCCTCCGCTACCTGCCGAGCAACTACAGGCTCGAAAGCTTCCGCGTGACCAGCTACGGAGAGGGCACCAGCAGCAGCGGAGCCGTCCACTGGGAACAGAACATGCCCGCCTTCGCCGGTAAAAAAGTCCTCATCATCGACGATGTGCTGGACACCGGCCTCACCATGCACACCATCAAGAACAAACTGCTTGAAAACGGAGCCGCGGCCGTCTACACCGTCGTCGCCGTCTACAAGCAGGGCCAGCGCCTCGTCAACTGCGAAGCCGATTTTCACGCCTTCACCGCGGGCAACGACTTTCTCGTCGGCTACGGCATGGACTACGCGGGCCAGTTCCGCAACCTGCCCTACATCGGCCGCCTTTCCTTATAGGCAACCCTGCAAAACTCCGAAAATCGAGGCCATAAAGCCCATTTGGAAGAAAAAACGGGAAAATATTCAAAAAAAATACACCGATTTAGACAAAAACGGCATTCCGGCTTGCTTTATAAGTAGAGCGGGCGACATTGTCCAAAAGCTCCAGGGAAGGTACTTCTGGGCCATAGAAGGAAGACCTTGACCGGATGGGCCGCCTGCTCAGGCCGAGGCATCACATCCATCCAACGTGCTAACCGCCGATTTAAAATGATCGAACCCGGAAAGTTCGATCCTGAAAAGAGAGTAGAGCCGGAGTTCTGCTCTCTTTTCCGTTTCCGGGCGCAGGCTCTGCCGCTCCTCCCATCACCCGCCGGGCATCAGCCGATGCGGGTCACTCTCAAATGGCGCACCATCGCCTGATTCGTACCCCCGTTCACATTGCGATCGCTCTCCGTATAGCGTATCTGGAACCGGTGCGTGCCAGATTCCAGAGACATTTCCAGCGCGGACGTATGCGTATAATGCTCCCAGTCGCCCGCCTCCCCCGTCTGCGGCATCACCAGATGCCCCTCGAACTTGTCATCCACGAACAGCGAACGTATGGCGCAGGTATCGCCGTCGCGGCGGCTCTCCGTCGCATTGCAAAACCATGCTTCCACACGGTAAATGCCCGATTCGGCCAAAGTAAGATCGTGATACACCAGGCAGCGCGTATGCGGCTGCGTATCGAGCCACGCCTGCCCTCCCTCGACGGGATATTCCCCATAACGGCCGATCGAAAGAGGCAGCACGCAGTAGCGCGAATTCGGCAGCAGATGCTCGCGGGGCGCATTCAGGAACGACTCGCGGCCACCGTAGCTCACGGCCTGCACCTGATACTGGGCATAATGAGGTTCCGCCACGGGCACATAGCGCAAAGCCGTCTGCTGCGTGATCGGTATGCCGTTGCGGTAAATGCGGTAATAGGCGGCGCGCTCCACGGGATGCCATTCAAGAGCATCCTCATCCTCCACCCATGCGGGCTCCTGCAAATCCGCAGGAGAAGCCGGAGCCAGAGCCGGTTCGCCGTCGCGGTCCACGGGATTCACCTCCAGCTCCACGACGAAATGCCCCGTCGCCCGGGCGCTGATGATCGGTGGGGCATCCTTGCCGTTGATCATGCAGCGGCACACCTCCGTGCCGTACCCGTGAATATGGACATCCAGCGTAAACGAACGCAGGCGCAGGCCGTACAGCCAGTGCTCGCCGGAATACTCCTTCGGCACACAGGGGGCGAACACCAGAACATCGCCATCCCATACCAGCCCGAACAAAGCGCGGTAGAACATGCCCAGAGTAGCCGCCACGCTCCAGAGCTGGCGGTCGGAATTCAGCACCGTATCGAAACAGTCGCCGGATTCCGCACTGAAATTCTCCTTATTCGTGCCGAACAGAAGCACGGCCCGCAGCAGGCAAGCCATATTCCGCGCTACCGCTCCCATATGCCCCACCTCGGCGGCGGCACGGAGCGCATACCCCTCCACGAACGGCCACACCGCATGATTGTGGTAGCAATCGCCCACAGAGCTCTTGAAAGGATCGAACGTCGGCACCCCGAAACAGCCGTGAGGCATGCGGCACACTACGCGCTCCGCATGCGCCCCGCCCGCAATGCCGAACAGCACGCAGAACGCCTCGCCCAGCGCATCGCTCCGGGGAGAAAGCACGGGATAGCCCCTGCCGTACAGATACTGCCCGTATTGGCCGCGGGCAGGCATCCAGAAAATATCGTTCAACAGATCCGCCAGCTTGTCCGCCTCCTCATCCCACGCCTCGGCCTCCTCCGCCTGCCCCAGCTCGCGGCACATCCACGAAAGAATCCGGCGCGCCTGGCTATGCAGGGCCATCGTACTCAGGGAAAACGACTCGGCAATATCCACGGGCGACATCCAGTCCGGGTAACTCTGCTCCCGCCAGTCGAGGAACGAACTCTCGCCGCGGATCAGCCCGCTCTGGTCGATCACAACCTCCTCGTCATGCACCAGCGTCCGGCGCAGCACATCCGCCGACCAGGCCAGCCACTCGCGGTCGCCCGTCGCCAGAAACACCTCCCAGGCCGCCAAAGCCCACGAAACGCGATCCGTCGAAACCGGCCACGAACCGCCCGTACCCGTATCCTGCACCACTTCTCCATCCGCCACGCGCGAACGCAGGCTTTGCATGCTATGCTCCGGATCGACCAGAGCCAGAGCGAGATGCACGGCAAAAGCCGTATCGCGCGTCCAGGCATGGTGCCAATTGGCGCCGGAAAAAAACAGGCCTTCCGGGCTGAGATTGTCCTCCACCTCGTTCATCGCCATATTATAGGCCGCTTCCAGAATCGGGAAGCAGCCCTTGTAGCGGGGAACGTGCGAAGGCACTTCGCGCAGGGCATGCTCATGCACCTCCCCGTGCGAAGAATCTCGATGCTGCCGCCATGTCGAACGAATCAGGCCCGGATGCACCACCTCCGCCACCGCGCCGTCCTGCTCCACCCGCGAACGGGTCATGCGGAACGCCGCGCTCTCGTAAACGAAACGTTCCCCTTCAGGACAACCGGCTGGCGAAAAATCCGACATGGCAATGCAATCTACAGATATTACAGAATGGCACCGGGAACGTAACCCGCCCCGGCGGGGAAACGGCCCACAATCTCCGACACCATCCCGCGGAACACAGCCACCTGCTCGGAGGCCATACCCGTATCATTCGCATTCTCATCAAAAATCGACTGCAACTCGCTGCGGCCGATACCCAGGCGATCATCCCCGGCGAGGCGATCGAGCAAATCGTTCTGCGAAATCGTCCCGGCGCGCAAATCGTTCGACACCGCCACAGCATGCTCCTTGATCACCTCGTGAGCCGTCTCGCGGCCGATACCGCGCTTCACGGCGGCCATCAGAATCGTCGTCGTCAGCAGGAACGGCAGATAGCGGCGCAGCTCGGCATCCACCACAGCGGCATACACGCCCATCTGATCGAGAATCGTCAGAAACGTCTCCAGCAACCCATCGGCGGCAAAAAACGAATCCGGCAGCACGCAGCGGCGCACCACGGAGCAGGACACATCGCCCTCGTTCCACTGATCGCCCGTAATCCCGGCGATCATCGCCAAATAGCCCTTCAGAATAATATGGAAACCGTTCACTCGCTCGCAGGAGCGGGCATTCATCTTATGCGGCATCGCGCTGGAACCCGTCTGCCCCTTGGCGAAACCTTCCGTCGCCAGCTCGTGGCCGGCCATCAGGCGCAGCGTCTTCGTAAACGAAGCACAACCAGCCGTCAGCTCCACAAGGCCGGACACCACGGCGAAATCGAGAGAACGCGGATACACCTGCCCCACATTCGTCCACTTCGCGGGAATCCCGAGATGGGAACAAACCTTCTCTTCGAGAGCCGCCACCGTCTCCGCATTCTTGCCGAACAGCGAAAGCTGATCCAGCTGCGTACCCACCGCGCCCTTCAGCCCGCGAACGGCATAGCGATCCATCTGCGACACCCATGCGCCGAAACCATGCACGATCTCCTCGCCGAACATCGCCACGCGCTTGCCCATCGTCGAAGTCTGCGCCGCCACATTGTGCGTACGCGCAGCCAGCGTCACATCCTTCCACTGCTCCGACAGGTTCGACAGGCGCACCAGCACCGCCACCGCCTTATCGCGGATCACCTGCATCGCACGCCACACCTGAAGCTGCTCCACATTCTCCGTCAAATCGCGCGAGGTCATCCCCTTGTGGATATGCTCGCACCCGGCCAGATCGCAGAACTCCTCGATACGGGCCTTCACATCGTGGCGCGTAATGCGCTCGCGGGCATTGATGGCATCCACATCCACCTGATCCTTCACCTTCTCGTAGGCCTCGATCGCCTCGGCGGGAATATCCAGCCCCAGCTCCTTCTGCGCCTTCATCACGGCAATCCAGAACTCGCGTTCAAGAACAATACGGCCCTCGGCCGACCAGATCGACTTCATCGCCGCCGACGCGTAACGCTCGGCCAGCACATTCGGAATAACGCTCATTGCCCGGCAAGTATAGACAACCCGCCCGGCAAAAGCAAGATCGAACACGCCGCAGACGCATCACCGCCTCCGCTGCAGGCGCTTCACCGCACTATACCAGCGCACGTACAACGGAAGAGGCAAACAACGGCCCACGGAAAACACCCACCAGGAAGGAGACCTCCACCGCGCCGAGCGAAACGTATGGCGCAGCCTCCTCCATGTGGACAACTGCCACCAGTCGCGCTGCAGCCGGGCATGCTCCAGCCCGCGCCCGCTCACCTCCACCATCAGCCCGGCGCGCCGCAACAGCTCCGCATCTCCGCCCTGCGAGGCAATCGACTCGCGAATACGCAACAAATCCCTATGCACGGCCTCATAACCCCGGCTCGTCCTCTCGTGGAAAACGACCAGCTTCCGCTCCTTGCTCTCAATCCGGGCCACACTCGCATCCCCATCTGATGCGCCGCTCATCTCCTCACCCGTCCTGCGGTACAGAATCGCGGGCGGCCCATGCAGAGCCACGGTATCGCCCACCAGCAGGCAGCGCATCGCCATCGTCTCATCATCCATATACGCCGCATCAAGAGGCAGCCCCCCCCACTCCCGGAAAATCTTGGCGGCATACGTCTTCACCGCAATGAAAGGAAGCACCGAATGCTTCGACGCATCGACATACTCGTCAATCGAATGCACCTCGTACCTCCACGCGGCATCCGAAACCAGCCGCCGCGCATACTCCATCGTACAGCCCGCATCCCCCACATTCACCAGTGGAGCCAGAAAACACGCTGCACCCGGATTATCCATAATGGCGCGCGCCAGCAGTGTACAGCGGTTCGGCAGCGACACATCGTCGTCATCAGCACGCACAACCCAGTCGGACGTCACGAACTGCACGGCATGGCTCGTATTCCCGGCCAGATGCATATTGTGAGGCGTCTGCGTCACCACTACGCGGCGGCCGCCCTTGTACGCCGCAACCATCTCCCGAATAACGTCGAACGTCCCGTCCGTCGAACAATCGTCACTGATAATATACTCCAGCTCCCCCTCGTAATCCTGCGCGAACGCACTCTCCAGAGCGGCGCGTATGTGCTGCTCCCGGTTATAGGCAAGCAGCACATACGACAATTTCGGCAGCATATCGGAATTCCTCTCCTTCATCATCAGGCAAGACGTTGGGCCAGATCATCCATCGCCTGCTCCACATGCCCGGCCTCCGCGGCAGCGGCTTCGCGAATGCGGGCGCACAAGGCTTCCCTGCGCTCCAGCACGTAATCGGCCTTTTCCATAACCTCGTCAACAATACTCCCGGATGTCCACTTCCCTGAATCATCGGCCACCACCAGCAAATCGCCGCACCCCAGCCCCTCGCCGACGAGCCCCTTATACTTCGGCCCGTATGCCAGCACCACAGCAGGAACCCCCATCTGGTACGAAGACACGGATGCATGCATACGCGACGTAATCACGAACAAACTGTTCCCCAGCACCAGCCGCGCTCGAGTCGGCTTAACCTCCTCATCGATCAGCACCACGCGCTCGCGCTCCGCATCGGACAACATACCGAACACCGTCCGCGCCACCTCCCTCTCCGGCTTGCCTCCGAACACCGAAAACACATGCACCAGAATGCACAGCTTCTTTCCTTCCAGCCTCCGCTCCGCCAGCAGGCGCCGGATCAAGACCACCCATGCCTGCTCGAAATCCTCCACATTCTTCGTATAATAAGAAGCCATGCCGGACATCACCAGAGTCACATACTCCCCGGGAGCCAGCCCGTACCTGCCGGAAACCTCCTTCCACAGCCCCGGTTCGCCCTGCCGCGGCAAAGGCAGCAAAGCCAGATCGGACGACCGCTTCGCCCTCTCCGGAGACATCCCGATCTCCTCCGTCAAATAACGCCATCCGGCCTCATCCCGCGCATAAATCACCGTATTCTGCAACGACCTCATCCTCTCCACATTCCGCGGATTGGAAAACGGAGCCATCGTCTGCCCGACCAGATACAGGCGGGAATGCTTCTCCACCTCCTGAAAAAACTTCAGCAGCGGCACCTCGCCATCCTTGTAATACCCTTCCCAAAGGCCGTCGCCACCCAGAAACACCACATCGCGGTAGCGCGACGCCAGCCGGGCGGGCAGAGCATCCAGAAACCGCCGCAAACCGGGAACGAACGACAGCTTCCTCAGCTTCGTACTCACCTGCAGCCTCCTCTCCAAAGCCAGATAATCCTTCCGCTTGAATACAATACACCCATCCTCCGCACCAAGCTCGCTGCGAAGGGCCGCGACATCCTCCTCCCCGTCGAAATCCGAGGCGAACACATCCAGCCCCGGCCTGCGAAGGCGCAAATGATGCAACAGATTGATCCCCATCATCCCCGTACCGTAATTGTGCAGGGATGAAAAATGAACCAGAAGAACGCCGGATGAACGCAAGGGGGAAATCATACAGAGAGAAAGAAGACCCGCAAGACCTATCACAAAAAAACAGGCGGCTCAAGACAAATAATCCGACCGCATCCTCACCCTGCCGACAAAACACGACATGCCGCTTGATCTCAGTCGGAAAATCTGCTATCAACAGGGCAGCAAGCGCCTTACGGGCGCGCACCTCTCTTGAACTCCATGACCGCTTCCGAAGCCCCCCTGAGCATCGTCTTCTCTGCCGACCGCAACTTCTCCGTGCCGCTCGGCCTCGCCGTACATTCCCTGCTCAAACATGCTGCGCCGGGCCGCCGCTACGACATCCACGTCCTCGACGGCGGAGTCCGCGACGACGTCAAGGACGTCATCGACACATGGAAAAGCAGCCACGACTTCACCATCAGCTACCACGACCTCCGGCAGCAATTCCGCTCCTGCGGCAGCGGCAGCGGCGACTTCACCGCCGCCATGTACTACCGCTTCCTCATCCCCGACCTCCTGCCGGAAACCGTCCACCGCGCCCTCTACGTCGACTCCGACGTCATGTTCCTCCAGGACTGCGGCGAACTCTTCCAAACCGACCTCGACGATTATTGCCTTGGAGCCGTGCAGGACGTCTACCTTGCCAGCCTCGGAGACTCCGTACGGCACAGCCGCATCGTCGAAGACCTCGGCTTCCCCATCGACCACCCCTACTACCTCTCCGGCCAGCTCCTGATGAACCTCGACCGCATGCGCGCCACGCAGGCGGCGGAACGCCTCATCCGCTACGCCGAAACGCACAGCCACCTCTACCGCTTCCCCGATCAGGACATTATGAACATCGTCCTCGAAGGCGAAATCAAAACCATCCCCTACCAATGGTGCATCATGCCCTGCTTTGAAAAGGAAAGCCTCGCAGGCACCTTCCATACCCGCCTCAAACACATCCCCTACGGCGCAGCCGAAATCCTCGAAGCCACCCGCTGCCCGGCTCTCGTCCACTTTGCGGGCGGCAGCAAGCCGGACAGCACCTCCCCGCCTCCCACGCAGCTCGAAGCCACCTTCTTCCGCTACCGGAAAGAAACCCCGTGGACCCAGGAACCGCCCTACACGCCCGGCTACATCAAACACGCCGCACAGGCCGCCAGCAACGACCCCGAACGGGCCAAACGCACCGCCGCCGCCTTGATGCAATGCCTGCGGGCCGTCTACCCCATCCCCGGCGCGCCGAAAACATTCCGCATCCTTCTGAACGCCTACATCCGCATCGCGGCCAAATGGCAACGCATCCGCCGCAACAAAGCGGCCTGAACCGCGCCACGCACGGAAGCTGCGTCACTCGTCGCTCTTCTCAGACGAATCGAACAGAGACTGGTACGAAGGCAGGCTCCACCGCCATGCAATCGCGCCGAACCGCACGATCGACACCAGGAAAAAGCCGATCACGAACGCGTACGTAGACGGCACCTCCCAGTACTTGCAAAACAGAAAACCGATCGACCCGACCAACGCCGCCGTCGCATACAACTCGCCGGGGCGGAACACATACGGCACATTCCCCGTAGCCAGATCGCGCAAAATACCTCCGGCCACCCCCGTACACAACCCCATCAGCACGCAAATCACGGAAGGGAACCCCGCATCGAACGACTTCTGCGTACCGATCATCGTAAACAAAGCCACCGTCAGGGCATCCATCACGCGGATCGTCCCCATCGGAGGCCGCCACTTCCGCACCACGAAAAACACCACAAACGACGTAATCAACGCCACATACAAATACGGCAGCCCGCTCGGCACCGTCCAATAAACCGGAATCGTATTGCCGTACATATCGTGCCCCAGCAGCACATCGCGCACCGTACCGCCCCCCAGGGCGCAAATCGAACCGCACGTCACCACCCCGAACAAATCCATACGTACGCGGGAAGAAGCAATCGACCCTGCCAAGGCTCCTACAAGAACCCCCAGATTCTCACAAATCGTCATGAACTCCATAGCGTGCGCTCCCTTCGATCATCATGGCTCAACCGTAATCCAAGGTAGAACATCCACCGGCGAAGCGCAATACAAATTCGTCGACAAACCGAGTTTTGTCAGCGACTGCATCATCAAAGCCCGCGCCACGCCCGGCTCATTGCACTCCCGGCTCAAATGGGCCAGCACCAAATGGCGCAACCCCTGATGCGCGATCGCCTCCACGAACTCGCACGCCTGCCCGTTCGACAAATGCCCGTGCTGCGAAGCGATACGCTGCTTCAGCGGCCATGGCCGCCGCGTACAGGCCGCCAGAATATCCGGCTCGTAATTCGACTCCAGATACAAAGCCTCCACCCCCGCCAGAAACTCCGGCACATGCTTCTGCACATGCCCCGTATCCGTCAAATACCCCAGACTCACCTCCCCGCAATCGAACCGGAATCCCACCGGATCCACCGCATCGTGCGCCACCCCGAACGGAGTCACCCGCAAATCCCCCAACTCGAACGAATGCCCCGCCTCGAAAAACGAACAGGCCGCATGCGGCGCCTTCTCCCGGATCTCCATCCCCGTATGCCGCGTACAGAACACCCGCACCGGCACCCGTTTTGAAAGCTGGTGCAGCCCCTGAGTATGGTCGGCATGCTCGTGAGTCACCAGCACGGCGGACAAATCCTCAAGCTCAAGCCCCACCTCCGCCAGCCGCCGCTTCAACTGCAACGCACTGATCCCCGCATCCACAAGCACATGCACCCCTCCGGCGCTGATCACCGAAGCATTCCCCGCACTGCTGCTGGCCAGAACAGAAAAACGAATCATCTCCCCGTTACCCTATCACGAAACAACGAAACCCTCAAGAGCTCCCCCGCGCCATCAGCATGCACCGCCGCACACGCACGTCCGCACCGATGTAGACCTCATCTCCGGCAGAATAAACTTATGCACCTCCACCGCCGCGCGCCGCGCGCCGAACTCCTCCACACAGCAGCACGCCAGATCATGCACCAGCGTCTCCACCAGCCGCCGCGGCCTCGCCGCCGCCACCGCCATCAGCCTCTTCGAAAGCGCATCGTAATCCACCGTCCGCGCCAGATCGTCCCCGGCCTCGGCAAAAAACATCGGCGGCACAAGCTCCACATCCGCCGTCAACCGCTGTGGCTCGGCCCGCTCCTCATCCGGCACGCCGATCGAACAAACCAGCTCCAGCCCGTTCAGCCGAATCACATCTTCCTCGCGGGGGACAGACGGAACCTTATCGACAAGAAGCCGTAAAACGCGCAAATCGGGCACCAGCAAATCCGGCTTTGCCTGCACAAGCTGCGCCGCATCGTTATACCCCGTCAACACACCCACGGCCATCACGCCGGCGCAATGAGCCGCCGCCATATCATGCTGCATATCGCCGATAAACGCCGTCTCCTCAGCCCGCAGGCCGTGCTGCGCCATCAGCGAACCGATATAAGCCTCCTTATCCCGCACCCCGGCATGAATCGCCTCGAAAAAATCGAACATCCCCAGCTCCCGGCACTGCTCATCGAACGCCTTCGCATCCACGCTCGTCAACACGAAACAGCGAATCCCCCTCCTCCGGCAAAACAGCATAAACTCCCGCGCATGCGGCAGAATACACACCGGTGTACACGACACCTTGAACCCGTACCTGAAATGATCCTCCACCTCATCGATCGGCACCTCAGGCAGCACCCTCGCATAATAATCCGGATACGGAAGCTGGAACTCCGCACGAAACTCATCCAGAGAAAGAGGCTTGCGCCCATACTGCTCGAATACATGATTGGACGCATCCAGCGTCAACCCCAAATCATCGCACAACGTACCCGACCAATCGAAAATCAAATTCCTGAACATAACAAAACAAACGAAAAAATCACCGAACACGATACGGAGACCAATCCTTCCGATCCATCGGCGCCGGCACCGCCTTCGGAGCCACACGCCCTCCCTTTCCTCTCCTGGCATCCTTCAGCCGCGCATGCTTCAGCTCCTTATTCACGAACGGATTATTCAACCCGTACTTCGCCCACGGCCCTTCCTTCACAAGATGAAAATCCACAAACCGCCAATGCACGCGTGCTGAACCCGAAGGAATCCCCAGAAAATCCCGCACGGCCGGAGAAATATCGATCCCTGCCGCATTATTATTCGCATTCTTCGGCGGCTTCGATCCGAACACATACTCCCAATCATCCGTCGTAAACGGCCCGCAATCCTCCCACTGGGCGAAACAATACCTCCCTTCATAGAAAATCTGCACCCACACCCCCTTGCACACCGAACGACCGGCCCTCTCGAAATCACGCTTGAACCAGGGAATCACCCGCTCCGCCTCCGGCTTATGAGCGGAAGAACCCACACAATCGTTATACGGCAACGCCACATAAAACGGATTCAACCGCGGCACAAACCCCTTCGGACAAAAATCCTCCGTCCGGAACTCCGTATCCGGATGGTCGAAGCCGCCGTAATTCGCCTGCCACAGCTGATCCCACGAACTTTTGTGATTCGGCGTCTTATTACGCGCCGTCGGAGCCTCCCCGATCCAGAACACCGTCGCCGTCACATCGAAATGCCAGGGATACACCCCCACCTTCGCAGGAAACTTCGTCGTCTTCGGATCCGCATAACGCATCTCTTCCCCCTTCCTGCCTCCCGCCGCAAACTTAACTGGAGCATTCGGCGGAGCAAGCCTCCCTCCTTGGGCCGGAGCCGGAACCTCCTTCTCGCCGCTCACCTCCACAGAGCCGGAAGAGCCGCCCCTGATCGACACGCCGCCACCGGACTGCACCGCAGCGCCCCCGCTCCCGGGAACCATCCACAACAACAGAACAGCGGCAACCGTGCGAACCATACCATCAAAACTACCAGCGGTGAATCGTCGTCGGAACGGCACTCGGCCCCCGTTCCGGGGCATCCATCGTATAATGCAGCCCCCTGCTCTCATTGCGCCGGATCGCGCAATCCACAATCAGCTCCGCAACCGTCACCAGATTGCGCAACTCAAGAATCTCGGGAGTCACGCAATACCCCCAGTAAAACTCCTTCACCTCGCGGCTCAGAATCCGCAGGCGAGTTGCCGCACGCTGCAAACGGTGATTCGACCGCACGATCGACACATAATCCCACATCAGACGGCGAATCTCATCCCAATTATGGTAAATAATCGCCAAATCATCGGGAGGCACCGCCTCCCCGCTATGCCACTCGGGAATGGGATACGACTCCGCCGGATGCGCCAAAGGAAGCTTCACCAACATCGTACGCAACGCACGGCGCGCAATCACCACGCACTCCAGCAGGGAATTCGAAGCAAGGCGATTCGCCCCGTGCAGCCCCGTACAGCCCACCTCTCCGGCGGCGAAAAGCCCGCGCATCGACGACTGCCCATTCGTATCCGTCGCCACACCACCGCACTGGTAATGCGCCGCCGGCACCACCGGAATCGGCTGCGTCGAAGGATCGATCCCGTAGGAACGGCACGTCTCGTCGATCAGCGGAAACCGCTCCGCCATATATCCGGCGGGCTTGTGCGTAATATCCACATACACGCACGGATTCCCCGTCCTCTTGATCTCCGAATCGATCGCTCGCGCCACAATGTCGCGCGGAGCCAGAGAACCCCGGCGATCATACTTGTGCATGAACTCCTTCCCATCCGCACCGATCAGCACACCGCCCTCGCCACGCACCGCCTCGGAAATCAGAAACGTCTGACCCGCGCGATCATCCGCCCGCTTATTGTAAAAACACGTCGGATGAAACTGGACAAACTCCATATTGGAAATCGTCGCCCCGGCGCGCCAGGCCATCGCCACACCGTCCCCCGTCGCCGTATCCGGATTCGTCGTAAACAAATACACGCGGCCCGCGCCCCCCGTCGCCAGCAGCACGCGATCACTGCGGAAAATCTCCACCTTCCCCGTCCCCTTCACCAGCACATACGCCCCCAGCACCCGATCCTCCGTCACCAGCCCCAACTTCGCCGTCGTAATCAAATCGATCGCCACATGACCTTCCAGCAGCGTAATCCGTGGATTATCCCGCACAGCCTGAAGCAGCTTCGAACTGATCTCCAGCCCCGTCGTATCCTTCGCATGCAGAATGCGCCGCTGCGAATGCCCCCCCTCGCGGCCCAGCTCGAACCCGGCCGGCTCCTCCGCATCCGCATCGAAATCCACCCCCCAGTGCAGCAACTCGTCAATCGCCGCCGGAGCCTCCTCCACAATCGTCCGCACCGCCTGCTCTACGCAAAGCCCAGCGCCGGCATCCAGCGTATCCGCCACATGCGACTCGAAAGAATCCTCGGCGGACATCACCGCCGCAATCCCGCCCTGCGCCTTCGCCGAACTCGAATCCAGCGCCTCCCCCTTCGTCAAAACCGTCACATTCCCATACTCCGCTGCACGCAAAGCAAAACTCAAACCGGCAACACCACTGCCGATCACTAAAAAATCAGTCGTAAACATGATAACCTCTGCGGAACTCTACCATAAAAAAACGCCAACGTCACGCACAATTGACCCGACCTGCCGAGGAAACACGCGGAACCCTCCGCCCTGCTCCGGTCCGACCTCCTCCCACCACTTCAAGCCCGGGGATGCGCTGCCTCATACACCTCCTTCAGCCGGGCCCGCGTCACATGCATATACACCTGAGTCGTCGAAAGAGACGCATGCCCGAGCAACTCCTGCACCGCCCGCAAATCCGCCCCCGCCTCCAGCAAATGAGTCGCGAACGAATGCCGCAGCTTATGAGGAGAAATATGAAAAGGCACATCCGAAAACCTCAAATACTTATCCAGCATCTGCTCGATACTCCTCCCCGTCATCCTCCTCCGCAGCCTCGAAATAAACAGCGGCCCATCCTCCGGCAAACCCGCCATCTCCACATACTCCCGCACCGCCTTCACCGCCGCACGCCCCACCGGCACCAGCCGCACCTTCCGCCCCTTCCCCTTGATACGCAAACACTCCACATCCCCTCGGAACGCCCCCGCATCGAGTGCAGCCAGCTCGCTCAACCGCAAACCGCAGGAATAAAAAAGCTCCAGAATAGCCGCATCGCGAAACGGCAGCCAAACCGGCATCCTCTTATCAAGCTTCACCTTGAACGGCACCTCCAGCAACCCCAGCATCTGCTCCACATTCAAAAACACAGGCAGCGGCTTGCCCGCCTTCGGCAAGGCCACCTCAGCCAAAGGATTCACGCCCAAACCCTCCCGCTTCATCAAAAACCCGTAAAAACACCTCAGTGCGGCAAACCGCTGACGAATCGACGAAGCCGCCAGCTCCTCCTTCAACAACACAAAAAGCCACTCGCGAAACACATCCGCGCTGCAAGCATGCCAACCCTCGAACCGATCGCCCATCCACCCCCGGAACGCCTCCAGACTCCGCCTGTACGAAGCCGTCGTATGAGGAGAAGCCTGGCGCTCCGCCGTCAAAAACACAAAAAAACGCTCCATCGCATCCATATCGACACTCGGCCCAACAGCCGACAATGCTACCTTAACCTCAAACCTCCCCCGCGTAAAGCCGCAAACCGGGCATGCCCCCTTCACCACCACAGCCACAACCACGGCAGCACGGCAACAGGCCACCCTACCAACACCCATCCCAGCAACACACCCGCAAACATCGAACTCGCCATCACCTTTCCGTTGCCATCGCCCTCTCCATAACAACGGTCATCCGGTTCCGGCTCCATGGAAAAAACCTTCCATCCTCGTCTTTCTATTATTCGCCATCGACTGGATTCGAGAGCAGGCGCAGCACGTCAGGCCGTGAAAGGTCCAGTCATCCGGCGAGTAGCACGTCTGAAGATACGCACATTTCAAGAACAACTGCCGCGTTTTCGCTTGACTCAAATGCTGCGGCCATTTAGTGTCACGGCACATGCAAACCTACTACTACTATGATGGTGCCCGCCAAATGGGCCCCTATACGCTTCCGCTTTTCCATGCCCTTGTGCAGCAGGGAACCATCAACGCGAAAACGCCGGTCTGCCGCGAAGGCGCGACCGAGTGGACGACTTGGGAAGCCCTGTCCGCCGAGCTTGAACCGGCTCCTCGGCACTCTTCTCCGGTGCCGCCGCCTCCCGCGCCGCCTGCCCCTCCCTCCGTACCGCATGATGCACCTTCCGTCCCCCGGCCTCCGTCGGTACCAGCCGGCATTCCGGCCACGCCCGGCAGGCAATTCCCCGTCACAACCACGGAGTCGCTTCCACAGGGTGAGATCTCTGCGGTCTTAGGAATCGTTTCCGGCAGTATCGTGAAGACGCGCCATGTGGGCAAACACATGATCGCTGGGTTGAAGTCGCTTCTCGGCGGCGAGCTGGACGAGTACACACGACTCGAGGAGGAAGCGAAGGCGCAAGCCCTACAGCGTATGACGGATCGCGCCCGCGCCATAGGTGCTGACGCCGTGGTTGGCATGCGGTTCATGAGTGCGGATATTTTCGATAGCGTGACGGAAGTATGCGCCTACGGTACCGCCGTGCGCATCGACTGATTTCGTCGCCCGGATTGCAGAAGGTCAATCCAGCGGGCGGGATCATCCTTCCAGATACCCTACCGCACCTGCCGGACGCGTTCGTCCTGAACAAGCCGCCGCACCTGTGCGGAACGCGGCCAGCGTCCCCACCAGATCCGCGTGCAACAAAGCCTCGCAGGATTCATCCACCTCCATCCTCCGAACATCCGCCGCGCCGTTAACCGTCGCGTAAATCTCGTGCCACCACTACGGCATATAAAGGTGCACCGCCATCTGCATCGAGCACTGTTGTTGAAAAACTGTCCATGTCTTCCAGCATAAAGCATCTGCTCCTTGCCTTTCTCGAACATTCAGGAACACTTTCACCCCCCCTTCCCCTCGAAATCAGGAAACCAAACAACCCGCAATCACATTAGATGAAAGAATACTTCTCATTTTCGCTTATACTATAAATAATCTGATGAAAATACGCCATATGAAAATATCGCTCCTCATATTCTCCGCGCTTCTTGGAGCAACCGTACTCTCGGCTTCCGGCATCACCTATCCGGACGGCCAGCTAGGTACAGCCGAAACAATGGCGGCACAAAACGAATTCCATTTGGGCAACAGCACCCTGCATGCTTCGTATGTGTTCAACGATGGGGCCCTGCACCTTACGGAAGTTTCCTCCGGCCAGCATAAAATCGTGTCGAACAGCGACGACCTTTTCACCCTGCGATTGAAAAACGGCCGTACGATCCGCAGTTCGGAAATGAAAACGACGACTCCAATATTTTCCGACCTGCCAGCCGACCCGCAATCCGCCAAGGCAGCCCTGCGCCACCCCGGCAAGGCGCTGTCCGCCACGATGACATCGCCGGACGGTAACCTGAGCATCCAGTGGCGCGCCATCCTGAGAGACGGTTCCTCCTACCTGCGGCATGAGCTTGCCATCAGCGCCGGGAAGCCGACAGAAATCGCCGAAATCACCGCATTGCACTGCATGTCCGCAGATGGACAATCGCTTTCCGTACCCGGCAACACGCGCGGTTCCCTCGTCATCGGGAAAAATGCGTTCTTCGCACTGGAAACGCCGGCAGCTCTGAACGCATTCCGCAAAACCGATCGAGGAACGGCCGTGGAGGGTAAATGGATACGCCGCGCAACACTTCAACCGGGACAAAAATGGGAAATCTCGTCCGTCATCGGGTTGCTTGCCCCCGGTCAGGAACGCCGGTCCTTCCTTGCCTACTTCGAGCGTGAACGGGCCGTTCCGCACCGCGCATTCGTGCATTACAACTCATGGTACGAACTCAACATCTTCCGCAACGACGACATGGACCCCATGAAACGCTTGACGGAAGAACAAACCGTCGAAGTACTGA
Source organism: Neoakkermansia glycaniphila (assembly GCF_001683795.1). Lineage (GTDB taxonomy): Bacteria > Verrucomicrobiota > Verrucomicrobiia > Verrucomicrobiales > Akkermansiaceae > Akkermansia > Akkermansia glycaniphila. The sequence continues at coordinate 43,750 of NZ_LIGX01000018.1, forward strand.
ACGCATGGCACGACAAATTCTACCGGAAGAGAGGCATCAACCTCGACGCCTTCGTCTGGGATGACGGCTGGGACGACTTCAACAGCCTGTGGGACTTCCATGGCGGATTCCCGAACGGCTTCCGCAAAACAGACGAACTGGCACGCCGCCAGCAGGCAGGCATAGGCGTATGGCTCGGCCCCGTCGGAGGATACTACGCATCCAAGGCGGCCAGAATCAAAAACTGGAACGACAAGCACCCCGGAAACAGAATCAACAATTTCGAACTTGCCAACAAGGAATATTTCGACGCATTCAGCGGGCGATGCCTCCAAATGGTCAAGGACTACGACATGCGCTACTTCAAGTTCGACGGCATCAGCACCAACCCCAGCGCCAAGGAACCGGCACCCGGCCGCGAAGAGGATGTGGAAGGCATCCTCGAACTGACCAAGGTTCTGCGGGCGCAAAAGCCCGATCTTTTCATCAACTGCACGGTCGGCACATGGGCTTCGCCGTTTTGGTACATGTATGCAGATTCCATCTGGCGGCAAGGCGGCGACCATGGACAGGCCGGAGAAGGCAACGCGCGGGAAAAATGGATCACCTACCGCGACAGCGTCGTTTACAATGCCTTCGTTCGAAACTCCCCGCTCTGCCCCATCAATTCCATCATGACCCACGGCCTTATGCTCTCCGAACGTGGGGCTCCCAAAAGCATGCCCAACGACATCGAAAGCATCAAACACGAAATGCGCTGCGCCTTCGGCTGCGGTTCGGGCATTCAGGAACTATACATCGACCACGCCCTGATGACCTCGCTCGGAAAAGATGAAATCCTCTGGGATGAACTCGCCCGGACCATCCGATGGTACCGGAGCAATATCGGCATCTTTGCCGACATCCACTGGGTGGGAGGCAACCCCTGGGACGGCGAGAAAAAGACGGGAAACATCTACGGATGGGCCGCCTGGACTCCGGAAAAAAGCACGCTGACGCTGCGCAACTCCTCCAAGGAGCCCCAATCATACACAGCCACATTGAGAGAGATCATGGACATCCCTGCCACTGTCCACGGCAAACTTCGGCTCGACAATGCCTATGGCGACCAACGGCCGCTCGACGGCATCACCGGGAAAGCCATCGACATAGACACCCCCGTCACATGGAAGATGGAGCCCTTCGAGGTCTTCGTCTGGAACGGCCAACCGGCCCGGTAAACAGCCTTCCCCAGAAAACACGCACAGCCCCCGTCATTCCTTGTCCCGGCGGGGGCTGCCTACTTCCTTCGAGAAAACGGCACGCAGGCGGGCCAGCGCTTCCGGCTTTTCGGCGGACAAATCCCGGCGCTCACCCGCATCTGCATTCAAATCGAACAGCAGCTCCTTGCCCTTCTCTTTGATCAGCTTCCATCCGTCCTGTGTGACCACCATCTTGTTCACGACCACATAGGGCCGCGGAGCCAGATTGCCCCCATCCAGCAAAGGAGCATACGATACGGCATCCTTGCCTTCCGGCAACGGAACCCCGGCCAGATCGGCGAAAGCTGCCATGTGATCGTAATTCGCAATCAGCGCATCGCTGCTGCTTCCCGCACGCACGCGCCCCGGCGCCCAAACGATCATCGGCACGCGCAGGCCTCCTTCGCGATCGCTCCACTTCAGATTGGCGAAATCCACCATCGACCTGCCCTTGCCTACCGTCCCCCGGTTGCCGCGAAAGACATCGTAAATCTTTCCTGTACCGTCGATCACGCCGCCATGGTAATTGTTCGCATGCCCCAGAGCCTTGTTCTGGCGGTAATACAATTCATGGCCGTTATCCGAGGCGAAAACGATCACCGTATCCTCCTCCAATCCGAGTTCCTTGACTTTCTCGACAATACTGCCGACCTGATCGTCAAGATACTGCACCATGGCCGCATACTCTTCCGCTGCGTCGATCTCCGGTTCAGGGATTCCGGCGGCACGCCCGGCCTTCCGCACGGCAGCCATATCCATACTCTTCAAATAGGCCGGTGGCACATCGACCGGGCCGTGGGGCAAATTCGTCGAAAAGAAAATGAACATCGGCTGCGTCCGGTGCCGCTGCATGAAATCCAGCGTCTCCTCCAGCAGCACGTCCGGAGCGTAGACCGCCTTGCCCGCACGGTTGCCGCGCCGCTTCTTCGTCGTCTCCGGCGTATAGCGCTCCTGCGTCTTGCCCGCATCGGCCAACGTATTGCCCTCCAGAATCAAAGGTTTTCCATTCTTCCAAAGATAGGGAGGATAGAAACCGTGCGCACGCACATGATCCATATACCCCACATATTCATCCCAGCCGTGCCGCTTCAATTCCGACGGACTCGCCATGAAACCCCAATCCAGCTTGCCGAACTGTCCTGTCACATACCCCGCTTTCTTCATCAACTCCGGCAGGAAAACCTCGTTCGCTCCCGGTTTGATGGCGCGGGCGGCTTCCACATTCTCATCCAGCATGGACAGCGCAACACCCTTCCTGTCCATCTCGATCTCCATACCTCCGGGAGTCTGCGTATAGGAGCGTGAATGGCTATCGTGCACCCCCATCAGCAGGCTCGCCCGTGCCGGACAACAGTACGGACTGCTGTAAACGCGGGTAAACAGCATACCCTGATTCGCCAGACGATCGATATGGGGCGTCTTCAGCACCTCCTGCCCGTAGCAGCCGAGGCATCCCATCCCGAGATCGTCCGCATAAATCAGAATGATATTCGGTTGCCGGTCCTTGGCCCCTCGGGAAGAGCTGAAGGAACTCGGTTGCGCCGCCAGGGACGGCAGGCCGATCAACAAACAAAAAAGAAGACAACAAATATGCATGAATGATATACGTACATCAAATCGAAAAAATGTCAAACTTTCAATCCGGGTACCGTGCCCGGCAACGTCATGCATGCATTGCGTCAGCATGGGCGAAGGCCGCATTATATCATCGACAGTAACAGGCAGCCATGCTATCATGATTGCTGATGCACAAAATCCCCCTTTCCCACCTGCATGGCAAGGAGAAGCTGCGCCAATGGCTGAAAACCATGGGACGCATTTCCCTGTGGGGATATTTGGCTCTCACGGGCATTTTGGCCATCGGCATCGTACTCTCCAACTACCTGCACGAGCGGCAAACCTTCGAACAGCTCGTGCCGGAACCTCTGGAAAACCTGCCTCTCTACCAGAGCGAAGCCGCCGTCCACGAAATTCTTGCCAAACTTCCCGGATGTTCCATTCTGGGCAGCACGACCAAAAACGCCGTCATCCGCACCTACGACATGAAAATGGCGAAGGGAGGCAAAACCCGCATCTCCATCTTCTTCGATGAAACGGGCCGAGCCCTATCCTACGAAATACAGGGCTTGCCTGCCGAAACGAGCTACGTCAAAAACCGCGGTACCGCCGACCAGTGGGAACCCGCCGCCCTGAATCCGGAATAAGAAAAGCGACGGCAGCCCGAAGCATACCGTCGCTTGCAAAGCATCATCTGCAAAAGAAAACAAGATCCTTTGCCGCACTGGCCTCAGGAACGCCTGCGGCGCATCAGCAGGGAGGCAAAGCCCAGCAGACCGAGAGTCGCCGCCGCCGGTTCCGGCACGACGGCTTCCGTCGCCATCAGGGAAAGATCGGTAATAGTAGCCGTAGGGCCGTTCGGGCCGCCCGTGCTTCCGAGCACGACATACATTTTCCCGTTACCGTTCTGAGCCATCTCGGCATATTGCGTCCCTTCGACAGTATAGGAAACATTCCAGGGAGTCGTGAAAGAACCTTTCGATTCCTTGGCAAGCTGGACGGTCGAACCCGTCGTCGTCTCGTACCAAAGGGACCATGTATAGGAAGAACCCGTGCTGGCCGGAGGCGTCAGGGTAAAGCTGAACGTCATATCCGTATAGGCATCCAGCCCGTTGACGGTCAACTTCTGCCCGGCGCATACGCCTGCCGTGCCGTTCATGTTCGGCAGGGAAAGGCTTTGCGCTGTTGCATCAATGCTGGCATATCCCCATCGTATATCGTTATTCCCGGTCGTGGTATACCATCCATCAGCCTGCCCGGAAAGCCAGCCGGATACATCGCTGCCCGTCAGATTCGTATTACAGAGGCGGCCTCCCGCATCGTAAGTCCGTGCAGTTATCGTCGCAAGCGGCGAAAATATTTGGACTGTTCCGGCTAAAGCCGTCGCGGAAACCATGGAAGCCACACAAGCAAGAGAGAAGAATGTGATTCTCATATGCAGGCATCATACAGATTTTGAATCCGTTGTCAATTTCAAAGAATAATATATTGTCGCTAAAAGTTTTTTTTATTTTTTGAAATAGAAAATGTACATTTTGCCCATAATGAAATTTCCGGAAGTCTCAGCAGAGGCTGTTATTCCATCTTTTACGCACGCATAACGGATTCAAAATCCGATATCCATCCACTAAACCTATCTTCATGAATCTCATGCGTCCATAAAAATCCGGGTGCAAACCGTACACACGCCGATTTGCACCCCCGTATTCCGCCATACGAACGGAAACGATATCAACGAAGAGGTTCGAAAACCCGTTCTCCCTCCTGCGGCATGGGTTGTCCGAAGGCATCGTACACTCGCTGTTCCGAGAGCCGCATGCCGAGGCGGTTGATCATCCCGTCGTAGAAATCCAGCTTATCCTTGTCGATATCGGAATTCGGCACCGAGAAAACGATCTCCGGCAAGGGAGACGATACGCGGCCCATATTGAGCTCCACAATCGCCGGCACAAGCTGTGCATTCAGCACATTCGCCACGAACTGGGCGGCATGCGTGATGATTTCCAGACGAATGCCCTGATGCACCTTGCCCAGGGCATAAGCCCCGCTGCCGCTCTTTCCTGTATCGCTGATCAGGGTTTGCCCGAGGATGAGCTTATCGCAGGCACGGTCGGCCATCTCAATCAGCGTTGCCGTCGGCAACGAAGAGGAACCCTTCATCGCATCGTGGATTTCCAGACGGGCAGCCGACGAAGAAAAAATAGTCGTACTTGCGCCCTTGCGGGACAATTCTGCCTCCAGCTTGCGCTGAATCTCTTCATCGTCGATAATGAAATGGCGAATAGGCAGACCGAACACCTGGCAATACTGCATCAGCCACGTCAACCCCCAGCGGCTCGCACCGAACCAGCCAACAAGCGTACGCAGCGAAGCATTGAACAAAGGGTGGTCGATCCCCGATTTATTGATGGCCACGATAAACTTGTTGCGATCGAAGGGCCGCGCCGAATCGGACGCCCATATACCGTCCGGGAACAGAAGCAGTCTGTCGGGCTCTCCATTGCTGATCGACCAGCCGAAGAACTGGGGAAGAATCGGCACGTAGGCCGCCGGGAACACGAGCTTTCCGCAAGATTCCCACAAAATTTCATGCACCGTCTGTCCCCGGTACATGGCATACACAACCGACTCGACCAATTCGAGGAAATTGTGCTTCCACTCTCCCGGTGCAATACTCGGCGCATGCCACAAGGCGGCATCCACCATGCGGGCGGCCTCATGAGCCTCCTCCGAAGGAGCCTGCCCGGACTCGGCCCACGGAGCCACACTCCATGAAAGAGAGGCAACGGCTTTCGACACATCGTTCAGATCCTTCTTCAGCGTATCCCACTCCGCACACATCGTACGGAACAGCTGCTCAAGCTGATCCACATGTCCGCTTGAAGTCGACTCCTTCAATGCGGCCAGAGATCGGGGGCCGAGATCGGAAACCGTCCAATCATTCAGCTTCGACGCGGCATCCTGCTGCACGGAAAGGCTCCCCGCACCGCTCTTCTTCTCTTTTTTGCTCCACCACATGGCTGCTTCAGTTGGAAAAATCATCGAGCGCCCGGGCCAAAGCCTTGCAAAGGGGAGCGATATTGTCGCGAAGGCGGTTGCAATCCGCCATATTGCTGCCGGCAAAAGCCGGCTCTACCAGAATCGCAGGCATTCGCGTGCGATGGAAAAACTCATAGGCGTTCTCCGCAGGGCGAGCAACGGACTTGATGCCTCGGTCGCGCAGATGGAGCACATCCACCATCGCCTGCTGCACCATCTCCGCCGCAATCTTACCCCGTGCGGACGTATACCAGTAAAACGTCTCGGTGCCCGATGCATGCTTCGACTCCGAAGCATTGAAATGAAACTCGATCGCCAGATCGGCCCACGTCTCGTTGCACGCGGCGGCGGCATAGGATGGGGTACGCCCGCCCGCATCGGAACGGTTCACCACCGTCGCCGTGTGGCCCAGCGCCTCCAGCTCTCGCGCGAGTTCGGGCAAATGCTCCTTCCAGAAGGAATACTCCGTAAACAGGCCGTCGGCCGAATCGCTTCCCTGGGCCTTCGGATGGTGCCCGATGGATAATGCTATATTCATAATCGTATGTAGTTGGTTGAAAATGTCAAATCACGGTTTGAAAGCATCCTTCTGGGACTGCCTGTGTTCGAGGTTCGTCAGGCGGGTCTCGATCGTCCGGAGAACCTCCGTCTGCTGCGTCTGGATCTTCGTCGTATCCGCGATGAAATTGCGGAAATCCAGATAAATCCCTACCGTCAGCACAAACCCGATCATCATGATAATCTCGGCTTTATACTCCCGCAGAATGGAAAAATAGGTTTTAACGTTGTCGCACATGGTCATTTTGTAAATTGCGTAACCGGGCCGGGCTGTACCAGAGTACACCGGGTGCCTGTCACTGCGTGAAGCAACCTGTGGGCATCGTCCCACTGCTGAACCGAACCGGACGGCACGGAACTGCAGCCGGAGAAAAGCAACGTACCGGCGGCGCCAAGCACGGCGCTCACGGCAGCCAGAATCCACCGGACCCAGCCGCCGGAGCGGGCACACTCCTTGAGATCGTCATACGCATGACGCACCAGAATGGGCAGAACGGAATTCGCCAGGCCTACCCATGCGGCCTGTTCCTTGAAATCGAGGTCATCCCAGCATTGGATGGAAAGCCCCTTGAGCTTGGCGTACTTGAAAAACATCTCTTTGGCGATGTCAAGCGCGTGTTCGTGTTGATTGGACATGATAAATTGAATATTAATTGTTGAATTGAAAATGGCGGTAGCCTTGTTGAATCGGCTCAATACCCCGGTCGGCCCAGAAGGCCGGAGAAGTCAGTACCTCGAAAAAGTGCAAGGAAGCGGCATCGCTCAAAACGAATGACAGAGGATCGCACGGCGAACCGTCTTCATACGCTCTCGATACCGTACAGCACAAAATCGGCTCCTTCACAGCCACGGATTTCGGGGCACAGGCCACCGTCACCCGTTCGCCGGGATCCATCACCACGAAAGTAGCGAACCACTCGCCGGGTTCAAGAGCCCCCAGCCGGGAAAAAGAAGCGTGCCATACCTCCAGAAGATCAGGAGGCAAATCGCCGGCCGCGATGCCGCGCGGCTGAAACAGATTGTCGCGGAACGGAATTCCTGCGGCAACGATCAGAGCGGCATCCCGATCGCCGGAAGGACAGGTAATTTGAAGTTGCGGATTCATCGAAATAAAAAATGGAAAATGAAACGAGGGTAAGTATACAGGTGCATCATACCGGAATGCTACGATTTCTTCTGGATCGGAACCGCTGCCCGGATGCAGGGAAAAACATGAATACGGAAACGCTTTGTGAGCCCATACCTAGCTATTCATCTGATTGATACCGTATTCCCAGACGACATTCGTACCGTCCGTCGTATTCGTATTGTTGGGCGCGTAAATCCACACGGAAACGTAGCGCTCCACCCCTGTATCGTTCTGCATAATATGCAGCGTATTCCCCTCCGCCACGCACCAATCCTCCGACCAGATATCCACATCGATAACCCATCCGGCAGGACATGTGATTTGCATATCCTGCGCGGCCTTGGAGATATGGAGTTGCGAGCTGTAGTTGCCTTGCGTCTGGGCGTCCATGACTCCCCCGTTTATGTTGGCGCTGAGGATGTCGCAAGGGTATTCTTCCGGGGCGGCGGCGGCGTAGGCGATGGATATTTTTTCTTTCAGCGGTTTTGCGGGCCGCTGGATTTTGTGGGTGGTGTTGCTTTCAAGCCACGTTTCGATGGGGTGTACGGGGTTGTAGTACTGGACGGAGTTAGCGTAGTAGCTGGCGGGGCGTATGTTGGGATAGTGTACGATGTCGCGGATGCAGGCGGCGGCCTGCGTGCCTGCCTTGGAGAGGGCGAGGACTCCCACGGAGTTGTAACGCTGGTCCAGCGGCGTGCCGATGACGGAGACGAGCTGGCCGTCGCTGGTCTGAATGTAGGTGCGGGTAGTGCCGTTGTGGTAGCCCTGCCCATTGGAATCAGCCGTAATGTAGATGGTCGTGATGGTGGATACGTTGGCAATGGGGGATTTGTACCGGATGCAGGGAATGCAGTTGTAACGGATGGAGGCGGGCGTTACGTCCTTGTCGATGACGCTGCCGCCATAGCCGACGTAGATGTGCAGGGTGGCTATTTTGTGGCCGTGCGCCTCGCAACATACCACAGCCTTGGGCTGATTCCAGTTGGCGTGATGCGGCTGCTGGATGATATGCGGATCCCACGGCCTTTTGGTGGGCGGCAGGGAGTCGCCCGCTGCATGGCCCGTGAAGAATGTGTTGAGCCCGACGACGACGGGGGGAGGGGATGTTATGTTGTCCGTGTTGCTGGAGGCAGGCAGGATGTTGACGGCATAGGTGCCCGTGCGGGCCGTCTGGCGGCGGGTGCCGCCCGTGGAGGTTGGGACGTTGACCCACATGTTGCCGGAGATGACTTGCTGGCTTGTGAGCCATGCACTGCGCCACGCACCCACCGCCGACGCGCGACCGAACATGAAGGCATACCCGGCACGCTTGGAACCATCGTAATAGGCATCGGTAGCGTGCGTCTCATAGGTGAGGGGGAGCGGCCTGCCGCCGTAGAGGGCTTGGAGTTGCTGACCGTCGAGCAATCCCGTCAGGCGTTGCGTATCGGTGAATGGATCGGCACCGAGCGGGGTCGCCGTCGAAACCGAGACCGAAGCATTGAAAACAGCGGGTGCATTGAACGTATTCACACCGCTCCATATATTGGCCTGCGATTTCCGAGAAAGATCGGCCTGCGTAGAAGCCACATAATCGTCAATCGCCACCTTGCCGGAATCGGCTGCGGCACGAATCGTACCCGTACCGCTCGTCACTGCCGCAGATAGAGTTGCTTCTCCCTGTTGGCAGACGGTCGCCAGCATATCCTCGGCCTGCACCAACTGCACGGACGTATGATCGGAAATTCTCTGCACGGACTCTTGCTCCGTTTGGCGCAACTCGTCAGTCAAAACCGCAGCAGCCGATTCAAGCGACTGACACACCGATGCACCTTGCTCCGCGGCTACTTGGCGAATCGTATCGCCGGATTCTTCAGCCTGCGCAGCAATGGCAGCCTTCGCCTTCTCAGCAGCAGATACACCCGCCTGTTGCGCCGCCTCCTGAACCGTTCGCACCGCCTCGGCAGTCTCCGAGCCGACCCGAGCCAGCACACGTTCCGCCTCTTCGGCAGACTCTTCCGACCGATCGGCGCACGCCTGTATCGCAGCCCAATCGGCTGCGGAAACAATCGTCACCTGCATCAGCCTGCATTCGATCACCTGGCCGCTTCGCTGCACAACGACTTCCAGCTCATCCCCGCCGTTGCGGGAACACTCCTCCCGGTCGCCAAAACGTTCGGCTACCGTCAGGCGTCCATACAGCAGACGCGACTCCGCATGGCAACCGCGGTACCGTATAAACAAATCATAGCGGTAATACCCTTGCTCCACGGGCCCGAAGGACACGCGCACACGGTCCTCATCCACAGACACCACATCCAGTGCAAGCGGTGAGGCCGCACACTGGACATGCCCGGCAATTTCATAATCGGATACGGCAAGAGGAATGCCGGCATCGCTCTTCAGCGTAACCAGCAAATCGTAGCGCATCCCGGATATGGATTCTATATCATATTGAGTTCCTCGCATGCACACCATCCTGACACGCACCACTCCGCGAGGCAATACCGCCCGGGAGGGCTAATTCCTCCCGCAATCACCCCACCCCCATCATACAATGCAAAACAGGTGGAAAGGTTCGCCTTCCTTCGGCCGTATCAATAGACACATCATCCAACCTGCAACCATGTCTCCCGCCAACAACCGCATTCAAATCATCGACTCCCTGCGAGGCTTCGCTCTCTTCGGCCTCTTCATCGTCCACGCACTGGAACACTTCGACTTCAACATGTACCCGAACGGCGAACCGTCATGGCTCGCCACCCTGAACGGACACATCTATGAAACCGTCTTCTTCCTCTTTGCCGGAAAAGCCTATGCCATCTTCTCCCTCATGTTCGGCCTCAGCTTCTTCATCCAGATGGACCGTCAAGCCCAGAAAGGCAACGACTTCACGCTCCGCTTCGGCTGGCGCCTCCTCATCCTCCTCGGCTTCGGCTACATCCACGGCCTCTTCTACTGCGGAGACGTCCTCACCGTCTTCGCCATCCTCGGCCTCAGCCTCCTCTTCCTCTACCGCATGCCCACGAAATGGCTCCTCGCCCTCTCGGCCGCCTGCATGCTGCAAATCCCCTTCATCACTCAATTCTTCCACTCCGTATCCGATCCTTCCTTCCAGCTGCCCCAAAGCCGGATGATCGACCTCTTCATCGGCGGAGCCCAGGTCTACTCCACAGGCTCCTTCCTCGATGTCGTCCAATACAACTCATGGTCCGGCCAGCTGGCCAAATGGCTCTTCTACATCGACTACGGCCGCACATGGCAAATCGTCGCCCTCTTCATCTGGGGCATGCTGCTGGGCAGAACCCGCTTCTTCGAGCATTACGAACGCCACCTTCCCCTCTGCCGGAAAATCATCGTCATCTCATTGCTCGCCTTCGCCGCCCTCTTCGAATTCAACCGCCTCATCCCCGATTTCGGCCTCTCCGAGGCATCCGCCACCATCGCCACAAAAATCGTCACCTCCTACGCCAACATAGCCTTCACCCTCGTCCTCATCAGCGGATTCATCCTGCTGTATGCCGGAAAACACTGGCAACCTGCCCTCAACAGACTTGCCCCTGTCGGCAAAATGAGCCTCACCTGCTACACCAGCCAATCCATCATCGGCACCCTCGCCTTCTACCACTACGGCCTCGGCATGTATGCCCATCTTGGCGTCGCCCTCAGCCTCGTGTACGGCATCCTCTTCTTCGGCTTGCAAATGGCGCTCGCACCCGTCTGGCTGCGCCACTTCAGCTACGGCCCGTTGGAATGGCTCTGGAGATGCCTCACCTTCACCACATTCAACGTACCCTTCCGTAAACGCCAGCCGTAAACGCCAGCCGTAAACGCCGCACACCATCCTGCGGCACACTGCCCCTCTTGCAGCCGGACGACTTCATGCCGTCCGGCTTTTCCATCTCGGAGCACGGCGGACATATCACCCGCCAATCCGCACAACAACCGGCACACGCCATTCAGTAATAAAAAGAATGGGCAACAACCCCGTATACAACTATCCAACAATTAGATAAAATGTAATTATATAGTTTGACAACATCTCAGGGTAGATTTACAAGGACAACAATATTAAGAATCCCTCTAATATGAAAATCCATTTACCTCTTCCTCTCCGGAAATGCCTCATGCAGTCTCTGATCGCCTCTTCCGGACTCGTTGCCATCTCATCGAATGCCCACGCCGGCATCATGAAACCGGAAATACCCGTCGTCACCTACCGCGACTTTGCGGAAAACAGGGGCCAGTTCGCAGCCGATGCACTCAACGTCCCCATATACGGAAAAGACGGCTCCATCCTCGGCTATATCCCCCGCATGATGAGCTTCGACAGCGTCAACGACGGCGCATTCGCATCCCTCGTCGACCCTCAATTCACAGCCTCGGCCGGACATGTCGGATACACGGACAACATGACATTCTCCGGCCGCTTCATCGGCAATGCCAACAGCACCGTATACGGACGCATCGCCGACCAATTCAGCTCGACGGACTTCAAACTGACCCGCCTGAACAAAATCGTCACGGAAACGGAAGCGGTATCCATCATGACGGATACGGAAATCATGCAAAAACTGGCCAAGGGTGAAGGCCTCGTCCTTCGCGTCGGAGCCGGCGGTACGGCGATTGCCACCGGATACGGCCAGCAGGACTACCTCGGATACGGTCATGTGCGGAGGCACCATCCAATTCATCGGAGGAGGCATGGATGCCAATAAAAACTGGGGATTCTCCCTCGTCATCGAACCCGGAATCGACCCCGACAACGTCCTTCAAATCGGCACGCTCGGGGGCGACAGCGGCAGCCCCGTCTTCGCCTGGAATGAAAAAACGAACCGATGGGAATACCTCGCAGCCAACTCCGCAGGAGGCGGCACCGGAGCCGGATACGGAAAAACCAGCTACCTCAAGGCAGCGCCGGAATGGAGCATGCAAACCATCGCCTCCTACAAAGACCCGGTCATCACCGTCGATCCCACAGGCGGAGCCATCCTCTGGAAAGCCACCGACAGCCAGGGCATCGGCACCCTCACGCAGGACAGCAGCTCCTGGACCTACCACGGCCTTGCCGACGGCATCATCGGATGGAACCCCAACGGCACGCAAGCCGCCACCGACGCCCAGATGAATGCCACCCGCGACCTCATCTTCGACGCCACCCAGTCCCCGCAAACCATCATCCTGCAAAACTCCATCGACATGGGCGCGGGCTCCCTCACCTTCAAGGGAGACTACATCCTCGACAGTGCAGATCCCTCCTTCACCCTCAACTCGGCAGGCTTCATCATCGAACGCGGAGCCCTCGTCGAAACGCGCCTCTCCGGCAAAGCAGGAGACGAATGGCGTAAAATCGGTGCCGGCACACTCGTCATCTCAGGCACGGGCAACAACGAAGCCAACCTGAACCTCGGCGGAGCCGGCATGATCATCCTCGACAGGCAAAACGGCTATGCCGCCAAAAACATCCTCCTGAACGGAGGTGCAGCCACCCTCGTCCTCATGGGCGAAAACCAGATCGGCGGCACACTCACCTTCGGCTTCCGCGGCGGCATCCTCGACATGAACGGCCACAACCTCGCGTGGAACGGCATCAGCCATCATGACGACGGCGCCGTCATCGCCAACTTCGGCACCAGCTCCTCCACCGCATTCACCTTCACGGGCAGCGGCAACCAAACCTATAAAGGTGGATTCCTCGATGGCAAAACGCAGAACAACGGCCTCCTCACCGTCATCTACAACCCCGGCAGCGCCGACTCCACATGGACCCTCACGGGCAACTCCGGCAACCGCGGCGGCTACATCGTCAACGGAGGCACCCTTGCCATCCGCGGCACCGTCACCCAGCACGCAGGGGGAACCACCTACACCAACCCCAACGACTGGCACTACGCCAACCTCGACACCTCCACCATCACCGTCAACAACGGAGCCACCCTCACCATTGCCGACCACGCCAAAGTCACGGCCGACATCATCGTCAACCAGGGCACCTTCAAACTCACGGAAGGCATCTTCCTCGCAAACGGAGAATCTGTCGACGGCAGCCAGCCGGGCACCGTCAACCCCGCCCTCTACGGCCACACGGGCACCGTCACCCTCAACGGCTCCGGCAGCACCATGCACGTCGCCATCACATCGGCGGCTTCACCGGAAATCTCCTATGCCAACAACATCTCGGGCCAGGGCAACTTCCTGAAAACGGGAGGCTCCGGCATCTACCTGCAGGGCAGCAACACCTTCTCCGGCACCAAAACAATCGAAAACGGCTATGTCCGCGGCGGCAGCCTCGCCGCCATGGGCGACACCTCGACCAACAAATGGAAAATAGGGGAACAAGGCGTCCTCCTTGTTGAAAACATCGGAGCCGGGCAAGCCCTCACAGACGTACTTCCCATCATCGACCGCACCTCCACAGGCGTCGTCGCCCTCACCGGAAATCAGGACCGCGCCATTGACCTCTCCACTCACTCCGGCCTCATCGTCGGTGCAGCCAGTGGACGCACCATCGAATACGGCCAAAACGGCACATCCGAAACCCTCGGAGCCGTCAACGGCGACTGGACCGTCGGCGGAGGAGGAGGCACGCTCAACCTCAACTTCCGGCTTGAAGACAGCGCAGACGGCACAGCCCGCAAACTCACCGTCGGCAACCGGTACGGAACCGGAACCGTCGTCCTCACCAACACGGCCAACACATTCAGCGGAGGCATCGACATCAAAGGCCGCATCATCCTCGACTACACGGACATCGCGGCCCTCGGCTCCGGCCAGGTCAACCTCGACTACGGCACCATGGCCTCGCTGGGCAACACGCCCCAGCTCATGATCGGCAAAACATCCGCCTCATCGGAAGGCATCCTCCTCATCAGAAATGAAGGAGCCTCCGCCACTGCCGACCTCGACATGACATCCAAACCCTCCGCAGCCCTCGGCGCATGGGGAACCGTCCGCTACACGGGCAACATCACCGTCGGCGCCAACCAAACCTACCGATTCGGAGGCAACGGCACACTCATCCTCGGCCAGACGCTGGCCGCCAACGGAACCAACGGCATCCTCATCGATGCTCAGGGAACGCAGGGAGGCATCATCGCCCTTGAATCAGCCTCCGCCACCACAGGCAACATCATCATCAGGGGCAACCGGGACCAATCGGCAGCCGGCAGCATCACCCTCCGGCTCGACACCGACCATGCGCTTGACCAGGCCTCCGGCACCAGCATCCTGAATGGCGGCATCCTCGACCTCAACGGCCGCGCCGCCACCCTGCGCGACCTCGACCTTGCAGGAGGCACCGTCGGCAACACCTCAGCCACCGCAGCAACCCTCGGCCTTGAATTCGTCAACCGCACGGAACTCAAGGGAGGCCTCGCCGGAAAACTCGACGTCACCTACCGAACCACCCTGCCCGGAGCCGTCACCCTCTCCGGAGCCAACACATACACCGGCACCGCCACCCTCGCCTCAGGCACCTACAACCTCACGGCGGCAGGAGCCTTCGGCAGCAATACCAACACGCTCGTCATCACCCAGGGAGCAACCCTCAACATCACATCACAGGTTGCACTCGGGCAAAAACTCACCGGAACGGGCACGCTCAACCTCAACGTCGCCATGAGCGGCAACCTCCTGACCAACACGGCCAGCGACTTCCGCGGCACCCTCAACCTCAATGCGGGTCGCCACACCTTCGCCCAGAACAACATCGGCACAGGCTGCACCATCGTCGTCAATGAAGGTGCACAGGCCTACCTCTCGGGCACCTTCGACAACAACTTCATCCTGAACAGCACCGGATGGAACGCCAGCGACGTAGCCAAAGCGGGAGCCCTTCGCGTTGACGGAGGCACCATCAACGGCAACATCACCATGATGAAATCCGTCTCCATCGGCGCCTACAACGGAGCCGCCACCATCAACGGCAACATCATCGGCACAGGTTACGACCTCACCAAGCTCTACGGCAACACGCTCACTCTGAACGCAGCATCCAACAACACATTCCGCAACCTCAACATCAACGGCGGCACACTTGCCATCTCCGGATCGGCCACCTCCGCCACGGCAGGCACCGCCCTCGGCACGGGAACCGTCACCCTCATCAACGGCACCACGCTCAACCTGGCCTCATCCGCCGCAAGCGCAGAATACACCTATGCCAACGGATTCGTCTTCAATGCCAACAGCAAACTCAACATCACGGGAGGAGCGCAGACACTGGCCGGAACCGTCAAAATCAACGGAACCACCACCATCGACACCGGCGCCGGAACCGCACTCACCCTGTCCGGCCAGCTCTCCGGCACTGCCCAGCTCACCAAAAACGGCACAGGCACCCTCGTCCTCTCCGGCAACAACACGGGCAAAACAGGCAACCTCCTCATCTCCGGCGGCACCTTGCGTGCCATAGGAACCAATGCACTGGGATCCATGAACACCACCATGGCATCCGGCACCGTGCTTGACCTCGGAGGCAGCGGCATCACCAACCTCGACATGCACGGAGCCACCCTCACCCTCTCCGGGCAAAACACCCTCCTGTACAACACCGCCTTCTCGGGAAGCACCTTCCTCATCGACAGCCTGGCATCCGTCAACCTCATCGCATCCGGCACCGTCACCATCGGCCTAAACCCCACAGCTGGACTGGGCCTTGGCAGCTACACCCTCATCGACAGCACCCGGCCACTCGACCTCGGCTCCTTCACCCTATCCGGTGCCTCCGTACAATCCCGCACCAAAGTCGCACTCACCCTCGGAGGCACGAACAACAACCGGCTCATCCTCAACATCACCGGAGGACTGCCGGAAAACGTCGTCTGGAAAGGAACGGGCACCCTCGAAACCTCGGTAGCCAACACGGCCAACATCACCTCCTCCGACAACACATACTACAACTTCGACAACCTCACCCTTGCCGAACAATCCTCCGCAACCACAGCCAGCCACACCCTCACCCTCGGAGGCAGCGGCATAGCCCCCGCCTCCATCCTCGTCACCGGGCATGACAACTACACCGTCACCGGAGCAGCCATCACAGGCACCGCCTCCCTCACCAAAGAAGGCAGCGGCACCCTCACACTGTCATCGGCAAACAGCTACACGGGAGGCACCGACATCCGCCAGGGCATCGTCAATGCACAAACGGCTGGGGCCCTCGGCACGGGAGGCATCATCGTACGCACCGGAGGCACACTCAAAGCCACTGACGCCGCACTCTCCGGCAACAACCTCACCCTTGAAGGCGGCCGCACCGAAATAAGCGCAGCCGGAATCTCCAAAGCCGGACTCGTCACCATGAAAAACAACGGCACATGGCTCCTCACCGCAGCGGGCACCGCCACAGGAACCATCGCCATCGCCGCCGGAGACACGGGCACCATCCACACCAACGGCAAAAACCTCACATGGAACGGCGACCTCTTCGGCGAAGGCACACTCACCAAACAGGGGACAGGCAGCATGATCATCGGCAAAACGCAAAATACGGCATGGACGGGAACCATCGACGTCGCACAGGGCATCCTGCAACTCGGCATCGACAAAAACACCGCCGTCTCCACACTCGGCCACGGGCGCATCAACATAGCATCCGGAGCCACCCTCGCCCTCAAATCGGGCACAGCCACCCACGCCACAGACCTCTCCTTCGCCAACGGATCAACCTTGGCCGTCTATGACGGAGCCGGAGGCACCCTCGCCGCGCCGAGCTACAAACTCACGGGCGACATCACCCTCGGAGGAAAACTCAACATCGCCCTCACATGGGGAAAAATCACCGAACTCTCCGGCACCATCAGCGATGCGGCGGGAGCCACGGGCTCCATCTCCATCACCGGCAGCAGTGAAACACCTATCCTCCTCCTCTCCGGTGCCAACACCTTCACCGGAGGCGTCACCCTCAACTCAGCCGCCACCCAGCTCTGCATCACCAACCGCCAATCCCTCGGCACGGGCGACTTCACCTTCACCCAAGGAACGCTCCGATGGAAAAACTACCAGGGAGGCACTGTCGGCGCCATCATCCTGAACGGCACAAACGGCACGCGCTCCTTCAACACGGATACAGCCACCATCACCATGGCCAACGCCATCACCGGAAACGGCAGCCTCACCAAAACAGGAGCAGGCCTCCTCCGCATCGACGGCGCCTTCACCCACACCGGGGGCACCACCGTCTCGCAAGGCACGTTGGCCCTCCGCTTCAACGGAAACGCCGCCGACATCTCCGGCAACATCGCCATCGCTCAAAATGCCGCCCTCTCCATCGAAACCACGGCCCGCCTCAACGGCAACATCGCCGGAAACGGAGAACTGCGAATCGAACAGGGAGCCATCGCCATCGTCAACACCGCCAACACATTCACCGGAACCGTCAACACCATCGGCACCACCGTCCTCAACCACCAGCAGGGAGCCGCCAATGCCATCGTCTCGCTCAACGGACAAGATGCGCAGCATAAAGCCTCCCTCATACTTGCCACCACCAACACCACGGTTGCCGGACTCTCCGGCAACAAACACAGCATCATCGATGCGGGCAACACCTCCGGTCAGCCCGTCGTCGTCCCGCCGCGCCGGCTCAACGTCGCATCGGCGGTCGACACCACCTTCAGCGGCACCGTCACAGGCAGCGTCTCCATCGTCAAAACGGGAATCGGCACCCTCGCCATGAATGGGGCCTCCATCATCGGCAACATCACACTCGGCG
This sequence comes from Neoakkermansia glycaniphila, assembly GCF_001683795.1. Taxonomy (GTDB): domain Bacteria; phylum Verrucomicrobiota; class Verrucomicrobiia; order Verrucomicrobiales; family Akkermansiaceae; genus Akkermansia; species Akkermansia glycaniphila. Next base: position 61,946 of record NZ_LIGX01000018.1, read on the forward strand.
ATAGCCAAAGCACCCTCAGCCTCGCCAACACCACACTGGAATACATTGGCACGGGCAACGATCCCAAACTATTCGTCTTACAGGGCAGCCTCACGCTGGACAACAGCAACAGCATCGACATCAGCCAGCTCGCATACCACTCATCCTACGTCACCTTCCTCACCGGAACGGACGCTACCGCAGGCACGGGCCTCGTCCTCACGAACGACATACGCGACCTCAGCATCCGCCTCAACATCGCCTACGGCGCCCTCGACACGGAAACACTGGCCGGAACCTCCTTCACCGTCAACGGCAACAACCTCCCCGCCTGGCTCGCCGGACTCGACACCAACACCTACACCCTCCAATTCGAAAACATCGACGAAAACAACCAACTCGCCTACATCACCATCACAGGACAGGGAACGACCGCCTCCGCCACAGGCATACAGGCCATATTCGCACCAAGGCTCGCCTCCATGGCCTACAACACGGCCAACGGCACCTCCAACATCCCAGAACCCGCCACCACAGCCCTCATCCTCCTCGGCGCAGCAGGACTCCTCGTCCGCCGCAGAAGAATAGCATAAAGCAACAGCGGACGAACCTCACCAGCCACTCACCGCAATCCGCAAACATCGAAAAAACCGGGAGCCTCACAACTCCCGGTTTCTTCATCGATAGCCCATTACATCCAACTCGCGCCAACACCGAGCAAAAACAGTCGCCAGCTCACTTCGACGGCACAATCCTCAGTGACCGGGCAACATTCATCAGCCCCTCCGCCTCCTTACGGCTTGGAGCCATAATCGTCACATGAAGAAAAATCTCCTCACGCCCTCTCCGGGCGGCAGGCACAACAGCCTCCGCCATCCATCCCTCCTCCATCTCGAACAGCATCCACTCCGCCTCCGATCCGGCCAGAGCTGCCTTCTTCGTCTCCACGGCATCATCCTTCTTCAAACCATACTCCGGGTACGACATCCCGGGATGATCGCCCAGAAACACACTCAGACCACCCCAATCGTCGCTTCCGGCACGGCGCATCTTCTCGAACACCGCAATATAAAAACCGTCTCCCTCCTGCATATGGTATACATACCCCTTCGGCACATCGACTGCATACCGCTTCCCCTCCTCGTATGACGGCAAGGACTGCACCCGCGCGTCGAGCGGCAACACGCCGCCACCTGGCGTCAGAGACATCACCACCTCCTCGGCCATCTTCATGCAAGCGGCATGATTCGTGGCGAACTCCTCATCGAACAACAGCTGCACCCTCTGCAAACTGCCGTCCTTCTGGCGCACATTAGCCACCGCATATAGATAACCGCTCGAACCGTCGAAATCCGGCTTTTCCTTGCGCAAGGCATACGTCACATCCTCACCCGCCTTGCCCAACCGATAGACCTCGCCCCTATCATTCAGACTCTTCATCGCCTTCAACTCTGCCTCCGGATAACCATCCTGCGCATAGGAAAACAACTCCCGGGCAAAAAACACCATCCTCTTCCCATCCCGATCAAGTACCATCCTCGCCTCGGAAGCGCCGCTGGCCTCCGGCTCCATCAACCCTCTTTGGCGGCCCTCTATCCGGCATCCCTGCGGCAAACGAACTTTCAAACGGCCGTTCAACAGAACAAACTCCTTGGAAGCCTCGCCGCCCCCCTTCATTTTCACCTGAATATCTTCAGCGTGAGCAACAAACAACGGAGCCACCGCAACGGCTAACAACAGAGTAGAATGGGTCAAAAAAGACATAGCCGATGCTACCCCCGCACAGCGCCCGCGTCAAGCCACCATACCGGAAAATCCGGTCTATTGCAAACAACCGGGATTGAAAAGGTAATAAACCCCGCCCCATACAGGACTCGTCACAGCCAGAACCATCGTCACGGGCACATCGACACATACGATCGCTACCCCCTGGGTCGCACGCACCAGCAAACTTGCCTGTCCATTCACCGAATAAGTGGATGTCCTGCCTGTCATCAGGCGTTCCAGATACACATTCGACTCGTACGACTCGGGCGGATCGGCAAACAGCATTCTTCCCTTCTTACCTATTTTCCCATAAATCCTCGCTTCCTTCGGATCAAACGAAGACGCCGACAACACCAGCCACTCCGTTCCTCTTCTTTCATCGGCCTCCGATGCGCGGCAACGTTCCGACAAACGATCAGCCACCCATCGGCTGACCTCCACATAAGCCGTTTCTACCGGGCGCTCATGATCACGCGTATAAGTCACAGGCTGTGAAGTACCGAACGAAGCCGTACCCCACCAATGGGGACTGCGATCATATGGCAACATTTCCACCTGCACATAAAAATGATCCTTCCCATCCTTCTCACGCTTTACATACACCGCATCTCCAACAGCAGCACCTCTCACGGAATGAGTCACTCCGCATTCACCTATCTTCTCCCCAGTTCTCAAAAATGGAAAACAGGAACAAAGGCAGCAGCACATAACCAGTACAACCACACCAAAACGGCACATGCGGCAAAACCGCCGCACATCATTTATAAGAGAAAACGTCATCATAAGGGATGTTCTAGGCTATACGACCACCACCACCCAGTCAAGCCTAACCAAAACGAACATCTGCGTCATCCCTCATCAGCCACACTCCTACCCTGCCCAAAACATCGGCCACACCCTTTGCTCACTGTTCCCTCCGTCGTATCGACTCTCCCCGCACCACTAACGGACATGTCCGACGAAAACATGAAAACAAACAGGGACAGAACAACCAGAAACAGCCGCAATACAACCAATCACCTCCCCTCCTCCAACTCGGCTTTTCGGTCGAGAATACGCCGCAACACAGCATCCCGATCCTCCTCCGGAATCTCGACCCTGTGACCTCGATAATCACTGGTCATTGCAGCCAGCGCCCCTCCGATATGGTGTGTATCGAAAATGGGCAGCTTCCATGTCGACGGCTTCTCGGCATCGGGCACATAGGCGAAATCCTCGGCTGCATGTTCCACGCCGTCCACATCCTTTGTCTTGATTGCATCGTCATCACTCATAGCGTTTTCTGATAGAACCTTGCTGCCAGTTTAAAAACGACGCATATCTTTGTCAACAAGCATCGTTAACAATTAGCACCCTGGAAACGAACCGCGACAATCGTCAGACAAATCCTAATCCACACCACAAAAAAACCTCGAACACACAGCATGCTCAAGGTTGATCAAAAATAATGGTACACGGAGAGGGATTCGAACCCCCGACCAACTGCGTGTAAAACAGCCGCTCTACCACTGAGCTATCCGTGCACAAACGGGTTACGGCACTACATTAGCACCTTTTACCGCGAAATCAAGCGCAAATTTCCGAAAAACGCCTGCATGCAGAAAGTTCATGCAAGCGAATTCCGTCAATAGCCGTATCCCGCTACATCCCTGCCGGATGCAATATCCAGCAGAGAAGCCAGCCTGTACACCGCCGGACGCCGCCCGCTCGCTTCATACCGAAGCTCCACGATCCCGGCCTGCACCACCTTGTTCAACAGGCTGCGGGCCGTCGTCGTCGGACATTCTTTCAACCGTTCGACCATCTTCGGAATCGTGAACGTAGGCATGGTAAAGATGGCATCCTGCACCTTCTGAGCATGTTCCGAATGCGTCGCGTGGCGGAATTGCTCTTTCAAGTCTTCATACAATCGAATGATTGCAGCCGAGCGGCGCACGTTTTCCTTGGCCTGCGAATCGATTGCTCTCAGGAAGAACTGAATCCACGCCTCCCATTCGTCATATTCATGTACGCCATGCAGCCGGGCATAGTATTCGTCCCTGTGCGCTTCCAGATACGCACTCAGGTAAAACATGGGCCTGTGCAGCACTCCCTTGACATACAGGAAAAGAGGGATCATCAAGCGGCCGATGCGGCCGTTGCCGTCGAGAAACGGATGAATGATCTCGAACTGGGCATGCATGATCGCACTCTGCACCAGAGGATCCACATGATCCGTCTGCAAATACCGCATCCAACCGTCCAGGCACGCTTCCACAATCAAAGGAGAAGGCGGAACAAAAGTCGCATTTTCCATCGAGGCTCCCGGCCTGCCGATCCAATTCTGTTCCTGCCGGAATTCGCCGGGCGTTTTCGTGCTGCCGCGCACGCCGTCCAGCAGCAGCCGATGGCATTCCTTAATGAGACCGAGCGAGAACGGCCTGTCGCCAATGCTCGCCGATGCGTATTCCAAAGCTTTGCGGTAATTCTCGATTTCCACGATATCGGCTTCCTTGCCGCCGCCAAGATTGACGCCGGCTTCACAGGCATACACATCATCGACCGTGGCCAAAGTCCCTTCGATCATCGAAGATTGCGTCGCTTCTTCCGTGATGAACGGAGAGAGCAATACATCCGGATTGATGATGGTGTGAATCATGCCGTCATAGCGCGACAGAGATCTGTTCGCTTCGCCGAGTATCTGAACAAAGCGATTAATGTCCAGAGTATGCGGCGGCAATTCCACGGGAATGAAGGGAGTTTTCATGCGTATTATTTTATTCAATGAAGAATCATTCGTCAACACCGAATTCTCATTTATTGATACCGAAATACAATTTTAACATCAGCAATCAACTTTCTAAACATTAAAATACATATATAGTATCAACAAAACCTCTTCTTGTTATTCTCCCATCATCAACCATATTTGTTGACATCCAAACCACCTTTCAGCATCAACAAAACACATTCTTCCTATTCGAATCACATCAAATCACCTTGATGATATCCGATGGAACTTTTAATATCAACAAATATTCTTGTTACTATCCCGGCATCACCTATTCCTCTTGTTGACATCAAAAATCATTTTCGCCATCAACAAAAAGCCTCTCCTTCTTACAAAAAGGAGAGGCTTCCGGGAAAACTTCCGGCCCGAATCAAGCCTTCCACGGAGCAAAAAACTCCGCCACGGGCAGCCCGTCGGCAATATGCTTCAACAGAGCCGAACCGAACACGGCAGCATCGGGACGAGCATCCGGCGGCAGCACATCGAGCTGCGAAGGATGCTTGAGACCGAAGCCCAGAGCCAGCGGCAAAGTGAAAGCCTGCCGGGCATTCCGGACCGTATCCGCCACATGATCGATAGCATTGTTCGTGCCGCCCGTCGTGCCCAGCGTGGACACAATATACACGAATCCTTCCGCCCCTGCGGCATAGGATTGCATGCGCTCCAAAGAGGTATTAAGGCCGACAAGAGTCACAATGGAGATCCCGTGCGGCTTCACGGCGGCGCGGAACTCCCCAGCTTCCTCCAGCGGCATATCCGGCACGATGAAACCGCACACTCCCGCTTCGGCGGCATCCTTCGCCAGACGCTCATAACCGTACTGCATGAATGGATTGACATACCCCATCAGCACCAGCCGGGCGCGATACTGCCCCTTCCGGGCCAGCAGCCCGTCGATAATCCACTTCAGCGAAACGCCTTGCGCAAGAGCCTCCCGGCTCGCTTCCTCGATCACGGGGCCATCCGCCACGGGGTCTGAAAACGGCACGCCGATCTCGATCACATCCGCACCTGCCGCATCGATCTCCGCCAAAACATCCCAGAACCTCTCAGGTGAAGGAAATCCGGCAGTCAGGAAGGGAATCAGGGCCAGCCGCCCTTCTTCGCGGGCGGCGGCGATTGTTTCTTGTAAACTCATCATGGAATGAATAATTGATTGGTTGGAAAAACGGATGGAAAGTTCATTTGCCCTCCATGGCGGCATACTTCGAAATGATGCCGAGATCCTTGTCGCCACGGCCGGAAAGATTCACCAGCACATTGCTACCCGCCGGCACCTCCGCCGCATGCTCGAACACCCACGCGACTGCGTGCGACGATTCCAGCGCCGGGAGAATACCCTCCGAACGCGTCAGGCGGTGAAAGGCGCGCAACGCCTGCAAATCGTACACCACATCGTAGCGCACGCGGCCTATCGCGGCAAGATGCGCATGCTCCGGCCCCACGCCGGGATAATCCAGCCCGGCGGAAATGGAAGACGACTCCATGATCTGCCCATCCGCATCCTGCAGCAGCATCGTCCGCTGCCCATGCAGCACCCCGGGAGAACCGAGATTGATCGGCGCGGAATTCAGGCAACCCGGTTCCCCAGTACCTCCGGCCTCCACACCGATCAGCTTCACCTCCTCGTCGCCGACAAAGGGATGCAGCATACCGATAGCATTGGAGCCTCCGCCCACAGCGGCCACCACATAATCCGGCAGCTTACCGACGCGGGCAAGCATCTGAGCGCGGGCCTCGCGGCCGATCACACTCTGCAGCTCGCGCACAAGGGACGGGAACGGATGCGGCCCCGCCGCCGTACCGAAACAATACAGCGTATCATCCTGATGGGCGATCCAGTAGCGCAAAGCCTCGTTGATCGCATCCTTCAGCGTCCGGGAACCGCTCTCCACAGCCACCACCTCCGCACCCAGCAGATTCATACGCATCACATTAGGCGCCTGCCGCTCCACATCCTCCGCACCCATGAAAATCGTGCAGCGCATCCCGAAACGAGCCGCAGCCGTCGCCGTCGCCACGCCGTGCTGGCCTGCACCCGTCTCGGCCACAAGGTGGGTCTTGCCCATCATCTTCGCCAGCAGAGCCTGCCCGAGGGCATTATTGATCTTGTGCGCTCCGGTATGCAGCAAATCCTCACGCTTGAGCCACAGCTGGAACCCCAACTCGGCGGAAAGATTCGGACAATAGGTCAGCGGAGTCTCGCGCCCAGCGTAATTCTCCAGCAGATCACGCAAAGACTCGGTATAAACGGCGCCGGGCATGATATCGGCAATGGCCTGTTCCAGCTCGCGCAAGGGGGGAACCAGCAGCTCGGGCACATACATGCCGCCGAACTCGCCAAAATACCCCTCGCGGGAAGCATCGGATAATGGTGTATTGGTCATATGAATAATAAAATTTTAAGCAGGTTGTGAAAGTTCGTGAAAAACGGAAAGCAGCTTCACGGGACTCTTCAGGCCGGGAGCGAACTCAATCCCGGAATTCAGATCGATACCGTCCGGGTGGCACTTCCCGAGCATCTCGGAAAGATTCTCCGCATTCAGGCCGCCCGCGAGAATCCACGGACGAGGGAAGCGGAGACCGGAAAGAGAATCCACCGGCAGCGTCTTCCCCGACCCTCCGCCCGCCGTCCCCGCATCCAGCAGGAAATAGGCGCAGGAATCGGCAAAACGGTCGATATCCTCCTGCAGCTCCTCCATCGAAGCATACCGCTGCGGCCACAGCACGCGAATCACCCGCTCCGGGCCGATGGCGCGGGCGCAAGTCTCATCCTGATTGCCGTGAAGCTGGGCGTAATCGAGCTGAGCCTTCTCCATGGCAGCGACAATCTCCTCACTGCCCTGCTCCACGAAAATGCCCACGCGCTTCATCCCCGTCGTCTTCAGGCGGGCGGCACGCTCCACCGAAACGGAACGCGGACTGCGCGGATGGAAAATGAAACCGCAGAACCGGACACCCATCGAATAGCTCGTATCCAGCGAAGAAAGGGAAGTCTGGCCGCATACTTTGACAAATGGTGTTTTCTTGTTCATGATTGAATAATCCTGTTTAGGTTCTTGCCCGGCTGGGAAGACTGCATCAGGGCGGTGCCGATCAGCGCGGCATCATAACCCGCCCCCTTCGCATCCACGAGGTGCGCATGCTCGCTCATCGCGCTGGCCGCAATCCAAAGCTCCTCCGGCCGGCGCAGAGCAGCCAGCTTCAGCCCCTCCTCGCGATCCGTCTTGAACGTCTCAAGATTGCGCGCATTCACTTGCAGAATGCGTGCGCCCGACTCCCGGGCGATCTCCAGCTCACGCTCATTGAAAATCTCGACCACGGCATGGATACCCTCGCTCTCCGCCATCTCGCGCAGACCGCGCAGCAGAGAGGCATCCGGCGTCAGCGCCACAATCAGCAGCATCGCCGCCGCCGGGGTGGACACCGTCTGCCGCACCTGCAACTCATCGAAAATGAAATCCTTGCGCAGCAGCGGAAGCCCGGCGATCACCGCGCGGGACAAATCGCCCACACAGCCGGTAAAATACTTCTCCTCCGTCAGCACGGACATACAGGTAGCCCCCGCCTCCGCATACTGTCGGGCCACATCCTCCGGCGTCAGGGAATCATTGATCACCCCCATCGACGGCGACGACCTCTTAAACTCCGCAATCACACGCAGAGGCTGCCCTGCCGGAGCGGGTGCACGCAAAGCCTGCAGAAAATCCGGCCTCTGCCGAATATCCTTCGGGCGCAGCAGCCCGGCAGCCTTCGCCCGGCGCAGCCCCTCCAGCTCATCCTGCTTGGCATCGATAAAACGTTGCAAATTCATGGCATTCAAATCCTTTCTTATCCTTCAATTCCTTCCAGCACACGGCGACCCACTCCGGCATACACCGCTTCGCGGGCGCGGGCCATACAGCTCCGCAGCTCGGCATGAGCCTCCATCAGGAACATCGCCAGCCCCACATTCAGCGCCAGCATATCCATCATCGCAGCAGGGCCTTCCCCGGCGAGAATACGCTTCAGCACCTTCACCGCCTCCTCGCGTGACTCCACCGCAAGCTCCGCCTCCTCGCACGGCTTGAACCCGAACTCGGCGGGATCCAGCTCCATCGACACCACCCGGCCATGATCGATCAGCTTCAGCGTCGCCTTGCCGAGCTGCGTCAGCTCGTCATAACCGCCCGCGCCGCAAACCACAATCGCCTTCTCGATATGGGACTGCCGAAGGGCATCGCTGATCAGATCCACCAGCTCCGGCTTCGCCACACCCATCAGCAAATGCGAAGGACGGGCGGGATTCAGCAGCGGCCCGATCAAATTGAACAGCGTACGCATCCCCAACTCCTTGCGGATCGGCCCGATATTGCGGAAACTCGGATGGAACTTCGGCGCAAACAAAAACGCAAACCCGCTCCGCTCCACCATCCGCGCCGCCTCATCCGGCGACACATCGAGCGGCACCCCCAAAGACTCCAGCGCATCCGCACTCCCGCAGGAAGACGACACCGCCCGGTTCCCGTGCTTCACCACCCGGTAGCCCAGCCCCGCCATCACCAGCGAAGCCGCCGTCGAACAATTGAACGAATGCTTCCCGTCGCCGCCCGTCCCCACGATATCGATACACGCGCCCGTAATACCGTCCACACGCAGCGAACGAGCAAGCGCCGTATTCACCGCATGGGCGATCTCCAGAGAACTCTCCCCCTTCATCCGCAGCCCCATCAGGAACGAACCCGCCTGCGCATCGGACATCCTGCCATCCATCAACGCGGCAAACGCATGCGCCGCCATCTCCGCAGACAAATCCCTGCCCTGCGCCAAAGCCTCCAGCACTGCGGGCACACTCGCCGCAGCGCTCCCCTCCGGCTGAATCGCCTGGGGGAAATTCGCCAGCAGCTTCCGGCCTTCCGGAGTCAAAATCGACTCGGGATGGAACTGAATCCCCACCCACGGCCTATCCTTATAGCGCAGCGCCATCACCTCCCCTTCGGGAGCGCGCGCCGTCACCGAAAACATCGGATTCGAAAAATCATCCTTCGACTCCACCACCAGCGAATGGTAGCGGCCCACCTTCATAGGATTCTCGATCCCGGAAAACAGCCCCGTACCGTCGTGCGTAATCTCCGAACACTTCCCGTGCATCACGAACGGAGCCTTCACCACACTCGCCCCGGCGAACTCGCCTAGGCACTGGTGCCCCAGGCACACACCCAGCACCGGCACATGCTTCGGCAGCCGAGCCAGAAACTCCAGGCAGAACCCCGCCGTCTTCGGATTACCCGGCCCCGGAGAAATACACACGCACTCCAGCGAAGGATCCGCCGCCATATCCAGAATCCGGGGATCGTCATTCGTCAGCACCAGAGGATTGCGCCCCAGACCCTGAAAAATCTGCACGATATTGTAGGTAAAAGAATCGTAATTATCGATAAAAAGAAACATCGTCTTGAAAAAAGGTAAAAATTAAAGAGACTCGTCGGCAGCAAGAATCGCATCGATAATCCTGCCCTTATTGCGGCACTCCTGCCACTCCTTCTCGGGATCTGAATCGTACACCAGCCCCGCGCCCATCTGCCAGAAAATCCGGCCATCGCGCACCCACATACTCCGGATCGTAATCCCCGTATCCATATGCACCGCATCCTCATCCAGCCCGATCCAGCCGATACACCCGGCATACGGCCCGCGCTTCACCTCCTCCAGCTCATGGATAATCTCCATCGCCCGCACCTTCGGCGCACCGCTCACCGTCCCCGCCGGGAACGTCGCCGCCAGCACATCCAGCGCATCCTTCCCCTGTGCAAGGCTCGCCGTCACCCGCGAAGTCATATGCATCACATGCGAAAACCGCTCCACCTCCATCAGCCGCTCCACCTTCACCGAATCCGGCCTTGCCACCCGCCCCAAATCATTCCGCCCCAAATCCACCAGCATCACATGCTCCGCACACTCCTTCGGATCCTTCAGCAAATCCGCCGCCAGCTCCGCATCCTCCACATCGTCCTGCCCCCGTCGGCGCGTCCCCGCAATCGGGGAAAGCTGCAAACGCCCGTCCGTACAGCGCACCATCACCTCCGGCGAAGAACCGAACAGCGTCAACCCCGGAAAACGCATGAAAAACATATACGGAGACGGATTCATACTCCGCATCCGGCGGTACAGCGTAAACGCATCCCCCTCGAACGGAGCCGAAGCCTGCGTCGCACCCACCACCTGAATCGCCTCCCCCTGATGCAACAGCTCGCGCACCCGGCGCACCGCCGCCTTATACCCCTCCTCATCCGGCCTCCGCGTCACCTCGCCTACACGAATCGGCGCAGGCTCCGGATGCAGCACCGGCCTCATCTCGCGATGCTCGCCCAAGCTCAACTGCGTCAAATGATTATACACATGATCGAACACCAGCACCGTACCCGCCACCACCAGCCGCGCCTCCGCATCCGCCACATCCAGCGACTGCGCCAGCTTCGGCTGGAACACCGCCGCCATCTCATAACCGAAATAACCGTACAAAGCCCGCGTAATCGGAGCCTGCGAAAAATCCGCCGGCACGATCGACAGAGACTCCATCAACTCGCGCACCCCCTCCATGAAAGGCCGCCCCTCCAGAGCCTCCAGCGGCTTCAGCCGCTCATCGGCCACCTCCACATGCAGCAAACCGCTGCGGCACGAAGCATCCAGCAAAAAATCGCTCGCAATCACGCTGAAACGCCCCCAGCGCCCGTCCACCTCCGCGCTCTCCAGCAAAAGGGCGAACTCATTTTCACGGGACAACTGCATAAACAGACTGATCGGCGTCTGCGTATCGGCGCCGAGCCTGCGGCTGGACTGTTGAAGAGAAATCTTGGTGGACATGGTGGCTTGGTATATTTGGTGTTGAAACTTGTCGTTTGATGGTGGCTTGGTAAATCGGAAAAAGAAAAAACCGCTTTGACCTCGGGGAAGTCAAAGCGGCTTGTAGAAAATCGATATATCAATCTGTGCAGTTTCCTACGCACGGAGGCTTCCCCAGTGTGTCAATCCATAAAGTAATACCACCAGCTCCAGCTCTGCTGCCGGGCTGCTGAGGAAAACTGTGAATTGAACAAGGAAACTTGCATCTGCACGAATGCATACAGCAAACCGCCAAAAGCCGCAACACTAACTTTTGTCATAAGAATTCCCTCTACTACTCCCCATCATTCGGAACATCATCACCTGCAAGAAAAAACAAACACGAACAAACGATCGAAAATCGAAAAATAGCTTGACATACCGCCGCCCAAAGAAATAGTATCGGATAATCAAATCAGTCATTATCCCGCTCTCCATTCATTACGTACACCGATTCGCCATGAAACCCTCCTTCTCCCGCCTTGCACGGCGCACAGCCATCGCTGCTCTCCTCATCTTCGCCGTACAGGCCTCCGCCGAAATCACGACGAGGGAAAACAGCGTCTTCAGCATCAACTTCTACAACAACGGCGACACCTTCCAAAACCAAATCTCCAGCACCATGGACTGGTCGGAAACACGCATCGAACAAACCCTGGCCGCCAGCCAGCTCTGGATCGACACCATAGCCGACACCTTCTCCACCAGTAAAATCAACCTGAACCTCGTCTACACCACATTCGGAGACCCCAACATCATCGGCGGCAGCAGCTCCTTCTCCTTCAGATCCAATGTGGGCATTGAAGACAATGCACCATTCTACAATGAAGCGACCGCTACCGAACTGAAATGGAAATTCGGCATCAACACAGACGAATTGTGGGAATCCGGCACCCCGTGGGACATCTTCATCCAGATCGGAAAAGACTTCGACTTCACGGACAACGGCTTCACACGCGTCCTCGTCCATGAAATCGGCCATGCCCTCGGCGTCTCATCCTCCCTCTTCAATAACAGAGACGAAAAGCGAAGCAGCGTCTACAACAAATGGGACAGCCTGCTTGTCGATGCCGACGGCAACTCCGTCGCCACCTCGGATCTTTACACCTCACGCTCCTCCGTACTCGGGAAGGACATCTACCTCTCGGACGGCACCACGCAAATCCAGGTCTACAACCCAAATACTTACGCCCAGGGCTCCAGCTTCGCCCACCCCACGGACGGTACCGGATACAACCTCACCGACTCCATCCTCAACTACTCCGGCAACCCCCGCACTGCCTCCCCCGTCGCCTTCTCCGACCTCGACCTCGCCACCTTGCGCATGCTCGGCTGGACACTTCGCTCGGATATCGTCCCTGAACCGGCCACCGCCACCCTCAGCCTGATCGGCACCTTCATCTTCGCCATACGCCGCCGCAGGCGATAAGCCTTGCGGGGATGATCCAAGCCACCACGAAAGGCAAGCAAAAACCTCATAAAAGAGACCTGCCTGAACACCCAACGAACAGGCAGGCCTCTACCCATCAGCGGTACCATCCATGACTCAGTACCACCAGCCGTTTCTTGTTCTAGCTCAAACGGCGGAGCGATTCTTCCGTGAACACCTCGATCTCATCGGCACGCCCGGCATGCATCTTGGCAGCCCATGCGGGATCCGCCAGCAAGGCACGCCCCACAGCGATCAGATCGAACTCTTCATCTCTCATCCTCTTAATCAGCGGATCAATACAGGAATGACTCACCTTCACCGCCGGATCTCCGAACGTCTCCGTAAAAGTCTTATCCAGACCGACGGAACCCACTGAAATCGTCGGCAGCCCCGTCAGCTTCTTCGTCCAACCCGCCAGATTCAGCGGCGACCCCTCGAACTCCGGCTCCCAGTAGCGGCGCGTCGAACAATCGAAAACATCCACACCGGCATCCATCAGCGGCGCAAGAAAAGCCTCCAGCTCCTGCGGACTCTGCGCCAGCTTCACATCGTAATGCCCCACCTTCCACTGCGAAAAACGGAACAGAATCGGGAAATTCCTGCCCACGGCCTGCCGCACCGCACGCACGATATCACACGCGAAACGCGTACGCCCCACAAGATCGCCGCCGTACTCATCCGTCCGTAGATTCGTCCTGTCCCAGAAAAACTGGTCGATCAAATACCCGTGGGCGCCATGAATCTCCACCGCATCGAAATGAAGCTTCTTGGCATCCAGCGCGGACTGGGCGAACTGCCCGATCAACTCCTCGATCTTCGCCCGGCTCATCGGCTCCGCCACCTTCTCCAGTGATTCCAGATCAATCCCGGAAGGCCCGATCGGAGAAGCATCCGGATTCGGGTAATCACCCTCCAGCTTGCGGGCCATCCCCACATGCCAGAGCTGCGGCGCAATCTTCGCATCCGTCGTATGCACCGCCTCCACCACCTTCTTCCATGCGCGCAGAGCCGCACCGCCATAAAAATTCGGCACCCCCATCGCATTGCCTGCGGCCGGCTCGTTCACCAGCGTCCCCTCCGTCACAATCAGGCCCACCTCATTCTGCGCGCGCCTCTTGTAATAATCCGCCACCTCCAGAGTCGGCACTCCGCCAGGCGAAAAACAGCGCGTCATCGGAGCCATCACCACACGCGTCGGCAAATCCAGAGCGCGGGACCGGAACGGGCGAAACAGGACTTCAATATCTCGAATACTCAGTTCATCATATATTGCCATGGAAAATCTCCTTCGTAAACTATCACAAGTATACCCTCCGCAGCACCATGCACAAGAAATAGTTCTATCAGTTTTCTACATGCTGACGGAGGCTCGCGCCACACTCCGCTCGCGGGCCAGCCTGCCATGTTCTGCGGCGTGGCAGCCTTCCCCCTTCCTGCTGAAAACGAAGCATGGTAGGACTATGGGTACGGCTCCTCCGTTCCGGAACAATCGTCACAACAGCCGCAACCACCCCCCATCCGCAAATGAACAGCATCCCCTACCTCGCCATCATCCCCGCAAAAGCGCACTCCGAACGCTGCCCGGGCAAAAACACCCGCCTCCTCGGCGGCACCCCCCTCTTCCTGCACTCCGTTCACTATGCCATACAGGAAGGATTCACACCCGTCGTTAGCACGGACAGCGAAGAAATCATCGCCCTGTGCCGTGAAAAAAACATCTTGCACCATCGGGAAATCGTCTATGACCGCAAAATGACCTTCTGCATCCGTCAGGTCCTGAACACATACACCTGCCGTTACTTCGCCATCCTGCAGCCCACCTCCCCGCTCCGGCAGCATGGACTCCTCAGAACCATGCTCCGCCATGCGGAAACACACAACGAATGGTCCGGCTACACCTCTCAGAAAATCAAAGTCATCGGCCACCTCGACGGCACCTTCCAGCACTCCTTCCGCACCCAGGACGCCAAACGCTTCCTCCATTTCTTCGACGGAAACATCTCCCTCACCTCACAGGCCGGATTCCTCGCCAGAGACTCCTTCTTCGGAGACGACTCCCGCATCCACGACAACCCCTTCCCCTGCAACCTGCAAATCGACACGGAACAGGAATTCGCCGCCCTCGACCACCTGTGCGCCTCCACCCACTTCCGCAACCTCCTGCCCCGCCCGACCGGAACCATGCGAATATGCCTCATCTCCAATAAAAAAAACCTGCAACGCAACTACTCGGAATTCGTCGACTCCTGCGACCTCGTCATGCGCATCAACAAAATGGAAAACATCGCCACCGGCCTCACCGGCACACGCACCGACATAGCCCTCATCTCCTGCTGCGGCGCCTACATGGTCTTTCCCCGCGAAAAAAGAAACACAGACATCCTGCCAGGCATACCCATGCTCTACTTCAACGACGAAGACCCGAACCGCACGCAGGCATACGCCTACACCGAAAACCTCGCGCACTGGCGAACCATCCCGCCGGACGTCAGCCGCTGCACATACAACTTCACCACCCTCAGCAAAGGCATCCTGCTGGCCTACCACCTATATCCGAACGCAAACATCTACTATCTCGGCGATTGCGACATGAACCAGCGTGTCTCCCGCATAGGAAAGCATCAGCCCGAACCCGAAAACGCCTTCATACAATCCATGATCTCCAGCGGGCGCCTCATCCCCATCCTTGAAGACAGCGAACCCGAACACCGATACTCCTGCGCCGGCTCATCACCGGTGGCACCACCCTCCATCCACACCAGCCAGCGACTCCTGCCTCCCGCAAACATCCAACCTGCAGAAACACTCCGCCTCTGGCACCCCGAATGGAGCGACGACTTCCGCATCATCGGCAACCGTGGCGCACGCCTCTCACAAAAAGATGCAGCCCTCATCCTGCAGCGCGATGAAACAACCCTCCAGCTCCAATGGGATCGCTGGGGCAAAGAACGCTTCGTCCGGGGGGCGGGCGAATGGTACCACTGGGTACAGCCCGCACCGTCCACCGGCACCGCCCCGAAACACGGCAACATCAGAAAAATCGGCTACATGCGCGTCCTCAACGAACAACACACCATTGCAGCCTGCATGCTCAGCGTCGCTCCCATCCTCGACGACCTGCTCATCCTCTGGGCGGACATGGACGACCGAAGCATCGAACTGGCGGAACAATGGAAACCCGTTCTGGAAAACGAATACGGCTGCCGATGCCACTTCCTCCACTACCCCCACCACATCGTACGCCCGCACTCGGCATGCGACCTCCGCACCCTGCCGAAAGAAAACCGTATAGACACCTACTACCAATTCGGCATGAACCACATCAACCAACTATTCGGCAAATCGGAATACGCCGTCGTCAAAGTGGATGCCGACCAAATCTACCTTCCCGAACACCTCGGGCAAGCCTTCTCCCACATCCGCACACCCATGGATTGCATCTCAATCAGTGGCCACAACACAGCCGTCCTCAACGGCCGCTTCGGCCTCTACAAACCTCGCCCCCGCAACGGAGGATGCGACTCCCTCATCTGCGGCTCCGGCAACCTTCCCCGATACGGCATCGCCCAACACTACGAAATCGACACCGCCCCGCACCCGAACAAAAAAACGGTTACCCTCCCCTGCTGGCTGCACTTCATGAAAACGGCCAGATACGAACAAACCATCCGCGACTTCCGGGAAGATGAAATAGAACCGGCCGCAAACCGGCCCGCACTCCTCCGCGCATACAAAACGCGCATCCTCCCCCTCCTGCAGCGAACCCGGAGCCCCTATGCGGCGCTCAACCCCGCATAACCGACAAACGGCAGACGGCCACACAGCCGCCGCTCGGACGATCAGCCCCGATCGGTACCCCAGCGGCGGTGCAGCCACCTCTCCACCGGAGAAAACAGAATCTTATCCGCCAGCAAACCGATCAGCACGATCACCAGCATAATCCCCATCACCTGATCCATCTGCTGCAACTCGCGACCGAAATGCAAATGCTGGCCGAGACCGAAACTGCCCGCGATCGACACATAAATCTCCGCTGCCATCAGCGAACGCCAGGCAAACGCCCAGCCCTGCTTCATCCCTGACACCACAAAAGGAGCCGAAGCAGGCAGCGTCACGAACACCAGCGTATGGAACGGCGAAGAACCCATCGTCCGCGCCGCCCGCGCATAAATCGGCGGCACATTACGCAGCCCGTTTTCCGTCGAAAGAATCACCGACCACAGCGTACCCATAATCACCACAAACAGCAAAGCGCTCTCCGTCAGCCCGAACCAGATACAGGCCAGCGGCACCCAGCACACGCTCGGCAACGCCTGAAACCCCAAAGCCATCATCCCCAGCGTATCGTTCACGCAGCGGAACCGCGCCGCCAGCATCCCCAGAGGAATCCCCATCACCAGCCCGATCGCATACCCGATGCACAGGCGGCTCATCGTCACACCGATCGCGGCGGGAATCTCCCCGTCCATGCACTCATCGTACAAATACTGCCCCACCGCCTCCGGCGAAGGCACCACATAGGGAGACCAGATACCCGCGGCGGACAGAAAATGCCACACCACGATCAGCACCACGAAAAACACAACTGTCGAAAACGTACGCTTCATAACTCCAAAAAAATAAACCTGAACTATCGAATTACTCGTGACTCTCCTTCTCATACCCCTTCAGGGCACTCGTAATCTGCACCGAATACCCGGCCAGCTCCACACTATTGATATCCCGGGGGCGCGGCAAATCGATCTCGTACTGCTCCCGGATCTTACCCGGATGCGGTGAAAACAGAACCACCCGGTTCCCCAGGCACACCGACTCGCGCACATTGTGCGTCACGAAAATAATCGTCTTCTTCCTCTTCTCCCAAATCGCCTGAATATCGCCGTACAACTGCTCGCGCGTCATCGCATCCAGCGCGGCGAACGGCTCATCCATCAGCAGCACACGGGGATTCGGAGCCAGCGCGCGAGCCAGCGCCACGCGCTGCTTCATCCCGCCGGAAAGCTCGTGAATATTCGCATGAATGAAATTATCCAGCTTCACCAGATGCAAATAATACTTCGCCACCTCCAGCCGCTCCTTATCATTCAAATTCGGCTTCAGCTTCAGCGAAAACATCACATTCCCGATCACATCCAGCCAGGGGAACAGCGCATGCTCCTGAAACATCATCATCCGGTCGCGGCCAGGACCGGGAATCGGCACCCCGTCCATCAGCGCCACACCGCTATCCGGCGTCTCAAGCCCGGCGATAATATTCAGCAAAGTCGACTTCCCGCAGCCCGAAGGGCCCACGAAACACACGAACTCGCCTTCATTAATCGTCAGCGACACATTCTCGAGCGCGCGCACCGTCCCGCGGCGGGAGGTAAAATCCTTCGTCACATTCTCGATATTCAGCTTGGCAGGAGCAATCACCTGCAACTCTTCAGTCAGGGGCATGGCAAAAAAACGGCTTAACGTGGGGAATCTGGTTGATACACAATACCGGCAACATCGGGAAAACGGGAACGCAGCAGACCGGCATCCTGCGCATCCTTCACAAACTGCCGGAGACCCGGCACATCCACCTCCGTCGTCAGCTTCAACCGCTTCCACGACGAACGCACAATCTTCTCCATCTCATCACCCTTGGCGCGAGTCAGCAGCTTCATTTCATCCGCCACCATCCTCTGCGCCTCCTCGGGATGGGCCGCCACCCACTCCGTCAACTCCTTATGGGCGGCAATCAGCTTCGCCGCCAGCTCCGGATGCGCCTTCAGCCACGCATCGCGCCCCACAAGCACCGTCGTCGCCACCTCGGAATCCTCCACCAGCGGCACCGCTCCGGCCTCCGCCTCCAGCCGGGAAACCCACGGCTCCACCGTCCACACCGCATCCAGCTCACCCTGCTTGAACAAAGGAAGCTGCATCGCATTCGACGTCGGCAACACCCGGCAATCGCCCGTACCGTTCCGAGTCAAATGCAACCCCTGCTTCCGGAGCCATGCCCGGGCGGAAACATCCTGCGTATTCCCAAGCTGCGGCGTCGCCACACGCTTCCCGTAAAAATCCTTACCCTCCTTCATCGAAGAACCCGCATGCACCAGCAAAGCCGCGCCGCCGTTCACCGCACCCGCCATCACCCGCACCTCCGTACCCTGAGACACCCCGTAGGCATTCAGCGCCGGACTCGGCCCCACATACGTCACATCGATCGACCGCCCGAAAATAGCCTCCATCGCGCTCGGCCCCGCATTATACGTCGACCACACGAACGAATGCCCCGGCATCCTCTCCTCGAACCAGCCCTTGCCCGCAGCCTTCACCCAGCCGCCATCCGGCTGGCGCACCCAATTCTCCCCCATCCGGGCCATATATCGGGCCACCAAAGCCTGCACATGCGTCACATTCGGAAAACATCCGATCCGCACCTCCGTACGCGAAACATCCTCCTGCGGCTTGCAGCCGGAAACCAGAACCAGCGAAACCAAAGTTGTAGCGCAGAAAACAAACGCGGCAACAAAACGATTCATCGCGCAGAGCGATACCAAAAAACGCCCACCAAGTCAATGATCGCCCGTGACAGTCAACACGCGCGCGCATCATCACCCATCCTGACGAACAACATCCCGATCCCTCCACATTGACAAAACATTCCTTATTGACACAGCCTCACAACCTGCTAACATCAAAACTCACCCCCCTCTGCACTCCATGAAAACCACAATACTCATCGCGGCGTATTGCGCCCTCCACTTCTCAGCCTCCCTCCTCATCGGACAGGAAACACAACCCTTGCCCCTTGACTACGACTGCCCCGCCAACTTAACGGCACAAACGATCGCAACCCTGCAAACCGAAGCAAACGCCGGAAATCCGATTGCCCGCAACCGCCTCGGCTACCTCATATTCCATCACCAACTTCCTCCGCCGGCCACACAACCTAACCACAGCGCCGCCGCACTCGAATACTTCCGGCTGGCTGCAGAACAAGGCCACCCCCAAGCCCAGTACAACCTGGGCCGCATCTATCACACAGGCACGGAAAACACCGCGGCAGACATCCCCCTGGCCCTGCACTGGTACCGCAAATCCGCCGCACAGGGCTGCCCCGAAGCCGAATTCATCCTCGCCGAATGCGCCTTCCAAGGAATCGGCACACCGCAAAACCGGGAACAAGCCGTCTCCATCTATCGGGAACTGGCACAAAAAGGCTACCCGGAAGCCAGACGCAGGCTCGCCGATTGCCTCAACCAAGGCACGGGAACGGAACCCTCCCCCGAACAAGCAGCCGAATGGTACCTCAAAGCCGCCACTGCCTATGGATGCGGAGACATAACCAACGCAACGCCTGCTACACCCTACATCTACCCGGACAGCCCATGCATCGACCCCGCATGGATACCGGGCACACACCAAACCTCCGCGCAGCTCGCCCCCTTCAAAATCATCGAATGCCTGCGGCAGGCGGCCCAACAAGGCAACCCCGACGCCCAAACCGCACTGGCCTACGCCTACAAGCACGGCATCGGCACCCTGAAAAACGCTCATAGCGCACAGGAATGGGAACAAAAATCAAAAACGGAACGCCTGCGCCGCATCGCACGGGACAGTGAAGCCGCAGAAAACGGACAGGCGGACGCCCAGTACCGCCTCGGCCAACACTATCAAAACGGCACAATCCTGAACAACTACTACGGACAGTCTGCCCATTACTGGTACCAAAAAGCCGCCGAACAAGGCCATCCTCAAGCCCAGCTTGCACTGGCACAACTCTACGCATTCGGCATCGACCCGCTCAACAGCCAAAAACAGCAACATGAAAAACAGGCAGCCTACTGGTACCGGCGAGCCGCCGAACAAGGCGTCATGCAAGCGCAAATCGAACTCGCACACTGCTATGCCTTCGGTTGGGGCATAGAGGAAAATGCTGCACTCGCCGCCCATTGGTACGCCCGGGCAGACAAACAAGGCCCCCTCATCTTCAAAATAGAACAATTCTGGAACACCGTCATACCGGAGGAAAGCCCACGGAGCTACCCGGCCCCGAACGACCTGCCATCCGCCGCCGAAATCCCCCGCGACCCGGAAGACTTGCCCTTAATCCGAAAAGCATTGAACGGAAACATCGAAGCCCAAAACACACTGGGTCGATACTACGAACGACCGGGATTGAGAAACAACAAACTGGCTCTCGCCTGGTACAGAAAAGCGGCAGCGCAAGGAAACAAACAAGCTGCCGCTGCCGTCCTCCGCGTCCAGGAAAACATCAAACACCCCCGCAACCACTATTGACCCGCCTGACGAACCGACATGAACACCCCCTTCGCGCGATAAAACCCGCATCACCACCCAGTAGCCTCACCATCCTTGACAAACAACCGACTCCTGCCGTACGATACCCCCACCCATGAATAACGCCCCCGCGCCCGACGCACTTCGGCACATGGCCGAACAAGGCGATGCCGACGCCCAGCACGAACTGGGTTGCCTCCTGATTGAAGGAACCGGCATCCCTCAAAACGCCAAACAAGGTATCCGCTGGCTCAAAAAGGCCGCAGATCGGCAACACATCGGGGCGCTTCTCACCCTCTCCGACATCTACCAGGAAAGCACCGCCGCCCGCCGCGACATGGCCGCATCCTTCAAATACCGCGAACAGGCCGCCCGGCTCGGCCATATCGGCGCCCAATACAGCCTCGGAAACTTCTTCTTATCCGCACACGCCATCAACAAAGCCATCTACTGGCTCAGAAAAGCTGCCGATCAGGGAGATGAGCACGCCCGCATACAAGTGGCCGGACTCTACCTCGAATACAGCCAATCGCCCGACGAAATCGAACAGGCCATCCGCTGGACCCTTGCCTCAGCGGAAACCGGAGACGAAATCGCCCAGTACAACCTCGCCATATCCTACGAAAAAGGCCGTGGAGTGGAAGCCGACCAGCAAAAAGCCCTCCATTGGTTCACCAAATCCGCCAACCAGGGATTCGCCAAGGCCCAATACAGCCTCGGCGACATCTTCGCAGCCGCGCACGACATCGACAAAGCCGTCTACTGGCTCAAAAAAGCCACCGAACAAGGCCATGAGGATGCCCGCATGCTATTATCCACAACCTACCTCGAACACAGCCAATCGCCCGACGAAATCGAACAGGCCATCCGCTGGCTCCTGGCCGCAGCGGAAAACGGAAACGAAACCGCCCAGTACAACCTCGCCTTATCCTATGAAAAAGGCCATGGAGTGGAAGCCGACCGGAAAAAAGCCCTCCATTGGTTCACCAAATCCGCCGAACAGGGATTCGTTCAAGCCCAATACCACCTCGCCGCCCGGCTGGCCTCTGCCACCGAACCGAACGCAAAACAGGCCGCCTTCTGGCTCGAAAAAGCCGCGCAACAAGGCCATCCCGCCGCCCAATCCATACTCGCCGAATTCTACCTTGCAGGACACGGCGTCCCGCAAAACACACAGCAAGCCATCCACTGGCTCCGGCAGGCTGCCGCGCAGGGAGACGAACAGGCCCTGCACAACCTGAACATCCTCGAAAACACGCAGCAGCACATCCCATACGGCAACTTCCCCACCTTCCGGAAAATCGGCAGACTCATCAAACGACTCTTCTCCGGTCGCAGCCACTGACCCACGGCGCACCGCCCGTCACTCCTCCTCGTCCCACAGCAGCTCAAGCTGCGTCACCTCCGCCTCGCGTGCCACGGGCATACCCGGCTTCTGCCGCTTGCGAGCCTTCGGCTCCCGCCTCGTCGAAGACATCTCCAAATGCGTCAAAATCTCCTTCGCACGGCTCACGATACTCTCCGGCATCCCGGCCAGCCGCGCCACCTGAATCCCGTACGACTTATCCGCCGGGCCCGGCAGCACCTTGCGGAGAAACACAATCTCATCCTTCCACTCCCGCACCTCCACATGCCAATTGCTCACCGCCGGATGCGTATGCACCAAATCCACCAGCTCGTGGTAATGCGTCGCAAACAGCGTCCGCGACCCCAGCTCATCGTGCAAATGCTCCGCCACCGCCCACGCAATCGACAAACCGTCGAACGTCGCCGTACCGCGCCCGATCTCGTCCAGAATCACCAGTGAACGCTCCGTCGCATTATTCAGAATCATCGCCGTCTCGCTCATCTCCACCATGAAAGTGGACTGCCCCCGCGCCAAATCATCGCTCGCCCCCACCCGGCAGAAAATCCGATCCACCACGCCGATACGAGCCGACTCCGCCGGAACGAACGACCCGATCTGCGCCATCAGCACAATCAACGCCACCTGGCGGATATACGTACTCTTCCCCGCCATATTCGGCCCCGTCAAAATCAACACCCGATTCCCCTCCTCATCCATCAGCGAATCGTTCGGCACGAAAGGAACACCCTGCTGCACCTGCTCGATCACCGGATGGCGGCCATTCACAATCGACAAATTGCGCGAACAATCCAGCTCCGGACGGCAATACCCGTGCCGCTGCGCCGACTCCGCAAACGCCAACAGCACATCAGCCTCCGCCAGCGCATCCGCAGACACCTGAATCGCATCCAGAAACCCCTTCACCTCCTCGCGCAGCGCACAAAACAACTCATACTCCAACTGGCGCGAACGCTCATCCGCCCCCAGAATCGTCCCCTCCATCCTCTTCAACTCCTCCGTCACGAAACGCTCCGCATTCGCCAGCGTCTGCTTCCGGTGGTAATGCTCCGGCACCTTGGCATAATTCGCCCTCGTCACCTCGATATAATAGCCGAACACATTATTGAAACGAATCTTCAGCGAATCGATCCCCGTCGCAGCCCTCTCCCGCGCCTCCATCTCCGCCAGCCACGCCTTCCCGTCGCGCGACGCCAGCCGCAGCTCATCCAGCTCCGCACTATAACCGTCGCGAATCATCCCCCCCTCCTTGATCGTCACCGGAGGCTCATCCGCCAGCGCACCCGCCAGCAACTCCACCAGCCCGGCGAAATCCCCCAGCCTCCCGCACAAATCACCCAGCTTAGGGCACCCCTCCGCCAGCACATAAAGATCCGCCTCCACCGCAGGCACCTGCCCCAGCGAACAACCCAGCGCCATCAAATCCCGGGCATTCCCCGCCCCCTGAGCCAGCTTTGAAGAAAGACGCTCCAAATCGCGCACCCCCTTCAACGAATCCCGCAGCTTACTCATCAGAAACGGCTCCCCGAGAAACCTCTCCACCGCATCCTGCCGCCCTCGCAGCACATCCACATCCGCAACCGGATGCAACACCCAATCGCGCAACTTCCGCGCACCCATCGGGGAAGACGTACCGTCCAGAGCACCCAGCAGCGAAAACTTCGCCCCGCCGCGTGCATCCACCAAATCCAGATTCCGCTGGCTCGCCGCATCGATCAGCACCACCCCCTCCGTCGGCCGCAGCGCCAGCTTCCGCAAATGCTCCGTCGAACGCCTCAACTGATGCTTCAAATAATGCAACACCGCCCCCGCAGCGCCCAAAGCCGCCCTCAACCCCGCACAGCCGAACCCCTCCAGAGAATGCACCTGAAAATGCGCCTCCAGCACCGGCACCGCAGCGCCCGGCAAAAACGCATAACCGTCGTAAAACAGCGTCGGCCGCAACAGCGGAAACGAATCCCTCTGCTCATCGCTCACCAGCAGCTCCCTCGGCGCAACCCGCGAAACCTCCTCCGCCAGCGCCTCCTGAGAACCGAACTCCGCCACCGAAAACTCCCCCGTCGTATGATCCACGCACGCCAGCCCCCACGCGGACTTCTCGCGGAACACCGCCACGATATAATTATGCTCCGCCTCATTCAGCAAAGCCAAATCCGCCAGCGTCCCGGCGGAAACCACCTGCACCAGCTCCCGCTCCACCAGCTTCCCCGGCACCGGAGTACCCTTCTGCTCCGCAATCGCCACCCGCTTCCCCGCCTTCACCGCCTGCCCGATATACCCCTCCACACTATGAAACGGCACACCGCACATCGGCACCGTATGCCGCTTCGTCAGCGTCAGCCCCAGCACGGCGGAAGCCTCCACCGCATCCTCGAAAAACATCTCGTAAAAATCCCCCAGCCGGAAAAAAAGCCACACATCCTCCGGAAGCCCCTGCTTCATCCGCAGATACTGATCCATCATCGGGCTCAAACTCGAATCCTGTGCCGCCATAGCAGCCGGATCATACAGAAAAAACCTATCAAAAGCAACCCGAAAAAATCAGAACGCTCCGCGCATCCGCCAGATACGCCTCACTCTCCACCTCATTTCCAAATCAACTCAAACCCCTCCGTATTCCCTGAAATCTCCACCTCAAACCTCCCGGTAAAATCCTCGTAAAACACCCTGGGCTGGTGAATCTGCGATCCTCCATCACTCCACGGCCTGCAAACGAGCGACCACTCGCCCTTCCAGTCGGAACACTTCCAGACATGCACCTCCCTGCCGTCATCCTGATCGACCGTCTTCTCGTACTTCACGCCATCCACACGTCCCATCGCCTCCTTCACCTCGGAAAGAAACCCCGATCGGCACACAGACACCAGCTCAAGAGGAGGACTCGCCGTCAGTCCGAAAAACCAGCCGAAAATCGCCGCCGCACCAGCCAGCAAAATAACCGACATCGCCACCACTGCCACCGACAAAGACCAGTAGCCCGACAGCCTCGCCAGCACCCGCACCACCAAAGGCACACGGGGTCGATAGGCATCCCTGCCCTGCACCTTCACATTCTTCCCCCACTGGGGCTCCTCTTCTTCTTCAAACTTCCTGGGCATCGTCGTTGGGGGGCGAGCGAACGCATCGCTACTCCATACATTACAAACCATCCCGGCATCGAAAAAGGCGGAACACCGTCATACCTGGCGAAAACAGCCCCCGCTCACGCCCTCGGCGTGCCGCTCCTCCCCACAGCAGGCACGAAAGCCCACTTCAGCAAACACCCCACCGCCACATACGGCACGAACACCATCCACACGAACCGCACACTCCCCATCCACACCCGCCACTGCTCCAGCCCCGCATCCATCGTCGCAAAAGCCACCGCATAACATCCGCCCAGCAGCAGGCAGGGAGGCCCAAGAAACAGAACCCACAGCCACACCCGCCGCCACCGCAACGGCTGCGCGCGCAAATGCGCCAACGCAGGCCACCAGCACAAAATCCCCGGCACCGCAAACAAACAGGCAAACGTCATCTCCCGAGACCACCACACCGGAAACGAAAAACTCCGGAACCCCCACACCGTCAGGGCAACCAAACCGACATACAGCAAACGAGACAACCACGACATCCTGCCTAACAGCATACGGTCGACACACTCCTCATGTCCAGCCCAAAACGCAACCTCACCGCCAAACCCACGCGCGCCACTTCCCCCACAAAGACACATGCACCCAGCCCGACTCCCCATCCACCACCATCCGGCAGGGAGAACGCTCATCAATCCCGGGAAAACCCGTCTCCGCCCAAAACAACTGCAAACGGTGAACATCCCTCTCCGGAAACAACCGATGAAACTCCCTCACCCCCTCATACCAATCGCAACCGGGATCATCCCACTCCATATCCGCAGGAAAACACCCAGCCGACTTCCACCCGCATGCCGCCACCGCCGACTCGCACCGCACATCCTCCTTCAACCACCCCGTCGCACTCCATGCATGCTCCTGAGACGGCCAGCCCCACCTGAACGACTCTTCCTCCACCTGCACAGGGCGCAACACATCGAGGCGGCGAATCGTCACCGGCAGGCCGAAAAAATTCATACATGCAGGCCACGCCAAAACCAGCATAAAGAAAAAAACAAAACCGAAAAAACGCTTCATGAGAGGGGGTACCGCCGTTTCTACCACAAACCACCGAACAGTGCAAGCGCCCGCGCCCTAAAACGGAGACAGCCACGGAGTCTCCGGCGCAGCGAACGGATTCTCCGGCACACTCACCGGCAAAACCACCCCGTCACCCTCCCCGTACAGCATCCTGCGCCCGGCCCACCAGGCTCCCACCACCGCATCCGCCCGGTCTGGGCTATGCAGCCCCCGCGCACGCATCACCTCCTTCGGCTCGCAGCGCAACCTCCCCTTCCGGTCCCACTCCATCCGGCGGCATGTCAACTGCCGGAACGTCTCGCCATCCACCCCCTCCAGCCGCAGCTTCCCCGCACGCAAATCCCGAGCAAACCCGAACCATGCATCCGCATTCAAATCCTGATAATTCTCCCGATCCTCCGAAGGAGCGCCACCCAGAAACGCCCGCATCCGGAACCCCTCCTCCGCCATATCCTGCAGCACATTCCTCCCCGCTCCCGAACCGTCCCCCCACGCCCGCACCGCAGGCACGCCCAGCGCCTCCTGCAGCCGCACCACCTTGCGCCGCATCCGCACCGTATCGTCATCCCTCCATGCCTCCACCAGCCGAATCGAATTCCCGCAGCGCACCGCCACCGCATTCTCATCCCGTCCGGCTGCAAAATCGGAAAACGAAAAACACTGCCCCGCCCGCGCCGCAGGCGGACACTCCAACGCCCTCCGCAACAGCTCCGGAGGCACAATCAGCAAATCGCTCCCCTCCGTCCACTCCGAAAGCACGATCGACCGGTACTGCGCGGAATCCTCCCCGTACTTCGCCTTCAAAAACTCGATCTTCTCCCTCGCAATATGAGGACAATCGAACGCCGTCACCCTCACCCGGTAAAACAGCGCGGCATCCTCGTGAAAACACCGGAAATGCTGCCCGGCAGCCCCTCCGGCGGAAGAAGCATACAACTTGAACTGCGTCGTACAACGATCCACCGCCGTAAAAATCTCATCCTGCACCGACTTCGCCTCATCCACCACATACATCACCGGAGCATCCGGCGTACCGTGCCAGCCCTCCGCGCGCCCCGCCTCATTCGTCGCGAACCCCACCGCCCGGCCTCCCTGCGGAGTCGAAACCTCACAGGCGGAAGGCGCCCAACGCCACCCCGGAAAACGCTCCCGGTAACGGCGCAACGCAGGCCAAAGCTGCTGGCGCACCTGCATCCACGAACCGGAAGTCACCGGGCACCGCCCCTTCGGAAAAGAATCCAGAAACCACAAAATCAGAGTCGCAATCACCGACGCCGTCTTCCCCGACCCATTCGCCGCGCACAGCGCAGTCGGCTTCCCGGCTCCCACTGCCTCCAAAACCTCCACCTGCCAGGGATACAACCTCTGGCCCAACACAAACACGGCAAACTCCGCCGGAGACAAACGCGCCTTCATCACCCCTCCCCAATCCTCGCACGGGCCGCCGCCAGCATCTCGGCAAACGCGGCCAACTCCTCCCTATCCACACGCTCGGACACCGTCGCCCCCTCGCACGCACCCGGCGCCTCTCCCGCAGCCTTCGCCCCGCACTGCCGGGGCAGCAGCTTGGAAAGCTGCCACTTGATCGTATCGATCTCCAGCTTCACCGCACGCAACCGCGCACCCCCTCCCTCCGAATCTCCGGCCGCATCATGCCCCTCCTCGCAAAGATCGAGCAGCTTCTCCTCCAGCAGCAACAGGCGCAACTCGCAGGCGCAGGCATACCGCGCCCTGAACTCCGGCACCGCAGCCAGCCAGCGGCGAACCGACGTCGCACCCACGCCGCACAAAACGGCGGCGCGGGTCAAACTCAGACCATCGGCAATCGCGCCGCAAAGACGCTCGGCCAAGGCTTCATCATACTTCCGGGGTCTGCCCGGCGGTCGGTTCCCGGCGGATACTCTGGCATTCATAGGGTGGCTTTATATGCTTGAATTACTCTCTCTATTCCCTGCAGCAAACAGACTGCGGCCTTCCGCCGGGAACCGGAACCAGAATACCCGCATGCCTCCGCAAAGAAAAGCCTGCGCACAGGGGCTAAAACTCCCCTGAAGAACTCCGGCTCCCCCGCGACGCCCTCCGCACCTCGCGGCGCAGCTCATCCTTCCATGCCAGCAGCCGCTCGTACGACACCTCATACCCCCCGAGCGTAAACACATACTCGGGAGGCCTCTGGAGATACCCCGCCTGCTGCAGTGTCAGCAAAATCGCAATCGCCTTCTCCTGCGCCTGCAGCAAATCGTTCGTCCCCAGCCCCGGCTCGATCACGCGCCCCACCATCCCCTTCCCCTGGCTGATCCGCACGCGCAGCTTGTACGAACCGCCCCGGCCGCCCTTCCCGGCCCGGTTGCGGCGCAGCACCTCCCCGCGCAGCGGAGAAGACGCACCATTATTCGACGGAATCTCCATGGCCGGAAGTCGAATTGAGCAAATCCCCGATAATCAGATCGCGCCTCTTGCGCGCCACCTGCACATCATGCGTCTGCAAACTGCGGCGAATCCTCGTCACCGTACCGTCCTTCCCGTGCAGCGTCAACCCGATCCACCACACCGTACGTCCGGGAGTTTGCAGGAACAAATGATGATTTTCGCGCTTCAGGCTTGCCTTACTGAGATTAAGTTTCATAGTCTATTGATTACTTATATGGTTTGAATCATGCTCCTCGTCGAGAAAACGGCGAAAAGACTCAAGAGTGGCGGCCTGCCCCCCGTCCGTAAAAACGGGTTGCTCCGCCGCCGCGGATTTGGGAAAGCCCCAGCCCGACTCCTTCCGCCAGCGATACGCATGGGAAAGAACATCGGCCATGGAGCGAAAAAACTGTTCGAGACCGGTCGGCCGCCAAAACGCCGCACCAAACCGATCCTTCGCCATCGAAGAAGCAAAATACGCACCAAGCAGCGCAAAATCGCCGGAAGACAAATCCAAAGCCGCCGCCGCATCGCGCGCCGCCTCCTCGCACGCCATCGGCAGCCTCCGCAACTTCTTCCACGAAGGGCGCAACGCACACACCTCCGCCACAAACCTCCGGAACCCCGCCTCATCCGGCGCAGCGGAACCCGCCTCTCCCCTCCTCCCGGCTCCCCTCGCCACATCCCCCACGAACAACGAATCCGAATCCGACTTCGCCTCCGAATGGAACGGCAAACCACCGTGAACCGCCGTCCTGCCCCGCTCATCCTCCCCAGGCCCCGGCCACTTCGGCTTCGACTGCACCCGCTGCCCGAAATCCTCAATCTCCAAATACGGCCTCTCCTCCACCGAGTACAAACGGACAAGGCGCACCCTCTCGCATTCACGGAGACAGCGGGCAATACCAGTTTCACTCATCTTATCGATCTGCAGCGGATACAAATGCGCGCGCAGCACAGCCGGGCGGGCATCATAGCGGCCGTAATCGTCCGCCACCGAAAACAGGCGGCGGTAAAACACCTCCGACTCCCAATTACGGAGAGAAGCAAGACGATCCGAAGTCAAAATCGAAGCTCGTAAAATACGATCGGGCATAACGGTAAACAGAAAAAACTCACACTCAGAACGGACAACCGGGAGCCGCACCGGCCCCGCCGCACTCCCGCAGGGAACCCCTCGAAAACCGCACCTCGCTGCACGGAGCCAGCAAATCGCGCAGCAAAACCCGGGAACCCTTCACCGACGCACTCGCCTCCTCCTCCCGGCGGGCCGCATGCACCAGCCGCTCCAAATCGGACACACTCACGCGGCAGCCCCGGGCAAACGAAACAGCCGACACATGCCGGGGAAAACGCGCCGACAACAGCGAAAACGCCTCCGAAGCATCCGCCACGGAAAACAACTGCCGCCCCGGAGACAAAGCCAGCCCCGGAATCTCACCGCCCGCCTTCAACTCCGCCTCGCAGCACGCATCGATACGCGCTGCCACACCCTCCGCCAGCCGCGCCAAACGGAACGCCGCCAGCTTGCGCGAAGGCGGCAACTCCTGCCAAACCCTCTCCACATCCGCCACGCTCCACTCCTCCACACCACGGGAAAACGCCCGGCACACGCCGCGGGCCCGGCAACCTCGGCACGCCGCCTCGGAAACATCGCACGGAACATCCTCCCGCACAGCCCGGGCCAAAACATCCAGAATCGCCTCCCGCGCCGCCACCACATCCGCCGGACAGAAAAACACCGGAGCCACCTCCCTCTCCACGGCAAACGGACGCAAAACCGCCGCATACACCTGAGGCACACACCCCAGCTCGCGGGCAAGCAGTACCGCCAAAGCAGCCAGCCTCCACCCATCGCCGCAGCCATCGGCATCCCTCCCTGCCGCCCAATCGTACGCACACACCACAACCCTCGACCCCCGCTCATCCAAAAACACGGCATCCGCTCGCCCTCGCAACACCTCGCGGCCATCCGCCATCAACGACAACTCCTGCCCGCGGGCCGAAACAACCCCATCCCTGCCACCGGAAAACACCCGGGCGCACAAAGCCTCCTCCTCCGCACGAATCCACGCCGCAGCGCCTGCCGCCTCATCCCCGCACCCATCGGCTCCGCCGCACAGGCACGCAGCCACCTCATGGCACAGAGCCGATACTCCACACCTCTCCGGTACAGAACCCACACCCTGCGAAGCACGCCAGCTCCCGGCGCACAACATCAGGCGAAACACATCCGCCGCATCCGGGCAACTGCCATCGGCCTTCACCTTACATCTTGAACCCCTGGCCATCTCAAAAACCTCCCAGATTGAAAAGAAGCATCACCACCAAAACTCCCAGCCCGAGCAAACACCCGAACACGAAAGACAACACCAGCACCCCCGGACCTTCCCGGCCGGAATCATCAGGCACACACTCTCCGCTATCATGCGTCAGCGGCCTGCCGCCGCGGCCGGAACCATCCGAACCGCAAGAATCCTCCAGCACATCCAGAGAATCCGCCCTGAAACGACAGCGGAATCCCCCGGAGGAACGGAAAGGCCGAAGCCTACTCTCCGTTCGGGTGTGCCGCCGGCCATCGGAACAACCGCAGTCGGCGGCACACCCTTCGCCCGGCAGGCGGGCGGAACCCGGAGAAAGCGCAACATGCCGCTTCCTCCAACCATGCGGCAGACAAACCGCGAATCTGGACAACACAGAATAAAACAACATAAAAGGCAAATAATTTGGATAGGTGTACTACACCTTGAGTAAAAAATTAGTTGATCGGATCGCAACCGGCCTCGGAAGAGAAACCCTCGAAAAGGTGTACTACACCCTTATGCAAAAAAAAGAGCACTTGGTCTTCCAGCGAACGGCCTTCCGCAGCAGCAGTCTTGCGCAAAGCCTCCTTCAGCTCGCGCGGCACACGGAAATCAACGATTGCGCAATCTGCGCTCTGCTTCTCTTGTTTGTTGGGCAATTCTTTCATAGTCTTCGGCAGTGAGGGTAATATTTTTTGTTTCAAGGGTAATGATCTGCAGCACATAATCCGTAATGCTCATCTTATTCTTCCGCGCAAGCTTTCGCAGGCGCTCATACAGCGTACGCGGCATGCGAACGCTGAGCATCGTCTTGTCTGGATCGGGGGCATTGGGCATGGCGACAAATTATCATAGGTGTAGTACACCGTCAAGAGAAATCCGTAAAAAATTATTTTGCCGTCTCCTGGCTCTCGCAATACTTCTTCGAAAGCTCCAGAATACACCGGGACAAAGACACCTTCTTCTTCCTCGCATTCTTCTTGACCCGCTCGAATGTCTCCCGATCGAAATACAAATTGAACAGCTTTTTTTCATCCTCTACGTGAACGTACCTTTGCGAATGGGCAGTGTGTTGCATCTTCATGACAAGTAACGTTAGGGACATTTGCCGCATTTGTCAAGAGTGCAAATATCCTTTTTTCAAAAAGTCGCAAATACTTTGTAACAACTGTGTTACAACATCGAAAAAATAGGCTCTATGTCGCAAAATTTTAGACAAAAAAGTCAATATGATAGAGTTAAAAAAGCCCATGTTTAACAAAAGAAAACAATAAAGTTAGAATAAAATTCTCCCGAAATGCCCAACAGACAAGCACGGGAACCACATCGTCAGGGCCGCCGAATTCACCACTCTGCGCACCTGCACCGTGTGGCGAAAGACACACAGTCCCGAACACGCTAACAAAACACAAACGCGAATTTTCACCCCGCCCTCCACCGCCCTCCGCAGCACATCACCGCCTATCGCAAAACATCCGCATCATCTCCCGGCCTCGTCCTCAGACAAACGAACGGGAACCTTCACCAACCTCGCCATCAGCTTCGTGAACTCCTCCGCATCCTCCTTTGAAGCAAAACCGATCATCCCCAAAGCCCATTCCTGAGAAGACAACCTCACATCCTGGCCGATATGAATCACCCAGAAAGGCACATCCGCCCGCATGGACGACTTGCAGTCTCCCGCACGCACACCCGCCAGCAACCGCTTCAGGGCCCGCTTGTCCGCATCGGAAACAACGACCTTCTCCGCAGAAAAATCATTACTCCACGGCTCCATATACCAATCATGCGGACCAGCCTCAAAAGACAGATGCACCCGTATAGTTTGCTTCTCCTCCCGGCAGGCCTCGGCAGCCTTCCGTATCAACGCACGGCAATCGACCACGGTAAACCTTACCCCGCGGAATTCCCGTCGAAACTCCCATGCAGCCAAATCTTGATAGGGCATCACATACCCGGATTCCGGCGCCTCGAACACGAGATGGCGTTCATCCACACTCCCGCCTGCCGGGGCCGTTTCCGAACTCCACCCCACACTCCCGGTCTTCCCGTCATCACCCGGCGCATAATGCAAATGCCACTCCGACGCCTTGGCGCCGTTACTCAAACGCCTCCACACATCCAAATCGTCCCCTCCGTCGAACGCGACCACATCCTTCCTCGAGGCATCTTCCACCGGAGCCCAAACACTCCATCCGTCATCAGGCGCGTTCCAAGGCTTCAACCGCTCCTCCGCCTTGGAAAAATCGAACACCACCCTCTTCCCGGCCAGCGAAGCGGGAGCCACACCCGGCGCAACGCCTTCCACCACCTCCGGAGCTTCCACCGTCCACCTCACCTCCAACAGGCGATCCTGCCACCGCGAATGATAAATCTCCTTTTCCAAATCCTCGTCCGAAATGGAAAAATCGTCTCCCGCCATCATCAGACCGGCGCAAGACAGCCACATCAAAGAAACAAACGCATGCATCCATCGGAATATAGCCCATCCGCCACACCACCGTCAAGCGCCTTCATCCGAAGCCTCGTGCACCCCAGCTTTATTTGCCATCCAGCAAGGGCTCCGGCTCGACAAGCTCGCACCGCTTCCTCCTCCGGAATGGTGAACACGGCACATACCCGCGACAGAAACAACCGGAAACTCCTCTCGCACATACGATCTGGGTAAAACTCAAAAAACAGGCATCAATGCCCCAGTGAATGAATTCTTTGCCAAAACAGCAAAACCAGTAAATAATCACACCGTCTTTTTGATACTTTTTCAGAAAACAATTTCACCATACCAATCAAAATTATGTCAAACGATACAACAATCATACCCGACGGCAGCAACATGCAAGACATATTTGTCCCTTACGCTGTTCGCCATCAATTTACGGAAGCCGTCAACACCGACGAAACCTCCATCCCTTCCAACCCCTCCTTTTCCAGACACGAATGGGGCGCCTGCAAATACGAATGGACAGGCTACATATACATTGCCGAGACTGTGCAGAATGCCAACATTCAGATTGGTGCCGACGATCTGGGAGAATTTTCCATTGACGCATTTCCCGATAAAAAGGCTACAGTCGATCGGCCCAACCCCGGCCCTGCCGGTGGTGGGCAGTATTACATGGGCTCCGCCGTTGAACTCGGCATCATGTACAAGGGGTATTACCGGGTCAAAATATCCTACACGAACATCGAATACACGGCATCGCGCAATGCGGCGCGATGCGAAGTATGCCTCAATGGCTCCCGAGTCAAATTCGGCGCACTGAGAGCAGTCAATTTAATGCCCAAAGACAAAGCGGAAGCTATCAAAAAAGGCTATACGGGCTCCTACATACCTGCTGAACAGATTGAGCAAAATCCTGCATCGGATCCGCGCGGACCGGTGGATTATATCGGAGCTCCGGGCAGAGAAAACTTCTGGGGAAAATTCAACCTACCTGAAGCAGCCTATCAAAAAGCACTGGCCGATGAACCCTGCGCCTCTCGCCTCAGCGTGGCGCTTAATCGCGCAGGATACCGCATCGGCGCTTACATGATCAATGGCAACCAGGTTTCCGACAACATGCAAACCATCGGGAGCGACCTGATTGTCCTAAATCCTGAAGCGCCTTCAGACACGCCCGATGCATCATGGGGAAAACATATCCTTAAGAGTGCAGCCAACATGAAAAGATTCCTTCGCGAGAAAATTGCCTGTACTGCCCCGGATTATTATGAAGGGGGAGCGCAATACGACAGCTATGAGCAAGACAAAATGGGCGATATCGTCATCTTTGCTAGCGGTGGACATGCCGGACTTACTGTAGATGGGAACCTCCATGTTGCTGCGAGCATGCCAAAAGGCGATGTCTGGGTACTCCATCGGGAATGTTGGGACGAACCCCGGAAATAGAATACATACCCTCAACAAAACTCGCTGCCGCACATGCCGGTAGCGAGTTTATGGCAACAACCGTTACCTTCCCAGCAGAAGCCTGGCATGCACACTCTCTTCCACGATGCTGGCGGGACAAACCTTGATGAAACGTTCCATATCCGCGGTGTAAAATTTTGCAGGGCGTTCCCTGAGGTGGTCCAGCTTACGGTACACGTAAATGCCTCCTTCCTTCTTCACCTCCTCGCGCTCCATCAGAAGATACACGAGAACCCCAGGCTCTGAAACGGTCTTCTCCTGAATCTTGTTGGCGACAAAATCCTTCGGGGTGTACGATGTACCGGGCGGCGTTTCGTCGGTCTCCTGTATCACTTCAATAATGCTCCCCACCGGGATATTCCCTCGAAGCGATTGTACGACGCGACCTCTTGTATGCAGATCCCAGCGCAATGTACGTCTTCCTTTCTTCTCATTATATAAAGGCACATACTTCGACTCGAAATAGCAGGCCAGCACCAGCTCATCAGTCCGCTGCAACCGCTGGGAAAGCATGAGTTCTCCCGTATCTCCCTGTATTTCACCTTCTTTCCAAAGAGGCGGCCCGCCTTCTCCGACCAGCGGCACGGCAACATCCAGTTTCTTCCATTTCGCAGCAGGTAAAATACGATCCTCCTGAGATTGTGCATTTTCCTCCTTCGCAGCCGTAGCCGCGGACTCTGCCGCCCATGCAGGCGCGGCCAAAAGCATCCACGCGATCATTACTTTCGGCATTTGCCGGATCAATGCTGTAGAGATCGATTTCATATTTTTATTTCTGTGTTATACTGCACATGTCGGCAGTGTGTTGATTGAAAGAACCGTCACCTTCCCGGCAGAAGCCTGGCATGCACGCTCTCTTCCACGATGCTGGCGGGACGAACCTTGATGAAACGTCCAAGATCTTCGGTGTAAAATTTTGCAGGGCGTTCCGTCAGGTAATCCAACTTACGATACACGTAAATGCCTCCTTCCTTCTTCACCTCCTCGCGCTCCATCAGAAGATACACGAGAACCCCAGGCTCTGAAACGGTCTTCTCCTGAACCTTGTTGGCGACAAAATCCTTTCGGGTGTACGATGTGCCGGGCGGCGTTTCTTCTGTCGCCTGTATCACTTCAATGATGCTCCCCACCGGGATTTTTCCGCGAAGAGCCTGCACAACGCGACCTCTTGAATGGATTCTCCATCGCCATGTAAATTTTCCATTTCGAGCATTGTATTGCGGCACATACTTCGACTCGAAATAGCAGACCAGCAGCAGCTCATCGGCCCGCTGCAACCGCTGGGAAAGCATGAGCTCTCCCGTATCTTCCTGTATTTCACCTTCTTTCCAAAGAGGCGGCCCACCTTCTCCGACCAGAGGCACGGCAACATCCAGCTTTTTCCACGGAGCCGACGGGAAAATACGCTCCTCCGGAGATTTCGCTTTCTCCGCCTTCGCAGCCGTAGCCGCGGAATCGTCCGCCCACGCAGCCCCTGCCAAAAGCATCCCTGCGATCATGCCTTTCGGTATTAGTCTGGTAAAGGTTAAAAATATCAATTCCATATTTTATTTAATATTAATAAAAATAGCCTATTTTTCAATAAAATTAAATAACTTAATCTTGACGCATCGTCAAAACAATGGAATCACAGAGGAATTCCACAGAAAAATGAACCTCATTCAGGGCAGGCGTACGGGTATCTCAACTTTGAAAACTACCGTCTGCGTATACTGGCCGAATGCGGGGCATTTAATCGATGCTTCTTTCTCCAAAATTTCTCTTCCCACCGATTTTGATGTTGACCCCAAACCGGTACAAGACCACCACATCAAGGAAACAAATGCATCACGGTCAAACGCCTTCATCCTGTGCATCCCGAATCACGGCATCATCCACTACCCAGCAAGGGCACCGGCTCGGATAACACACGCCGACCGGCCGCAAATCGAAAGAAACCAGCGACTCCTCCACACACAGAACCCTCTCCCCCTGAAACTCGCGGTAAAGCACCGTCCGCCTCCATACTCCCGGCTCCGGCTCGACAAGCTCGCACCGCTCTTTCTTGAACACAACCATCAGCGCTCCTCATACAGCATGCGTTGAACCTCCTCCGGCACATCCTCCCCCCGCATACGCCGCTCCACATATTCCTGCACGATGCATACCGCTTCCTCCTCCGAGATAGTCAGCACGGCACATCCCCACGGCAGAAACCAGCCGCACTCCTCAAACCAGAACCACTTTTTCAACTCTCGCGGCTCATCGTCGCCGGACACGACGCGAAACTCATCCCGCGCATACAGCCTCGGATAAATACGCGCCTTCTCCCCATCCAGCCAAAGCTCCAGCTTCAACCACTCCCGCTGGCCGGAATCCAGCGCAGGCATCAGAAAATACTCACCCAAAAGCTTCAACGGCCTATCCATATTCGATGCAGATCAAAACTCTTCCCCACGTCACGCAAACGCCCTGCAACAATCCGATCAACCACCTTTCCGTCAGGAAGCAGTGGTAGGCCCGGCGGGAATCGAACCCACACCGTCGGTATCGGAAACCGATGTTCTATCCATTGAACTACGAGCCCTTTATATTACTGTTTTTTCTCAGGGTAAACGGATGCGCGTCCGATCGAGTGGTACTCGAACCCGGCATGCACCGCATTGGCCGGATGGAGTAGATTGCGGCCGTCGAAAATAATCGGCAGATGCATCAGCTCCTTGAGTTTCACCAGATCGGCATTGGCAAATTCTTTCCATTCCGTTGCGATAATCAGCACCTCCGCGCCGCGGGCGCATTCGTACATATCGTCGCAGATGGTCACGGGCGCATCGCCCAGCACGCGGGCAGCCGTCTCGTTGGCCTTCGGATCGAAGGCGGACACGATGGCCTTTTCCTCGCACAGGCGGCGGCAAAGGTTCACAGCCACGGACTCGCGCACGTCGTCCGTATTCTCCTTGAAGGCAAGCCCCCAGACGGCGATCCGCTTATCGCGCAGAATCCACAGCTTCTCGCGCAGGCGGTTCATGAAGCGGTCGAGCTGCGTCTGGTTGATGCGCTCCACCTCTTTCAAGAGGGTAAACGGCACGCCCAGATCGTCGCTGATGTGGATGAAAGCCTTCACATCCTTCGGGAAGCAGGAACCGCCATAACCCAGCCCTGCGGCAAGGAAGTGGGGCGAAATACGCTTGTCCATCCCGATGCCTCGGGCGACGAGTTCGACATCGCCTCCGCTGCGTTCGCAAATGGCGGAAACGGCGTTGATATAGGAAATCTTGAGAGCCAGGAAAGAATTGGCCGCATGCTTGATCAGCTCGGCAGAACTGAGATCCGTCTCCACGATCGGCGCATGGAACATCTGGTACACGCGCTTCATCATATCCATCGCGCGCTGGGAATCGGCGCCGATCACGATGCGGTCGGGATTCAGCAAATCCTGCACAGCGCATCCTTCACGGAGGAATTCGGGATTCGACACGATATCGAAATCCACCCCGGCGGGTGCGTAGCGCTTGATCGTCTGCATCACCTTGCTGCCCGTGCAGACGGGTACGGTGGACTTGTCCACAATGATGCGGTAGCCGAGTTCCGGAGTCAGGCACAGGGCAATCTCATGGGAAACCTTTTCGATAAAGGAAAGATCCACGGAACCGTCCGGCTGGGGAGGAGTCGGCACCGCAATGAAAATAATATCGCTATTCTCGACCCCCTCGCGAATGCTGGTCGTAAAACGAAGCCTCCCGGCATTCACGTTCTTCGTCACCAGCTCCTCAAGCTCGGGTTCGTAAATCGGAATCTCGCCGCGCAGCAGGGCTTCCACCTTCTCCCGGTTATTATCCACGCAAACGACTTCGTGCCCTACTTCGGAGAAGCAGGTGCCTGTGGTCAAGCCTACATAGCCGGTGCCGATAATGGATAACTTCATAGTGCGCGCAGATAAATAGAGAGAGGTCGCCCCAGAGACTGCCACATTTCCGTCCTCTTGACAAGCGCTAACTTTCACTCCTATTTTTTTGTGCCAAAAAAAATAAGACACACGAAACATCATTTCACCTTGAACATTTTCGTCATTTTTGGTACGTACTACAGTGTCGTCCACAGCGGTGACTCCGTCGTTTCCCGATCAAAACCATCCATATACCTACCATCCTTCCTTACCATGGCCACACCCAAAAACACACCGTCCACGGCCCGGAAGCCTGCCGCATCCGCCAAGAACACACAGCCGGCCGCGCCGAAAACAGCTCCCGCCAAGGATAACAGCGTCGTCTCGGCAGCCGAGGAAAAAGAGCGCAGACGGAAAATCCGAGAAGCCCAAGCTATCCTCAAAGCAGACCGCACCTGGAAAAAATTCCTCGCCCAGCAGGAAGACGAACTCATGCGCCTGCGCGATGAAATCCTTCCTACCGTCACGGAAACGACCCGCTCCACCCTCCGCTCGGGAGACTCCGCCGCCGCATCCGCCAATGGACAGCACACCGCAGACGCCGGCTCCGAAGCCGAATACCGCGACCTCACCCTGAACCTCCTCGCCAAAGACCGCGAAACCCTCTACGAAATCGATGCCGCACTGGAGCGCATCCGCCTCGGCACCTACGGCATCTGCGAAATGTCCCTCGAGCTCATCCCCAAAGGCAGACTCGAAGTACGGCCGTACTGCCGCCTCACCGTCAAATGCCAGGAAGAATACGAAAAGAAACACGGCACCGCCGCCCGTTTTCGGCCTCAGGATTCCCGCCTCGTCGGCTACGCGGGAGTACAAAATGATGTCGAATCTACAGTTTCTCTTGACGATGACGCCGAATAGTGTATACTCTGCCCCCGCACATTCATCAATACGCAATTATGCCCAGAGATATCATCATCCTCGAATGCACCGAAGCGAAGGCTGAAGGCAAGCCCACGTCCCGCTACGTCACGACTCGCAACAAGAAGAGCCTGCGCACGCCCGGCCGCCTTGAGAAGGTCAAATTCAACCCCTTCCTCAAGCGCCGCACTCTGCATCGCGAAATGCGCTAATCGCTCAACTGCAACTCACCAAGCAATATGATCAACGAATTCAAGAGCGTCCAACGCCGCATCCGTTTCCGTACGTGCAATAAGACGATGCTTCGTCGTCGCCTCGACATCCCGAAGGATGCCGTGGACATGCTGAACCCGGAATTCCTCTCCAAATTCACCTCCGAAACGGGCAAGATTCTTCCCCGTCGCGTGACCGGCGTCTCCGCGAAAATGCATCGCAAGATCACTCGCGAAATCCGCCGCGCCCGTGCCGTCAATCTCCTTCCTTAAGAAAACTTAAGGGAATTTTCGGCAGGTTGCTGACTTTTTTCGGGAGTTTGTCCAACGAGGGCAAACTCCCGTTTCCATCCATCCGACAGGTGCCATGAAAGAACTCAAGGATACGCAGAACGAACGCGATACCCGGCAGGTATCCATTGACAGAGTCGGCGTCAAAGGCCTGAAATACCCCATTGTCGTACGCGACAAGGAGCATCGCCGCCAATCCACCGTAGCGACCATCTCGCTGGCGGTCGACCTGCCCGAAGAGTTCAAAGGCACCCACATGAGCCGCTTCGTCGAAGTCCTTCAGGACCACAAGCGGCATCTGGACGTACACTCCGCCGTCCAGCTTCCCGGCAAACTGCTGGAACGCCTGCAAGCCAAGCGGGCCCATGTCGAAATCGAATTCCCCTTCTTCCGCAGCAAGGCGGCACCCGTCACCGGCATGGAAGGCATGATGGACTACGGCGTCTCCTTCGTCATCGACGAACGTCTGGGTGAACCTGTGGACTTCCTTCTCACCGTCACCGTACCCGTCACCACACTCTGCCCCTGCTCCAAGGCCATGAGCGAACGCGGCGCGCACAACCAGCGCGGCATCGTCACCTACTCGGTCCGCTTCACCTCCGGCCCAGTCTGGATCGAAGACCTCATCGACCTCATCGAAGCATGCGCGAGCTGCCCCGTATACAGCCTGCTCAAAAGGCCGGATGAAAAATGGGTCACGGACAAGGCATACGACAACCCCGTCTTCGTCGAAGACCTCGTGCGCAACATCGCCATCCGTACCGAATCGTACAACGCCTTCAGCTGGTACCGGGTCGAGGCCGAAAACTTCGAATCCATTCACAACCATCAGGCATACGCCGTCATCGAGCGCACGCTGGGCGATCAAAAGAAGGACTAGAACCCATGCTGGACATGCTCTGCCTCGGGCTGAACCACCGCTCGGCGCCCGTCTCCATCCGCGAAAAATTCTCCGTCCCCCGCACGGCCCTTGCCGAAGCGGGTGCCAAACTCAGGGAAATCCCCTTCGTGGACGAATGTGTCCTCCTCTCCACCTGCAACCGCGTGGAAGTCTACTTCTGGTCGAAACAGCCACGGGAATCCGCCCACCTCATACTCCACTACTTCCTCGGCAGCGCAGCCGACCG
Organism: Neoakkermansia glycaniphila; assembly: GCF_001683795.1. Taxonomy (GTDB): domain Bacteria; phylum Verrucomicrobiota; class Verrucomicrobiia; order Verrucomicrobiales; family Akkermansiaceae; genus Akkermansia; species Akkermansia glycaniphila. Next base: position 103,584 of record NZ_LIGX01000018.1, read on the forward strand.
TGTGGACCTCGAATCCCACTTCTACCTCAAACACGGAGAAAACGCCCTGCGCCACCTCTGCCGCGTCGTCAGCGGACTTGACTCCATGGTCGTCGGAGAAACGGAAATCTTCGGCCAGGTCAAGGATGCCTACCGCACCGCCCTTGAAGCCCGGCTCACCAGCGGCCGCTCCAACCGCATCTTCCAGCGCGCCTTCACCCTCGGCAAATACGTCCGCAGCAACAGCAGAATCACCGTCGGCCCCACCTCCGTCGGCGCGGCCTCCGTCCAGATGGCGGAAAACATCCTGGGCAACCTCTCGGGCGCCGGCGTCCTCATCGTCGGCGCGGGAGACGTCAGCCGAGTCACCGCGCAGGCCCTCAAATCGCGCGGCGCGGAAAGCATCTTCGTCGCCAACCGCTCCTTCGACCGCGCCCTCGAACTTGCGCAAAGCATCGGCGGCAAAGCCATCCGCTTCGACGAATGGATACCCTTCCTCGAAACGATCGACATCGTCATCGTCTCCACCGCCGCCCCCCACTACATCATCACCCCTTCCCTCATCCAGCCCATTCAGGAACGCCGCGGGCAGCGCCCCCACTTCCTGATCGACCTCTCCGTACCGCGCAACATCGACCCCGTATGCGCCGATGTGGACGGAGTACACGTCTACGACATCGACACCATGAGCCAGCTGGCGAACGAAACCCGCAAGAACCGGGAAAAAGAGATTGCCAACTGCGAACTGATGATCGATACTTGGATCCACGAAAACCGCAACGACCTGATCGAATCCCTCCACCATCGTCCATGAGCACCACCCTCACCATCGGAACCCGCGGCAGCGAACTGGCCCTGCGCCAGACGGAACTCGTCGAAGAACAGCTTTCCTCCACATCCCCCGGCCTCTCCCTGAACCGCCGGATCATCCGCACCCTGGGCGACGAACGGACGGATGTCCCCCTGCCCGCCGTCGCCGCAGCCAGCGGAATCATCGACAAAGGAGTCTTCATCAAGGAAATCGAACAGGCTCTGGCCGAAGGAACCATCGACTGCGCCGTCCACAGCCTCAAAGACATGCCCGGCGAACTCGACCCCCGCTTCGAACTCGCCGCCGTCCTGCCCCGCGCGGACATCCACGACGCACTCATCCTCAAACAGGGGTGCGACATCAACAGCCTTTGCCTCGGCACGAGCAGCGTCCGCCGCATCGAACTCGCCAAAGCCTACTGGGGCGGCACCGCACGCTGCCGCGACCTGCGGGGCAACGTACCCACCCGCCTGCGCAAACTGGCCGCCGATCCCGAGCTGGACGGCATCATCATCGCCCGCGCCGGACTGACTCGCCTCGGCTACACCTCTCCCACCTTCACCATCGACGGCGCCACCCTCACCGTCCACGACCTCCCGCGGGACTCCTTCCCGCCCGCCGTCGGCCAGGGCATCATCGCCATCGAAGTACGCAAGGGCGACCGCCGCGTCCTCGACATCCTCGCCCCGCTCAACCATGCCGACACGATGACCTGCGCCCGCACCGAACGCGAATTCCTCCGCCTCCTCGGTGCTGACTGCTCCACCCCCGTCGGAGCCTATGCCCGCATCGTCGAACAAACCATCGTCCTGCGCGTCCTTCACATCTCACCCCATGGCATCCCCCGGCGCATCGTCGCCCGCGGCCCGCAAAACGACCCCGAAAGCGTAGCCGCCCTCGCCATCAAACTCCTTGCCGACCTGCGGCATTAAAAAAGGGCTCTCCCCTCACACGCGCCAAACCTCCGGCAGCGGCAGAACATCCCCTGCCAGCCTCCGGCGCAGCAAAACGCCGATCGGCGGCAACACCTCGAACTCGCAACCGAGCGCAGCCCCCAGCGCACTGCCGGGCATACTCTCCCGCGCGTGCATCCCATTCGCCATCAAATAGGGCAGCACCGCGATCCTCCTTGCGCCCAACCCGGAAACCACATCCGCAGCGGATGGTTCACCGTCAAAACAGGCCACAGTACCCTCCGGCCGCTCGCCGAATCGCGCCGCCGCCACATCGAGCAGACGCCCCAGCACCAACTCGGGCTCAGGAGGCAACCCGAACGAAGAACGGTTCCCATGGGCCATCAGCAGCAGCGCATCGCCCGGCCTCATGCGCTCCACCACCGCATCCGCCACCATACGGGCCAAAAACGGATCGCCGCCCAGCACAGGGCGAATCACGAAAGACGGAACTTCTCCGACAGACTCATAGGCATGAGCCAAAGCCCTCGGCAAATTCTCCCGCACAATCCATCCGCTCTGCAAAAACCACGGCAGCACGACCACTGGAACATCGGCCGGAGGCAAACCGTCCAGCATCTGCAGAACGCTTCTGCGCATGAATGCGCGGTAAATCCTGTGTGGCCCGTCCTCCGCGGCCACAGCGGTGCACGGGCATAAATCCCGCTCCCACAGCAGATCATCGCCCCCGTGAGCCACCATCAAAAAGCTGCATGCCTTGCGGCGCGCCGAACCGGCATGCCCTGCGTCCATTCAAAGAACCCCCTTTCTTCCCTCCATCGCCCGCATCAGCGTCACCGCATCCGCATGGCCAAGCCCCGCTCCCGCAGGCATCCCCTGCGCCAGCCGAGTCACCGTACAGGGCAGCAACGCAAGCGTCTCCGCCAGATACAAGGCCGTCGCCTCACCCTCCACATCGCTCCCCATCGCCAGAATCACCTCGCAGCCGGACGTCTCATGCACGCGGCGCAACAAAGGCTCCACGGAAAGATCTTCGGGCATCGTCCCATCCAGCGGAGACAGCTTGCCCCCGAGGCAATGGTACAGCCCCCGGTACACGCCGCACCGCTCCACGGGCAGCACATCCGTCGGCTGCTCCACCACGCAGAACATACGCCGGTCACGCTCGGGATCGGCACAGGCGGCGCACCGCTGCCCTTCCAAGCTAAAAAAACCGCACTCCGGGCAGCGCCCGGCGGAATCCGCGGCGGCAACCAGAGCGGAAGCCAGCTCCCTCCCCGTACTCCTGCCGCCTTGCAGCAACCACAGCGCAAGACGCTCCGCCCCACGGCTGCCAATGCCCGGCAGCTTCTTCAGGGAAGCGATCAGCTCCTGCACAGGTTGCGGATAATCAAGAGCCTTCATCCTCTTTCTTCCCTTCTTCGGCAAGCGCATCCGCCGCGTGGGCGGAAGCATGGATACCGGGAGAAAACAGCGCGCCCAACCCGCCCACGGCCACAGCCGTCACGGAACTCAGCACATTGAAATAAACATCCCACAGCACGCCGACCATACAGGTGAGAGCCAGCACGCTCAGCATCCCGGCCCAGACGCACAGCCGCCGCAGGCGCGAAGGCTCGCGCAGCATCACGACCACAGTATAGAAAACCAGCAGCAAAGCCACCGTGAACGCAACTCCCGGCGACATCACCGGGGCATTCATCGCGGAAGGCTCCAAATAAAACGGATTGCCGGTAAACAGACATCCCAACCCCTCCGTCCACTCGGCGAACACACCCAGCCCGAACAGCGTGCAGACGGCCACCATGCCGAGGCAACTCCAGACGGCCCACCAGAAAAGAAGGGCGTCATGGCGTTTCGCATGGGCTGGAGAATGGCGGAACATGGAATTATCCCGGGAAACAGTGCAGCCACCTCACACTGGGCAAAGTGGCTGCAAAAAATGCGTCAGGCCTCGAAGCGCTTGACGATGATCGACGAATTGTGTCCGCCGAAACCGAAGGAATTGCTCAAAGCGACATCCACCCTGGCCTCGCGGGCCACATTCGGCACCACATCAAGATCGCACTCGGGATCCTGATTGTCCACATTGATCGTGGGCGGAATCACACCGTCCTGAATCGCCATGATACAGGCAGCCAGTTCGATGCCGCCGGCCGCTCCGAGAAGATGGCCCGTCATGGACTTCGTGGAGCTGACGGCAAGGCCGTTCTTCGCGTAATCGCCGAACGTGCGCTTGATCGCCTTCGTTTCGCACACATCGCCCAGCTGGGTGGACGTGCCGTGCGTATTGATGTAATCCACATCTTCAGGCTTCATGCCAGCATGGTCGAGAGCCATCTGCATGCAGCGGCTCGCGCCTTCGCCTTCGGGAAGGGGGGAGGTCAGGTGGTAGGCATCCGCGCTGAGGCCGTAGCCGACGATTTCCGCATAAATGCGCGCGCCGCGCGCCTGGGCGTGCTCAAGCGTCTCAAGCACCACGATGCCGCAGCCTTCACCCATCACGAAACCGTCGCGATCCACATCGTAGGGGCGGGAGGCGCGTTCGGGTTCATCATTGCGGGTACTGAGAGCCTTCATATTGGCGAAACCTGCAAGACCGATCGGAAGAATGGTCGCTTCGGCACCGCCGCAAATCATCACGTCGGCATCGCCGAACTTCATGATGCGCCATGCTTCACCGATGGAATGGTTCGAAGTGGCGCACGCGGTGGAAATGCTCATGTTCGGGCCGCCGAGGCCGTACTCGATGGAAACGAGGCCTGCGCCCATATTCGTGATCATGTACGGGATCAGGAAGGGAGACACGCGGCGGGGTCCGCCCTTGAACAGCTTCTCGGCTTCTTCGGAATGGATGCCGAGACCGCCGATACCGCTGCCGATCATCACGCCGATGCGGGTCTTGTCTTCCGCATCGAGATCGAGCTTGGCATCTTCCATCGCCATCGCGGCTCCGGCCAGCGCAAACGCTTCAAAACGGTCGACGCGGCGAGCATCGCGGGGATTCTTCTTGAAATAGGGAGTGGGATCGAAATCTTTCACTTCACCGGCAAACTTCACGGGATAGTCCGTCGTATCCATCAGCGTGATGGGTGCGATCCCGCTGCGTCCGGCCTTCATGGCTTCCCATGTGGACTGGAGGTCGTTGCCGAGCGGGGAGAGGACACCAATGCCTGTAATTACAATTCTACGGTCATTCATAAATGATCTGGGTGCAGGTCATCATAAGGCCATGCCCCGGTGAAGTCAAGTACCATTTCAGCCCCCGCCGGCAGCAGCCGGCCACCATCCGCCAGCCCCCTGTACAGGATCGTACCGGATGCACAACAAAAAACCATCATCCATTGCCATACAGCACAATATGCCGAACAACACCCAAACAGGCAGAATATCGCCTCAATCGGCGACATGCCCCAAAGCCATCTTGACACCCCCGCCGCTTCCTGCTAGGAATAACGCGCTTGCATGCTCTGCCGGGGCTGGGCCTTCCTCTTCCTCCCAACACGGCACCCCGTGCTCAACGCTTCGTTGTTTATGGACTTCACTGCCTGGCTGGCCATTGCCATTTTTATCGGCTCATACGCACTGATCGTATCGGAACGCATTCACCGCACCATCGCCGCCATGTTTGGAGGCATGCTGATGGTCATCACGGGCATCCTCTCGCAGGACCAGGCATTAAGTGCCATCGACTTCAACACCCTCGGCCTGCTCGTCGGCATGATGATCATCGTCTACGTACTCGGGCAGACCGGATTCTTCAACTATCTGGCCATCAAAGCCGCCCATCTGGCGAAGGGCAACCCCCTCTGGCTCCTCATCCTGCTGGCGACCCTCACCGCCGTCTGCTCCGCCTTTCTGGACAACGTCACCACCGTCCTGCTCACGGTACCCGTCATGTTCAAAATGACAAGCCAGCTCCATGTCAACCCGCGCCCCTTCCTCATCTCCCAGATCATGGCCTCGAACATCGGCGGCACGGCCACCCTCATCGGCGACCCGCCGAACATCATGATCGGCAGCAAAGTGCCCGGACTGGACTTCATGGCCTTTATCACCAACCTGGGCGGCATCTGCACACTCATCTTCATCGCCACCATCCTCATTCTCGCACTGATCTACCGGAAAGACCTCCAAACAACGCAGGCCCTCAAGGAACGAGTCATGCAGCTCAACGCCCGCAAAGCCATCAAACGGCACGCCCTGCTGCGCCGCTGCCTCTTCGTACTCGCCATGACGCTCACCCTCTTCACCCTGCACGGCTCGCTGCACCTGCAATCCGGCACCGTCGCCCTCTGGGGGGCCACCTTCCTCATGCTCCTCACGCTGGCGGACAAGCCCCGCATCCTCAACCGCGCCTTCGGCCACCTCGAATGGACTGCCATCTTCTTCTTCATCGGCCTCTTCATGCTCGTCGGCGGGCTGGAACACTGCGGCGTCATCAACATGCTCGCCACCGAAGCCATGGCCGTCACCCAGGGAGACACCACCTCCAGCACCATGATGATCCTGAGCATGAGCGCCCTACTCTCCGCCTTCGTCGACAACATCCCCTTCGTCGCCACCATGATCCCCCTCATCAAGGACATGGGAACCATGGGCATGGCCAACCTCGAACCGCTCTGGTGGGCGCTCGCCCTCGGAGCCTGCCTCGGGGGCAACGGCACCATCATCGGCGCGAGCGCCAACGTCGTCGCCCTCAGCATGGCCTCGCAACGGGGCCTCAAAGTCAGCTTCATCGAATACCTCAAAATCGCCTTCCCCCTGATGCTCCTCTCCATCGTCATGGCGGGCATCTACCTCTACTTCCGCTACCTCTGATCCCACTGCACTCCGCCCGGTCCACACAACCGAACGCCCTTCACCGGCACACCTTCATCCAGCCGAGCCTCCCGCATTGAGGACAACGGCGGAGCAGAAACTTCGCCCCGCAAGCATACTTGCGGAAACCGTACTTGCCGAACGGCTCGTCGAATGTACACCGGCGGCAGCGCAGCCGCCAGCCCGGAGCGCGCTTCTCCCAACGCTCGGCATCCGGCAACTCCGCATCGCCCCGTGCGCCGCCGAATAAAAAGGCCATGAAACCCATACAGCCATTCTAACGGGTTTCCGGACGAAAGCAACGGAAAACCGCACCCACCGCCATCACATGATTACTACTGTTCCTTCTCCGAACGGTAGTGCCAGCTCCCCGTCTCGGAAGCATACGGAAACCGATGCCGATGAACACCCTTCTCATCCTTCAGCAGAAACTCCAACCAATCTTCGGCAAAAACAAGACTGCTGCCGACATCTTCCTCATCACGGCCCATCGTATTGGCATACCGGGTGCAGACCCTGTACACGGCAATATGTTCGTACTGCTCCGGCGCTGATCGGCGAAACACATACAACTCCCATGAAACCGCTCCGGAAAAATTGCAGTGATACATCACCGCATACTCTTCGTCCGGACTCATCACGACCGGCCAGCCATATTCATCCTTGATGGACTTCCAATCCACCTTCCACCGAAAAAGAGGCCGGGCATCTCCGCTTCGGCTTCCATTCACTGGCACATAGTCCCAATCACGCTTCCTGGAAAAGTGCTCATGATACCACAGGAGGGCCGCATCCATCTGCTCCTTGCGTGACATCCCCTCCGCCATCACATCGGGAAACGCCCTCTGAAAGGCTTGATAAACACGGCCGGCCACTTCCGGCTTCGTTGCCTTTTGCCATACGTCATACAGCAGCTGAATCTTGTAAGCCTTTCCCATCCTCTCCTCGATCCATTTGCCTTCTACCGACGAACGGAACCGATGCACCAGCAATCGACCCGACCATTCATCCCCCTGCCCCATACTCCATCTCAAGGCAAGATCGTACCGGTAATCCACGGCGAACTCGCTTCTTCCCCTCCCTTCATCCTCGTCGGCGAGAATGGCAGTGAACCACTCCTCCTCCCTGCCCGGGGCAAAACGGTACGCCTCCTCCCACATACGGAGAAGCTGCAGCTGCTCATCCGTCGCCAGCCGCACATCGGGAATCATCTTCTCCAACTGCTGCAGCCGGCTCTCGACCAGCGCATGCAGCGCCTCCTTCTCTTCATCCGAAAAAGGTTTCTGCACCGCCGACAAGGCAACATATTCCTCATCCCCGGACGGCATCGGAAACGGAGCGAGCTCCTCCTGCGCCCGCAACACTGGCAGCAGACAACATAAAGCAACAACAAAAGCTTTCATAGGTAAAGGGTAAAGAAAAAACGGTGGAGGAAACATATCCTCCACCGCCATTCTGCTCCCGCCGCATGAAAATGCAAGTGGAAAAACGCTCACACCTCGCTAAAATCGTAACGCTTGTACTGCCAAGGCGTCTGCCGGTTCCGGCCGGAATCCCACAGCAGCACAATCATCGCAGAAAGGAACAGCAGTCGCAGCGCGATCTCCGTCGGATAATCCGAAATACTATGCTCCTGCACAAAACAGTGGCAGCTCAACTCCAGCCCGCGCGCCCACGCCTGCGAAAGCAGAATCACATACACGCTCGTCATCAGCACACCCAGCCACGCCGCCCCCCGGTACATCCACCGGAACAGCAGACAGGCGCCCACGACAATCTCCATGGCTAGCCCGATGCCGGCCACAGGATAATCCGCCCAGGAGGGCAACACATCGAACCGCACGAGATCGGCCTCCATCGCATTCACATGCACGATGCCCATCATACGCAGCACAAGCCCCCAGCCCGCCAGCACGGCCACCTTCAGCAGCCCTTCCAGCAGGAAAAAGGCGCCGATCCCCACGCGGAGGACCAGCATCATGATATTGATCGTCTTCGAGCGCTCCATCTTCTTCCGGAAACCGTATGCGTTACTTATTCCTGGCGTTGCCTTCGAAATCCGCCTGATCGCGCTCCACTTCCTTATTGCGCAGCTTGTTCAGCTCGTGCGTCACCGTCTCAAGCTTCTTCTCCAGCTCCTTCACTCGGGCGGAATCGGCACCATCGGTTGCACGCTCGCCATCCTTGCCGGGAACGTACTGCTCCTTGAACAGGCGCCTGCCAGCATCGGGCTTCACATCGAACGTCACGGAACCCGACTTCGGCGTCTGCGTACCGCGGTGCTTCAGCGAGGCATTCACCGTCACCTTGCCGGGCTCCGTACCCATGCGAACAAGCACGGGAGCCGTACCCCACTGGATACGCTTCGGATTAAGCTGCTGCTCTTCCCCGCCCACAATCGAAGCAGGACCCTGCACATCGAACACGATCTCCTCGTTATTCAAACGCTTCACTGAACCGTTGGCATCCACCATGCTGGCGACCACCACGGCCACGGACGAACCGTCTGCCACAAGCTCCGTCTTCGTATCCAGCTCCAGCTTGAGATGGTCCGGTCTGCGGGAAGGAGCCACCTCGTGGCGGCAAACCACCTGCCCGTTCACCAGACCCTCGGCCACGATCCTGTCCTTGCCCTCCTGCCCATTGCGGGTCATCTGCTTGCTCTTCTGGAAATCCCACACATCCTTGAACACGGCGGGAGGATGCGGCAGGCCGCGCCCCGTATTCTTCGTCGGCTGCGTCACGGCGGGCTTATCCTGCACCGTCAGCCGCACCTCGTCGCAATTGGAAAACACCGTCACATCCTTCGGAGAAAACGGCGTCATCGAATGGGCCACATAAACCATCGGCCCTTGCTCGACAGGCCTCTGCGACATGAACGCATAATAGGAAAGCTTCGGCTGGCGGAACGCATCCAGAATACCGCCGTAAAACGTATCGGGATGATAGCCGCGCTGATGATCGAACGGATGCCAGAGAGTCCCCCCGAAATGGTAATCCGGAGCGCGGTACAGAGTATCCCAGCAGGTATAGGCATAATCGGGATTCAGGTAATGCTTCGCCTGCACCAGCATCGGCACCTCGCCCCACGCGCGGGACACGCGCGATGATGAATTGTGGGACGACCACGAATCCACATTATCGCCGAACTCGCGCGTAAAATACGCACGATCGGGAGACTGCGTCTTCGACGAAATGGCGAACTTCTCTTCGGAAATCTCGGGATGCGAATACAGCACCTCGTAATGCTCATGGCCCTGGGAAATCGAATCGCACCCCGTATAGCAACCGGGCACGGGATACTCCTCATGTGTCGCATCGTGTGCGCGCTTCGCAAAATCGGCCGGGAAATTCGTCTCATTGAGAATCGGCTCCCACATCAACACGCTCGGATGATTGCGGTCGCGGCGCACCATATTGCGGATATTCTCATACACGCGGCCTTCGAACGGCCCCTTGCCCCAGAACTGCCAGCCCGGAGTCGCCACGATCACGAACAGCCCGAGCCGGTCACAGGCATCCATGAATGCCGGATCCATCGGATAATGGGCGCAACGGATCACCCTCATACCCGCCTTGCGCAACTTCAACGCATCCATCCACTGCAAATTGTTCGGCACGGCATTGCCCAGCACCGCGAAATCCTGATGCCTGTTGCCGCCGATCAACTTCTCGGGGAACTTCTCGCCGTTCACAAACAAACCTTCCTTGGAAATCTCCACTGTGCGGATACCCACATCAAGCTGCATTGCATCCACCTCCTCCGCCTTGCCTCCAGCCTTGCGGAACACGCCGACATCCAGCTTCGTCAGGCTCGGCCGGTCGGGAGACCACAGCGACTCCTTCGTCACAGGCACATCCAGCATCACCTCAAGCTGCTTAGCCTCACCCGGCTTCAGCACCAGCGGCAGCACCTTCGACACACCCTTCGCATCAGGCATGGAAACCTTCACCTCCCCGGCAAACTCCTTGTCGGACTCATTGCGCACATGCACCTTCACCCCGCATTCCGCCACACCCTTCGCCAGATCGATCTTCTGAGTCCAGAAAAACAACCCTCCTCCGGCCACGACATTCTCCTCATTCGCATCCGTAATATGCACCTTGTCCGAACCGATCAAATACACATCGCGGTAAATCCCGCCGAAATAGCAGAAATCAAGCACATCCTGCGGCTTGCCGGGCGCATACGTCGGATCGTCCGAATTATCGGCACGCACGGCGATCACATTCGGCTTGCCGCACTCCAGAAAATCCGTCACATTCAGCACGATCGGCTGATAGCCGCCGAAATGGTCCGCCACCTTCCTCCCGTTCACCCACACGGAACTCTTCCCCATCACGCCCTCGAAATACAGCGTCATACGCTTCCCCTGAAGACCCGCAGGCACATCCACATGCTTTCGGTACCAGGCCGGGCCGCGGTAATTCTTGCCGCCGCTCGCCTCCTCGGGCAGCAGCTCCAGCCCGTGGGGCACATTCACCACCTCCCAGCCGGAATCGTCGAACGACTTCCCGTCCGCGCCCTGCACATCCCCCTGATGGTAACGCCAGCCGACATTCATCGAAAAACCGTCGCGCACCCCGCCGGGCAGAGCCCCGGCCATCGTGGAAACCGTCTGCACGGCCGGAAGCTCCGTACCGGAAGAATCTCCGGCAGGCATACCGGATGCAGCAGCCGCACAAACTGTGGCACAGGCGGATAAAATATGGATAAGCTTCATACAAGGAATATATACCGGATCGTGTGGAAAAATCTTTCAACCTTCGGAACAAACCACCCCCGAAGACCCACAGCATACCATTCCCGTTGTGCAAATCAAGCACATTCCTCCCGCCTCCGCCACCGAACCGGACACCACGCGCGCACCTGCGCGACACGCGCAACAAACCCTCATAAATCAACACCTCAAGACCTACTTTTGAATTGACACTCCATGCGAAATTGCCTAGTATTCGCGCGAGGAGCGTGTAGAGACCGAATTTGTTCTTCCGGATAGCCTACGGTCCACCCATCGCATCCCGTGAAAAGGAACGACGGACCGCCAACATCCGGCTCTCCCCGCCAACCTCGCCCACTCTTAACCTTTTTCACAAACGAACACATGTTCTCCCTCTTGAAAAAATTTTCCGGGCTCTTCTCGTATGACATCGGGATAGACCTCGGGACAGCCAATACCCTGGTGTACATCAAAGACCAGGGTATCGTCCTCCGCGAGCCCTCCGTCGTCGCCATGAAAGGCGACAAAGTCAAGGCCGTGGGCGACGAAGCCAAGCGCATGCTCGGCCGCACCCCCGGCGACGTCGTCGCCATCCGCCCGATCAAGGACGGCGTCATCGCCGACTTCAACGTCACCGAAGAAATGCTGCGCCACTTCATCACGAAAGTATCGTCCATGAAGCGCCTCCGCAGGCCGCGCATCCTCATCGCCATCCCCTCCGGCATCACCGAAGTCGAACGAAGGGCCGTCGAAGACTCCGCCTACCAGGCGGGCGCGCGCACCGTACGCCTCATCAAGGAACCCATGGCCGCCGCAATCGGCGTAGGCCTCCCCGTGGACGACGCCGCGGGCAACATGATCGTCGACATCGGCGGCGGCACAACCGAAGTCGCCATCATCTCGCTGGGAGGCATCGTCTACAGCCGCTCCGAACGCTGCGCAGGCGACGCCCTCGACGAATCCATCATCCACCACATGCAGACCGTGCACAACCTCCTCATCGGCGAACGCACCGCCGAAGAAATCAAGGTACGCATCGGCTCCGCCCATCCCCTTCCCAAGGAATTGCAGATGGAAGTCAAGGGACGCGACCGCGGGTCCGGCCTTCCCAAGACAGTCACCATCCGCTCCGAGGAAATCCGCGAAGCACTCAGCGAAAAACTCAACACCATCGTCAACGCCGTACGCCACACCCTCGACCGCTGCCCGCCCGAACTGGCGGCCGACCTCGTCGACCGTGGCATCGTCGTCGCCGGTGGCGGAGCGCTGCTCCGCGGCATCGACCAATTGATCCATGCGGAAACCCACCTTCCCATCCACATCGCCGAGGACCCCCTCAGCGCCGTGGCCGAAGGCACGGGCAAATCTCTGCAGGAACGCGAAACCGTCTTCCAGGAAGAAGACTGAACCGGATCACCCCCACCCGATCAGGGCCCTCCGACTCCACCCACTGCGGAAAGCCGCCCGGCCCCGGGAACCACGCCGGAACCCAGCTCGCAACCTGCGCCCTGCACCCCCGGCGTCTGGCACACCACCATTCACACCATTGTTTTGTAAAATGTTCAACAAACTGAAGCGCGCCTTCGGATTCGGCACATGCGATCCGAAGGAAGGCACCACCATCGTCATCAACTCCGAAAAGCTTGAGCGCCGCGTCGCCCTGCTCGAAAACGGAATCCTCGAAGAATACAACATCGAACGCGAAGGCCACGACAACATCGTCGGCGGCATCTTCAAAGGCCGCGTCAAAAACATCGAACCCGGCCTCAAAGCCATGTTCGTAGACATCGGCTACGAAAAAAACGCCTTCCTCCACTTCTGGGATGCCCTGCCCGCCGCCCTCGACTCCAGCCTCGAAGAAATCGAACGCGAAGGCCGCCCGAAAAAACAGCAGCGCAAAATCACCTCCAAAGACATCCCCGAAATCTACCCCATCGGCTCGGAAATCATGGTTCAGGTCACCAAAGGCCCCATCAGCTCCAAAGGCCCCCGAGTCACCACCAACATCTCCCTCGCCGGACGCTACATCGTCCTCATGCCCTACACCGACCAGTTCGGCATCTCGCGTAAAATCGACGACCCCAAGGAACGCCAGCGCCTCCGCCAGATCGTCCAGAAACTCAACGTCCCCGAAGGCATGGGCATCATCATGCGCACCGTCGCCCAGGGCCAGCGCTTCCGCCACTTCGTCCGCGACCTCGCCATGCTCCTCGAACAATGGCGCGCCGTCGAAGAAAAACGCGACTCCCGCCCCGCCCCCGTCAGCGTCTACCGCGAACCCGACCTCATCGAACGCACCGCCCGCGACTTCCTCACCGACAACGTCGACAACATCATCTGCGACAACCTCGAAACCACCCAGATGATGCAGGACATCGCCGGGAAAATCTCCCGCCGCTCCAAAAGGCACATCCAGCACTTCCAGACGCGCAACCCCATCTTCGAAGAACTCGGCATCCAGAAGCAGATCAACGAAGCCTTCCAGCGGCAGGTCCTCCTCCCCTGCGGCGGCTACCTCGTCATCGACGAAACCGAAGCCCTCATCGCCATCGACGTCAACACCGGCCGCAACAAAGGCTCCAAAGACCTCGACAAAACCATCCTCGAAACCAACCTCGAATCCGCCCGCGAAATCGCCCGCCAGCTCCGCCTGCGCAACATCGGCGGCCTCGTCGTCGTCGACTTCATCGACATGCGCCACCGCAAAGACCAGCTCTCCGTCTATAAAATGATGAAAGACTGCCTCAAACGCGACAAAGCCAAAACGCAGGTCCTCCAAATCTCCCCCATCGGCCTCATGGAAATGACCCGCCAGCGCCTCAACGAAAGCCTGCGCGACTACGTCAACGACCACTGCCCCTACTGCCACGGCCGCGGGCGCATCAAATCAGTCGTCACCATGAGCGTCGAAATCCAGCGGCAAATCCATGCCACGCTCAAAAAATACAGCGACACCGTCGGCGACCTCGTCGTCGTCGTCAACAGCGAAGTCCTCTCCCGCTTCAAAAACGAAGACGCGGCTCTCCTCATGGAACTCGAACGCCAGTGCAACGGGCGACTCCTCTTCCGCAGCGACCCCTCCATCCACCGGGAAGCCTTCGCCATCCTCGACGCGAGGAACGACAGCAAACCGCTCTACCAGGTCAACATGTAACCCATGCCACTGGAAGACGACCAACAAGACATCATCAAGAAAGCCCTCGCCAACCGGGGGCTTTCCCTTGCCGACCTCCCGGAAAACCCGCAGGCGCTCGACGCCTACCTCCGGCAGCAGCTCGGCATCTCTCCGGAAGCCTGGCGCCGCATCCCGGCCTACGAACCCGCCGCTGCCCTCCCGCCCGGCCTCGACCGCCACGAAGCGCCCTACCCCTACGGCACCGTCAACATCTGGACGATCGACACCCCGCAGGGCCTCATCGTCGTAGACACCGGATGCACCCCGGCCGACCTCCGCGCCGCCATCGGCAACCGCACCGTCCTCGCCATCCTCATCACCCATGAACACGGCGACCACATCGGCGGCCTTGCCTCCGGCTGGCAGCAATCCCCCGTCTACGGCATCGGCAGCGCAGAACCTCCCGCCTCGCTCGGCGGCTGGGACCTCCGCACCGTCAGCCTCGCGGGCCACACCCCTCGCGCGCGCGGATACATACTCCAGCAGGGGAACGACACCCTCCTCTTCACCGGAGACGCCCTCTTCGCCGGATCCATCGGCAAAACACCCGGCGGCGAAACTCCCGCCGCCCTCGACCGCATCCGCACAGCACTTGCAGCCCTCCCGGAAAACGCCGTCATCTGCCCCGGCCACGGCCCTGCCACCACAACCGGGCAAGAACTGAAAAACAACCCCTTCCTCGCCTGAGCTCCAAAGGCAACCGCCTCCGGCCACGGCAACGGGCATGACTAACCATGCCGCACCATGCAGTTGACGCGCACCAACCGACAAACTATCATCAGGCCATGACCAAAAACAAGCATAAACACCCTGAAGAAGACCTTCCTCAGAACCCGGAAGAAACCGCAGCAGCGGACACACCGGAACCCGAAACCGCCGTCGACCCGGCAGCCGCCGCAGCCGAAGAACTCCAGAAATGGCGCGACACCGCCCTGCGTACCGCAGCCGAATACGACAACTACCGCAAACGCACCGTCAAGGACCGCGAAGAATTCGCCCGCTACGCCAACCAGGGCCTCCTCGAAGAACTCCTCCCCATCCTCGACAACTTCGCCATGGGCATGCAAATGGCCAGCGACGACACCAAATCCATGATCTACATCGGCATGAACATGGTACAGAAACAACTCGCCGACTTCCTCCAGAACCAGGGAGTCGAACTCATCCCCGTCGAAATCGGACAGCCCTTCGACCACAACCTGCAGGAAGCCATCCAGAGCGAAGAATCCGACCAGCCCGAAGGCACCATCCTCCGCATCATCCGCCCCGGCTACACACTCAAAGGCCGCCTGCTCCGCCCGGCCAACGTCGTCGTGGCGCAACGCGCCGCCGACCCGGCGCCTGAAGCCTGATCCACCCACCGGAGCGCACCACCTTTAAACCCACACTCATGGCAGATTACTACGAAGTACTCGGAGTAGCCCGCGACGCGACGGACTCCGACATCAAAAAAGCATATCGCAAACTGGCGATGAAATACCATCCGGACCGCAACCCGGATGACAAAACCGCCGAAGAAAAATTCAAGGAACTCGGAGAAGCCTACGAAGTCCTCTCCGATGCCGACAAACGCGCCGCCTACGACCGCTACGGCCACGACGCCTTCAAAAACGGAGGCATGGGAGGCGCAGGCGGCCCGGCAGGAGGAGGAGGATTCCATGACCCCATGGACATCTTCGCCCAAATGTTCGGCGGCATGGGAGGCTTCTCGGAAGCCTTCGGCCGCGGTGGCTCCGGCCAGCGGCGCTCCGCCAAACGACCGGGAGCCGACCTTCGCTACGACCTCGACATCACCCTCGAAGAAGCCGCCAAAGGCTGCGAAAAAACCCTCGAAATCGAACGCCTCGTCGCCTGCGACGCCTGCTCCGGCACAGGATCGCGCGCCGGCAAAAGCGGCTTCAAAACCTGCCCCACATGCCACGGCCAGGGCGTCATCACCCAGCAGAACGGCTTCTTCGTCCAGCAAAGCACCTGCCCCACATGCCGAGGCACCGGAGAAATCGTCTCCGACCCCTGCCCGAAATGCCGGGGGGAAGGCCGCGTACGAAAAGACACCCAGATCACCATGCGCATCCCTGCAGGCGTGGACACCGGCACCAAACTCCGCTCCTCGGGCAACGGCGACGCCGGCACCCACGGCGGAGCCACCGGCGACCTCTACGTCTTCATCGAAGTCAAAAAACACGACATCTTCCAGCGCGAAGGCCAGGACCTCCATGCCACCATGCCCATCCCGCTGAACCTCGCCATCGCCGGGGGCAAACTCAAAGTCCCCACCCTCGAAGGCCCGGCCAGCATCAAAATCCCCGAAGGCACCCAGTCCGGCACCATCTTCCGCGTCCGGGGCAAAGGCATCAAATCCCTCAAGGGCGGAGCCACGGGCGACCTCCTCATCGAAATCCACGTCGAAACGCCCTCCGGCCTCAGCCGCGACCAGCAGGCCAAACTCGACGAATTCGCCGCTGCGCTCACCCCGGCCAAAAACCAGCCCCAGTATGAGGAATACCTCAGAAAAGCCGCCCGCTTCCTGAAAGACAAAGACTAACCCCCGCATGCCCCGCTTCTACCTGCCGCCTGATGCATGGCAAGCCCCCGCCTGGGAACTCGCGGGGGACGAAGCGAAGCATGCCCTCAAAGTCATGCGCCTCCGCGAAGGCGACACCTGCACCGTCTTCGACGGCAGGGGCCGCGCCGCGGAAGCGCGCATCACCGCCACCAGAGGCAGCTCCGGCCTCCTCCTCGAACCCGTGGCCGACCTCCCCCAGCCCCCGCCCGTCGCAGAAATCACCCTCTGCCAGTCCATCCCCAAAGGCGGCAACATGGAACTCATCATCCAGAAAGCCGTCGAACTCGGAGTCTCCCGCATCATCCCCCTCATCACCGAACGCACCATCGTCCGGCTGAAACCCGGCGAAGCAGAAGCCAAAACCGAAAAATGGCGGCGCACCGTCCTCGAAGCCTGCAAACAATGCGGTCAGAACACCCTGCCGCAAGTCGAACTCCCGATGGACTACCGCGACTTCCTCACACACGCCGGCCTTCCCCCCCTCAAAATCCATGCCGCCCTCACGGACACCGCCCAGCCCCTGCGCACCGTCCTTGAACAGGCCCGCACAGCCCACATCCGGCAAGCCGCCATCCTCGTCGGCCCCGAAGGAGACTTCACCCCTGCGGAAAACGAAGCCGCAGCCGCCCACGGATTCCTCCCCGTCACCCTCGGCCCCATCATCCTGCGCGTCGAAACCGCCACCTTCTTCGCCATCTCCGCCATCCGCTACGCGCTGGACTGATCTGATCGGCGCAGGGTCACACCTCGCATGCGTCAAAACTCCACACGTACAGCTTTCCAACACGAAAATTTGCCATTGTCTTCAATGAGGCGCCATTCCATACTCTGCCCTGTCTTTCGCTCGACTGACTCTTTCACACCCTGCAGAATTTTTGTTGCCTTCACTTGTCCATGGCTGCCCACAAGAAAAACGACTCGATCCGCCAACAATGCCACATAAGGATCTCTCATACCGTGGGCTACTAAAAACGATTTATATGCCGGAGTATAATAAATCCATGCACCACCCACCGGAATCACATTCGTTGTCCTGAATAAATCGCAAGAATAATCCAGCGGAGATTCCGGAAAAAGCATCTCAAGTGGAGCAGCACACACGAAAATCGTATGAGGATGCGCTTGCACATACTCTCGACACGACACTTGGTCTACAGAAGGAGAGGATTCAGAATCCAACAAGTGCACCAAACCGTGACGATCATGGCGAAATACAAATAAAGTTCCTGCCCCCATCACGGCAACCAGTAGGTAAAGCTTCCATTTTTCAATCGCATACGCCGCTTTTCTTGGCAAATACGCCCCCATTCCAATCAAGGCCATCATCACAACCGGAAAATAGACACGATCCAACAATCTGTGTTGTGTTAACAGCAAAAACACAATACATGCAACAAACATCCCATATAAAACAGGAACATGCCATGTTCTCTTAGAGACGAATGCATAGAGGAAACCAGCAAGACACAAGCACACCCATAATGACAAGGCAACAGGTGATTGTCTTATTTTAGACAATTCATTCCATTCTGGCGACAAAATCCCGCGCTTTGCCAACCAATCCAAACCGAATAGACCACGCATCCCAACCTGATGGATCGACACGGCTTGATCCATTTGCCCTGATTCCTCCATTTCTGGCACATAAATAAATGCTTTGAACATATCTATTTGCTCGCGTGTAATCTTGCAGTCACGAGCATAGCGATCATACTTGTCAATTCCGGAATTATCTGCAATATCCTGAATTGAAATGCGTTTTTTCAAAAAACTCAAAGTTTGAACAATCTCTTTATTTTGAACATTCCCTACATAATTGACACCCCATACGCATCCGGCTATTCCCAACAACCCCAATCCGCATATTCCTATCTGTCTCCACATCTTCTTACCTTTATTGCAAACAATCAGAGCACTCAATACTCCGAAGTAAACCAATCCCACATATAAGGAATCGATCCTGATGCATAAAGCAATAAAACACAATATAGCCCCTGCTCCATACCTTTTCCATGCTTTCATCTCTCGGGACGGAAGCAATATAAAGCCCATACCTGCCAGAAGCAACGAGATGGAAACCAAGGTATACATAGGCATACCCAAAAGTATTCGAATACAAAAAAATACCAGCAGAATCAAAATAGTACGCGACCACAAATAAAAAGGCTCCTGCTCCCTTGATCTGGAAAACGCTCTGCTAAAAAACAGAAAACATGATATCCACAGAGAAACGAACAGGAGAATCATATTCGCCAGCATCATCCATGCTGAATGCACAGGTAATATCTGTGCTACCATACTCCACCAATATCCCCACAGATACCCGGAATGCAGCAAATATGGAGAATAACCGCACCCTCCGTTCGTCAGTAGAAACTGCAATTGTATATCGTCATTGTGTAAAAT
>NZ_LIGX01000019.1 GCF_001683795.1 Neoakkermansia glycaniphila
GGTGTGTAGCCGCCGTAGCTGAGGTGGTGCCCGGTGTGGTGGTGGGCAGTGCCGTCTCTCCCGAAGGGGAGGGGGTTCTGGCCGATGGTGCGGTCGAGGTATTGTTTGTAGGCGCGGAGCCGCTGGTAGCGTTCGGCTTCGTCGGGGATCATGAGGATGGCTCCGGGGAGGTGGGAGGAGTAGTTGTAGAATTGGTCGCAGGAGCTGAAGGGTGCGTCGCTCATCATGGCATGGCCCATGTTGAGCCATGCGGCATTTTTGGCGATGCCGTCGAGGATGCCTGCGCGGGCGAGGAGGTCGCGATGGGCGTAGAGGGCGGGGGTGTAGTAGCGGTAGTCGTAGCCGTTGCCGATCCATCCGAAGTTGCCGCTTCCTTCCTGATGCCCCTGGTCGAGGAGGTGGCGGCAGAGGAGGATGTACATGTTTTCCACCCGCGTGCGGTTTTCTCCCTGTTCTTTGTGGATGGCGGTGGAGAGTTGGCGGAGGAGGGGGACGTAGGTGCGGTTGAAGGAGATGGAGCCGGGGATGGTGTGGAAGCCGTTGTCGGAGAGGGCGAGAGGCGGTCCGGTGACGATGCCGTTTTGTTCTTTGATGCCCAGGGTTTCGAATGTTTTGGCGAGCGATGGGAAGTCGGTGTAGGGGAGGCCGCCGCTGCCCGGTTTTCCAAGGTAGTGGCGGTCGAGGTTGTTCATGTCCTGTTTCGCTTTCGGGGAGATGCGTTCGGCTGGGACGAGGGGAGGGAGGTAGTGGCGGTTGAGGCTGATGTCGTGCTGGCTGTAGCAGGTTTTATCCGGCGTTTCGCGAAGGAGTGCGGGGTTTCCGGCCCATGGCTGCTGGTCGTCGGGCTGGACAGGCGCGGAGAGGAAGGCCGGTTTGACGGCGTCGATCCAGACCGTGCCGGAGGGGGAGTCGGTGCGGAAGATTGCTTTGTCGTATTCCGTGCCGGTTGGGAGGCCGAGGGTGGCGGTGTTGAGTCCGAGGACGCGCCATCCGGTGTAGCGGAGGTTGTACCAGCAGGAGGCAATGAGGGTGTCGCCTTTGTAGAGGTCGAGGTAGAGGCGTTCCCGTTTTGGGCTTTCGTTGTAGAGCCAGAGGCCGAGGTGGGTGACGGCGTTTTTGTGGCGGGCCGTTTTTTGCGTGGGAAATGTGTAGGCGAGGGTAGCGTCGGGCCGGGTCCAGGCCCATAAGAGCGCATGGGCGCCCGATTTGTAGTGGGTTCCGTCGATAGAGATGCGGCTGCCCTGTGAGGCCTGCCAGCCATTCGAGCCTGTTTCAAAGTCGGCTTGCGGCTCTTGCGCCCATGCCGGGGTAGTTGTGGCAAGAAGGATGGCGGCGATGGCGTGTCGGAACGTGGCGTTCATATTCGTACTACGCCGCCATCCTGTTTTTTATTTCAAGCTTTTGCCGGTTGGTCGGATTGTTGCCTGTTGCCGGATGTTTCCGGCGGGTGATCTTTGACGATGTGCGTGAGGGAGTGTATGGCCCATTCGCGCATGATAAGGCCCTGGTCGAGCGCGGCCAGGTTCCATAGGTCGAAGGTATCGGTGTCAATGGTCAACGTCAATTGATGCGTGCCATCCTGTTCGGGTATGTGCTGACTGGGAGCACCCCCGACGGGATAGTGTTGCATGAGCAGTTTCAGATGTTTTTCCATTTGAGGCGATATCGTATTCCAGGAGAACCAGGAATCGACTGTGCGTTTTTTGACTCCGCACTGAGCCCCAAGCCATTCACGGTTTTTACCGATACCTTTCAGCCATTTTCTGATTGCTGTCTGTAAAGGTTGCATTTTTCCCTTTTACTACAGGACTTGCGCTTTATACAAGAAAAATCAATCTAAATTGCAATGAGGATAGATATTTTGCAATCATGATTGTATAATAATGATATGCGATTCAGGTGGTATTTTGATGCTTCGGGTATACATTGTTTTTCAATTTTTCCGTATTCTATTATGAAATAGAATGTGTTAGGAGCTATTTTTCCGGAAGATCGATTTTTGGCAAAGGATGAACGACGTTTCCGGGGAGCGGTGCTTTTTTCTGTTGGATTCTCGGGGCGAGTTGTTCACTGGTGGTGTATGCATTGCGAAACATTTCCAGTTTTGCATCCAGGTTGTCGATGTAGTGTAGGGCGATGGCTTCCGGAGTTTTGGGCGGCACGGGCGAGCCGAATGCGAGTTCTCCATGGTGTGCGGCGATGAGGTGGAGGAGGTGGAGCCTGACTTGGTCATTGCCGGGTACGAGGGTGTTCCATTCGGTTTCGTTTTGGGCGACGAGCTGGCGGTAGAGGGTGTTGATGAGTTCAATGCCGATGGTAATGTGGCCGAGGAGTTCCCCGAGTTCGTTGTAGGGCATGACGAAGTCATGTTCTCCATAGTTGTTTTCCCAGAGTTTGCCGCAGTCGTGGAAGAGGCATCCGGCGAGGAGGAGGTCGCGGTTGAGGTGGGGGTAGGCGCCGGCGATGGCATCGGCGCAGTGCATCATGCCGTAGATGTGTTCGACGAGGCCGCCCCGGCGTGCATGGTGGTAGCCGCGTGCGGCGGCTGCGCGACGGAATGGTTTTTCGAATTGGCGGAGGAAGGTGAGGCAGAGCAGGCGGAGGCGGGGATCCTGCATGCTTTCGGCGAGGGTGAGGATGCCCCGGTAGCAGGTTTCCTGCTGTTGCCTGAGTTCGGGGTTTCCGGTGAAGAGGTTTTGCTCTTCTTCCGGTGTGAGGGGGCGGATGTCGAGGTCGGCGGCTTCCATGCCGTAGGCGCCTTTGGTCCACAGGGCGCGGGCGGCGATGCCATCAAGCGGTTTGAGGGCTGCACATGCGGAGTACCACGGGGAGTTGTCCCATATTTTGAGGGTGAAGGAGGTTGCCGCATCCGCCAGGGTGATTTCGAGGTAAGGTTTGTTGGTTTTGGTGGTTTTGGTTTGTACCTGTGAGATTTGAGCGTGTATTTCCCCATAGGCTGGGGTGGCTGCTGCTTCCTGCATGAGGGCGTTGATTCCGGCGAATTGCATGATAGATGAGCGTAACGGTTCCTGCAGGGGATGTCAAGTTTGCAGGTGAGCGGTATGTGGCTCAGTGCAATCGGATGTGTACGATTTCCGGTGGGCAGAAGAGGCGGATGGGGAGGATGCTGGTGCCGAGTCCGCGTGAGATGTAGATTTGTTTGTTGCCGTGGCGGTGGTAGCCGCTCATGAGTTCTTTGGTGCAGCGGGTGGGTACCGGAGAGAGGGGGTAGCCCCCCGGCAGGCATATCTGGCCGCCGTGAGTGTGTCCGGCGAGTGTGAGGTCGACATGGGAGGGGATGACGGGGAAGGCGCCGGGGCTGTGGGTGATGACGATTTGGGGCGTTTCGGGATGCTGTTTCGGAGGGGTGCTGCCGGCGTGTGCCGGGTAGGTGTCGTCGTCGCTGATGCCGGAGAGCTGGATGCTTTTGCCGTTTTTGAAGGTGATGATGCGGGATTGCCCTTCCATTTTGATGAAGCCTGCTGCCTGAAAGGCTCGGTCGAAGGAGGCTGCGCCACAGGCATAGTCGTGGTTGCCGAGGATGTAGTAGACCGGTACCCGGGCTAGCGGGCGGAGTGTTGCCGCGATTTGTTCGGGACTCATGGTGCTTTCGGCAGTGTGGCCTTGGGCAAAGTCTCCGAGGAGGACGATGATTTCGGGAGCGAGGGCGAGTGTTTTTTCGACGATGTTGCGGATGCGGTTTTCATCGCCCGGTCCGGCGTGGAGGTCGGCAAGGGCGACGATGGTTGCTGGCTGTTCGGTTTTGTTCCATTCCGGCAGGTTGATGTCGAGCAGGGTGGTTTCGAGTTTGCGGGGTTCGAGGAAGGTTCCCTGTACGATGAGGCAGATGCCGAGCAGGATGGCGGTGAGGAGAAGGGTGAGCAGGATGGCGGGCAGGCGTCTGGCGAGGGAATGGCGTGTCATGGGTCGGGTTGATTGTGCGGGTATTGTAAGAGGCTCCTGTGGGAGGGTCAATGGCAAGTGGCGGCAGTTTTACCGGATGAGACGAAAAGAACCATGGCATTTGGCGGCCATGGTTCCGGTTCGGTTATGCTGTGTGCGCTGTTCAGGGGGCTGGAGCGGCCGTCGGAGCATTGATGCGCAGGGCGGGATATCCTTTGGCCGCTTTGTATTCTTTGGCAAGGATTTGTTTGGCCTGTTCGATGAGTTTGCCTTCCGATGCTGCGATGTTGTTTTTTTCTGCAGGGTCGCTGGCGATGTTGTACACTTCCCAGTTGCCGGGTTCTTTTTTGCCGGGCAGCAGGTTGCGGCGCATGATTTTCTTGTTTCCGAGCCGAACGGCAACCTGTCCGCCGTATCCCCCGCCTGCCCAGACCATGGGGCGGCGGTTCGGGAGGGTGTCCGTTTTGCCAAGCCATACCGGGAGGAGGTTTTCGCCCCGGGGGTCGCCGGGGTTGGCTCCTACCGCTGCACAGAGGGTGGGCATGATGTCGGCATGGTAGGCCGGTTGGTCGATGGTTTTGCCGGGGGCTATTTTGCCGGGCCAGACGACGATGCCGGGTACGCGGAGGCCGCCTTCGTACATTTGGCCTTTGAGGCCTCGCAGTTGCAGGACGGAGTGGAAGAATTTGTGGTCGACTCCTCCGACGTCGTGTGTGGTGCCGTTGTCGCTGGTGAAGATGACGATGGTGTTTTTGTCGAGTCCGTTTTTCTGCAAGGCGTCGAGCAGTCGGCCGACATTATGGTCCATCTGGGAGATCATGGCGGCGTAAGCTGCACGGGGGCGGGGGTGGGGCAGGTAGCCGTTTTGCCCGCGGTATGGTTTGGCGTCCCATTCTGCCGGGTACTGGTCGATCCATTGTTGCAGGGGTTGCATGGCGACGTGGGGTTCTAGGGGTGCGTAGTAGAGGAAGAAGGGCTGTTTGCCGCCTTGTTTCCCACGTGTGTTGATGTAGTCTACGGCGCGGTCGATGATGAGTTCGGAGGAGTGGTTTTGCGCCCTGTAGTTTTCTGCTTTGACTTCTCCCTTGGGCTGGTGTTTATGCCCGGGGATGAAGGGGGCGTTGATGGTGATTTTTTTGCCGTTGTCCCAGAGGAAGGGCGGGTAGTAGGTGTGGCACATGCGCTGGTCGGTGTAACCGTAGGCGGTGTCGAAACCGTGTTTGTCCGGAGCACCGGTGGTGCCGTATTCGCCGAGTCCCCATTTGCCGAAGAGGGCTGTGGCATAGCCGAGTTTTTTCAGGGATTCGGGAAGGGTGTATGCCTGTGCGGAGATGGGCCAGTCGCCCCGGAGATTCATTTCATTGCCTTCACGGGTATCGACGCGTTTGAGGTCCTGTACGTCGTTGCATCCGGTGTGGCGTCCGGTCATGAGGACGTTGCGCGAAGGCGAGCAGACGGGAGCTCCGGAGTAGAAGTGTGTCCATCGCTGGCCTTGTGCGGCGAGCCGGTCGAGGCGGGGCGTTTTGATTTTGTCTTGTCCGTAGCATCCGAGTTCGGCCCAGCCGAGGTCGTCGGCATTGATGAGGACGATGTTCGGGCGGTCCTGTCCGTAGCAGAGGGGGCTCAGCAGGAGTGCGACGAGGGTGAGGAGTCGGAATTTCATGGCGGTTTTACGAATTCTGGATGATGTTTCCAGTAAACGATTACGGTGACGGTTGTGGTTTTCTTTCATTCTGATAGTGTTTTGTTGTGTTTTTCCGTCGGAGATTGCATGCTTGACTTTGCCCCGCCGGACGGTTATTCTCCGGGTGGAATGATGTCAGACAAGGCTCCTCAGAAAAGCACGGTTCGTATAGTGTTCTATCTTCTGCTGGTTGCGGGGATATGTCTGCTGGGCTATGCGTGGTTCGCCGCTCGCAAGGATGCGGCGGATTCTTCGTCCCGGAGGGCGAATATTTATGATGCCGATGTGCCGCTGTCGATGATGCCGGAGTCGTTGCATCCGGGAGCCCTGCTGTTGTCTCCCTATCAGCTGGTGGATGTTCCCGTGATCGACGGGTTTACTGCTCCGATGGGCGACGAGCGGGGGATGGGGACGTATGTGGCGCAGCCGTTCGGGGTGATGAATAGTGAGCGCGGCGGCGTGCATGCGGGGCAGGATTGGAACGGTATCGGAGGCGAGGATTCGGATTTCGGCGATGCGGTGTATGCGGTCGGGCGCGGGTTGGTGGTGTATGCAGGCAAGCCGTCGGACAGCTGGGGCAATGTGGTGGTGTTGGCGCACAGGACGCCTGATGGCCGGGTGTTGCAGTCGCTGTATGCCCATTTGAGCAAGGTGAATGTGTGCGTGGGTGAGGTTGTGGGCCGGGGAAGGATGATTGGCGAGGCCGGTTCTGCGGACGGGCGTTATCTGGCTCATTTGCATTTTGAGTTTGCCGAGTCTCTGGCGGTGGAAGCCGGGCAGCCGGGATATTCGAAAGGGTCGATGAATCGGCTGGATCCGGATGCCGTGCTGAAGCAGTATGCGCTGCCGGATACGGCTCCGCTTGCCGATCCCCTGGGTGATGTGCAGGCGTTCGGTGATGTGGAGGTCGGCAAACAGGCCGGCAGTCCCGAGTCTGAAGGCGACGGCGTGTTGCGGATCAATCCGGCGATCTGGCTGGATGCCGCGTCTGGTGAATAGTTTGTAACCCATTTGTTTGATGATGAATTTTCGACGTTTTCTGGTTCCGTTTTTTGTGAGCGCGTTACTGACGTCGCTTTTGATTCTGGTGGTGCAGTTGCGCCGTCCGTCCGAGCCTGCTGCCGATTCTACGCGGAAGGCGGCGGCTGAATCTCCTGCCGCCCGGGAGGAGGTTGCCGAGGATGTGCCGGACGAGCATGTGGCGACGGCTCCCGGCAGGGTAGACCAACCGGAGGTGCCTGTGGTGAATGTGCGTCAGGCGACGCGTTCGGATCGTTCGCTGGTAGATGCGCTCGCCAAGGCGGTGCAGGAGAAGGATGGCGATGCGGTGGAGAAGCTGGTTCAGTCCGGCGTGTTGGATGAGGAAGGATCTGCCGTGCTGAAGAAGTGGGTTGAGGATAAGGGTGTGAAGCTGCGCGGCGATAAGGCCGTGGAAGCGGTGGGCAGTGCGGATGGCGGCAGGATGATGCGCTACCGGCTGTATGGAGAGGATGGCCGTAATTTGCTGGTGGATCTGGTTCGCGATGCGGAGGGGGCGTGGAAGGTGAAGTCGGTGCAGGAGGAGGATGAGAAGGCCGCGGCGGATTGTACGCGCGATGCGCTGACGGTGGCGGATTCTTTCGTGAAGGCGGTGCGGAAGGGCGATTTTCATGCCGCTCGCCGTCTGACGAGGGGCAAGGCGGTGAACGATGCGACGATTGCCGGGCTTTGTATGGTGTTCGAGGAGGGGGATTATGCCCTCCGGGATCGCGAGCCGATCAAGGTGATGCTGGAGAATGAGTCGAATGCCGGGTTTCTGGTGTATCTTCGTTCGGCTGCCGGGAAGACGGCGAATATGGGGCTTGAGCTGGCGAAGGGCGATGCGGGCAAGTGGGCGGTGGAGAATGTGTCGATGGATGCGCTGCTGGATTCGTATGCCCAGCGGGGCAATCAGGAGGGCGGGTTCTATTTTCCGCTGGTGAAGAATCCGAAGGGTGGGGATTCCGTGGCTCTGTTTTTCGGTTTCGATGAGGCGGAGCTGACGCCGCGTTCGTTGCGCCAGTTGGCGATTGTGGCCGATTTGCTGAAGGCTTCTTCCCGCCATCTGGAGATTAGCGGGCATACGGACGATTTGGGTTCGGATGCGTATAACAGGAGGCTTTCGGGCCGCCGTGCGCAGGCCGTGAAGGATGCTCTCGTGAAGCTTGGAGTGCCTGCTTCGCAGGTGAGTACGAAGGCGATGGGCAAGATTCAGCCGAGGCGTACCTATGCCGCCGGGTCGGCGGATGAGGAGCTGGAGTCGATTCGCGGCGAGAACCGCCGTGCGGAGATTTATCTGGATTTCGTGGAGGAGGATGCCTGAGGTATGGCGCGAGCGTATACGATTCACGGGATGCAGCAGCCCGCGCCCGGAAGGGATTATCAGGGGGAGCTGAATGCCGAGCAGTTCGCGGCAGTGACGACCGATGCCCGGCATGCACTGGTGATTGCGGGCGCTGGTTCCGGCAAGACTCGGACGCTGACGTACCGCGTGGCCTGGCTGCTGGAGCATGGTGTGGCTCCGTGGCGGATTTTGCTGCTGACGTTTACGAATAAGGCGGCTAAGGAGATGCTGACGCGCGTGCGCGATCTGGTGCCGCAGGATACGAGCGCGATTTGGGGAGGGACGTTCCATTCGATCGCCAACCGGATTTTGCGCCGCCATGCAGAGCTTGCCGGGTTTACATCGTCGTTTACGATTCTCGATTCGGATGACCGGAAGTCGATGCTGAAGGCGCTGATCAAGGCGAAGGCGGATACGAGCAAGGCGGCGCGTTTTCCGAAGGCTGAGGTGCTTTCCGGTCTGTTCAGCCTGGCGGCGAACCGTGGGGAGAAGTGGGAGGATGTGCTGTTGTCCGAGTATCCCTATTTGCAGCACCACCGCGAGACGATCGGGGTGATTTACGATGCGTTTGCGGCGCGGAAGCGGGAGAGCAATGCGATGGATTTTGACGATTTGCTGGTGATGGCCGTGGATTTGCTGCGCAGGCATGAGGAGGTGCGCGAGCGTTATCGCAGCCAGTTTCTGCATGTGCTGGTGGACGAGTATCAAGATACGAATGCTTTGCAGGGCGAGATGATCGATTTGCTGGGGGGAGGTGAGGAGACGTCGCTGATGGTGGTGGGCGACGATGCGCAGAGTATTTATTCGTGGCGTGGGGCGGATGTGCAGCATATTTTCGATTTCGAGAAGGAGTTTCCGGATACGGCGGTGTTCAAGATCGAGACGAATTATCGCAGTGTGCCATCGATTCTGGAGTTGTCGAATGCGGCGATTGCGGCCAATAAGCGGCAGTTTGCCAAGGTGCTGCGGCCCGCCCGCGCGGCGGGCGAGATGGTGCCGGCTCTGGTGCCGCTGCCGGATTCGCGGGTGGAGGGGCTTTTTGTGGCGCAGAGGATTGCGGAGCTGGTCGATTCCGGGGTGTCTCCTTCGGATATCGCGGTGCTGTACCGCGCGCATTTCCACTGCCTTGATGTGCAGATGGCTTTGACCCGGGCGGGGATTCCCTTCCGGGTGACGAGTGGGGTGCGTTTTTTCGAGCAGGCGCATGTGAAGGATGTGATGGCTTTTCTCCGGGTGCTGGTGAATCCTCTGGACGAGGTGGCTTTTCTGCGCGTGGTGCGGATGTTCCCGAAGGTGGGCGAGGTGATGGCTCGCAAGCTGTGGATGCTGTGGCTGGCGGAGCTGCCGGAGGATGTGTCTGCGGTGGACGGTTTCGCCCAACGATGGGGTGTATGCAAGGTGGCGGCCGGAGTGAAGGGGGCATGGGAGGAGTTTCTGGAGCTGATGGATTCCCTGCGGCCGGAGGAGGTTTCTCTGGCTCCGGGGGAGATGCTGAAGCGGATTATGGAGTATTACGAGCCGTTCATGCAGGCGGAGTTCGATAATTATGAGGATCGCTGGCTGGATCTGGAGCAGTTGTGCGATGCGGCGGATGCGTTTGGCGGTTTGGACGAGTTTTTGGCCCAGACGGCTCTTTTGAGCAATACGGATGAGGATGAGAAGGGGGAGGCCCGTGCGGAGGTGACGCTTTCCACGATTCATCAGGCGAAGGGGCTGGAATGGAAGGTGGTGTTTTTGATTTCGCTGTGCGACGGGATGTTCCCCCACCAACGCGTGATCGATGAGGGCGATCCGGATGGGATGGAGGAGGAGCTGCGGCTGTTTTATGTGGCGGTGACCCGCGCCGAGGATCAGCTTTATATGAGTTATCCCCGTGTGAATAGCAGGTCGTACGGTTCCGGCGGGTTTTACCAGTATCCGTCGCGGTTCTTGAGTTATTGCCCGTCGGATTTGATGGAGCAGTGGGAGGTGTGACGATGTCCGGTTCGGAGGTGTTTTTTGCCATGGAGGTGAAAGGCGGTTCGCCGCGTGCGGGATGGGTGGAGCTGTGCCGGTTCGTCGGGTTGTACGCGGTGATTCTTCTGCATGTGGAAGCCGGGCAGGCGGGATGGCTCAGGCAGGTGCTCTGGGGGAATTATGTTTCGTGGAACGGTTTGTTTTTCCTGATTTCGGCGTATTTCCTCGGGCGTACCCGTGCCCCGATGCTGCAGAGGGCCGGTTTTTTTCTGAAGTTCTATTTTTTGTGGAATGCCGTGTTTTTCCTGTGCAAGACGGTTTGGCTCGCGCCGTGGGCGGAGGGCCATTCTTTTCCCTATACGGTTTGGGATTGCATCCGGTTGATGCTGGGCGTGGATTGCCAGTCGTGGAGCGATGGAGGGAGTATGCCGTGGGATTATCCTCTGTGGTTCCTGAGGGATTTGATGATGATGATGGCGGTGTTTTCGTTTTTCCGTACCCGTCGTGTCCGTGCAATCGGTTCGCTTGTGCTGTGTGCCGTGTCCTGCGTGCAGCCGGTGAATGAGGCGGCGGTGTTTTACGGTTTGCCCGGTGAGCAGTCATGGTGGTTTTTCTGCGCGGGGATGTTGTTGTCTTCGGTCGATTTGGAGGTGTGGCAACGGTTTTTGATGCGTTCCGGGTACTGCTTCGTGGTGGGTTTTGCTTTTTTCTTCGTTTTCCGCTGTCCTGCTGTTTGGGATGTTCCCGTTTTGTCGATGGTGCTGAGGTTGATTGTCGTGGCGGCTGTGCTGACGGTTTCTGTATGGATTTGTGCGGCGGTTCCGGCTGTCGGCCGATGGAGCGCGGTGTTTTCTCCCGTTTTTTTCTTTATTTATGCCTCGCATGCGGTTTATCTCGGTTTGTTGAGCGGGAAGGGTATTGATAGCGTGTGGGCCTGGGCGGCCCTTTCGTTGCTGTATATGGTTGCCGCAGTCGTGTTTTTCCGGCTGGTGAAGAAGTATCGCCCGTCGTGGACGGGAATTTTGTTTGCAAGGCCCATGAGACGATAGTTTGTTTAATGGCGGGCGGATTTTTTTCCTGTTCGCGCCTGATGCCCGGATGGAAGGCGTTTCATTAACTCCGCTTGATGAAAGGTTTGCCGTTTCAGAATCTGGTAGAGATTTTTTGCAAAAAATTGAGGTTTGGTGTTGACTTTCCCGGTGTGCTGGGGTGTACTGGGGGTGTCTCTAAGTGTATTGAGTGATGTCAAACGGGCTTTCCAATGAACTCTGTGGCAAATACGACCACAAGCTCGACCCGAAGAATCGCGTGGCGATTCCTTCGGAATGGAGGTGTGGGGACGAATGCCCGGTCGTTTTGCTGGAATCCAGCAAGGAAGGCTATCCCATGGTGAAGGTGACGTCGCCCGAGCAGTTCCGTGCATGGGTGGAAGAGATTCGCGCTTCCGATCGTCCTATGGGGGCGAAGAACCGCTATGTGGGCAGGATGTACGCCGAGTGTTTGCACGGGGTGATCAATGCGCAGGGTAAACTGCTGGTTCCGAAGAAGATGTGTGTGCGTCTCGAGCTGGATGCCGATATCAAGCTGGTGGCCCGCGGCAATTTCTTCGAGCTGTGGAAGCCGGAGTCGTTCACGCTTGCCGATCAGATCGAGCTGGCGGCGATGGAAGAGATGAATGAAGTTTTCGATATTTTCTGATATGTTGATGCGTTCTCCATCGGCAGGCCCTTCCGGGCTGCCCGGCAGAGGCGAGGTTCCCGATGAGGGCGGCTCGCTTCAAGGGAGCGCGTGGGTAGGCGAAGAGGCGCCGCCCGGGATGTGCTATGAGGTTTGGCTCTGGCTGGATGATGCTGTGGATGCTGAGGTTCTGGAGGATTGGAAGGCTCGGAAAGCTGCGTTGTCCACGGAGATGCGGGATGCCGGAATACGGGGTTCCCGCAAGAAGTTGGGCGATTTGGAGAATGAGCTGGCGCAGTGCTTCGAGAGCTGTGTGGCTGGTGTATTGCGCCGTTCGGTCGGGTGCTGTGCTTTGCGTACGCGCGCAGGCGATATGGCGCGCGGTTTCGAGGCCGTGCCCGGAGCGGTGGTGTACGGCTGGGATGTGGAGCCGAATTTCGTCCGGATCTGGCTGGAGCTTTCCGGGGAGTGCGGCGTGGATTCCCTGATCGACGGCTGGAAGGAGGCTCTGCCGGATGTGGCATGGTCCCCGGTGTGCCATGTTCGCGGGCTTTCCGGCCGAGACTGTGCTGCCGCCCTGCGTCGTCTGTCGGCAGCCATGATGGAGGCCGGAGTGGCGAACGGCTCGGGAACGGTGTCCGCCGCCGAGGCTGGGCCGGAGTTCCGCCATGTGACGGTTTTGCTGGAGGAGTCCGTGGATGCTCTGCTTCCCGCCGAAGGGAAGGTGATTGTGGATGCAACGCTTGGCGGCGGAGGCCATAGCGAGCTGTTGCTCGAACGCGGTGCGACGGTTTGGGGTATCGATCAGGATCCTTCCGCCCGGCGTGCCGCTTGCGAACGCTTGGCCCGGTTCGGCAGCCGTTTTCGCGTGCTGGCAGGCAATTTCCGCAATGCCGGAGCGATGCTTCGCGAGCAAGGTGTGGAAGCGGTGGATGGCGTGCTGGCCGATATCGGCATTTCATCCCATCAGGTGGATACGCCCGAACGCGGTTTTTCGTTCCGTGAAGACGGTCCGCTGGATATGCGGATGAATCCCGAATCTGCCCGCAGTGCGGCGGTGCTGGTGAATGAGGCTTCGGAAGCTCAGATTGCCGATTGGCTTTGGAAGTACGGCGAAGAGCGCGCTTCCCGCAGTATTGCCCGTGCGATCGTGAAGGCACGCGAGTCGGCTCCGATCGAGACGACCCGGCAGCTGGCTTCCATTATCGAGGGCGTGTTGCCCCGCCATGGCAAGCAGCATCCGGCTACGCGCAGTTTTCAGGCGTTGCGCATTGCCGTGAACGATGAGTTGGGCGCTCTGGAGTGCCTGCTGGAATCCGGTGTGAGCCTGTTGAAGGCCGGAGGCCGCATGGCGGTGATTTCGTTCCACAGCCTGGAAGACCGTGCGATCAAGCAGTTTTTCGATAAGGTGTCGCGGCCCGAAGTGGATCGCCCCGAATGGCCGGAGCCGCGTCCGAATCCGGAGTACTGCGCCCGCCTTGTCAACCGCAAGCCGATTCTGCCGTCCGAGGCGGAGCTGGCGCGTAATCCGCGTGCGCGCAGCGCGAAGCTGCGTGTGATAGAAAAAGTGTCCCCCAGATGAATTCGACGATGTCCTCCCGCAAATTCCAGCACCGTATCAGTTTCGGCTTCCTGATGTGGATGATCGTGCTTGCCACGCTCCTTTCGGGTTCCGGCGTGTATTATGCCGTGCTGAAGAACAGCCAGCTTGGCGTGAGCCGCGAGATCGACCGGATGCGCGATGAAATCGCTTCGCTGAATCTTGCCCGCGACCAGTACAAGGCCAAGGTGTCGATGCGGACGAATCGCTGGGCGATCCGCGACCGTCTGGCGCAGGACCGTTCCGTGCTGGCGGAGATCGACCCTTCCCAAATCGAAGTGATGCAGTCTGAAAACTGCAGGAATGTAGCCATGAACAAGTAGCCTTTGCATCTCTCATACGCATCTCTCCCATGCCGCCTCTGAAAAAAACAAGTCCGTTTACGAAGCGTTGTCTCCACCTCTGCATTGGGGTGGGGATTCTCGTGTGTACGGTGGCGTGGCGTCTGGTGTCGCTGCAGATTGTGGATGAGGAGAGGAACGGGGAGCGCGCCGAGAGGGATTGCATCGAGTTCGAAGTGCTTCCGGCCCAGCGCGGCCTGATCATGGATCGGAACGAGGAGATTCTGACGAATAATATTCTGTATTCCGAACTGGTGGCAGACCGCTACCATCTGCGTGATCCGAAGATGGTTTGCTGGGGGCTGGCCTATTCGATGGCATCCCATCAGGAGGAGTGGAAGGATATGGACGGTACGCAGCGTACGACCTTGATCCGGATGACGTACAAGGCTTTGCTGGCGAATGCTTCAATCAAGAAGGACGATCTGAGCGAGTACCGCAAGGCTGCGCAGGAGGTGGATGAAGGCGCCAAGGGGGCGATGCAGATGCTCAAGGAGCAGTTCGACGAGAAGATCGTGGCCGAATACTGCGAAGCCCACGATAAGCTGGTGGCCGAGTTGCTGGCTCCCTATCTCAATCTGAGCGAGGAGGAGATTCTCGACAAGATTCAGCAGAACGATCGCGAGAAGAAGATTCAGAATATCGTGCTTGTGCAGAATCTGACGGAGGAGAAGGCGGAGGAGATCAACGAGATGCTGACGCGCGCCCGCATTCACGGGTTCAAGTGCCAGTCGAATCTGCGCCGTTCCTATGTGTCGCCGGAATCTTTGGCTCATGTGCTGGGGTTCGTGAACCGGGACAATAAGGGGATGGAAGGCGTGGAAGCGAAGTTCGACAGTTATCTGACGGGGCAGCCCGGCAGCCGCGAGTACCGCCGCGATGCCCGCGGGCTGCGCCTTCCCTGCGCGGAAGACCGCCTGCATCCTCCCGTGCACGGGATGAATGTGAAGCTGACGATCGATATGAAGCTTCAGGCGATCGTGGAGGAGGAGTTGCTGAAGGGGCTAACCCATTTCCGCGCACCGCGCGGCTGTATCATTCTTGTCGAACCGAAGACGGGCGATATTCTTGCGCTGGCGAGTTTCCCGACCTATAATCTGAATACGAAGGAGAACAGGCAGCTTTTGCAGTTCGATTTGGAAACGAAGCCGGAGGACAAGGATCGGCTGGCCGCCCTCAATTATGCCGTGCAGGGTAACTACGAGCCGGGTTCGACGTTCAAGGTGATTGCCGCCACATCCGCTCTGGATAACGGTAAGGCGACGCTGAATACGCCGATCAATTGTACTCCGGTTGTTGTACCCGGAGCCAAGAATCCGGTGAGTGACACTCCGCGTTACTATAGTGGGCTGAAGTTTTACGAAGTGTTGAAGAAGTCCAGCAATCCGGGGGCCTACCGCATCGGCCTGCTGTCCGGCTGGAAATTGTATAAGCAGTATCTGGAGCGGTACGGTATCGGCAAGACGACGGGAATCGAGCTGCCCGGCGCGAGTGCAGGCCTGATTACGGACGGTAACAATCTGGTGAATTTTTCGCGTATTACATACGGCTATTCGGTGAATGTGACCCCTCTACACATGGCCATGGTGTATGCGGCGATCGCGAACGACGGTGTGCGCATGAAGCCGAGGCTGGTGAAGAGTATCTACAATGCCGACGGCAGCGAATACGTAGGCAACAAGGAATTCGAGCCGAAGGCGGTTTGTACGGTGATGAAACCGAAGACGGCCAAGGATTTGCGGCAGGCTCTCTGGACGGTGACGCAGGAAGGCGGTACGGCTCGCCGCGCCCATATTCCCGGCTACCATGTGGGCGGCAAAACGGGGACTGCGCACAAAGTTCAGAATGGCGGCGGCTATCGGGAAGGCCGTTATGCGGTTTCCTTCGCCGGGATGGTTCCTGTGGAAGATCCTGCTTTCGTGTGCCTTGTCGTGGTCGACGATCCGCGCCCGACGGATTGCAAGGCCGGGGGTGGCTCGGTGTGCGCCCCGATTTTCAAGGCGGTCGCCACGCGCGCACTGCGCGCCATGAATATCGCTCCTGCCGATCCCGCCGAGGCGGAGAAGGCTGAAAAGGCCGCTGCGGCAGCTATCGCCTCCGGTGCATCGACCTCCAATCCTCCCGTCAAGCTGTCGTCGGTCAGTCCGTCCACGAAAAAGGCCGCCTCCTCTTCTTCCCGCAAGTCGTCCGTCAAGAGCAATGCTCCGTCTTCCTCCAAAGTGAAGAAGCCTGCGGCATCCTCTTCGTCACGCCGTTCGGCATCCGCACAACAACGCAAGAAAACCGCCACCAGATAAGTATGAATTCCATCAAGATATTTTCCGTGCTCCCCATTTCCACGCTGACCGGCTCTCTCCGCGCCCCGTTGTCCGCCCTGGTGGACGATAGCCGCAAGGTGCAGTCGGACTGCTGCTATGTGGCGTTGCGCGGTGCCCGTGCGGATGGGCACGACTGGATCGAGGAAGCCGTGCGGAAGGGTGCGCGCGCCATCGTGGCCGAACGTTCCTGCCCCGAGTGGGCGAGGGAACAGGGTGTCGTGTGGGTGCAGGTGCCGGATACGCATGAGGCCGTGGGCTACCTGATGTCCGCATGGTACGGGTTCCCCTCGCAGGATCTGGTGACGCTGGCCGTGACCGGAACGAACGGCAAGACGACGACGAGTTATCTGGCGCATGCCATTTTCTGCCGGACGTGGCTGCGCTGCGGCTTGGTCGGTACGATTCATTACGATAACGGCCGCGAGCGCATTCCCGCCGTGAATACGACTCCCGGGGCCGCTCCGCTGCAGGAGATGCTGGCCCGGATGCTGGAGAACGGCTGCCGTGCGGTGGCGATGGAGGTTTCTTCCCATTCTCTGGTGCAGAAGCGTGTGGCGGGCATGAATTTCCGCGTGGGCATTTTCACGAATCTGACGCAGGACCATTTGGATTTTCACGGTGATATGGAGTCCTACTACGAGGCCAAGAAGTCTCTTTTCCTGCAGATGGCGGCTTCGGGCGACAAGAAGGCTGTGGCGGTGATCAATATCGACGATCCTTATGGACGCCGTCTGGTCGGAGAGTTGTCCGGCAAGATGAAGGTGCGTAGCTACGGTACGCTGGAAGGAGCCGATTTCCGCATGAAGCCGCTTCGCCTGTCGCTGACGGGCAGCGAGTACGAGCTGGCCTATAACGGCAAGACGTATCTGGTGTCCATTCCGCTGATCGGCCGTTTCAATATGATGAATAGTCTTGCTGCGCTGGCAGGCACCGTGTCTGCCGGTATCGGCATCCGCGATGCGATCGCCAGCCTTGCGCAGGCTCCGCAGGTGCCGGGACGCCTTGAGCTTGTGGCGAATGTGGATCATGTGATGTCGTTCGTGGATTACGCCCATACGCCCGATGCGATCGTGAATGTGTGCAAGACGATGAAGGAGCTGTGCCGCGGACGCCTGATTACGGTGTTCGGCTGCGGCGGCGACCGCGACAAGGCGAAGCGCCCGCTGATGGGCGAAGCCGCCGCGCGGCTTTCGGATTACTGCATTGTGACGTCAGATAATCCCCGCAGTGAGGATCCCGAGGAGATTATCGCCGATGTGCTGCCGGGTATTCCGGATGGCAAGAGGCATGCGGTGGTTGACCGTGCCGAGGCGATACGCGAGGCTCTGGCGATGGCAAGGCCCCGCGATATCGTGCTTGTGGCCGGCAAGGGGCATGAGAATTATCAGGAGTTCGCCACAGGGCGCATCGCTTTCAGCGATGTGGCCGAGATCAAGCGTTGCGTGCGTGAGCTGGAGCAGAGCAGCCTCAAGGAGCGCGCTCTGGAACGCGAACGTTCCGAACAGGAGAAGCAGAAGAAAGGCAAACCCCGCCGATGATCCATACATCCCTCACAGCGCAGCAGGTGGTTGATGCGACGGGCGGTGCGCTCGTGGCAGGGGATGCTGCGGCCCGCGTGACGGGAGGGATTTTGACGGACAGCCGGCAGGCGGCGCCGGGTACGTGTTTTTTTGCCTTGAGCGGCGAGAGGTTCGACGGGAACGCATTTGCTCCCGAGGCTTCGCAGCGCGGCGTTTCGGTGGCGGTGGTGAGCCGTGTGGAGGAGGGGTTCTCTTCTTCCTGCGCGGTGGTGCTGGTGGATGATGTGCTGGAGGCTTTGCAGAAGCTGGCGTCGTGGTGGCGTTCGCAGGTCGAGCCGTTGCGCGTGGTGGGGTTGACGGGGTCGAGCGGCAAGACGTCTACGAAGGATTTGCTGCTCGGTGTGCTGGGGCAGGCGTTCCGCGTGACGGGTACGCAGGGCAATTTGAATAATCATATCGGCGTGCCGCTGAGTATTCTCCGCGCCGAGAAGGAGGATGAGGCCGCCGTCTGGGAAATGGGCATGAATCACGCAGGGGAGCTGGCTCCGCTGTGTGCGATGGTGCGTCCGCAGATCGGCGTGATTACGTCAATCGGTTCCGCGCATCTGGAGTTCCTGAAGTCGCGGGAGGCGATTGCCGAGGAGAAATGCACGGTGGCGCGCTGCCTGCCGGAGGACGGTTTCATGATTTATCCGGCGGATTGCGATTTCGTGGAGATGATCGAAGCTTCGACCCGCGCGAAGCTGGTTCCCGTGGGCGGTTCCCGTGGCCTTGTGCGTGCCGAAGGGCTGACGAGCGACCGCGACGGCTGCCGTTTCCGCCTCGTGATCGAAGACTCCGGTTCCTGCGATGTGGCTCTGCCGCTGCATGGCAGGCATATGGTTTCCAATGCTCTTTTGGCCGCCGCCGCCGGATGGTGCTGCGGGATGGATGCGGAGTCGATCGCCCGCGGCCTCGGAGAGGCCCGCCTGACGAAGGGGCGCCTGCGCTGCCTCGATGCGGACGGCGTGACGGTGGTGGATGATACATACAATGCCAATCCCGAGTCGATGAAGGCGGCTTTGGAGACGGTGGCGCAGTTCCCGTGTTCCGGCCGCCGCGCGGCGGTGCTGGGGCGCATGGGCGAGCTGGGGGATGCCGCCGTGCAGGAGCATGCCGGAATCGGTGCGTTCGTGCGCGCCTGCGGATACGATTTGTTGATTGTGACGGGGTGCGACGCCGATACGGCGGCGATGGCCGAAGCCGCACAGGGAGGAAGCGTTCGCGTGGAGCAAGCCTCTACAGCGGAGGATGCCGCTTCTTTGCTGGCTGCCGCCGTGCAGCCGGGGGATCTCGTTTTGTTCAAGGGTAGCCGCTCTTCCGGCATGGAGCGGGTGATGCATCAGGTTTTTCCATCCAGCAAATAAATGATTTACTATCTCAACGAATATTTTTCCTTTCTTGAAGGCGTGTCGCGCCCGGGGTTCCTTTCGATCCGCGGAGCGGCTGCCTGTGCCATCGCCTTCGTGATTTCTCTGCTGGTCGGGCCGAAGCTGATTGCCATTCTGACCGCATTGAAAGCGGGGCAGCCGATCCGGCAGGCTTCCGAGGTGCATAAGCTGGCGGAGCTTCACGGCAAGAAGGTGGGTACGCCGACGATGGGCGGTGTGATGATCGTGGGTTCGTCGCTGGTGGCGACTTTGCTTTGCGCCCGCCCCGACAATCCCTATATCGTCGCCTGCTGTTTCGTGATGGTGGCGTTGAGTCTGCTCGGTTTTGCGGATGATTTCCTGAAGGTGAAGAAGAAGACTTCGGAGGGGGTGCATGGCCGTGTGAAGCTGCTGGTGCAGGGGGTGGTCGCGCTGATTGCGCTGTGTTTCCTGTATTTCTTCCCCGAGTCTGTAGCCCGCACGCCCGTGGCGGAGATGGTGGCTCAGGTGTCCGTGCCGTTTTACGGGACGATCGATTTGGGCTGGTGGATTATTCCTTTCGGCGTGATCGTGATTATCGGTGCATCGAATGCGGTGAATTTGACGGACGGGCTGGACGGCCTCGCTTCCGGCTGTACGATTACTTCGGCGATGGCTTATGCGGTGATCGCCTATATTGCGGGCGATGCCTGCCTTGCTTCGCCCGAGGTGCTGAATGTGCCGCAGCACCCGATGGTGGGTGAGCTGACGGTTTTCGCGATGTCGCTGGTGGGAGCCTGTATGGGTTTTCTGTGGTTCAACTGCCATCCCGCCCGCGTGTTCATGGGGGATACGGGGTCTCTGGCTTTGGGCGGCGCGCTGGGTGCGCTGGCCGTGTGTACGTGCCAGGAGCTGCTGCTGGTGGTGATCGGCGGCGTGTTCGTGCTGGAAGCCGGTTCGGTGATGATGCAGGTGGCGTTTTTCAAGGTGACGAAGAGGATGTACGGCGAGGGCCGCCGTATTTTCCGCATGGCTCCGATTCACCACCATTTCGAGCTCGGCGGCTGTAAGGAAACGCAGGTGATCGTCCGTTTCTGGATGGTTAGCCTGATTCTGGCCATGCTGGGCCTGTGTCTTTTGAAATTTTGTTGAACGATGAATCTTTCCGGTAAAAAAGTGGCGGTTTTGGGTTGCGGGCGCAGTGGGCGTGCCGCAGCTCTTCTGGCGTTGCGCGACGGCGCGGCGGATGTGCGTATTTTCGATTGCTCCGACAGGCCGGAGAGGTATGACGAGGCGGTGCCGACGGTGTTCGCCGCGACGGAAGCGGATGGCCGCGCGTTTGCTGCGGATCTCGTGGTGATTTCCCCCGGTATCGAGGCTGATGTGCCGTGGACGCTGTCGTTCGCCGAGCAGGCGGAGGAGCTGATCGGCGAGATGGAGTTCTCCTACCGCCATTACGAGGGGACGATTATCGGTATTACGGGGACGAACGGCAAGACGACTACTACGTCTCTGGTTGAGAAGATTCTGCTGCATTCCGGCCGCAAGGCGGTGGCCTGCGGCAATTACGGCACGCCTCTTTCCGAGGTGCTGCTGCGCGACGAGGTGCCGGATCATCTGGCTCTGGAGGTGAGTTCGTTCCAGATGGAGACGATTCGCGATTTCAGGCCGACGGTTGGCATTTGGCTGAATTTCGCTCCCGATCACATGGATCGCTATCGCAAGGTGGAGGATTATTTTCAGGCGAAGCTCCGCATGTTCGAGAATATGACGGAGGATCAGGTGGCCGTGGTGCGTGTCGGCGAGAATCTGCCGGGCATCAGGCCCCGCGTGGTCGAGTTCAGTTCGCAGTCGGATGCCGGGCAGATGTGCTACCGCGATGGATGGATCATGGAGGGCGGTACGCCGGTGATCGATTTGCGCGGTACGGCGATGGAGCAGGCGCACAATGCCGAGAATGTGATGAGCGCGACGCTCGCCTGCCGTGCGGTGGGGATTCCGCTTGAGGATATTGTGGAGACTCTGCGTTCTTTCCTGCCGCCCGCCCATCGCTGCGAGACGGTGGCGAATATCGACGGGATTCTGTGGCTGAACGATTCCAAGTCCACGAATCTGCATTCGACGGAGGCGGCCATCCGTTCCCAGACACGCCCGGTCGTGTTGATTGCCGGCGGCAAGGACAAGGGGCTGGATTATTCTCCCGTGCGCGATCTGCTTCGGCAGAAGGTGCGCGCCTGCGTGGTGTTCGGCCAGATTGCCGGGCAGCTGCGCGATACGTTCAAGGATGTCGTTCCCACGGAAACGGAGGAGACGGTGGCCGGTGCCGTAGCGGCGGCGGCCAGAATGGCCGGGCAGGGCGATGTGGTCCTGTTTTCTCCCGGGACCTCCTCGTTCGATCAGTTTACCGGATACGTGCAGCGCGGAGAGGCGTTCCGCGAAGCAGTCAAACATACACTCAACGTCTAAAGCACCCATACGATGATGAAGAAAAGATCCAGATACACGCAGTCCGGCCTGAGCCGGTCCATTCCCGGGAAGCATTTCCTTCGCAACCTGCTGCACGGCCGTATCGGCAGGCATCATACCCGCGTCGAGGATGTGGAAGACGAGACTCCCGGCAGCAAGGTGGTCCGCCTGCTGGTCGTGGTGCTGTTCGTCCATATCGTCGTGATCGGCGGCGTGGCCCTGCACGGCTATTTGAAGGCGGATTCTCCCAAGACGGCGACGGCTTCGTTGATGGGGTCGGTTCCGGCTCCGGTCGTGGCGGCTCCCGCCCGAGTGAATACGGAGGTTCATATTACCGATGCAGCGACGATCGGTGACCAGTCTGCACGGACCCAGTCTGCTGCCGTCGTTCCCGGACAGTCCGTGAATCCGGCGGCCAGCCGTGCAGGTGCTTCCGGTGCGGCATCGGCTCCGGTGCGTGCCGGTTCGGTCTCGCATATGGTCGTTTCCGGTGAGACGTGGCCTTCCATTGCGGCGCAGCACGGCTGTTCCGTGGAGGATCTGCGCATGGTGAATCCCGACAGGGCCGTGCTCGCCAGCGGGATGTCTCTGTCCATTCCGGCGAAGCCCGGCGAGGCCTCCGTTGCGGCCGTGGCTGAAGAAGTCGACGAGGACAAGGGCGCCGTGTACATCATGAAGCCCGGAGATACGCTGGCCAAGATTGCCCGCAAGCACAAGACGACGACGGCCAAATTGCTTTCCCTGAACAAGATGACGGAAAAGGACGCCCGCAGGCTCAGGCCCGGGAAGGAAATCAAGCTGCCGCAATAAGCCGGTTTTGCCGGAACCCAGTTCATGACCTCCAAGATCAGCATCATCCTCGTATGGTCGAGTGTCATCATCCTCCTGACGATCGGGTTGATGATGGTGGCCAGTACCGGCGTGTGGACTGAGGCTGACGGGCAGAAGTACGAACTGCTGACGAATCAGGTGAAGTTCGCCCTGCTCGGGCTGGCGGGCGCCGTAGCCCTGAGCTGTATGGATTACCGCATTTTCCGGCGGTTCATCAAGTGGATATGGCTGAGTTCGGTGGTGCTGCTGGTGTTCTGCTTTCTTCCGGGCATCGGATACGAGATCAATGGGGAATACCGCTGGGTGCGTTTCGGTAGTTTCCAGTTCCAGCCCAGCGAATGCGCCAAGATTTGCCTGATGATGACTCTGGCTCACTGGTATGCGACGAATAAGGAGCAGGCGCGTACGATATTCAAGGGGTTCATTCTGCCGGGGCTGCTGTTCGGCGTGCCGCTGCTGCTGATTCTGGTGGAAAAGGATATGGGTACGGCAGCTTCGCTGGCGGTGGCCGGGTTCGGCGTGATGTATGTGGCCGGCGTGCGCTGGTGGCTGATTCTGGGTTCGCTGGTTGCCGGGGCGTTCGTGCTGTATGCGACGACGACGTCCAGCCCGAACCGCATGCTGCGCATTTACGCATGGGAGCATCCCGAGAAGTACAGTCTCGGTGCGGGGCGGCAGCAATGGCTTTCGATGCTCGCGTTTTCACACGGCGGCATCAAGGGGGCGGGATTGGGAGAAGGCGTGCAGAAGCACGGCAATCTTCCGTTCGCCCATACGGACTTTATTTTTGCGGAGATCGGCGAGGAGCTGGGGTTTGTGGGTGCGATGGGGGTTGTCCTGCTGTTTTCTCTGCTGGCGTTCGGAGGCATTGCTGTGGCCCTCCAGACGCGCGATCCCTTCGGCCGACTATTGGCGGTGGGGATTGTTGCGATTATTTTCTGGCCAGCGATGCTGAATGTGTATGTGGTGACGTCGCTTGTGCCGAATTCCGGCCTGCCTTTGCCGTTTACGAGCTGTGGGGGGACGAGTCTTGTGTTTACGCTGGGTGCGATCGGCATTCTGACGAGTATTCAGAGGTTCTCCGAGCTGCCCCCCGTGCATTACGAAGTCAAACGCCGAGATATTAACGCCAGAGTACGCCCATGAGTCAAACTGAACCACTGACGGTTGTTATTGCATGCGGAGGGACGGGTGGACACCTGTTTCCCGGGATTGCCGTTGCGCAGGAATTGAAGCGCAAGGGGCACAGGCCCATTCTGCTGATTTCGATGAAATCCGTGGATGCCCAGGCATCGAACAAGTACGAGGATCTGGAGTTCCGCCCGGTCGAGGCGATTGCCATGCCGAGGCTGGCTTCTCTGAAGACTTTCGGCTTCGTCTGGAAGCTGGTCCGCACATGGCGTTCCTGCCGCCGCATTCTGCGCGAAGTGAAGGCGGATGTGGTGCTTGGGATGGGAGGGTTCACGTCCCTGCCGCCCGTGCGCGCCGGGTACGGGCTGGGCTTGCGCACCTATGTGCATGATTCGAATGCGCTGCCGGGCAAGGCGAACCGCCTGACGGCACGCTGGTGCGATGCCGTGCTGCTCGGTGTGCAGGAGGCTTCCCATTATTTTCCGAAATCGGAGTGTATGGTGACGGGTACGCCCGTGCGTGCCGAACTGGCGAGGTCGGTGAATGTCGTTTTCGCCCGCGAGGCGTTCGGGCTGGATACGATTCGCCCGGTCGTGCTGTCGATGGGCGGTTCGC
The DNA here is from genome assembly GCF_001683795.1 of Neoakkermansia glycaniphila. GTDB lineage: Bacteria > Verrucomicrobiota > Verrucomicrobiia > Verrucomicrobiales > Akkermansiaceae > Akkermansia > Akkermansia glycaniphila. Next base: position 23,793 of record NZ_LIGX01000019.1, read on the forward strand.
AAGGCGCGAAGCAGCTCAATACGCATGTGCTCGAAGCCGCCCGCCGTGACGCTTCGGTGCAATACCTGCTGCTGGCCGGTACTGCGGATTATGAGCGGGTGCAGAAGATGGCTGCGGATTTGCCGCATGTGAAGGTGCTGCCGTTCTGCTCGGATATGGCTTCGGCCTATGCTGCTGCCGATGGCGTGATCTGCCGTTCCGGGGCTTCCAGCCTGACGGAGCTGGCCGCGCTGGGCAAGGCTGCCCTGCTGGTGCCCTATCCCTTTGCCGCCGACGACCACCAGATGCATAATGCCCGCGTGTATGCCGCACACGGAGCCGCCCGTGTGAACGGGCAGGAGACGCTGTCTCCGGAAGTTATTCTTTCCTTTGTCCATGAGATCGTTCTGAATCGCGAGGCTCGCGAAGAGATGGAGTCGGCCGCCCGTGCGCTCTCTTCGGATGATGCCGCCCAGAAGATCGCCCACGTCCTCGAACATTCCACCCTTTCCTGAGTATCATGATTGAACGCCTCCGCCAACGCCTGCTTGACCGCAGCCATCCCGTCCGCATTCACCTTATCGGAGTAGCCGGTTCCGGCATGTCGGGGCTGGCCCGCATGCTGCTGGAAATGGGGCACCGAGTGAGCGGTTGCGACCGTGTGACGAGCGATGAAACGGAGAGCCTGCAGAGCTCCGGGCTCGTTTTTTCCTCCCCGCACTCCGCCGAGGCCGTGGCCGATGCGGAGATCGTGATTTATTCGAGTGCGATCCGCGAGTCGAACGTGGCTTTGGCCGCCGCCCGTGCGAACGGAGCCTTCTGCCTGCGCCGCGCCGATTGCCTGGCCGCCATTCTGAACGGGAAGAAGGGGATCGTCGTGGCGGGTACGCACGGGAAGACGACGACTTCGTCGATGACGACTCATCTTCTCCGCGAAGGCCGCCTGCGCCCCTGCCATTACGTCGGCGCGGAAATTCCCGTGCTGGGGGCGAATGCCCACTGGAACGAGGAGAGCGAGTATCTCGTGGCCGAGGGCGACGAGAGTGACGGTACGCTGGTGAATTATCTGCCGGAGCATAGCATTATGCTGAATATCGAGGCGGAGCATCTGGATTTCTACCGCGATCTCGACCATATCAAGGAGGTGTTCCACCGTCTGGCACGCCAGACGCGGGGCAGGATTTTCTACTGCGGCGTGGATGCCGGGGCGCGCGATGTCGGCTCCCAATACCCGAATTCCGTTTCCTACGGCTGGAACGATACGGATTACACCGCGTCCGATGTGACGGAGATGCGAGGGCGTACGCTGTTTACGGTGAAGTATCGCGGCGAGGAGCTGGGGCGCGTGGAGCTGGGCATTCCGGGCCGCCACAATGTGCTGAATGCGCTGGTGGCCGTCGCCGTGGCTCTGGAGCTGGGCTGCAGTTTTGCCGCCATTACGTCGGGCCTTGCTTCCTTTGCGGGCGCCCGCCGCCGTTTCGAAACGAAGTATCTTTCTCCGAGTTATCGGATTGTGGACGATTACGGGCATCACCCCACGGAGATTGCGGCCACTCTTCAAACGGCCCGTTCGCTGAATCCGAAGCGTCTCGTCGTGCTGTTCCAGCCGCACCGCTATACGCGCACGCAACTGTTGCAGGAGGATTTCGGCAAGGTGCTTCAGGCCGCGGACAAGGTGTATGTGGCGGATGTGTATCCAGCCAGCGAGACGCCTATCGAAGGCATTTCCGGCCAGACGATCGTGGACGCGATGCGCCGCCACGGTCCGGTGGAGACGTGTTTCCTGCCGAACCTGTGCCTTGCCCATCATACCGTGGGCAACGATTTGCGCCCCGGCGATCTGCTGGTGACGCTCGGTGCAGGCAATGTGCATGAAGCGGGTACGAAGATTGCGCGCGATCTCGCCATGATGGAGGATTTGCAGCGCAATGTGGAGAATCCCGTTTGCTGGGCCATTTATGAACCGATGCGCAAGCATACGACGCTCGGTGTGGGCGGCGATGCCCAGTACTGGATCGAGCCGGACAGTTACGCCAATATGCGCGGGGTGGTGAATTTCTTCAAGGATCGCAATATTCCCGTGCATGTGATCGGGCGCGGTTCGAACCTGATCGTGCGCAATGGCGGTATCCGCGGCGCGGTCGTGCATCCGTCCGGCGGCGCGTTCGAGGAGTTGCGCGCGGAAGGTACCCGCATCATGGCGGGTGCGGGGATACGCCTCAAGAAGCTGGCTTCGTTCGCCTCGGCGAACGGTATTGCCGGGTTCGAGTGGATGGACGGCATTCCCGGCCAGGTAGGGGGCAGTCTCCGCATGAATGCCGGAGCCATGGGCGAGGATATGTGGCAAAGGCTCGTTTCCGTGACCTGTCTTGATGAAGACGGCGAGATTCGAGAACACGCCCGCGAGGAGATGACGGAGGCCGAATACCGCAGTATGCCGGATCTGTACCGCAATTTCGTGATGGGAGCGGTGTTCAAGGGCGAGGCGGGCGATCCTGCTGAGATCGAGGCCCGCATGGAGGCGAGCCGCACACGGCGCAAGGCGACGCAGCCGCTGGAACCGAGTGCGGGCTGTACGTTCATGAATCCGCCCGAAGCGCCGGCTGGCAAGCTGATCGATGAGCTGGGGCTGAAGGGCCTCCGCCACGGCGGGGCGATGATTTCACCCGTGCATGCCAATTTCATCGTGAATACGGGCGGCGCGAATGCCGAAAACGTGACGGAGCTGATCGACGTGATCCGCAGGACAGTGCAGGAAGAGCGCGGCATCGCGCTCCGCACGGAAGTGCAGGCGATCGGAGACCGCGAAGCCCAGTTCTGATTTTTCCCCAAGCAAGGCGATATTTCCATGATCCGATACACCATCATACGCGATGACCTGCTTCGATGCGCGGAGGCGCAGTTCGAAACGCAGCAGCGCCGTATTCATTGGATTGTCGTGGGAATCATGATCGCCCTGTTTGTTCTGGGCGCCGTGTGCCTTCTTCTTTTTCTTCTGCACGAGCAGGACAGGAAAGCGGAATGGGTGCAGACTGTGCTGGGCGGGCAGGTGCTGCCTCCGTACATCATTGTTTTCGGTGCGAGTATATGCATCATGATTGTTCGCAGGAAGCAGTATGCCGCGCAATTCAGCTGGGAGAGAAGCAGGCAGACCGCTTCCTATCGGAAACATCTGTCGGCGCATTTGCTGCGGAAGGTGCCGGAAGGCGCATGCTCCGGCGGAGTCGAATTCGAGCTGGACGACGACCGCGGCACCGTGTTCGTCGGAGGCCGCGAGAACAGGCATTATCCGCTGCCTGCGCTGTGGAAACAAAAACTCCGTCCGGTGGGGCCGGGGCTTTTTTATGTGCTTTCGCAAGACGGAAGCAGGAAGCTTTACATCCCCATCAAGTACGATTTCACTCAACAACAATGAACAATCTCGCAAAAGATACGGCTATTGCCGTCCTGCTGGGCGGCCCGGGTGCTGAACGCGAAGTCTCTCTCGTCTCCGGGCGGGCGGTGGCTGAAGCTCTGCGCAACGGAGGATTTACGAATGTGACGGAGGTAGAGGTGCATGATACGGCTCCCGAAATCCCTGCCGGTACGGAACTGGCCTACAATATCATCCACGGCACCTTCGGCGAAGACGGCGGCGTGCAGTCCTACCTCGAAGAGAGGGGCATTCCGTACACGGGCGCAGGGTCGCGCGTGAGCCGCATGTGTTTCGACAAGCTGGCGACGAAGGAAGCCATGATCGCCGCCGGAGTGGCGACCCCCGCCTATGAGGTGCTTGTTCCGGCGCAAGACGGATTCGTTCCGAAGATGCAGGCTCCCTGCGTGGTGAAGCCTACCTGTGAAGGTTCCAGCGTGGGTGTGCATATCCTGAAGGCCGGGGACGATGTGGAGGCTGCCGTTCGGGAATCCGCGCAGCATGGGGGCACTGTCCTCATCGAGGAATACATTCAGGGCAAGGAGCTCACCGTGGGTATTCTCGACGGCAGGGTGCTTCCCGTGATCCACATTTGCCCGCGATCGGGTTTCTACGATCTGAGCAACAAGTACCCGTGGATGAATCTCGGCGGAGGCACGGACTATATTTGCCCGGCTGATCTGCCGGACGATGTGACGGCCCGCGTGCAGGCAGAGGCTCTCGCGGCCTACAAGGCGCTCGGCGTCGAAGTCTACGCCCGAGTGGATGTGCTGCTCCGCGAAACGGACAATCAACCTTTCGTTCTTGAAATCAACACGATTCCCGGCATGACGGGTTCGAGCCTGTTGCCGAAGGCCGCCCAGGCCGTCGGTATCTCCTACGAGGAGCTGTGCGCGACTATTGCCGATTTGTCGTTGAAGCAGGAGCGCTGACCCATTTATGGAAGGTCTCAGCCTTCCGACCGGACAGGAACCATGGCACGCAACTCATACAGGGACGGCCGAAGCGGCAAAGGCAAGGGGATGCACTCCCTGGAGAAGGCCTTGCCGCTGCATGTGCGTTTCCTGAACCGCGTGGCCATGCTCCGGGGCATGCGCCACCTCCGCAAGTGGGGTATCGTCGCTCTGTCTGCCGGGCTCGCCGTCTGGCTCGGGCTGTGGATCAAGGAACAGGTCGATGCCCAAAGCGAGAACTTTCAGATACGGACGGTGGATTATACTTCCGCCGGGATCGTCTCGAAGGAGCAGGCTCTCGAATTGATGGGACTCAAGGGGAATGAAAACCTCGTGACTCTGAATACGGGCAAACTGGAGAAGAAGCTCATCGAATACCCTTTCATCAGTTCTGCCCGCGTGACGGCGGAATTGCCTGCCACGCTGCATGTGGAGCTTTCCGAGCGCGTACCCGTCGTGCGCCTGTTCTGCGAGGATATGGCGGATGCCGACAAGTATTTCATGGATCCGGACGGGGTCGTATTCACCTGCGACCATCGTTTGCATGCCCGCTTTCTGGGCATACCGATCTGGCTGAACCCCTGTGCGGACGGTTCGCGTATCCATGCCGGAGTGCGGCTGGACAAGGACGAGTTCACGCCCATCGTGCGCCTGCTGCGCCTGATGTATGCGCGGGACAACGTGCCGGTGATCCGCGTGATCTCGCGTCCGAAGGAATGGAAACTCGTCGTCGAGCTGGAAACGGGTACGGAAGCCGTATTCGTGAACGACGATACGCTGGACGACCAGATTTCCCGGCTGATTATGGCCCTGCGCCATGCGAAGGAGTCGAAACGCCACATTCGCCACATCCTGCTGGCTCCGAAAATGGGTATTCCCGTGGAATACGGAGACGGCCCTGCCCACGGCATGGAGGATGACGGCGAACTGCCCGAAGGAGAGGAAGAAGACTGAAGCCGGCCCGCAGCTGCGGTGGAGCCGCCGCAAAATGCGGCAGGGCTTTCTTCCGCATTGCGCCGCAGAGTGAAGCATGATAGGATAAGCATCGACATGAACCCCGTGACACTTGAAGGACAGGAGCATTTAAAAGGCAAAGCTTGTTTTCTCGTGCCCAATCAGGTCAATCTGAATGCCCTGATTGAGCTGGAAAAGGCGCTCGGCAAGGACCGGGTCACCTATCTCGTCGAGGAGAGTTTCGCCCCCTCCGTCGATGTTGCCCGCTATCTGCAGAACAAGGACAGCGACGGCATCCTCTTCAACTTCCGCCGCGTTGATCCCATCAGCCTGCGCGGCTCCATTCTCGAAAAAATCGATCAGGGCCGCCACGTCGTTTTCCTGCCGGGCCGCGTTGCCGCCATCAAGGGAACCATGTCGCACGTACCGGCTCCCTTCCTGATGCATTTGAGCGCGCTGCACATTTCCCCCGTGCCCGTGTATGTGGGCTACTTCCGCGACAGCCTGATGAATGCCGCCTCGAATGCGCGGGACTACACCCGCCTTGTCGTCCGCATCCTTCCCAGGCTCGAGCCCGGCCCTGAAGCGGGAGCTCGCCTCCTGCAGGCATGGATGTCCGCCGCTGCGGATGCCTTCGCCGAACTTCCCCAGCTGAAAGGCTCCCTTGCCATGGCTATCGTCGAGGGTATCAAGCAGAATCCGAACGGCCGCGTGATCGACGGCGTGGACGATTCCTCCCTCACCTACGGCAAATTGCTCGGCGTGGCCATCGCCTTCGCCAAGCACCTCAAAACGCTGACGAGCAGCAAGCGCGTCGGTATCATCCTGCCTCCGGGCAAAGGCGCGACCATCGCGAACCTCGCCTGCCTGCTGGCGGGAATCACTCCGGTGAATTTCAACTATTCCTCATCGGAAGACTCGTTCCGCAGCGCCGTCCGGCAGGCGGGAATCGAGCGGTTCATCTCGGCAGATCGCTTCATGCGGAAGCTGCAGAGCTTTCCGTGGCCGCCGCGCCGCGACATCATCTTCATTGAGCAGGAGCTCGTGCGCATCAAGAAGAAAATCGCCGTGTGGGTATTCGCCTCGCGCGTGATGCCTTCGAAGATGATTGCTCGCCTGCTGAAACTTGACGACCGCAGCGGCGAAGACGAAGCCGTGCTTCTCTTCACCTCCGGCTCTTCCGGTGAACCGAAGGGCGTATCCCTCTCGCATTCCAATATTCTGGCGAACCTTGCGCAGTGTTCCTCCCGCATCGTGCTGGACGAACACAGCCGCTTCCTGTGCAGCCTTCCCGTCTTCCACAGCTTCGGCATCACCATCGGCCTGTGGTTCTGCCTGGCGTACGGGCACGATATGGTGACCTATCCCTCGCCGCTGGAGGCGAAGAGATTGTGCGAACTCATCGAGCAGTACAAAACCGTTCTCGTCGTCTCGACCCCCACCTTCGCCCGCAGCATGATGCGCCGTGCGAACCCCGAAACCTTCAAGAGCCTCCGCTACTTCATCGTAGGGGCGGAAAAACTGCCTGAAGACCTCTATCTGGCGTACAAGGAACAGTTCCACATCGAGCTGAACGAAGGCTACGGCATGACCGAGGCTTCGCCTGTCTGTTGCGTCAACCTGCCGGATGCGGCTCCCGTCGAAGGTACGCCGTATTATGTGCCGGGCACCGAACACGGCACCGTCGGCGGTTTCCTGCCGGGCATTGCCATCCGCATCACCGACCCGGAGGACGACGAGAAGCAGCTTCCCTTCACCCACCTCGGCATGATCTGGCTCAAGGGGGCGAACATCTTCAAGGGCTACATCGGCCGCGCCGATCTGAACCCGAAAATCTTCAAGGACGGCTGGTTCAAGACCGGCGACGTGGGACGCATGGATCTCAACGGCTTCCTGAAACTCGAAGGCCGCATGGCGCGGTTCTCCAAGATCGGCGGCGAAATGGTTCCCCACGAAGCCCTCGAACAGGCGTTGAACAAAATCCTGAAAATCGACCCGGAAGACACCGAACGGCACATTGCCGTCGTCTCCATCCCGGACAAGCAGAAAGGCGAAGCCATCGCCATGCTCTCCACACTCCACCGCAACTACCTGCAGCAGGAACTCATCTCCCTGCGCTACGCCCTGATGGGCGAAGGCCTCCCGGCCCTGTGGTGCCCGAGGGAAATCGTCCCTGTGGAAACGATACCCGTCCTCCCCTCCGGAAAACTCGATCTCGCCAACTGCAAACTCCTCGCCTACGAAGCATTGAAAATCCCGGTGGAGAAGGGGCGGTGAAGCAAGGATTATCCTTTTATGGCATTGAGTGTTTCAGAGCTGGTGGCGGAGTTGCGGCGGGCTGTCGAGGGGCAGGTCGGTGATCAGGTGGTCGTGGGCGAGGTGGGGTCGTGCAAGCCTGCTTCGAGCGGGCATGTGTATTTTACGATCAAGGATGAGAGGGCGCAGCTGGATTGTGTGATGTACAAGTTTCAGGCGGCGGCTTCTCGCGTGGTTCTGCGGGAGGGGATGAAGGTGGAGTTGTTCGGCAAGGCGACGGTGTACGAGGGGCGCGGGAGGCTTCAGTTTACGGTGACACGGGTGCGTGAGGCGGGGTTGGGCGAGCTGCAGGCGCGTTTCGAGGCGTTGAAGCGGAAGCTGGCGGCGGAGGGGCTGTTCGATGCGGAGGGGAAGTTGGAGCTGCCTCCGTTTCCGAAGTCGGTGGGGTTGATTACTTCCGCCACGGGGGCGGTGATTCAGGATATGCGGCATGTGTTCGAGCGGCGCGCTCCGTGGATCAAGGTGTTTTTGCTGCCGGTGCAGGTGCAGGGAGCAGGTGCGGAGCATGGGATTGCTTCGGCGGTGCGTGCGTGGGGGCGGTTCGATGAGTTCGGGCTGCCTCCGGTGGATTTGCTGATTGTGGCGCGCGGGGGCGGTTCGCTGGAGGATATGTGGTGTTTCAACGAGGAGGTTGTGGCGAGGGCGATTGCGGAGTGTCCGGTGCCGGTGGTTTCCGCGGTGGGGCATGAGACTGATTTTACGATTGCGGATTTTGTGGCGGATTTGCGCGCGCCGACTCCGACGGCGGCGGTGGAGCTGGTGACGCCGGATGGTCCGGCTCTGGATGCTTGGTTGGAGGATTGCGGGGAGAGGGTGAAGCGGCGGCTTTATCAGGTGTGGGAGAGGGCGGATTTGATGCTCGGTTTGCTGGTGCAGAGGAAGTTCAAGAGTCCTTTGGATGTGCTGAATCCGTTTATCCAGCGGCTGGACGATCTGGAATACGAGTGGGAGGATGCGTGGCAGAAGCGGTTGCAGAGCGGATATGATTGGCTGGACAGGATGGAGCTGGAGTTGAAGGCTCGCCATCCGAAACAGTTTTGCCGGATGATGGGAGAGAGGCTGGATGGGCTGGAGGTGCGGTTGAAGTCGGCTGCGGCGCAGCGATTCGCCGTGGCATCCGGTGCGTTGGAGTTGCTGGCGGCGCAGGTGGAGGCGAGGAGTCCACAGGAGACTTTGAAGCGCGGTTATGCTCTGGTGCAGGGGGAGGACGGTCGGCTGGTGCGCGATGCGGAGCAGGTGCCGGAGGGGACGAGGCTGCGGGTTTCTTTGGCTCGCGGGAAGATGTCCGTGGTGCGCCGGGAGGATGGTGGCGAGGCAGCCGACGGGGAGGAGTTGCAGCCGGACGGCGTTTGATGGCGTAGGTGCATGGTTGCGCCATATTGATGAATTTTATGCGTTTTTTACACATATTGCTTGACTTTGTCCGCAAGTGCATGTATTTACTCCCTCCACATTTAACTTTTCTATTTACGCCATGGCAACAATGCAAGTAATTCTCGCAACGAAACTGGAAGGTCTGGGCTGCGAAGCCGATCTTGTGACTGTAAAGGCTGGCTATGGCCGCAATTATCTGATTCCTCAGGGTCTCGCTTTCGAAGCGACGCCCGCTAATCAGCGCTTCATCAATATGCTTCAGAAGAAGCGTGCCGAACGCGAAGCCGCTGAACTTGAGAATTTCCGCGAAGTTGCTGCCAAGATCGCCACGGAAACGGTCGAAATCACTCTGGAAGCCGGTCAGGCCGGTAAGGTGTTCGGTGCCGTCAACAACCAGATGGTGCAGGAAGCTCTTGCTGCCAAGGGTATCGTCATCAACCGCCACGCTCTGGATATTGAGAAGCCGATCAAGTCTTCCGGTACGTACAGCATCGTCGCCAAGCTTCATCCTGAAGTGGCCGCTACGGTGAAGGTGGTCGTGAAGGTCAACGGCGAGAAGGCTGCTCCCGCTCCTGCCGCCGAAGAGGTTGCCGAAGCTGCCGCCGAATAAAGGCAGTTGTTCCTTTCCTTTTGCAAGCCCGGTTCCGACAGTTAGGAATCGGGCTGCTTTTTTGCCCTTTTTTGCTTCCCTTGCGGGCAAGAAAACTGTATGCTGGCCACGTAGCCAGGCGGGCGGATGCCCGGTGAGGGGAGTTTGAATCCTTACCCATTCCCACGACGATGATTCGGCTTTATATTCAAAACGAGAATGGTATTGAGCGGACGGCGGATATCGAGAATCTGTCCTGCCGTCCGGAGGATATTTTCTGGGTGGATCTGTTGACGCCCGATGCTGCGGAGTTGCAGTTCGCCGAACAGTTGTGCCGTATCGAGATGCCGACGCAGGACGAGATGCGCGAGATTGAGGCGACTTCCCGACTGTATACGGAGGATGGCGCGCGGTTCATGACGACGACGGTGCTGAGCCGGGTGGAGACGGAGGAGCCGATTCTTTCGGAGATGACGTTTATTCTGAAGTCGGAGCGTATTGTGACGATCCGTCATACGGATTCGTATTCGTTCCGCGTGTTTTCGCACCAGTTGCTGCGGCAGAAGCAGGTCTCTCGCGACCAGGTGTTCGTGGGGCTGCTGGAGACGATCGTGGACCGCCAGGCGGACGTTTTGGAGAGGTTTGGCACGGATCTTGATGCTCTGTCGAAGCGGGTGTTTTCGCATCGCCATACGGGGAAGGGTCGCAAGAGAGAGCCGGTGACGCAGGAGATGCGCGTGGTTCTGGAGGATCTGGGTAGTATCGGGGATTTGATTACGCGGCAGCGGGACTGCCTTGTGAACTTGCTGCGCCTGCTTTCGTATGCGAGCAATGCGGAGACTTCAGATCCTTCGCAGCCGAATTTGTATGTGACGCTGCGTCCGATCAGTCGAGACGTGAATTCGCTGTCGGAGTATGCTTCGTTCCTGTCGAGCAAGATCAATTTCATGCTCGATGCGGTGCTGGGGCTGATCAATATCGAGCAGAACGAGATTGTGAAGATTTTCACGGTGGCTTCGGTTATCTTTATGCCTGCGACGCTGATTGCGAGTATTTACGGGATGAATTTCGAGAATATGCCTGAGTTGCGCAGCGAGTACGGTTACGCGAGCGTGCTGGTGGCGATGGCGGTTTCGATTATTTTGCCGCTGCTGTTTTTCCGCATGAAGCGGTTTATTTGATTTTTTACGCATATGAATGCTCAAGAGTTGACGACGCGGGTGATTCCCGATTTGATGCAGGTGATCGAGAAGGCCGATGTGCTGGTGAATGCCTTGCCTTATATGCAGGCTTACCGCAATAAGACGGTGCTGATCAAGTTCGGGGGCAGCGCGATGGATGATCCTGCGCTGGTGAAGGATTTGATGCGCGATATTGCCGTGCTTGAGGCTATGGGGCTGAATCCTGTGGTGGTGCATGGCGGCGGCAAGGCGATTTCGAAGGCAATGGCCGAGTCCGGGCTTGAAGCAAAGTTCGTGAATGGGCTGCGCGTGACGACGAAGGAGGCGATCGGTATTGTGGAGCGTACGCTGAGCGGGACGATCAATCCCGGGCTGGTGGAGATGCTGCGCGATGCAGGAGGGAAGGGCGTGGGTATTCCCGGTACGGAGGTGTTTGTGGGCGAGAAGATCCGCGAGAAGGATGCCGAAGGCAATCCGGTGGATATCGGCGAGGTAGGGCGTGTGATCGGTACGCTGCTGCCGCGTATCGAGGAGGCTTTGAATCTGGAGATTACGCCTGTGATTTCGCCGCTCGCCAAGGAGCTGGGGACGCACAGTCCGCTCAATATCAATGCGGATTTGGCGGCAGCCGCTTTGGCTCGCGAGCTGCGCCCGGTGAAGCTGATTTATATTTCGGATGTGCCGGGTATTCTGCGCGATGCCGCCGATCCGACGTCTTTGATTCAGTCGATCAACCGCAAGCAGGCTCTTCAATTGATTGAGGATGGCGTGGTTTCCGGAGGGATGATTCCGAAGGTGAAGTCCGCCGTGGATGCCCTGAATGCAGGCGTGCGCAAGGTGCATTTCATCGACGGCCGTTTGCCGCATACGCTGCTGCTGGAGATTTTCACGACCGAGGGTATCGGTACGGAAATTGTGCGCGAGCAACGGTAGGGCGGTTCCTTTTCTGATGGAGATCCGGTGATGGAGCACGGCATTGCATGCGTGGCTGGCAAAGGGGTGCGCGATAGCTGGGTGATCGGAGGCGCTTTTTTGCTTCTGGCTCTCCCGAGTATGATTTTTTGCCTGGGCTGGCTGGAATGGTATGTTTCAGTGCCGCTTGGCGTGGCGTTGGCCGGATGTGTGGCGAGCGTCGTGTTTGGTCGTTCGCCTCATGTCATACGGTTGTCCCGCGGGCATGTGTGGAAGCTGCTGGTTTTGCTGCTGGTGGTGTTTGTGTATCAGTTTCAGGTGGGCTATACGGGGCATACATACCAACATTTCGATTTTTTCCAGAGAAATGCCTTTTACGGTAATCTGATTTCGTATCCGTGGCCGGTGGTTTTACCGGATGGGAGGGAGATGAGTTACAATCTGGCTTTCTGGCTGCCTCCTGCGTTTCTGTGCAAGCTGCTTGCCATGGGCGGAGTGGATTGTTCTTCCCTCAGTGGGGTGCCCGGCTGGGTGATGTTGTTGTGGAATGTGTTGCTGATGTACGCAACGCTGCTTCTGGTGTTTCTGAAGCTGAAGAAGGTCAGTTTTTTGTTTGTGCTGTTTTTTCTGGGGATCGGTGATGCTGCGGTCGTGTTCGATTATGTGCCGTCCATGATGGGGTGGCTGGGGCAGCCCATGAGGCCGTGTTTTTGGAGTGGAGAGTTGATGGTTACCTGTTGCAATCAATTCCCCTTTGCCTATCTTGCTGTTGCGTTGATGCTGCAGGAGGGGAGGCCCGTTTGGTTTTATCTGGTCTGCGGCAGTCTGCTGTTGTTGGTGGCGCCATTGTCTTCCCTTGTGTTGTTTGTCTTTTTGGCCGGGTGCATGTACAAGGCGTGGACAGTTATGCGGGCTGCAGGTGTGGTGGTTTTCAGCCGTGGTTTTGTTGCATGGCAGGCTTGGGCGGCCTATGGCCTTGCCGGGGTTGCGGGGGTGTATTACATGCGTGCGGAAGAGCCGATGGCGATGTTTTGCGTGTTCAGGTATGTCGACGGTTGTTCGGGCGTGCTGAAATGGCTGGTTCCGGTGGCTCTCAATTTTGTTCTGTTGAATTATCTCCCGTGGAGGTATGGGCGTTGCCGCGTTTGGCTGCTGTGTGCGAATGTCGCTTTGTTGGCGCTTCCCGCCGTTTATATGGGTGGGATGAACAATGAGCTGATCATGAAGGGTATGCCCGTGGTGATGTTTGTTTTTGCCTGTTTGTGGGCCGAGGGTCCGGAGAGATGTGCTCGTTTGGTGCTGCGTGGCGTATACGGCTGTCCGCCTTTGCGGGTTCGTAGCCGTGCGCGTGCAGAAGATTTTACCGACATGGGCGAATTGGACGTACAATGTGTGCGATCCGTTTCAAGGGCATTTGTATCACCCCGGTATGGCGATCGATCAGTCCGTGCCCGGTACCAGGGAGGCGAAGCTGCCTCATGTGTTTTTAACGAAGCCGGGAGCTTCCGAGGAGGGTGCGCTTTGGTTTTTATGTACACCGCCGAGCGAGAAGTACGAGAAGGATCGTTATGCGCCTGTGCGGTCGTATGATAATCTGGATAAGCCGCTGCCTTCGATTCCGCATGGATTGAAGGGGTTGTGAGATGGCTTTCCGGAGGTGGCCGAAGCATATGCGGCCGATTGCGCTGGTGATTACGCTTGAGAGGGGAGGCTCTGTCTTTCGCTTTTGGCTGATGGCGGAGTTTTTGCCTGTTTTATTTGCTCCTCCGTGATGATCGGGGGGTGCTGTTTGATGCGGAATACATCGTCATCTGCGCTTGTTCTCAGGGTGTTGAGGATTGACTGGGTCAGTTCGTGCGCGTCGATGCCGAGTATTTCGCAGATGAGGACGGCTTCCGTGAAGAGGAGGTAGCGTTCGCCCGATTCGTATTTGGAGACGAAGGTGGGGGTGTTGTCGAGCAGGAGGGATAGTTTCCGTTGGGAGAATCCCTGTTCGATGCGTTTTCTTTTCAAGAAGTCGCGCAAGAGTTTCTCTTCCAGACTGTGCCTGTTCCTCAGCATTTTTTAAGAATACACTAATTTCTTGATTCACCCAAATTGGGTGAATAATTTGATTTACATTTTATGGAGTGTGTTGTAGTGTTTGTGTGTATTCACCTATTTTAGGTGCATTTTTATGAATGAGCGAGCCATGGATGCGACAATTTTATTTCTGGCGATCAGTTTGCAGAGTTCCTCCGAACGCAGGAGGCGCCTGAAGGAGTTTGCGTGCAGGGCGGGGATTGATCTGTCGCTGGTTCCGGCGGTGACGGGCGACGATGTGGCGCAGATGGAGTTGGGGTTTGACCGGGAGAGGCGGAGGAAGGAGTTTTCTGTCGATCTTTTGCCGACGGAGCTGGCATGCATGGAGAGCCATTTGCGGTGTTTGCGGATGTTTTTGGGTTCGCCGCATACGCATTGCGTCGTTTTGGAGGATGATGCAAGTTTTGGGCCTGTTCTTCCTTCTGCGGTGAGCCGGTTGATTCGGACGGTGACAGGGTGGGATTTTGTCAAGTTATGGACGCCGGGCTCCAATTGGCCATTGGGTCGGGTGGTTGGGGTGGACTGTTCTCTTGAGGTGGTATATCCGAAGAATCTTTCCCGGGATGCCCTGGCGATTCTGTATTCCCGGGAAGGTGCGAGGAGGGTGCTGGAGCGGATGGGCCGTTACTGGATGGCGTTCGATACGCAGCTGGGTTATGTGTGCTGCCGTGATGGTGTCGTGGGTGTCGGAGTGTTTCCGCCGCTTTGCGAGCCATCGCCAGATTTGCCGAGTTCGATCGATGCGATGGGGCGGCGAGCAAGGGCGGTGCCGCCTTCCGTGAAGCAGCTGGTGTACCACCGGGTGCAGCGATTGCTGAATTCATGGTACAAGCGAAGGCTGTACCATGAGGTTCGGCGTGCGGTGCGGTTTCGGGAACTGGGAGATGCGGAGTAGGAGTTAGGGGAGTTCGTAACCCTGCCAGCGCAATTTGGCGCGGAGAAGGGAGGCGAAGTTGCTTCCCGGCATTTGGAAGAGGCGGAGTTTTTGCGGAGCCTTGCGAATTTCGAGCGATTCTTCGAGGCCGATGCTGTGAGTGGTGCGGCCGTCGAGTGAGAAGATCATGCTGTCTGCTCTGCCTCTGCGTTCGCGGGGGCGCAGGGTGATGGTGACGCTATCCGGCAGGATGACGGCGCGGTTGGTGAGGCTGTGCGGGCAGATGGGGGTGACGCTGAAGACTTCGGAGCCGGGCCAGATGAGGGGGCCTCCGGCAGAGAGGGAGTAGGCGGTGGAGCCGGAGGGTGTGGCGACGAGGACCCCGTCCGCATGGTAGCGGTTGAGGAGGGTGCCGTCTACTTCTGCATCGAGATCGACCATTTTACCGGTTTGTGCGCGGAGCAGGGCGAGTTCGTTGAGGGCAAGCAGTGTGTCCCGGCGTTCTTCGGTTTTTCGATTGTAGGCGGTGACGGCGAGCATGGTGCGTTCTTCGACGATGTAGGTGCCTTCGCAAAGGCTTTCGACGAAGGCGGGGATGTTCGCCACGGCGCAGGAGGTGAGGAAGCCGAGTCGGCCAAGGTTGATACCGGCGAGCAGGACCCCGTGCCGGGCTGCAGCCGCTGCCGCCGAGAGCATGGTGCCGTCACCTCCAAGGCAGAGGATGATGTCGAGGTGGCCGAGATTGGCATGCCGGAGGTCGTCCGGTTCGAGGATGCTGGTTTCGCATCCTTTCCTGGCGAGGGTCTGGAGGACGGTTGCTTTGGTGCCGAGGGCCTGAGCCTGCCGGCTGGGAGCGAGGAGGCCGACTCTACAGGTGGCGTTCATGGGATCAAGTATAGTGATTTCACGAGTCATGACAATGATAATTGCCGCTTTTTGCGGGTTTCCTCTTGATGAGGCATGGCGGATCATGGTGAAGATGTGCTTGGTTCGGCTGTCGCCGGGCTGCGAAAAAATGTTCAAATTTAATGAATGGTCTTGACGAGGAAGCTCGCCGAGTGTATATTCTGCGCCCCTGCCACAGGTGTGGCTGGGGTTTATCAACGCACAAGCGAAGAAATACAGTCTATGAAAACCCACGTGAAAAAAGGTGATACTGTGCAAGTTATCGCCGGTTCGCATAAGGGCAAGCGTGGCGCTGTTCTCTCCGTGAATGCAGCTAAAGGTACTGTTATCGTCGAAGGCGCCCGCGTCATCAAGAAGGCGACTCGCCCGAGCGAACAGGATCCGGAAGGCGGCATCAAGGAGCTGGACGGCCCAATTCATATTTCCAATGTGAAGAAAGTGAGCTAAGGCACAGCCTTGGTTCCGCGCTTAAGCCAATCCATTCGTAATCACCTCAAAGAGCTGACCCGCTATTATAACAATGAGTACACCAACGTTACAGACATACTACCGCGAGAAGGTCGTTCCGGCCCTCCAAGCGAAGCATCAGTATGAAAACGTGCACCAGGTTCCCCGTCTCGAGAAGATCGTGGTGACGTCGTGCATGGGCAAGCATCCCGACCGCAAGCAGGCGGTTGAAGACGCTGTCGCCGAAATCGCCAAAATTACCGGCCAAAAGCCGGCTATGACCTACGCTCGCAAGAGTGTTGCCAACTTCAAACTGCGCGAGGGCGAAGTCCTCGGTGCCCGCGTGACGCTGCGCGGACAACGCATGTGGGAATTCCTCGACCGCTTCATCAATGTGACGTCGCCGAACATTCGCGACTTCCGCGGTCTTCCCTCCAAGTCGTTCGACGGCCATGGTAACTACGCCGTAGGTATCTCCGACCAGTCCATTTTCCCGGAAATTGAATTGGATCAAATCAAACGCCAAATCGGCTTCGACCTGATTTTCGTGACGACCGCCAAGACGGACGACGAAGGTCGCGACTTGCTGGCTGAGCTCGGTATTCCGTTCCGTGCCACCAAGAAGGCTGATGAAACTCAAACCGCCAACGCATAACCATTATTCAAGATTATGGCAGTATTAAGTGATCCTATCGCCGATTTCCTGACCCGCGTGAAGAACGCAGGTATCGCACGCAACGCAGAGTTTACCGCTCCCTATTCCCGTATCAAGGCCGAACTTGCCCGTATTCTCGAGCAGGAAGGCTATATCTGGGGATATGAAGTGATCGGTGAAGGCGTCCAGAAGGCTATCAAGGTGAAGACGAAGTTCTCCGCCGAAGGCAAATCCATCGTGACCGATGTGAAGCGCTGCTCCAAGCCGGGCCGCCGTCAGTATGTCCACTCCAGCGAAATTCCGGTCGTGATGAACGGCCTCGGCATTTCGATCGTTTCGACCTCCGCCGGTCTGATGACAGGCGCGCAGGCCCGCAAGCAGCAGATCGGCGGCGAACTTGTCGCCCTCGTCTGGTAATCCTCAACAGAACGAAGAATATGTCACGAGTTGGTAAAAAATCCATCACGGTTCCCGCTGGCGTCACAGTCAGCAGCAAGGACTCCGTCGTTCTCGTCGAAGGTCCGAAGGGTAAGCTCCAGTGGGCGCTTCCCGAAGGTATCACCGTTTCCGTTGAAGGTTCGGAACTCAGCGTCAACCGCGCTGACGATTCCCGCAAGCTTCGCGCCCTGCACGGTACGAACCGTTCGCTGATCAATAACATGATCGTCGGCGTTTCCCAAGGTTTCGTCAAGGAGCTTGAAATCATCGGCGTCGGTTTCCGCGCCGCTGTCAAGGGCAAGATCCTCGATCTGAGCCTCGGCAAGTCGCACCCGATCAACCAACCGATTCCGGATGGTTTGACAATCACCGTCACCGACAATACGAAGGTGAAGGTTGAAGGTATCGACAAGCAGATGGTCGGACAGTTTGCCGCCGAAGTGCGCGGTTACTATCCGCCCGAACCCTACAAGGGCAAGGGTGTCCGCTATGTTGGTGAAAACGTTCGCCGCAAGGAAGGCAAGAGCGTTGGTAAGTAATTCATGAATCCTTAGCATATTTGATATAAGTATATGAGTACGATCAATCGCAAAGCTATCCGCAACCGCGTTCACCGCCGTATCCGCAAGAAGCTGTCCGGTACAGCCGTGCGTCCTCGCCTTGCCGTTCACTTCTCCAATCAGCATGTTTATGCCCAGGTGATCGACGATACGAAGGGTGTGACGCTTTGCTGCGCCTCGACGCTCGACGCTGACGCCAAGCAGGCCAACTGTGCTTCCGCCGCCAAGGTGGGCATTCTGATGGCCGAACGCGCTCTCGCCGCCGGTATCACTGAAGTCGTGTTCGACCGCGGTGGTTTCCTCTATCACGGGAAGGTCAAGGCTCTGGCCGATGCCGCCCGCGAAGCTGGTTTGAAATTCTAAACGAGAAAGATCATCGAATGAACAACGAAGAACAAACGGCTCCGGCCGAAAGTGTTGCAACTCCCGCTGCCGCTCCGAATAACGGTGAGCGCGGTGGTTTCCGCCAGGGCGGTTTCCGCCAAGGTGGTTTCCGCCAGGGTGGAAATCGCGGTCCTCGTGGTCCTCGTCGCGAAGGCGGTCGCCGCGGTGCCGAAGCTCCCGTGGAAGACGGTCCTCAGCTCCTGGAAAAGGTTGTGTTTGTCAACCGCTGCGCCAAGGTGGTGAAGGGCGGTCGCCGCTTCTCCTTCTCTGCGCTCGTCGTTTCCGGCGATCAGGAAGGCAAGGTCGGTTTCGGTTTCGGGAAGGCTAATGAAGTTTCCGACGCTATCCGCAAGGGTACGGAAGCTGCCAAGCGCAATCTCAAGCCCGTGGCCGTCGTGAACAGCACGATTCCTCACGAAGTTTACGCCGAATTCGGCGGTGGCAAGATTCTCCTGAAGCCTGCCGCTCCCGGTACCGGTCTTATCGCCGGCAATACTGTCCGTGCCGTGCTGGAAGCAGCTGGCGTGCGCGACATCGTTGCCAAGTCCCTCGGATCTTCCAACCACGCCAATGTGGTGAAGGCTACGCTTACCGCCCTTACTTCGCTGAGGACGGCTGACCAAGTCCTCTCCGCCCGTGGTAAGAAGAAGAAGGATTCCGCCATTTAATCATCCAACGTATTTTTGACGAATCATGTTGACACTTCATACTCTCAAGCCCAATCCCGGTGCCAAGCACCGCAAGAAGCGCCTTGGCAACGGAGAAAGCTCCGGCCTCGGCAAGACCTGCGGCAAGGGCAACAAGGGCCAGAAGGCTCGCTCCGGCGGTTCGATCCGCCCCGGCTTTGAAGGCGGCCAGATGCCCCTGCATCGCCGTCTTCCGAAGAAGGGCTTCAGCAACACGCGTTTCCAGGACACAATTGCCGTGGTGAACGTTTGCCAGCTCGAAGCTTTCTTTGAAGCAGGTGCGACCATTGATGAAAACTCGCTCCGCGCCCGCGGTCTTGTCCAGGGTGCATGCGATGCAGTCAAGCTTCTGGGACAAGGTGTTGTCACCAAGAGCTTCACGGTGACCGTGGATTTTGCCAGTGCTTCCGCACGCGACAAGATTACGGCTGCCGGTGGCACGCTCACCGTTTTGAGCGAAGCCTGATCAGGTTACCGACGAACCGGGTGGCGCAGCGCCGCCCGGTTCGTTCATCAGGTTCTCTTCCCGTCCGCGCCGTCCGAGTGACCCATGCGGCGCCCATGCATACCGGGGGAGGCGAGCCTTTGCGCTGCATGCCCATTTTTCCTCACATCCATCAGACTTAAGACCATGATTTCAGCATTTACCAATATGATGAAGGTGCCGGATCTTCGCCGACGCATTCTGTTCACTCTGGCCATGATTGTGATTGTGCGCCTCGGCGTGCATCTCCCTCTGCCGGGCGTGGACGTACAACAGCTTTCCGACTGGATGGCGAAGAATGACGATGGCGGCGGCATGCTCGGCGGTCTCGGTACGATGCTGACGATTTTCTCCGGCGGCGGTCTGCAGCAGTGCGGTATTTTCGCACTCGGGATCATGCCCTATATTTCCGCTTCCATTATGACCCAGCTTCTCGGCGCCGTGGTGCCAGCGTGGCAGAAGATGCTGCGCGAGGAAGGCGGCCGCCAGAAGATGACGAAGTATACTCGTCTTCTCGCGATTGTCATTGCCATTGTGCAGGGCTACCTTCTCGTCGGTTCTCTGGAGCACCCTGACCGTCTCGGCCTTTCCGGGCTGGGTAATTTGGTCATGTTCCCCGGCTCCCTGTTCACGATTTCGACGGTGTTTATCATTGTGACGGGTACGATGCTGCTGATGTGGATCGGTGACCAGATTACGGAGCGTGGTATCGGTAACGGCGTATCGTTGATCATTGCGGTGAATATCATTCACTCCCTGCCGGGTGCCTTTGCTCTTGCCTGGAAGCGTTTCGTGATGCCAGTGGCGGGTGAAGTGAATCCGACCGGAGCGCTGACTCTGGTGGCCATGATTCTTTTCCTGATTCTTGTGATTGCGATGGTGGTGACGGTGACGCAGGCGCAGCGCCGCATTCCGGTGCAGTACGCCAAGCGCATCGTAGGCAACAAGATGACGCAGGGCGGTACGCAGTACCTTCCTCTGAAGTTGAACTATTCGGGGGTGATGCCCGTGATTTTCGCGACTGCCATTCTTTCGCTGCCGCAGCTGCTGGTGAGCCAGATCTGGCCGAATTCCTGGCTGGATAGTATGATTCGCATCTGGATGGTGCCGACGAGCTTCATGTATTATGTGATTTCGTCGTTGATGATTTTCTTCTTCGCTTACTTCTGGGTCGCGACGATGTTCCAGCCTTCGCAGATTGCAGAAGACTTGAAGCGCAACGGTGGCTATGTGCCCGGCGTGCGCCCCGGCCCTCCCACGGCGGCATTCCTCGACCAGACGATGCAGAGATTGACGTTTGCCGGTGCATTGTTCCTGACGCTGATTTATTTCCTTCCGTACCTGCTTTCCTTGGCAACGAATGTGGAGCCTATCGTTTCGAATTTCTTCGGCGGCACGAGCCTTCTGATTCTTGTGGGGGTTCTGCTTGATATGATGCGCCAGATCGAAACATCGCTTCTGCAGAAGAATTACGACGGTTTCCTCAAGAAGGGCAAGATCCGAGGCAAGTATGCCCACCTGCAAGGAACGGGCGAAGCCGCTTCGAGCAGCACGGTGACGGTTGTCTGGTGCGTGATCGCCGCCCTGATTCTGGCCGCTATTACGGTGTATATGGTTGTGCGCTGACCGGTATTGAGTCCGATTTTATCTTGTTCCTGCTATGAAAACTCTCAAGCGTTTCGTTCTGGTGGGTGGCCCTGCATCCGGAAAGGGTACCCAGGCCCGCTATCTGGCTCAGGCTTTCGGTTTGCATACGTTGAGTACGGGCGCTCTTCTCCGGCAGGAGATTGAGGCTTGCTCGGATCTGGGCAGGCAGGCGCAGAGTTTCATGGATCGTGCGATGCTGGTGCCCGATGAAGTGGTGAACGATATCGTGCGCGGCTGGCTGTCCAATAATGATGAGACCCCGTGGCTGCTGGACGGTTATCCCCGTACGGTGGCTCAGGCGGAGACGCTGGATTCGTTTATGCGCGAGCGCGGTCTCGGTGTGGATGTGGTCGTCTGGCTGGATGTGGCGCGCGAGCTGATCGAAGCGCGTATGCTGAAGCGTAAGGAGTGTACGAAGTGCGGGTTGATTACCCGCGACGGTGAGTCCGTCTGCCCGGATTGCGGGAGTGAGATGCGTGTGCGTGCCGATGACAATTTGGAGGCATTTGCCCGTCGTTGGCAGGATTATGAGTCTCTGACGGTTCCCGTAGCCAATTACTATGCTGCAAAGGGTATGGCTGTTCGCGTGCGTGTAACGGAGGAAGGCGAGCCTGAAGAGGTTTCTCTGCGTATTTCGCAGAAGTTGAAAGAATTTGCCGAATAAGTTTCCGTATCATGTCCGACCGCATTCCGGTACGCAATCCGAATGAAATTGCGAAGTTGCGCAAGGCGGGCGAAGTGGCTGCCCGTATTTTGATGGATTTGATGCCGGAGGTGGTTGCGGGGCGAACGACAAGGGAGATTGATGAGTTTGCCGCCGAGCTGTTCAAGCGCGAGAGGTGCGGCAATGCCTTTTTGGGCTATGGCGGTTTTCCCGGTCAGCTTTGCATTTCGGTGAATGAGGAGGTGATTCACGGTATCGGCGGCGATCGGGTGATCCGGGACGGCGATGTCGTGAGTCTCGACGTGGGTACGATTGTGGATGGCTGGTATGGCGATAATGCCATGACGGTGCCCGTCGGGCAGGTTGATCCCGATACGCTGAAGTTGCTGGCTGTGACGGAGGAATCCTTGTTCCGCGCGATCGCGGAAGCGAAGCAGGGCGGTTCTCTGGCCGATGTGTGCGGAGCCGTGGAAGATTTCGTGAAGCCGTTCGGTTTCGGAATAGTGCGCGATTTCGTGGGACACGGCGTGGGGCGGCATTTGCATGAGGAGCCCAATGTGCCGAATTATCGTCCGAATCACAAGTTGCCGCGTTTGAAGCGCGGTATGGTGCTGGCCATCGAGCCGATGGTGAATGCCGGGACGTTCCGCGTGAAGGTGCTGGATGACAAGTGGACGACGGTGACAGCGGACGGCAAGCCGTCGGCGCACTTCGAGCATACGGTGGCCGTGAGTTCTCATGGCGGCGAGATTTTGACGGAGAGGCCGCGTATTGCATTGCCTGAACAGCTGGGTATCGCTCCGCTGTGAGGCGCCTCCGCAGCGTGTGATGCCGTTGTTGCGAGAGCCGTGCTTTCGAGTGTGAATGCGGGACAGTTTTTGCACTTGTACTCATTGTTCGTTTGTATTACCATGGAACGGTTATTTCAATACAATGTTCCCGGTAGTTCATGAGTGAGTCGACTCCGAAATCTAGAGGTAAGGAGGCAGGGTGGAATTCCCGCCTTGGTATGATTCTCGCTGTGGCGGGAGGTGCAGTCGGTTTCGGCAATTTCCTGAGGTTTCCGGGGTTGGCAGCCCAGTATGGCGGAGGGGCGTTCATGATTGCCTATTTCTGTTCTCTGCTGCTGATGGGGATTCCTCTTGCTTGGGTGGAGTGGGCCGTAGGCCGCAGGGGTGGGGCTTTGGGTGGGCATTCTCCCTCGTCCATTTTCATGCTGGTGACCCGTTCCCGCTGGTGGAAGTATGTGGGTCTTCTGGGGGTCGCGGCTCCGCTGGCGATTTCGTTTTATTATCTGTTTCTGGAGAGCTGGACGCTGGGGTATGCGTGGAAGATGGTGTGCGGCGAGTTTGCCGAGGTGACGGATTTCAAAGGTACCTTCGGCGAGTTTGTCGGCGTGGCGGAGAATGGGGCGGCTTTCGATGTGTCCCGGAGTTCTTTTCTGTGGTGTTTTCTCGTGGCGTTTGTGCTGAATTACTGGCTGATGTATCGCGGTATCGGGAAGGGGATCGAGTGGTTTTGCAAGTGGTCGCTGCCTGTGTTGCTGCTGACTTCGCTGGTGATTATGGTGCGCGTGCTGACTTTGGGGACGCCGGATGCTGCTCATCCGGACCGGAGTGTGGAGCAGGGGCTCGGCTATATGTGGAATCCGAATAAGGTGGTGCTGGAGAGCAGGAATGAGGAGGGGGATTGGAAGATTCTGCAGATGCTGCCGCAGAATGATAGTGCAGTGCTGCAGGTGAAGGAAGCCCAGGTTGCAGCTTCGGGAGGGGCAGAGAGGATTCGCGAGATTACGATCAGCGAGGGGTTGATGAATCCGTCCCTGTGGCTGGCGGCGGCGGGGCAGATTTTCTGGTCTCTTTCCGTGTGTTTCGGTTCGGTGTGTACGTATGCGAGTTATGTGAAGAAGAAGGACGATATCGCTCTGAGTGCGTTGACGGCGAATTCCGCAAATGAGGTGGTGGAAGTGGGGATTGCCGGGATGATGATCGTGCCTGCTGCGGTGGCGTTTCTCGGGGTGGCTGCTGCGGCAGCGTCGTCGACGTTCGGGCTGGGTTTCGAGGTGTTGCCGCAGGTGTTTGCGGAGATGCCCGGCGGGCGGGTGTTCGGTACGCTGTTTTTCGGGTTGCTGTTTTTGGCGGCGGTGACGAGTTCGATTTCACTGATTCAACCGGCGATCGCCTTTTTGGAAGAGTTCTGGCTGTTGCGCCGGAGGCAGTCGATCGTGCTGGTTGGGTTTATGGCGTTTCTGGGTACGCTGGCTGTTTCCTGGTTCAGCAAGGGGCTTGTCGGTCTGGATACGATGGATTTCTGGGTGGGTACGCTGGGGTTGTATATTCTGGCGTTCTGTTTTATTGTGATTTTCTGTTTCAAGATGGGGTTGAAGGAGGGGTACGCGGAGCTGCAGCTGGGGGCGGATATCGATTTGCCTTTCTGGGTGATGTATGTGGCCAAGTGGGTGTCTCCGATGATTCTGCTGGCCATTTTCCTGTCGTGGCTGTATGAGAATGTGTTCGGTACGTCGTGCCCGCAGATCGAGAATTTGTTGAATGGCGAGCCGGGAGCCTATGTGCCGCTCGGTTGGGCATTTTTGGTGCTGGTGTTTATGGGGATGGTGGCGTGGAGTTCGCGCCGGTTCCATTCCAAGGTCAAGAGTCTTCAATCCCGTCTTCCCATATCATGACTGCCGCCGGTTGGATTACGATGCTGTTGTCCGTGGCTTTTGCCTGGACTTTGTTTGTCTGGTGCATTGCCAAGGTTCTCTCGAAGAAGGCGGAGAATCTCGTGTCCAGCAATATGCATACGCCGGATATGGATGAGGAGGACGATTGATTAGTCTCCTTCTTTTGCCTGTCTAGGTTGTTCAGGCGTTGCTTCGCTGCAGGAAGCGGGCGATGGGTTCGGCATAGAGTTCCGGTTCGAGCAGGAAGGAGTCGTGTCCTTTTTCGGAGCGGATGAGGTGGTATTCGGCCGGGATGCCGATGCGCTGTAGTTGGCGGACGTATTCGCGCTGTTCTTCCGGGCGGAAGCAGGCATCGGTGTCGATGGAGAAGACGAGGAAAGGGATGCCTGCTGCACGGCAAGGTTCGAGGGCCTGTTCCAGCGTGGCGGTTCCGGTGATGGTGCGGAGGTCGTAGTTGATCCACATGTCGGCGATGCGTATGTAGGAGTTCGCATCGAAGCGGTTGGCGAATTTGGTGCCTTGGTGGAGCATGTAGCTCTGGGTGTTGCGCGTGGGGGTGTACCACGTGAGCATGTTTTTGCGGTCGCCGGTGCTTTCGCGTGCGCGTTCGGCAAGCCCTTCCTGATAGACGAAGGCTTTGTGTCCGATGATGCGGGCAAAGGCGAGTCCCTGCCGCGGCGGATTGTCGAGCGGGTAGCGGCCTGCGAGGTAGAGGGGGTCCAGTTCGATGGCGAGTATTTGCTCGAAGACGCTCAACTGGTGGTCCATGGAGGGTTGGTAGCCCGAGCCGATGGTGATGAAGCTGTGGACGCGCGAGGGGAAGAGCGCCGTGAAGGCAAGGCCGATGAGTCCGCCGACGGAGGGGCCGACGAGGTGGAGGCGTTCGATGCCGAAGTGGTCGAGGAGGGCGGCTTGCGCCCGTGCCTGGTCTCCGGCGGCGATGAGGGGGAAGCGGCTGCCCCACGGCGTGCCGTCCGGGTGGGTGCTGCAGGGACCGGAGGAGCCGTAGCAGCTGCCGAGGAGGTTGGCGCAGATGATGAAGTAGCGGTCGGTGTCGAGGGGGCGTCCGGGGCCGATCATGGCGTTCCACCAGCCTTCGTGGTTTTCTTCCTGCCAGAGGGGCGCTACTTCGGGGATGGAGGGGTTGTATCCGTGGGCATGCTGGCTACCGGTGAGCGCATGGAAGAGGAGGACGGCGTTGCTGCGGTCCGCACGGAGTGTGCCGTAGGTTTCATAGGCGAGTACGGCCGCAGGGACGGTTTCTCCGCAGTCGAGTGCGAGTTCGCCAAGTGGGAAGAAGCGCGTGGTTTCCATGTGATGCGGATACGAAAAAGAGACCGGATGCGAGTTCGCTCCGGCCTCCCAGAAGATTGTGTGTTCCGGCGCGGTTTACTTGACGCCTTTTTTGCTCAGACGGGTGCCGGTGGTTGCGCCCTGGCGAGCCTTGAACTTCGGGTTGCTCTTGCAGATGACGTAGAGCGTGCCTTTGCGCTTCACGATCTGGCAGTCTGCGTGGCGGCGCTTCATGGAGGCGAGTGAGGAAAGAACTTTCATTGTATGATTCTATGGTTGAAGATTTGCGTCGGGGCGATGATTCTACGGGTTTTCTCCCGTTTGTAAAGTCAAATTTTGCATTTTTGTGTTTTTGGCGGGTTTGGTCGTTTGTTTGTGTTTGACGTCGGGTTGGCTGCCGGATATTCTGAAAGGGATGAATTCGATTTGTTTTGCGGGTGTGCTGGCGTTGTGCTGCGGGTGTGTTTTCGGCGATACGGCGCCTGTGCCGGTGGCGGATGGCGGGAAGATTGTTTTTCACGAGTTTCCCAAGAGCGGTGGAGGGACAGTGGCGTCCGTTTTGAGCGATAGCGACGATTATGGGGTGATGCTGTTGAATGATGCTTCGGCGGAAGGGGATCCCAAGATGGTGATTGTGGTGGCAAGGAGGTATCCGGCGGAGGTGTACCGCGTGGTTTCTGTGGATGAGTTGGAGGCGGTGCTGCGGAAGTTTCCGGCAGGAGCGCAGTTTTACAGGTATGACCGTTGTCTGGTTCCGGCAGGGTACGGTTTGCTGGAGGATGCGTGGGAGGAGATTGAAGGAGTGATGCGC
The DNA here is from genome assembly GCF_001683795.1 of Neoakkermansia glycaniphila. Lineage (GTDB taxonomy): Bacteria > Verrucomicrobiota > Verrucomicrobiia > Verrucomicrobiales > Akkermansiaceae > Akkermansia > Akkermansia glycaniphila. Next base: position 50,077 of record NZ_LIGX01000019.1, read on the forward strand.
AAGTGCGGGCATCGGCTTGACGATGGCGGTAAGTCGCGCATTGTGTGTACGTGTTCCGATTGATGCGGCAGCTGCGGCTCAGGTTGTCAGTAGGGGCGGAGATGGCCGTAGTAGCCGTTGTGCAGTCCGCGGAAGAGGGCGTATGTTTTGCGCCATGAGCAGTCGCCCGCGGTGAGCATGCCGTGGAGGGCGAGGCAGATGTAGGCTCCGCAGGCAAGGAGTCTTTTGACGGGGTTTTTCGGTGTTTTGAGGCGCTGGAGCCATGCCCAGTTCCGGACTTTGTAGTAGAAGCGGGATGCGTCGAGTCCCGGTTCGTAGAAGAAGGCGCGGTTGCCGATGCGGCAATGCATGAGTTCGGAGGGCGGCGTGGGGTGGTCGAGCAGGGAGTGCCGGACGGTGACGAAGGTGTAGCCTGCATGGCGGGCTTTCCACGGGTATTCTTCGTCTTCGCCGCGGATGAAGAGTTCGGGGGTGGGTACGCCGATTTCTTCCCAGAGGCGGCGGGGGTAGAGGGCTCCGAGCCATCCGCCGCGGCTGGGGATGGCGGGGGTGTCGGGCAGGTCGGCGCGGAGTGCGATGTTTTGCCAGTCGTAGGGGGCTGCGGAGGGTTCCCGTGCGGTGAGTGGCCAGCTGAGTTCGTCGTGCCGGGATGGGTCGACGACGAGGCTCATGCGGATGATGGGTTTGTCGGTTCCGGGTGCGGTGTCTTCGATGGCGAGGAGTTGCGCCAGTGTGTCGGGGCGGGGCCAGGAGTCGTCGTCGAGTATCCAGACGTAGCCGATTTCCGGGTGGGAGAAGGCTTCGTTCATGGCGGCGGCGCATCCGCCTGCATTGCCCATGTTGGTGTGGAGCTGGACGATGGAGAGTGTGCCGGGCGGGAAGTTTTCTTCGGCGTAGGTTTGGAAGAGGCCGAGAGCCGGGTCGTCCGGTGTGCTGTTGTTGGCGATGACGATGCGCGTGGGCCGGACGGTCTGTTCCTTGAGGCGGCGCAGGCAGTTCAGAGAGATTTCAGCTCGCGAGTAGTGCGAGAAGATGGCGCAGATGCGGTCTGCCATGGGCTGATTATGAGGTGGGAGCCGAGAAAGGGCAAGCGTTATTTGTTTTTTTGCATGGCACGGACGGTTTGGGCTGCAATTTCGTCCCATGTTTTGAGTTGCAGCGGTGCGGTCAGTTGCGGGCGGGCGTAGGTTTCGTCAAGTTTGGCAAGGAAGGCGGCGTGGTCGCTGTTGGGGAAGAGGCAGTCGGCGGGGATGTTTTCGCGAATGGGCGGGATGTCGGATGCCAAGCAGGGGAGGCCCGCCATGAGGCTTTCTATGGGGGGCATGCCATAGCCTTCGTAGGCGGAGAAGTAGATGGAGAGGCGGCATTCCGTGGTCATGATGCGTGTGAGTTCGTCGCGGTGGATACGGCCGTGGCGTATCCATTGTGCAGAGGATACGGCGGGCGCCATGTTGTCCGGAAGGGTGCCGATGAGGTGGACGCGGGTGTGCGGATGTTCGGCTAGCCAGGGTGTGAGCCATCGGATGGCCTGGGCGGTGAGTTTGTGCGGGTAGGGCGAGGCGTAGAGGAGGAGGTCGGAGCCTTGCGAGAGGGTTGGCGGCGCGGCAGGCGTGTCGAAGCCGATGCCGATGACTTCGGTGCGGGCTGCCGGGATGTGGGCGGCGAAGCGTTCCCTGTTGAATTGCGATGAGGTGAGGATGAGGTCGGCCTTGGCGAGGGCTCGGAGGCCGAGGGTGCGGAAGTAGCGGAGTTCGAACGGGGGGAAGGGGGTGTGCTGCCGTTGTTCGGGAGGGAGTTGTTCGTAGTGTTCCCAGATGATGTCGTGGACGTAGCAGGCGAGGCGGGTGTTGTCGCAGGGGAAGCAGTAGGGAGGGAAGCCTTTCGGCAGGAGTGCCCAGTCGGGCCGGATGGCGCGGATGGCTTTGACGAGGCCGAACTGATCCCAGAGGAGGCGTTTCCAGCCGCCCGGGACGGGTGTGTGCATGCGGTGGAGTTTGACGTGGGATGGTACGCCGGCGAAGGTTTCGGCGCATTCGTCGTTGCCGAGGATGTGGAGTTCTTCGATGCCCGGAGTGTGTATGAGGGCGCGGGCCAGTCCGAGCGATACGTTGAAGATGCCTACCGATTTGGTGGCCTTGAAGCTTTGGTCAGAGAGAGAGACGAGCAGTCGCATGCGCGGAGGTGTTTTCTCATGGTTTGCTTCGCCGGTCAAGCGTAATTGCTCTTGTGCTTTGGTCGGGGTTCTGGTAGGCTGCCTGCAATCTCAGTCTGTTATGGGTGTTTCCGACGGTTTTCGCATTTCCGAGTCAGGGTATGGGCGGCTGGCTGCCTTGCTGTTGTGGGTGGTATGGGTGTGTTGCATGGCGACGCATGGAGCGCAGGCGTACAGTTCCGGTTTGTCGTGTGTGCTGCTGTGTTTGCCGGTGCTGGTGATTGTTGTGGCGTTGCTGCGCGGAGGGAGGCTGGTGCGCGTGCCTGCGGCGATGTGGTTTTTCCTGGTGGCGGGAGGTGGGTATTTTTTGGTGCGCTGCGCGATGAGTTATAATGTGTACGATGCGTGGAACGAGGCGGCGCATGTGCTGGCGGCGATGGTGTTTTATCTGGCCGGTTTTTTGTATGCTCCGTCGAAGGACGGGAAGGGGCGGCTTTTGGTGGCGGTGGGGGCAGCGGTGCTGCTGCAGGTGGGGGCGATGGCGGTTGTGGGTATGGGCGAGGTGCCGTCTCCGGTCGGGAGGCCGCTGTTTTCCCTGGAAGGGACGATGAATGCGGCGCACAGTTTGTTTGGCTACAAGAATTTTACGGCGGCGTTTCTGGTGGTTTGCGGTGTGTTTTCTCTGACGTATGCGTTGGTGGAGGGAGGGCGGAGGTCGCTGGGGTGGTGGGCTGTGGCGGGGGTTGCGTTTACGGCGTCGTTTTTCTGTTCGTCACGTGCGCCGTGGATGCTGGTGCCGCTGGCTGTGGCTGTGGCGTGTTGTTTCTGGCTGCTGGCTCGGGTGTTTGCCGGGAGGAGCGCTGTGGCGGCGGGGGTGTGCCTGGCGGTTCTGGTGTTGGCCGGGACGGTGGGGTTGAGCGTTCTGCTGGCGCAGGATGGCGGGGCGGATCGTTTGGCGCATTGGCTGGATTCGCATGATCGGCTGTATTTGTCGAGTCTGGCGCTGGATGCCGGGGAGCGTGCGCCGTGGTTCGGCAATGGGGCGAGGTCGTTTGTGTGGGAGGCGCTGCCGATGTCGTGGACAAAGTATGCGCCGAATTATGCGCACAATGAGTATTTGCAGATGTTCGCGGATTACGGTCTGGCGGGGTGCGTGCTGTTGCTGGCAGCTTTGGTGGTTCATGTGTGGATGGGGCTGCAGCGGCTGGGGTGCGAGGAAGGGCGGCGGCCCGCGCTGGTGGCGGCGGCGATGGCCGGGTTCGCCATGATGGCTTTGTATGCGGGGCTTGATTTCGTGTGGCATTCGATGGGGCTGCTGGCGGTAGCGGCTTTTTGTGCGGGGGTGATGGCTGCGCCGTGCAAGCCGCCTCTTCGGGCGGAGTCGAAGGCGGGTCGCGGCGTGCTGTTGGGGGTGGGAGCCGCCGTGTTGGCCGGGCTGGTTTTTTTGAGCGTGCAGTTGTTTCCCACGTGGTGCCGCCAGTGGGGGTATTCGGAGCTGGTGGACGCTCGTGTTTCGGTGCAGTCCCGAGCTGCGGCGTTGTCGAGCGTGGTGGCCGGGTATAAGGATCCGCTGTTGGTGAATGAGTATGTGCGGCTGCTGGCGGAGGCATCGCCTTCGGTTTCGACATGGGAAGCAGGGGTTCGCCGATTGGATGAGTCGCTGGCTTTCAATCCGAAGTATCTTTACAATGCGGTGATGAAGGCGGATTTGCTGGATCGCCTGGGCAGGTTTCGCGAGGCGGAGTCCGTGCACCGCCGCCTGCATGTGCCGGGAGGGATGGTTCACAACGGGATTTATCCGTGGAGGCCTGTGTATGCGCTTCATTTGGCGGATTGGGGGATGTCTCTGGTGAAGTCGGATCCGAATGCGGCGCTTTCCCTGTTGCAGTCGGCCCTTCCGCTGATGAACGGGATGGTGGATGGGTGGGCTCCGGCGCAGAGCCAGCTTCGCATGACGCCAGCCGAGGAACGGAGGGCGCGCGAGATGCTGCAGACGACGATTTGGTATTTGAAGACGGCGGGCGCGGTGCCGGATGGGGCATGGAAGGCTTCGATGGCTCCCGGCGAGCAGGGTGCGCTGTACCAGCGGCGGTGAGGGGGGGAGGGTATGGAATGAGGGGTTGATTTGCCGTTTGTTTGTGGTATTCTGTTGCCATGTTGATGCGTTTTGCCGGTTTGCTGTGTTGCGGCGTCTGTGCGGTGCAGGCGCAGGAGCCCGGTGCGCCTGCTGTGCCGGATGCTTTGCCCGTGGTTGAGGGTGCTCCGGCAGATGCCCGGCCTGTTGCGGCAGAGGGGGGTGCGGAGAAGTCGAAGGAGGCCCGCGTTATTTCGAGTTCGCGCCAGTTTGTGGTGATCGCGCAGGATGCTCTTGTGGCGGGTGCGCTGGCGATGAAGGCGGAGGAGATGCGTTCGACTTTGCAGAAGATGCTCGGGATCGGGAAGGATTGGAAGCATACGATTACGATTCGCCTGCAGGGCAATTCGAGCGATCCGTCCGCACCGAATCCGATCCGGACCCGTATCAATATTATTGCCGGCGAGCCGAATTATCAAATTCGGGTGTATATCGGCGGCGGGGTGGATGTGGATAAGCTTTGTTCGTCGATCATTACGATGCTGCTTTATGAGCGGACGCTGAGGAATGTGAGTATCGAGGCGTTTCCGGGGCAGGTGGAGCTGCCGGAGTGGCTGGTCGTTGGTGTGGAGCAAGCGGTGCAGTGGCATGCGGGGAAGGTGGATCGTTCGGTGTATCAGGCGTTGTTTGCGAGGTCGGAGATGCTTTCCCTCGAGCAGATTCTGGCGGAGAAGAATCCTGCCCGGCTGGATGCTGTTTCCCGGATGGTGTACGATTCTTCCTGCGGCGTGCTGATGCTGTGCCTGTTGAACCAGAAGGGCGGCAAGGAGGCTTTGGTGCATTTGCTCGATCAGGCGGTGCTGGGGGAAGGTTCGCCCGAGGAGTTGATCAAGCGCAATTTCCATGCGTTGAATCTGACGGAGAATTCCCTGCACAAGTGGTGGGCTCTCCAGCTGGCGATGATGGCGACTCCGACGGCGACGGAGTGTCTGACTCCGCTGGAGACGGAGAAGCGTTTTGCCGAGGCTTTGATGCTGGTGCGGACGGATCCCGCGACGCGGGTTCCGGTGCCGGTGAGTTTTGATAATATTCAGGAGGTGGTGAAGATTCCGGATTACAGGGAGCAGCTTTCGCGCAATCTGGATCAGATGGTGCATTTGAGCGTGCGGTGTTTTCCTGCCTACCGCCAGATTATTATTCGTTATTGCCAGTTGATGATGCAGGTGCAGAAGGGGCTTTCGACCAAGGAGGCCGTGCAGGAGCTGGGGCCTCTGATCGAGTACCGCGAGGCTTTCGTTTCGGCTTCGACTCGCGCCCGGGATTATCTCGACTGGCTGGAGATTACATATCTCGGCGGGAAGTCGGGGACGTTTTCTTCCTATATGAGTACGATGGATTTGCTGAGGAAGGGCAAGGAGGAGACGCCGACGAAGATGTCGCGTTATCTGGACGATATCGAGGCTTTGCATTTGCTTCCCGCCGATGCGCCTACGCCGCCTTCCATCCGCAGTCTTCTTTCCCGAGATGAACAGAAATGACAGGATGAAGCAGGGGCCTTCGATGGAGGAAGAGGAGTCGGCACGCCGTGCGGGGTGCCGTATGGTGGCCGGGGTGGATGAAGCCGGGCGCGGTCCGCTGGCCGGGCCTGTGGTGGCGGCGGCCGTGGTGCTGCCGAAGGGGTATGTGCCGGATGGGTTGAACGATTCGAAGCAGTTGACGGAACGGAAGCGCGAGAAGCTGTTCGATGCTTTGATGCAGGATGATTCCGTGTTGAAGGGGATTGCCTGTGCGAGTGTGGAGGAGATTGATGCGTTGAATATTCTGCGGGCAACGCATCTGGCGATGGCCCGTGCCGTGGAGGCTTTGCCCGTGGCTGCGGATTTCTGTCTTGTGGACGGTTTGCCCGTGAAGGGGTTGTCCGTGCCGCACAGGGCGATTGTGAAGGGGGATGCCAAGTGCCTTTCGATCGCTGCGGCGAGTGTTCTTGCCAAGGTGTTCCGCGATCGGCTGATGGCGGAGCTCGACCGGGAGTTTCCCGTTTACGGGTTTGCCAGGCACAAGGGGTACGGGACGAAGGTTCATCTCGACGCGATTCATCGGTATGGGATTACGGTTCATCATCGCCGCTCGTTTGGGCCTGTTGCACAGATGGCGCTGCCGTTTGTGTGATCGCCGGGGAGATCGGAGGTCGACGGCCTGGATCGGCCGTTTCGGCGAGTTGCTGGCGGCTTCGTGGTTGCGCAGCCGCGGGGTGAAGGTGCTGCGGGCGAATTTCAGGATGGGCGGGAGCGGGGAGGTGGATCTGGTTTGCCGGGAGGGGGATGTGCTGTTGTTTGTGGAGGTGAAGGCCCGTACGCGGACGGATTACGGGCCTCCTGCCCGGGCTGTGGATGCGGCGAAGAGGAAGCTGCTCCGGGAGGGTGCGCGCCACTGGCTGTTTTTTCTGGAGGATGAGGTGCCTTTCAGGTTCGATATCGTGGAGGTTGTGCTGCAGGATGGGTCTGTGCCGGAGATTTCGCGGGTTGAGGGGGCGTTTGAGATGAGGCAGGAGGGTGGATGAGGCGTTTCGGCGCCGAAGTTGCGGAGAGGTTTTTTGGTGAGGCTGCGAAGAATTGACCTTTCCGGAGGTTCCGAATTGATGGAATTCTCCTGATTTCCCCTTTTTTCGACAGTTCCCGCATTTGTTTCTTGACAAATTAGGGTGCCGGATGGTTAAGAAGGGGAGGCGGAATGCAATCTGCATCCGTCGATCTTCCGTTTTATCTCGTATTTTCCCACATTCATGTCCAAAACTCTTGTCATTGCCGAAAAGCCCAGTGTTGCCACAGATCTCGCCCGCGTTTTAGGGAAGAAGCTGGGCAAGTTCACGAAGGATTCTTCTTCGGCGTTCTATTATAATGATGAGGTGGTGATTACATCCGCCGTGGGTCATTTGCTGGAGCAGATGAAGCCGCAGACTGCCGACGGCAAGTCGTTGCCGTGGAAGTTCGATTGCCTTCCGGTGATTCCGGACCAGTTCAAGCTGGAGCCGATCAAGAAGTCCGCCGACCGTCTGCGCAAGGTGATGAGTCTGGCGAAGGATAAGGAGGTGACGCTGATCGTGAATGCATGCGACGCCGGGCGCGAGGGTGAGCTGATTTTCCGCAATATGGTGCGGTACGGGAAGTGGAAGAAGCCGATGAAGAGGCTTTGGATGCAGTCGATGACGGATGATGCGATTCTGCAGGCATGGGCGCGGTTGCGGACGGATGAGGATATGCTGGATTTGGCGGATGCGGCGGTGTGCCGTTCGGAGTCCGACTGGCTGGTGGGTCTGAATAGTACGCGGGCGTTGACGGTGCTGCAGTCCCATGGCGGCGGGTTCAATATTACGCCGACGGGGCGTGTGCAGACGCCGACGCTGGCGATTCTCGCCCAGCGGGAGAAGGAGATTCAGGATTTTGTGGCGGAGCCGTATTCCGAGGTGCATGCGGTGTTTGGCGCCAAGGCCGGGGAGTATGGTGCGAAGTGGTTCGATACGGAGTGGAAGAAGGATGAGAAGAAGCCGCACAGCCGTGCGGAGCGTATCTGGGATCCTGCTGCTGCTGCGGCGATTGTGGAGCGTTGCACGGGCAAGCCGGGGGTGACGAGCGAGCAGAAGAAGCCGGTGTCTTTGCCTGCGCCGCTGCTGTTCGATTTGACGTCGCTGCAGAGGGAGGCCTCGAACCGTTTCGGTTTTTCGGCGCGCCGGACGTTGCAGATCGCCCAGGAGTGTTATGAGAAGCATAAGGTGCTGACGTATCCTCGTACGGATTCCAAGTTCCTGCCGGACGATTATCTGGGGCTGGCCCAGTCTACGGTGCAGTCGATCGCGGAGAATGACGAGGAGATGAAGCCTTTTGCGGAAGGTATTCTGCAGGCGAAGGGGATCAGGAAGACGAAGCGCGTGTTCGACGGTTCGAAGGTGAGCGATCACTTTGCCATTATTCCGACGGGACGGTTCGTTTCCCTGACGGGGGATGCGGCAAAGATTTTCAGGCTGGTGGTGCAGAGGTTTCTCGGCGTGTTCATGCCGAATGCAGAGTATGAGGATACGGAGCGCAGGACGACGATTGCGCACGGCGACGGTTCGTCCGATTGTTTCCTGTCCCGTGGCCGCGTGCTGAAGTCGGCGGGTTGGAAGGCTTTGTACGGTAATGCCGGGAAGGGCAAGGAGGAGCTGGCCGAGGTGGTGCAGGGAGAGTCGGTGCAGACGCTTTCTCTTGAGGTGGTGCAGGATGAGACGCGCCCGCCCGCAAGGTTCAATGAAGCGACGCTTCTTTCCGCGATGGAAGGTGCCGGGAAGCTGGTGGAGGATGAGGAGCTGAGCGCGGCGATGAAGGAGCGTGGCCTCGGTACGCCTGCGACGCGCGCTTCGATTATCGAAGGCCTGATCAGCCAGGAGTACGTGGTGCGCGAGGGGAAGGATCTGATGGCGACGCGCCGGGGTATGGAGCTGATCGAGCTGCTCGGCAAAGTGGGGCTCCGTACGCTGTCGTCCCCCGAGATGACGGGCGAGTGGGAATACCGCCTGAAGCAGATGGAGCAGGGCGCGCTGAAGCGCGATGTGTTCATGAAGGATATCAAGCATTATACGGTGGAGATGGTGGCCCGTGTGAAGGATTTCATGGAGAAGATGCACGAGGTGGAGCTGGAGGATGTGGATGCGAAGTGCCCGGAATGCGGCGAGCAGGGGTTGCGCCATACGCACGATTCCGTTTCCTGCCGCAGCTGCAAGTTCCGCGTGCGCAAGGTGGTTTCCGGCAGGACGCTGACGGACGAGGAGATTCTGGAGCTGATTACGAAGGGGAAGACGGGTATTCTCGGCGGTTTCCGTTCGCGTTTCGGCAAGCCGTTCGATGCGGGGCTGCAGTTGAATGAGAAGTTCCGCGTGGAGTTCTATTTCCCGGATCGGGAGGAGGATGCGCCGGATACGCATGCGGGTGAGAGCCGCGGGATGGTGCCGGTGAAGGGGATGGAGGATCACGAGCTGATGGAGTCCGAGAAGTTCTGGCGGGTTTCCGGTCTCGTGCTGGGGAAGGATAAGAAGGATTTGTCGATTTCCCGTACGATTCTGAGCTGCGAGATTCCGGTGGAGCAGGTGAAGAAGATTCTGGCGGATGGGAAGTCGGATTTGATGAAGGGTTTTGTGTCCCAGAGGACGAAGAGGCCCTTCGATGCGTTTCTCGTGCTGGATTTCAAGACGGGGAAGGTGGGTTTCGAGTTCCCGCCCCGCGAGGAGAAGCCGAAGAAAGGGGGCAAGGAGGATGCCGCGAAGAAGTTTACGAAGGCGGATGCTTCGAAGGAGGATCTTTCCAAGGCTCGCCGCCACGGCGCGGTGAAGGTGAAGCGCAAGGGCGAGATGGATTTGTTCGAGACGGATAATGCCTGGCATGTGCCGGAGCTGAAGATCGGCAGGTCGGCCAAGGGGCTGGCGATCGCGCACCAGATGTGCGGCTACGATTTGACGGTGAAGGATGTGGCGAAGTTGCTCGAGAAGGGCAAGACGGATTTGATCAAGGGGTTTTTCTCGCAGAAGTCGAAGAAGAATTTCGATGCCTATTTGGTGCTGGATTTCAAGACGGGCCGTGTGTCGTACGATTTCCCTCCCCGGGAATGATGGCCGCCGGACGATGTTTTTTCCGAAAGAAGAGGCGGTACGTTGTGCAACGTACCGCCTTTTTCAGAGAGTGGGGAAGAGGGATGGTTATTTGATTTCGTCCTTGGCATAGCGGATGCCTTTGGCATCCATGATGGCGCGGAAGTTTTCCATGCGTTTGAGGAATCCGGCGTAGTTTTTGCGTTCTTTCTGAGTCCAGCCCGTTTCGGCGTGGGCGATGACGCGGGGGTACATCTGGTAGTCGAGCCTGTCACGGTCGGGTACCCATTCCGTCCACATCTGGCAGCCTATGCCGAGGAGTTTGCCGGGCATGTCCGGTGCCATTCCCTTGAAGGCGGGTTCGAAGCTGTAGGCTTTGGAGAGTGGCGTGCGTTTGTAGTCGAAGTCGAGGTAGGTGTAGTCGGTGACGGAGTTGACGATGTTGTAGCCGTCTTTCAGGGCTTGAATGGCAATGGACGGTTTGCCGTACCAGTAGTGGACGACGGAGGAGGTGTCTATTTTGCCCCGGGTGTCGGCGGTGCCTCCGCCGTCGCCGTGGTTGTCGTGGCCGAGGATTTCGTTCCAGCCCATGAGGCGGCGGCCTTTTTGCCGGAGCAGTTCGGCGATGCGCTGGGTGAAGTACATCTGGACTTCGGCATACTGGGTGTAGCCCTTTTCCTTCATGAATTTTTCGATGGCGGGTTCGCCTTTCCAGCAGGTGTTGAAGCGTACTTCGTCGCCGCCGATGTGGATGATGGGGGAGGGGAAGAGGGTGATGACTTCGTCCAGGACGTCCGAGACGAATTCGTATACCCGTTCATTGGTGGGGTCGAGGGCGACGTCCTGCGCGAAGGTGACGGGTACTTCCGTGGGTTGTTTGAGGGTGAGCTTGAGTTCCGGGTAGGAGGCGCATGCGGCGGCGGCATGGCCGGGGACGTCGATTTCGGGGATGATGGTGATGCCGCGGTCTGCGGCGTAGGCGACGATGTCCCTGATCTGGTCCTGGGTGTAGTGGCCTTCATGGGGTTTGCCCGCATATTTGCCGCTGCGCCATGTGCCGATTTCGGTGTCGCGACGTTTGCCGCCGACGCTGGTGAGTTTCGGGTATTTTTTGATTTCGATGCGCCAGCCTCCGTGGTCGGTGAGGTGCCAGTGGAGGATGTTCATTTTGAGGAGGGCCATAGTGTCGATGATGCGTTTGACGGCATCTGCTCCATAGAAGTGCCGGGCTTCATCGAGCATGAAGGCTCGCCATGCGAAGCGCGGGTAGTCGGTGATGGTGAAGGGGGCGTCCGCCAGTTTCCATTCGGTTGCATTCTTGTCCGCCTTGGGGTCGAAGAAGGCGGGCGGGAGCATTTGGGCGATGGTCTGGAAGGCGGGGTAGATTGCTTTCGGCGATGCGACGGAGATGCGTAGCATGAGGTCGGCGGCGGCATATTTCGTGTCGACGGCGATGCGGTAGGCTTCGTCGCCGTGCTGTTTCCGGAGTTCCTCATCGGGCTGGATGTCGATGAGCGTGCCTGCCGGTTGAGAGTCGCGGAACCTCCATCCGAGGGGAAGAGCGGGTTTGCCCATGCCTTCGGCAAGGAACCGGGCGGCTTGTGTGGCGGCCTTGACGTAGGGGGAGGAGGTGCCGGTGATGATGCTTCGGTTGCCGGTGGCAACCCGGATTTCGGGCTGCCTGTCCATGTAGATCGGTTCTCCGTCCTTGTCGACGGAGATTTCAGCCGGGCGGGGGATGACCTGTTCCTGCGCCCATGTGAGGGGCGGCAGGAATGCGAGTGTGGCGAGGATGGTGGCGGAGGTGTGGAATTTCATGTGTCGGACTGGGTGCTTATTTGATTTTCGAGTGGTCGAATTTGACGTCCATGGCATCGAGGATGCGGGTGTAGTTGCGGACGCGTTTCAGGAAGTCGTCGTAGTTTTTGCGTTCCTTGGCTGTCCATGCCGTTTCCGCCAGAGCGATGATGCGGGGGTACATTTGCCTGTATAGCTCGTCGGTGTCGGGTATCCATTCCGTCCAGGTGTGGCAGGCCATGCCGAGGACTCGTTTCTGCTGTTCCGGTGTGAGGCCGGGCAAGGCGGGGTCGAAGCTGTACGATTTCCGGAGGTCGGGCTTGGAGAATTTGGTCATGTAGGTGTACTGCCATTCGGAGTTGACGATGTCGTGCCCCTTTTTGGCTGCTTCGATGACGGGTTCCCGTTTGCCGTACCAGTAGTTGATGACGGTGTTCGGCGCGAGGGTGCCGGTGGTGGTGCCTCCGCCGTCGCCGTGGATGTCGTGGCCGAGGATTTCATTCCATCCCATCATGCGTCGGCCTTTCCGGGAGAGGATCTGCGACATGCGGTTGGTGAAGTAGGTCTGGACGTCGTTGAGGGATTTGAGTCCCTTCTTTTTCATGAACGCTTCGATGGCGGGTTCACCCTGCCAGCAGTCCTTGTGGCGCACTTCGTCGCCTCCGAGGTGGATGATGGGGGAGGGGAAGAGGGTGATGATTTCGTCCAGAATGTCGGAGAGGACTTCGTACACCTTTTCATTGGTGGGGTCGAGGGCGATGTTCTGGGTGAAGGTGGCGGGTACTTCGGAAGGCTGCTTGAGGGTGAGTTTGAGTTCCGGGTAGGAGGCGCAGAGGGCGGCGGAGTGGCCGGGTACATCGATTTCGGGGATGATGGTGATACCACGTTCGGCTGCATAGGCGACGATGTCCCTGATCTGGTCCTGGGTGTAGTAGCCTTCGTGCGGTTTGCCGGAGTATTTGCCGCTGCCCCATTTTTCGATTTCGGTGTCGCGGCGTTTGCTGCCGATGCTGGTGAGTTTCGGGTATTTTTTGATTTCGATGCGCCAGCCGCCGTCGTCGGAGAGGTGCCAGTGAAGGACGTTCATTTTGAGAAGGGCCATCTGGTCGATGATTTTTTTGACGGCATCGACTCCGTAGAAGTAGCGGGCTTCGTCGAGCATGAAGGAGCGCCACGCATAGCGGGGGTAGTCGGTGACGGTGAAGGGGGCATCCGCCAGTTTCCATTCGGTTTTGGCCTTGTCCGCTTTCGGATCGAAGAAGGCGGGCGGGAGCATCTGGGCGATGGTCTGAATGGCCGGGATGATGGCTTTCGGCGAGGCGATCTTGACGTTGAGAATGAATTGTTCCTTGTCCGGGTTGATTTTGACGAATGAGGTTTGCAGTGCGTATGCTTCCGGTCCGTGCTGCTGCAAGAGTCGTTTGTCTACGGAGAAGATGATACGGTCACGGAAGGCGTATGTGGCTTCCGATTTCTTCAAGGCGGCCTGTATGTTGAGGCCGTTGACAGATGCGGGAAGTTTCAGCCCCGTACCCTGGCGGAGGTAGCTGATGGCATAGGCCGCTTCTTTGCCGGGTTCGGTTTGTTTACCGTTGGTTCCGGACGTTGCGAGGTCTTCCGAGACGACGATTTCTGTTTGCGGGTCGAGGATGAGGGCTTTCCCTTCTTTTTCAATGGAGATTTCCGCCGGGCGGGGGATGACCTGTTCCTGCGCATGCAGGGAGGAGGGGGCGAGACATGCCGCGGCTGCGGCTGAGAGGGTGAGGCGCGTGATGGAGGAGGTGATCATGTGGATGTGGCGTGTTTGATAATACGTCGGTTCCGGTAGCGTTCTTTCACTGTTTTACTGTTGTGCGTTTCTGGCAATATGATTGCGCCGCGCGTGCGGGCACGTTGCGCAATCCTTGTTTTCAAGAGGTTCTGTTTGCCGTTTTTCTGCCGTATAATGCGCTATGCTGACGTGCTTTCGCGATTCTCGGCTTGCATGTGCGGGGTGGGGTGGGCATACTGGCGCCCACACGTCATGACTCCTGAAGAACAACTCGATCTCCTGATGCGCGGGACGGCCAAGGTGCTGAATCCCTCCGAATTGCTGGAACGCCTGAAGTCGGGCCGTCCGCTTCGCGTGAAGCTGGGCGTCGATCCGACGGCTCCGGATATTCATCTCGGCCATACGGTGGCGATCGAGAAGCTTCGGCAGTTCCAGATGCTCGGGCATCAGGCGGTGCTGATTATCGGCGATTTTACGGCGACGATCGGCGATCCGACAGGGCGTTCGGTGACGCGTCCGCCGCTGACCCGCGATGAGGTGCTGGCGAATGCCGAGACGTACACGGAGCAGGCTTTCAAGATTCTCGATAAGGAGAAGACGGAGATCGTTTACAATGGCGACTGGTTCCGCAAGATGGTGTATGAGGAGGTTTTGAAGCTGAATGCCCGCGTGACGATGCAGCAGATTCTCGCCCGCGAAGATTTCCGCTCCCGCATCGATAGCGGGAAGGAGGTGCGCCTGCACGAGATGCAGTATCCTGTGATGCAGGGCTGGGATTCCGTGATGGTGAAATCCGATGTGGAGCTGGGCGGTACGGATCAGCTGTTCAATATTCTGGTTGGCCGCGACCTGCAGCGCGAAGAGGGGATGCAACCCCAGATCGCGATGGTGCTTCCTCTGCTGGAAGGTTTGGACGGTACGCGAAAGATGTCGAAGTCCTATGGCAATTATGTGGGTGTGAGCGAGCCTGCCGAGACGATGTTCGGCAAGCTGATGAGCGCGAGCGATGAGCTGATGGATCGCTATTATACGGTGCTGCTGGGCGAGTCCCGCGATGAATCCCTGCATCCGATGGAGGCCAAGAAGCTGTTGGCATGGAAGATTACGGCTCGCTACCATTCCGCAGATGATGCGGATGCAGCCCGCGCCGACTGGGAGACGCGTTTCTCGAAGAGGGATCTGGCCGCGGCGGATTTGCCGGAGGTGTCGATCGCCGCTTTGCCGGACGAGTTGAATTATATGTCGCTCGTGGCCCATTTGTTCGAGACGGTGTTCGATTTGAAGAAGTCGAACGGCGTGTTGCGCAAGGAACATTTTACGCCGGGTGCGATTCAGCTCGACGGCGAGAAGATCGTCGATCCGTTCGCGTTGCCGGTGCTTCATCCGGGTGCGGTTCTGCGCCTGAGCAAGAAGCATGCCGTGCGCTTTGCGGCTTGAGTTTGACGCCGGGAGGCAGGGATGGACGCTCTGAGAAGACTGGTGGCACGGCTCGACCGTTTTACGACGGGGCTGCTGCTCAGTGTTGTGTGCGGCGTTTTCATCCCCTGCGGAGGCGGTGCGGAGGTCTGGTTCAAGCAGGCGACGAATGTCGCGATCATGCTGCTGTTTTTCCTGTACGGCGTGAAGCTTTCCCGCCGATCCGTGGTGGAGGGGCTTCTTCATTGGCGGTTGCAGGGGATGGTGGCGTTCAGTACGTTCGTGTTTTTCCCGTTGATGGCTCTTGCCTTGCGCCCGGTGCTGTCTCCGCTGGTGACTCCGGAGCTTTATACGGGGCTGCTGTTTGTGAGCGTGCTGCCTTCGACGGTGCAGTCGAGTATCGCGTTTACGTCGATTGCTGGCGGCAATGTGCCTGCGGCAGTGTGTGCCGCTTCGGTTTCCAGCCTGCTGGGCGTGTTCCTGACTCCTCTTCTGGTGGGGCTGGTGCTGGTGTCGGGAGGCGAAGGCCCGTCGATGGGGGCTGATACGTTTTTGCAGATTTGCTATTTGATTCTGGTGCCGTTTCTGGCGGGGCAGGCGGTGCAACGATGGATCGGGAAGTGGGTGGCCGGACACAAGACGCTGATTTCATGGACGGATCAGGCGACGATCTGGCTGGTGGTGTATACGTCGTTCAGCGAAGCGGTGTTGCAAGGGCTGTGGATGAAGCTGCCGTTCTGGGCTTTGGCCGGGGTGGTGGCCGCATGCGTGGTTTTTCTGGCGGTGGTGCTGTTTTTCACATTTTTCAGCAGCCGGAAGCTCGGGTTTTCGCGGGAGGATTGTATAACGATTGTTTTTTGCGGGTCGAAGAAGAGTCTGGCAACAGGGGTGCCGATGATGGGGGTGATTTTTGCGGGGTCTCCGCATTTCGATCTCGGTACGCTGGTGATTCCTCTGATGCTGTTCCACCAGATCCAGTTGATGACTTGTGCGGCTTTGGCCCGCCGCTGGCGGAAGGCCGGAGCGGATGACGGAGGGTTCTGAGGCCGGGACGTTTTCCGAATATGGTGATGTTTCCGTTTGTCAGAACACGGACGGCGTGGTAGTCTTGTTGCCGATGACGATGCTGTGGCGCATGCTGGCGGTTTGGATGGTGCTTCTCGCGCTGCCGGGATGCGACCGCGAAGAGTCGCAGACGGAGGGGATGCTTCGGGATAAGCCGGCTGTGGCCGATTTGTCCGGGACATGGCGTATTTCTTCCGATTCGGAGAAGGTGAAGCCCGGCGGTGCTTCGATGCTGATTAAGCTGAGGCCGGACGGGACGTTTTTGTGGAAGAATTGCCTCGGATCTTCCGGGCCGGGCGGCGATGTGGCGGGTACGTGGGCGGTGAGCGATGAGATGCTGGCGAACGGAGAGACGCTGTACGGGGTGCGCCTGCAGTCGGACCGGGGGCCGATGTATTTGCGGGTGCGGGGTGGAAATCCCCGCAGTCTCGTGGTGCCGTTCGGCGATCCGGGCAAGATGGATGTGTTGCTGTTCGATCAGGCTGTGGCGGCGGAAGCGGTGGATGATGAGGCTGAGGAGGATTACGGATCCAAGTGTTTGTCCGAGATCGGGCAGTGTTTCAAGTCGCTGGGTATGGCTATTTATTACGGGGTGCTGTGGTTGTGGCGGCTGATCGCCTCGTGAAGAGGGTGGCGTTTTTTGCTTTTGTACGCATTTTCTGCTTGCACGGAAAGGGGGGCGGGCATACGCTGGGAGAGATGAAATTCATGGTTCGTATGTTTGTTCTGACGGGGGCCGGCTTTTTGATGTCCGCCATGACACCAGGAGCTGTTGCTCAGGATATCGCTCTTCCCGCTCCGGTGAAGTCGGGTGGGATGCCATTGAATGAAGCTCTGGCCAAGCGGGCGACGAAGCGTGCTTTCAGTGACAGGGAGCTTGAACCGCAGGCGTTGTCGAACCTGCTCTGGGCCGCTAACGGCGTGACGCGCCCAGACGGTAAGCGGACGGCTCCGACCGCACGCAATTTGCAGGAGCTTGAGCTGATCGTTCTGCTGCGTTCCGGCGCCTATGCCTACGATGCGGCGGCGCACAAGCTGGTGCAGGTGTCGAAGGAGAATCTAATTCCGGTAGCCGGAGGCAAGGCTCCGGTAGAGATTCTGATTATCGGAGACAAGAACAAGCAGCCTTCTGCTGAATACAGGAGTGTGGATTCCGGTTTTATCGGGCAGAATATTTATCTGTTCTGCACGTCGGCGGGGCTGTCGTCCGTGTTCCGCGGTTCGGTGGATCGCTCGGCGCTGGAAAAGAAGTTATCTCTGGGCGAGGATAAGGTGGTTACGTATTCCCACAGTGTGGGGTATCCGGCCGAATGAGAACGAAACCGATTTGCTTCCTATGATGAATACTCCTTTCTTTTGCGGAATGCTCGTAGCCGGAGCGGCCATGGTGGCGTCGGCAAATGCTTCTCCCGACGATCTGGTGAGTGCCTGCAAGAGCGGCGATCTGGTGAAGGTGAAGAGCCTCGTAGGCAGCGGCGAGCGTGTGACGGCTCCGGGTTCGGATGGCGTGCTGCCTTTGATGGCTGCCTGTCTGAACGGGCATGTGCCTGTGGCCCGCTATCTGGTGGAGGCCGGGGCGGATGTGAAGACGCCCGACGATTATGGCTGGACGCCGCTCGCCGGAGCGGCGCGAGGCGGCAATATGGAGCTGGTGACGCTTCTCGTCGAGCAGGGTGCCGATCCCACCGGAAAGGGAGTGTGGCCGACGCCGATCGAATGTGCGGTGCAGGGCGGCAATAAGGATGTGGTCGCCTTTCTGCTGGATAAGGGCGCTCCTGCCAATGTGGTTTCCCGGTCGGGCGTGTCCCTGCTGATGGATGCATGCGGCCGGGGCGATGTGGCGCTGGCCGGACTGCTGGTGAAGCATGGCGCGGATGTGAACTTCAAATCGCCCGTAGGGCGCAATTGCATGACGTCCGCCTGTTTCGGCGGCCATCTGGATATGGTCAAGCTGTTGCACGGAAAGGGGCTTCCTTTGTGTTCCGTCGATAGCAACGGAGGCAGTTGCCTGTTGTTTGCCGCGATGTCGGGCAACGGCGAGTTGGTGAAATACATTCTCGATCACGGAAAGGACGAGAAGGGAGAGTCGATTTATGTCGATACGCTGGACAAGGATGAAAATACGCCTCTGCTTGTGTTGGTGAGCCGGGTGCCGTCCAAGGGCGTTGTCGATACGAAGATGATGGAATTGCTTCTGGAAAGAGGCGCCGACCCTAGCCGCGCCAATGCGAAAGGGCTGACGGCGATCGGTCTGCTGAAGGAGTTTTCCGGGAAGTTGTCGGAGGCTCTCGAAAAGGGCGCCGTCAATCCGGGGTTGAAGTCGCTTCTGGGTGAGATGAAGGAGATGGAGGCGAAGATGGAGAAGAAGGTCAGGAAATAATGGCGGAGGCAAGAGAGGCGACAAGGTTTGCCCCCAGCCCGAGCGGCAGGCTGCATGTGGGGCATGTGCTGGCTGCCGTGGAAGCTCGGCGGCTGGCTGACGAGCTGGGCGGGCTGTGCCGTTTGCGGATAGAGGATATCGATTTGCAGCGTTGCCGGCCGGAATATGCGGAGGCGTTACTGGATGATCTGGCATGGCTGGGCTTGAGGTTCGACGGCGAGGTGATGGTACAGAGCAGGCGGATGGAAATCTACCGGCAGGCGTTGGAGCTGCTGAAAGGCATGGGTGTGCTGTATCCCTGTTTTTGTACGAGGAAGGAGATTGCGGAGCGCATGGCGGAGATGCCGCGGGCACCGCATGGCACGGCCTGTGATGCGTACCCGGGAACGTGCCGTGCGATGGGGCAGGGCGAGCGGGAGGCTCGACTGGCAGCCGGAGAGGCTCATGCATGGAGGCTGGATTGCCGCCGCGTGCAAGATGTGACTGGTTCTCTGGAATGGCTTGATTTGAATGAGGGACGGCAGGTTTGCGAGCCTTCGCGGCTGGGGGATGTGATTCTGGCGCGCAAGGATTTTCCGGTGAGTTACCATCTTGCGGTGACGGTGGATGATGCGGCGCAGGGCATCACGCATGTGACGCGCGGCATGGATCTGTTCGAGTCCACGCATGTGCATCGGGTCTTGCAGGCTTTGCTGGGGTTGCCCGTTCCTGTATGGAAGCATCACGGGCTGCTGTGCGACGAGTACGGGAGGCGGCTGGCGAAGAGGGACGGCGCGCGGTCGCTCGAATCCCTGCGTTCCGCCGGGATGGAGCCGGGCAGGCTGCTTGCCTCCATCGAGCAAGCTCTGGCGCGTGGAGGGGTGTGGAAGATGGAGTGAGCAGGCGGCCTTTTACTCGTTTTCCATATTTTGGAAGGCCTGCATGGGGTCGCGGAGATCGACGGTCTGAAGGATGCGTGGTGCCACGGCATTGAAATCGTGTTCATCCGGGTAGTATGTCATGAGTTCGATGACGGCATCGTCCGGAAAGGTTTCGGGGGGTATTTCTGCGGTATGAGAGTCGCTGCCCTTCGGCGAGGGTATGAGCCCGGCCTCGCGGTTGATCCGGAATTTGATGTGCCGCTTGGTATTGGGAATGGCTCGGTCATGGAGTATGAGGGTGGTTACCCCATCCGGTCGGAACGAGGGTTCGATACTGACGGAAAGCTGATGGTTGGTAGGAAGCGCCACAGCCCGGAGTAATTTGTTGACGGGATCGCCTGTGGAAATGACCATGCCGGATGTCAGGGGTGCGTGGATGCGATCCACCAGCTGCATGGGGCGGTACAGGTCGAAGCCGGCAATGGGTCGCAGGTGATTCCAGAGATCTATTCTGGATTCGGGCGGCGCGTCTTTGGTGTAGATTTCCATGGAGCCTATGGTAGCCGTGTTTGGGTACCGGGGCAGAATATCGGATTGAACGTCTTTTGCCTGTTTGCCGAGGAGTGCGTGAAAAACGGAATCAAACAATTTTTGAGTGGTTGGATTCCGGGTGAAATCGAGTGACGGCAAGACAGGGGGCGAAGGGCTTTTGATGAGGAGAAGTATATAGCGCGGGGCGATTTCGCGAGTGTCGACCAGGCAGAGCAAACTGTCGTTCTTATCTTGAAATCCGACAGCCATATATTCAGGGCGGATCAGAATATGGCGATGAGGTTGCCGGGTAGTCAGGTCGAAGAGCTGATTAACAGGCATGCCCGTTTCGATCATGGTAGGAGTCTGCGTCTGGGTTGGAGCTGGCAGGGGAGGCGGTGCGGACTGGTTCGCGAACGCGATGGCAAGGCAGGCGGATACGGGAATCATGGGAGAAGGGAAGTTATTCGATCAAGAATAACCGAAAATAAAACGGTCGTGCAAGCCGCGAAATGGGCAGCGGACGGTGATTTTTGTCATACAGCGGAACTATTTTCCGAAAGAGCGGAGAAATTCGTTTTTCAAAAAAATCTCAAAATCCGCAAGAAAAGGCTTGTCATCCCTAGAAAAATCATTATACTGTCGCTCCCTTATCAGCGCCTCTGGGTGCAATATAATCGATTTCTATCGGGTGCGCCTCCGGAAAAAAGGCCGATTTCCTGCGAAGGAGTCGTCAATTTTTCGTGGTCGCCCGGCGAACAAACAACAAGCAGGAAACATGCCGACCATCAATCAGCTCGTCCGTAAAGGACGCATTACTCCGGAAGTAAAATCCAAGTCACGTGCGCTTCACAGCTGTCCTCAGCGCCGCGGTGTATGTCTTCAGGTGATGACTCGTACGCCCAAGAAGCCGAACTCGGCTCTTCGTAAGGTCGCCAAGGTTCGTTTGACGAACGGCGAAGAAGTAATCGCCTATATCGGCGGTGAAGGCCACAATCTTCAGGAACACTCCATCGTGCTCGTGCGCGGCGGTCGTGTGAAGGACTTGCCCGGTGTTCGTTACCATATCGTCCGCGGTGCTCTCGACTGCCTCGGCGTCGACAAGCGTCGTCAGGGTCGTTCCAAGTACGGTGCCAAGCGCCCGAAGGCCGCCGCCAAATAAATCATATCAACTAATTAAGAAATAATCATATCATGGCCCGTCGCAAACGCGTCTACAAGAAGATTGAACGTCGTGACTCCCGTTACGATTCCGTTCTCGTCGGTAAGCTGATCGGCAAGGTGATGTACAGCGGCAAGCGCTCCCTCGCGGAACGCATTGTCTATGCTGCCATCGACCTCGCCAACGAAGGCACCGACACGATCGACCCTCTCGAAATCCTCACACGTGCTATCGAAAACGCGAAGCCCCGTGTTGAAGTGAAGAGCCGCCGCGTCGGTGGCGCTACCTACCAAGTTCCCTTGGAAGTGGCTCCCGACCGTTCCGAAGCTCTTGCCATGCGCTGGATTATCGGTTATGCCCGCGGTCGCAAGGGTGTGCCGATGCACAAAGCTCTTGCCAACGAAATCAAGGAAGCTGCCAATAATCAGGGCTCTTCCGTTCGCAAGCGCGACGACGTGCACAAGATGGCTCAGGCCAACCGCGCATTCGCTCACTTCCGCTGGTGATCCCGGTGGAGGTTTTTCCGTGACTGACCTCAGAAATACAAGATTCTTTTGACTCAATATGGCTACTAACGTTAGCAATCCCAATCGCAAGGCTCCGCTCGAGCGCTACCGTAATATCGGTATCTCCGCTCACATCGATGCGGGCAAGACCACGCTTTCCGAGCGTATCCTTTTCTACACAGGCATGATCCACAGGATCGGCGAAGTGCATGACGGCGCTGCGACGACCGACTGGATGGAACAGGAGCAGGAACGTGGCATCACCATTACTTCCGCTGCCGTGACGACAAACTGGAAGCAGGTTCCCACTGAAGGAGTCTACAAGATTTTCGAAGGTCAGAATTTCCAGGTGAACGTGATCGACACCCCCGGCCACGTTGACTTCACGGCCGAAGTGGAACGTTCCCTCCGCGTGCTTGACGGCGCTATCGTGGTGTTCTGCGGTGTGGCCGGCGTGCAGCCCCAGACGGAAACCGTGTGGCGCCAGGCCACCAAGTACAGCGTTCCCCGCATGTGCTTCGTGAATAAGATGGACCGTACCGGCGCCAACTTCGACAACGTGATGAACGATATCCTCACCAAGCTCGGCGCCAATGCGGCTCCGGTGCTGATTCCCATCGGTGCGGAAGACGCTCTTTGCGGCCAGATCGACGTGGTGAACCAGAAGGCCATCATGTACTCCGACTCCGACCGTCTCGGTTCCACCTACGAAATCGTCGAGATTCCCGCCGAGCTCAAGGAGAAGGCTGCCAACGCCTATCACGACCTCGTGAGCCGCGTGGCCGATGTCGACGACGAGCTGGGCGAATTGTTCCTCATGGAAGAACCGATCTCCCCTGAAATTCTCAAGAAGGCCATCCGTCGTGCGACGATCGCCAACAAGTTCATCCCGGTTGCCGGCGGTTCCGCTTTCAAGAACAAGGGCGTTCAGGCTCTTCTTGATGCGGTGATCGACTATCTTCCCTCCCCGGTTGAAACCGTTCCCGCCCACGTTGTCAGCACGCTGGACGAAACCGTTTCCGAAGACATCATCGCCAGCGACGACGCGAAGCCGATGGCTCTCGTCTTCAAGCTCTGGGCCGACAAGTTCGTGGGCAAGCTCGTCTTCATCCGCGTGTATGCCGGTGTCATCAAGAAGGGTGATACGATTTACAATCCCCGTACCCGCAAGACGGAACGTGTGGGACGCCTTATCCAAATTCAGGCCAACGTCCACACGGACGTGGACGCCGTGTACTCCGGCGACATCGCCGCTATCGTCGGTCTCCGCAATATCACGACGGGTGACACAATCACGGCAGACGACAACGATTTCACGCTCGAACCTCCGACCTTCCCGGAACCGGTTATCGCCATGGCCGTGGAACCCAAGACCAAGGCCGACCAGGAAAAGATGTCCAATGCTCTCGGACGCCTTTCCGAAGAAGACCCGACCTTCCAGGTGAAGACGGATGAAGAAACCGGCCAGACCATTATTTCCGGTATGGGTGAGCTTCACCTCGAAATCATCATCGACCGTCTCATGCGCGAGTTCAAGGTGGAAGCCAACGTCGGCAAGCCCCAGATCGCCTACCGCGAAACGATCACTGCCCCCGCCCACGGCGACGGCAAGCTCGTCAAGCAGTCCGGTGGTCGCGGTCAGTACGGTCACGTCGTCATCGACGTGCAGCCGAACGAACGCGGCAAGGGCCTGACGATCGAGAACAAGATTGTCGGCGGTGCGATTCCGAAGGAATACATGAACGCCGTCTATTCCGGTCTCAACGAAGCCATGACGACGGGTGTCATCGCCGGTTATCCGGTGGTGGACGTGAACGTCCAGGTGGTCGACGGTTCGTACCACGAAGTTGACTCCAACGAAAACGCATTCAAGATGGCTGCCATCTTCGCCATGAAGGATGCCTTCAAGAAGGCCAAGCCGATCATGCTCGAACCGATCATGTCCGTCGAAGTCTCCACGCCGACCGATTATCAGGGCGACGTCATGGGCGACCTCAACCGCCGCCGCGGTCAAATCAGCAACATGGAAACCAAGGCCAACGACTGCATCCTCAAGGCTAATGTCGCCCTTGCCGAAATGTTCGGTTATTCCACCGCTGTCCGTACCCTCTCCAGTGGCCGTGCCTCCTACTCCATGGAGCCCTCCCACTTCGAACAGGTGCCCCAGAACCTTGTCGATGAAATCGTCAAGGAACGCGGAGGCAAGTAAAACCTTATTTATCAAGAAAATCAAAGTACCGCACGTTCATGCAAAGTCCTAAAATCCGCATCCGTCTCCGCGCGTTTGACTCCCGCGCCATCGATCGCTCCGCTCTGGAGATTGTTGAGACCGCCAAGCGCACCGGAGCCAAAGTTGCCGGCCCGATTCCTTTGCCGACTCGCATCGAGAAGTTCTCTGTGAACCGCTCGGTCCATGTTAACAAGAAGTCCGCCGAACAATTCGAAATCCGCACGCACAAGCGCCTGCTCGACATCGTCGACCCGACCGCCCGTACCGTGGACGAGCTGAAGAAGCTCAACCTCCCGGCTGGCGTGGACATCACGATCAAGATCTAGTCCCGGCCCAGTTCGCATTATTAACACCATTCCTATCATCTTTTAAAATGGCTCTTGGACTCATTGGTAAAAAGGTTGGCATGACCCGCGTTTTCAATCAGGAAACCGGCTCCATGATCCCCGTCACCGTCATTGATGTCGCCGGCAACACGTTTGCCCAGGTGAAGACTGCAGACAAGGACGGCTACAACGCCGTACAGGTCGCGTTCGACGCCCAGAAGGAAAGCAGGCTCTCCAAGCCTGTTGCCGGACATCTCAAGAAGCTGGGCATCGCCCCGGTTAAACTTCTCAAGGAATTCCGCGTTGAAGCGTCCGAGCTTCCCGCCGAAGGCGCAACTCATCCGGGTCTCGGCCTGTTGGAAGACGGCGCCTGGGTGGACGTGATCGGCACGTCGAAAGGCAAGGGCTTCCAGGGCGCAATGCGCCGCCACAACTTCCACGGCTCCCCCGCCGCGCACGGTTCCATGATGCATCGTCGTACGGGTTCCGTCGGCGCTTGCGCCACGCCGAGCCGCGTTTGGAAAGGCCAGAAAATGCCCGGTCACATGGGCAATGAAAACACGACCGTTCAGAATCTTCGCGTCGTGCAGGTTCGCAACGACGACAACGTGATCCTCGTATCCGGCCCCGTTCCGGGCGCCCGAGGTTCCTACGTGGTGATCCGTCCTGCGAAGAAGAAGCAAGGCAAATAAGAACGAACTTAGGAAAACCTATCTATGTCCGCAAAGAACTTTACATTAGAAGCAGCCGCTGCCGCCAACATCAAGACGGTTGGTAGCGACAAGGGTTCGCAGGCCGTACACGACCTCGTGGTCGCCTACCAGGCCAACCGCCGCACAGGTTCCGCCAACACGAAGACGCGTGGCGAAGTGAGCGGTAACAACAAGAAGATCTTCCGCCAGAAGGGTACGGGTAATGCCCGTCATGGCGACAAGCGCGCTCCCATCATGGTGGGCGGCGGCGTGGTCTTCGGTCCCCGCCCCTGCGACTACACCAAGAAAGTGAACAAGACGACCCGCCGCCTGGCTCTTCGCCGCGTGCTCGGCGATATCATCGCCGGTGACAAGGTCGTGACGGTTCCCGCTTTCGCCGTGGAAGACGGCAAGACCAAGAGCTTCATCGCCGCAGTCTCCGCTCTCACCGACAGCAAGAAAGTGCTCGTCGTCGCCGAATCCTTCGACGAAAAGACGAAGCTCGCAGGCCGTAACGTGCAGGAAGTCCTCCTGATGACGGCTGCCGAAGTGAACGTCGAACAGCTTCTCCATGCCGGGAAGGTGATTCTCGTGGAAACCTCTTTTGAAACTCTCGCCAGCCGCACGGCCTAAGAACATGAAAGACATTTACCAAATCATCAAGAAGGTGCGCATCAGCGAAAAGGCTACGGTGCTGCACGAAACGACAGGCGAAATCGTCTTTGAAGTTGAGCGGGACGCCAACAAGATCGAAATCAAGCAAGCCATTGAACGTGCATTCGACAAGAAGGTCGTTTCCGTTCGCACGGCCAACTACGACGGCAAGGAACGCCGCCGCCGCCGCTCCGATGCAGGCCGCGCCCCGCATTGGAAGAAGGCCTACGTGCGTCTTGCCGACGGTCAGTCCCTCGACCTCGTCTAAGTAGAACCCCTAATACAGTAAGCTATCATGTCCCTTAAGTCATTCAAGCCTACCACTCCGGCCAATCGCTACAAGGTGCTGCCGTCCTTCGACGAGATCACGAAGTCCACTCCCGAAAAGAGCCTTCTCGCTCCCCTGCGCAAGTCCGGCGGCCGCAACAATAACGGCCGTATCACGACCCGCCACATTGGCGGCGGTCACAAGCGCCATTACCGCCTCGTGGATTTCCTTCGCGGCAAGCGCAATGTGCCTGCTACGGTTCTCGCCGTGGAATACGATCCGAACCGCACCTGCCGCATCGCCCTGATCCAGTATAAGGACGGCGAAAAGTCCTACATCCTTGCTCCCGTCGGCCTTGCTGTCGGCGCTACGGTGGAAAGCGGCGAAAAGGTTGCTCCCAAGGTCGGTAATGCGATGCCTCTGAAGAGCGTGCCCCTCGGTACGGCTGTGCACAACATCGAAATCCGCCCGGGTTCCGGTGGCAAGATTGCCCGTTCCGCCGGCCAGCAGGCCATTCTTTCCAACCGTGAAGGCGGCTTCGCTCTTGTGAAGATGCCCTCCGGCGAAATCCGCAAGTTCAATGAAAACTGCTTCTGCACGGTCGGCCAGGTCGGCAATACGCAGCACATGAACGAAACTTCCGGCAAGGCTGGACGTACGCGCTGGCTCGGCATCCGCCCGACTGTCCGCGGTATGTGTATGAACCCGGTCGATCACCCCAACGGTGGTGGTGAAGGCAAATCCAAGTCCGGTGGTGGCCGCCAGCACCTTTCCTCCCCGTGGGGTCATGTGAAGGGCCAGAAGACCCGCCGCCTCCGCAAGCCGAGCGACGCCTTCATCGTGCAGCGCCGCAAGTCCAAGTAATTTAACGTAACCAAATCAAACCAGAGTACATATCATGGGACGTTCCCTCAAAAAAGGACCCTTTGTGAGCCAAAAGCTCCTGGCGAAGATCGATGTTCAGATCGAAACGGGTGACCGCAAGCCGATCAAGACATGGAGCCGCGCCTCGATGGTGACCCCCGACTTCGTCGGTCTCACCTTCCTCGTACACAACGGCAAATCTTTTGCCACCGTGTACGTTACGGAAAACATGGTCGGCCACAAGCTTGGTGAATTCGCTCCGACGCGCACCTTCAAGCAGCACGGCGGTATCGGCAAGAAGTAATCCGGACCACATAACAAGACTCTATCATGCTCTCCTCATCCTCCAGACTCTGCTCATACGCTTCTGCGGCTCTTGCTGCGGTGGTGCTGGGAGCAGGCTTTGTCCAGGGGGATGAGAGCAGGGCTGATCTGTTGCGCAAGATCGAGCGTCTCGAAAAACAGAATACGACGCTCAAAACCTCCTACATCCAGGCACGGCAGGATGCTGACCGTGCCGAAGGCAAACTCCAGGAAATCCGCAAGCGCCTTGAAGCGCTCGGAGGTTCCGCCCTCGGCGACAGCGAGCAGCGTCTCATCGACGCCATGGGCAATCTGGAAGCTGCCAACGAGGAACTGGATATTCTCAAGAAAGCCTCCGTCAAACTCTCCAGCGCCGTGATCGCCTACATGAGCCAGGCGCTGACGGACGATCCCGCAGCGCGCTCCGCTGTGGAATCCGCCCTGAGGGAAACGGATGTGGCGCTGGGTTTCCGCCAGTCGCCGGCTCGCGATTTCGCGGGTACCCTCGACAATGCTTCCGTGTTGAGCATCGATTCCGATTCCGGTCTCGTGGTGGTCAATGTGGGGCGTGAAGGAGGGTTGAGAGTCGGTATGCCGGTGGAGATTTCCCGCGGCGACCAGATCCTCGCCAATACGATCGTGACGGACGTCCGCAAGGAAGTCGCCGGGGTGCTTATCCTGAAGCTTCTGAATCCGGCTCTCATGGTTGCCGTTGGAGACCGCGCAACGGTCAAAACAAACGAATAATACTCTTTAACATTAAAACAAGCAAAAACATGGAAGTGAAAGCTGTTTACAAATACGCGCGAATCTCTGCGAAGAAGATGCGCGACGTAGCACGCGCCGTCCAGGGCATGACCGTCTCCCAGGCGACGGACACCCTGAGTTACACCCCGAAGAAGGGTGCCTACCTGCTCAACAAGGCTCTCAAGTCTGCTGTTGCCAACGCCGAGAACAATAAGGAACTCGCCGCCGACAGCCTCTTCGTGAAGTCTGTCATGGTGGATGAAGGCCCGACTCAACGCCGCACGATGCCTCGTGCCCGTGGGTCTGCCAATATGATCCGCAAGCGCACCTCGCACATTACTGTCGTCCTGGCCTCCAAGGAAGCCTAATCAACGTCTCACCTACAAGAATCAAGAATCATGGGTCATAAAGTAAATCCTATCGGCTTCCGCCTCGCCGTCAGCAAAGACTGGGCTTCGAAGTGGTATGCCACGGGCAAAGACTACGCCACCAAGCTTCATGAAGACCTTCAGATGCGCCAGTGCATCAAGGAACGCCTGAAGACCGCCGCCGTCTCCAACATCGTGATCGAGCGTGCATGGAACAGCGTCCGTATTACGGTTCACACCGCCCGTCCGGGTCTGGTGATCGGCCGCAAGGGCGAGCTCATCGAACAGATGACGGAAGATCTCAAGAAGATCTGCGGCGCAGCTACGCAGGTGAAGATCGACATCGTTGAAATCCGCCAGCCGGAACTCGACGCACAGCTTATCGCAGAAAACGTCGCAACGCAGCTCGAACGCCGCGTTTCCTTCCGCCGCGCCATGAAGCGCGCCGTGCAGGTGGCCATGGATTTCGGTGCCGAAGGTATCCGTATCCGTTGTGCCGGCCGTCTCGGCGGTGCCGACATCGCCCGTGCCGAATGGTACCGCGAAGGCAAAGTGCCGTTGCAGACTCTCCGCGTGCCGATCAACTACGGTTTTGCCGAAGCTCGCACTCTTTATGGTATCATCGGTATCAAGTGCTGGGTGAACAAGCGTCCCGAAGTGGCGAATGCCGCTCCTTCCGGTCGTCCGAACAATCGCGACAACCGCGGACCCCGCGGACCCCGTCGTGAGCGCGAACCCCGCAATAATGCCTGATCAATTTATTAACAAATAAATACTAGGAGGAATATACTATGCCTTTAATGCCAAAACGCGTCAAGCATCGCAAGATGCACCGCGGCAGCCGTTCCGGCAATGCCACCAGCGGTACGTCCGTTGCTTTCGGTGACTTCGGTCTTCAATCCCTCGACCGCGGCTGGGTAACCAACAACCAGATTGAAGCCTGCCGTATCGCCATCAACCGTTACCTTCGCCGTAAAGGGAAGGTTTTC
The DNA here is from genome assembly GCF_001683795.1 of Neoakkermansia glycaniphila. GTDB lineage: Bacteria > Verrucomicrobiota > Verrucomicrobiia > Verrucomicrobiales > Akkermansiaceae > Akkermansia > Akkermansia glycaniphila. The sequence goes on from NZ_LIGX01000019.1 coordinate 78,849, forward strand.
ATCCGCATCTTCCCGCAGAAGTCCTTCACGCAGCGTCCGCCGGATACCCGTATGGGTAAGGGTAAGGGTGCCGTGGAAGGCTGGGTGGCTGTCGTTCGCCCCGGGAACATCATGTTTGAAGTTGCCGGTGTGACGGAATCCCAGGCTCGCGAAGCTCTTCGCCTCGCCTCCAACAAGCTTGGTATCTCCACACGTTTCGTCTATCGCCAAGGCGTCGCCGCCATGGCCTAATTGCAACCGCCATTCAGAATCATGCCTAAGAAGAAAGCCAAAGACTTCCGCGGGATGTCGGCCAATGAGCTCTCCGCCCATATCCGCAGCCTTCGCGAAGAATACTTCAACCTCCGCATTCAGCAGGCCACCGGCCAGCTTGAAAATAATCAACGCCTTCGTATCGTCCGCAAGGAACTTGCTTGCGCCCTCACCGTCCAAGGTGAAGCCGCTGCTCAATAAGAACCAAGGAATCAACCAAAATGAGCGAAAATACTACTACAAAGCCCCAAGGCCTTCGTAAGACTCGCGTTGGTGTCGTGACCTCCACCAAGATGGACAAGACCATCGTTGTGGAATACGTGGCTCGCGTCCCCCATCCGAAGTTCAAGAAGATTGTCAAGAAGAGCAAGAAATTCTACGCACACGACGAGAATGATACTGCCAAAGTCGGCGATAAGGTCCGCATCGTGGAAACTCGTCCCCTCTCCCGCCTCAAGCGCTGGGAGCTGGTGGAAGTGATTAACCACTAATCTGATTATCAAATAGAAAGGTTATTGTAACATGCTCCAGATGGAATCCCTCGTCCAGGTCGCCGATAATACGGGCGCCCGTTCCGCCAAGATGATTGGCGTGATCGGCAAGCGTACGCGTCAGGCGCACATTGGCGATATCATTACCTGCCACATCCGTGAATCGATCCCCACTGCTGCCGTGAAGAAGGGCAGCGTGGTGAAGGCCGTCGTCGTTCGTACGGCTGCTCCGATCCGCCGCGATGACGGCTCCGTCCTCCGTTTCGATGGCAACGCCGTTGTCATCATCGACAAGGACAACAATCCGCGCGGCACCCGTATCTTCGGACCGGTGGCCCGTGAACTCCGCGAAAAGCAATTCATGAAGATCGTTTCTCTGGCACCCGAGGTGCTGTAAGAGAAGGTCCGATTGACTGATTCACTTCCAGAAGGCAGGAGTCTCTTCAAGAGGCTCCTGCTTTTGTTGTGTATGCGGTCAGGGGTGGCGGCCCGTGCCAGGTGTTCGTGGCTGTATAGAGGAGGCGGGAGGCTGGTATGGGTGGTTTTACGTTTCCGCCGGGTATCCGGCATCGTGCAGATGGACGGCGACGGGGAGCCAGATGACGGGTTCTCCTTGATTTTGGATGAGTTCGGCGTATGTTTCCACTTCTTCGTAAGGATTGTCGATCAAGCCCCATGTGTTGAGCCGGAGAGGGTGGATTGCCGCGATGTCCTGTTCGAGTCCGTTGCACAGGTAGGTGTGGAAGCTGCCGATGTCCCAGCCGAGGATGTCGTTGCCGAGGTGGCGTCCTCCGTCGAGTTTTTGAGTACAGAGAGTTTTGGTGATGTGGTTGGCGGGACCGTGCGGGGAGAGTTTGTCCCGGTAGGGGGCGGTCAGAGAGATGGAGATGAGGTGGATGTCGTTTCTTTGGGTAAAGTATGTTTGTCGGATGTGCTGTGCATCCGCGCGGCGTTCGAAGCGGGAATCGCTGTCGATTTCCATGGTGCTCAGGTGCTGCGACAGGGAGGCAAGAGCTTCGTCAGAGAGGCCGGTTTTCTGCTGGTAGGGTTCTTTCTTCGTTTCCCAGCCGTTCCAGTAGCACGCGATGAGGTCGGGATGCAGGCGGCAGAAGCAGTGGCTGGCTGTGAGCAGGCGACCGGGGGCCTGTGGGTGGTAGTCTGGCAGGTGTCCGCATTCGGCAAGGTAGTAGCCGATGGTGTAGTAGGCGGGTTGCGATGAGTGCAGGGGAGGAGCAGGCATGAGGGGATGTGTCTGTTTGATGGTAGGTTGGCAGGGCCGGGTTGTCAAGATCCGGCTTTCCGGGTGATAGGAGCAGAAAGAAGTGCAACGCGGCAAGGGCTTGCCGGAGTAGGGATGAGATGATTCTGTAACAGTTGAGACGCTTCTGTTGCACGGCTTTGTCTCGCTTTTTGGTGGGGAAGGGGATAGTAATGGTTTTGTCAATTAACCATGTTCAACCTTAACCAATCTATAAAATTATGTCCCTTCATGTTGCTATTTTACCGGAAGCCGAGGCCGAGTTGAAGAAGTCGGCCTGCCGCGACAAGGTGTCCGCCTTGTGTGTGTCCTGCCTTTGCTGTGCGCTGGGCGGAGTGACTTTGTATCTGACAGTGCGGCTGTTTGCCGATGCTCCGGAGATGATGTTTCAGTCCGATTATTGGGAGACCGATGAGGTCGCCGCTCCGTTGAAGCGTCCCGAGATGCTTCGGCCCCGACCGACTGTGGACGATTCTTCTCCGGATTCTGCGTTGAATCTTGTTTTGCCGGATGCTTTGTCGCCCGTTGTGCTTCCGTCTGTGGACGAGCCGACGGAGGATGCTCGACTGGGACTGTCCGTGAATGTAGGTACGGGGCCGGGGCTGGAAGGTATCGGTTTTCATCCGGTGCGTTCGACGGTGATCGGCGATGTGTTTTCGACTACGGAAGAGATTGAGACAGCCTCGGCTTTGGAGGGAACGTTTTACGATTTGAAGCAGACGGTTTCCGGTGCGGAGACGGGGATGTCTCCCGCGCTGTGCAAGAAGACGCTGGGCGAGTTCGTGAATAAGGGGTGGAATGCCGGGGTGCTGGCGAGGTTTTACAAGGCTCCGACGAAGTTGTATGCTTCGTGTTTCTACCTGCCGATTTGCAAGGCGGAGGAGGCTCCGTTTGCCTACGGGGTGCAGGATCGTGTGAAGGCCAGTCAGTGGGTGGCGGTGTACCGCGGGAAGGTGGTTGCTCCGAAGAGCGGGAGGTTCCGTTTTGTCGGGCTGGGAGACGATGCCCTTGCGGTGCGGTTCAACGGGAGGACGGTGTTCGATTACGGCTGGGAGAATTTGTCTTCCGGTCAGATGACGGGCGGAGCGGATAAGCACGCTGTTCGTGCTGCGCTGCGGGATGATCGGGGGAAGCCACGCGAGTTTTTCCGTTATGCGGGCGCCGGGCCGGATTGGAACGGGAATTTGGATGGTTTGTGTTCGGGAGATGTGTTTGCGGTGGAGGCCGGGAAGACGTATCCGGTGGAGGTGTTGGTGTCGGAGATTCCGGGCGGGTATTTCGGGTTCGTGTTGCTGATCGAGGATTTGGACGATGCTCCGAAGGGGCGTGATGCGACGGGTTCCCCGATTTTCCAGTTGTTCCGTACGAATTTTGCTCTTCCTTCGACGGAGGAGTTGTACGAACGAATGAATGTGCCCGGTGACAGGAGGTCGCATGTGCCCTATGATGCCGATAGCTTGATCTGGAGAGCTGTTCCCTGAGTGGTTTGTTGGATGGATCGGCCGCCCCGGGCATGTTGCCCGGGGCGGTTTTTGGTTTGTGCCCAGCCAAGGTGCGGCGGGCGATGAGACGCTGCTGTGATTGTTGTTACAGTTCTGTTACACCTCTTTGTCTCGCTTATTCGGGTTTAGGGATGCATGATTTATCTGTCAACAATATTTGTTATCAACTCCAACACGAATTAATCATATGGCTATTCATATTTCCATTACTCCCGAAGCCGAGGTCGAACTGAAGAGGACAGCGCGCCGCAACAGGATGTCGGCTGTGGCGGTGTCGCTGCTGTGCTGTTTTCTTGGCGGTGTGACGTTGTTTCTGATGGTCAGGCTGTTTGTCGAAAGCGAAGGGCCCGCCAAACGAGATGGTTTCTTCCATACGGAGGATGCGAGGCCCGCCGAGACACCCAAGATGGTCCGGAAGACGGTGTCGCGCGCCAGTATGGCCTCACAGGTGGCTCCTCCGGTGGTGGTTGCCGTGACGGCGGGTTCCGTTCAGATTAATCCCGTGGATATCGTGACGGATCAGATGGATTTCGGGATGTCTCCAGTGTTCGGGACCGGTATTGGGCCGGGGCTGACGCAGTTCGGCGATTCCGGCCCCGGGGATCATCCGCTCGGTACAGAGGATCCAGACGGCGGCGGTTCGGCACTGGAAGGTACGTTTTACGATTTGAAGCAGACGCCTTCCGGTGCGCCGACGGGGATGAGTCCCGGGCTGTGCAAGCAGGTTCTGAGCGAGTTCAATTCGAGCGGCTGGAATAAGAGTATGCTGGCGAAGTACTATCAGGCGCCGACAAAGCTGTATGCTCCCTGTTTTTATATGCCGATTTGCAAGGCGGAGGAGGCCCCCTATGCCTATAAGGTGCAGGATAAGGTGAAGGCGAGTATGTGGGTGGCGATTTACCGCGGGAAGGTGAAGGCTCCCAAGTCCGGCAGGTTCCGTTTTGTGGGGCTGGGGGACGATTCTCTGGCGGTGCGGTTCAATGGGAAGACGGTGTTCGATTACGGCTGGTCGAGCGTAGCGACCGGGAAGATGCTGGGCGGCAATGCGGCGAATCGTGCGGAGTTGAAGGATTCCAAGGGGCAGCCGCGCCAGTTTTTCAGGTATAATGGGGCGGGGAGCGATTGGAATAATAATCTGGATGGTCTCAGTACGGGCGATGTGTTCGAGGTGAAGGAGGGGCAGTCGTATCCGATTGAGATTTTGATTTCGGAGGTGCCGGGCGGTTATTTCGGGTTCGTGCTGCTGATTGAGGATTTGGACGATGCTCCGAAGAAGCGGGATGCAGGCGGTTCACCGATTTTTCAGCTGTTCCGCATGAATTTTGCAGAGCCGAATACGCAGGAGATTTACAAGAATATGCAGGTTCCCGGCGATCGCCGTTCGGATGTGCCGTACGATAAGGATAGTATGATCTGGGAAGCGACGGTGTGATGCGGATCTTTCATGCAATGTTTGGAGATGTGTATGCGTTTGAAGATGAATGCAGGAGGTGGAGAAGCGCGAATCGGTTGCTTCTCCACCCGTTGCAGGATGGATCATGGCTCTGTTTCGTTTGGGATTGACAGTCGCCTGTTTGGCTGCTGTGGGCGGTTTACTCTCGCTGGTCATGAAGGATCCTGCTAAGAAAGAGGAAGCGTCGTTTATTTGGTCGCCATGTCCGAAGGTGGAAAAGCCTGTTCTCCTCAGACGATCAGTCGACAGGCGAGATGAGGAGATGAGGAGATGAGCTATCCGGTGAGGCGGGAGTAGCGGCGATGGGAGTTGGGGAAGTCCATGCTCATGGCGAAGGCGTAGAGGAGGCCGACGGGGAGGGCGAGCCAGTATGTGGCGTTCAGCCAGTCGGGGGCCGGGGCGGGCGTGGTTCCTCCGGGAAGGCTCCAGATGACGAAGGCGGTCAGGATGAAGGCGACGGCGAGCCACTGGTATTCGGTGAGTCCCCATGCGCGGCGCGTTTGGGGTTCTCCCCGGTAGGCTTCTTCGACGAAGCGGGAGAGTCCGGCAAGGGCGAAGTAGAGTCCGGCGATGAGTGCTACGGAGGCGGAGGCTGTCCAGAGCCGGAGGAGGATGGTTCCGATGAGGAGGTTGAAGGCGATGGAGTAGAGTGGCGTAGCGTGGAGGGGGATGCCGGTGTAGGGGCTGAGGGCACAGACGCGTGAGGAGGGGTTGGTGTGGCGGAGTCCGAGGTGGGTATGGCAGGTGTGGACGGGGCGGCCGTGGCAGCAGCCCTGTACGATGCAGCGGATGCGTCCGATGGCCTGTATCCAGGGTGCGGCGGCAGCCATGGCTCCGAAGATGATCCATGGGTCGTTGCCGTTTTCGGGAAGAAGGTGGGAGGTCGTGGCGATGAGGAGGATGCCCGCAATGCCGCCGAGGATGGCGCCATAGTAGCCGAAGGGGCGGAGGAGTTGGGAGGAGCCTTCGATGAGCTGGGCCCAGATGCCTGCTCCGGCGAGTGAGCAGATGGTGACGATGCCGGATGCGAGGAGGTAGGATGGCCCGGCCAGTGCGAGGACGAGGTAGTAGCCTCCGGCGGCGGCGAGGAAGGTGTAGATGGCGTGGTTGATGATGCGGAGGGGGCCGATGCGCCATGCGTGCCACGAGTTGGCGAGGCATTCGGAGAGGCGGATGATGCTGCGAAGGATGGGTGCGCGAAGGAGGACGCCTGCGGTGAGGAGAGCGGCGGCGATGATGTCGATCCATCCGTGCATGCCTGTGGCGACGCAGCTCCAGCAGAGTGCGAGTGTCCACAGGAGCATGAGTAGGCGCGGGAGGTTGCCGGGTGCGGCCCGCCAGAGCGCAGCGAGCATGAGGAAGGCCCAGAGGGCATGGTAGGAGGGGAAGGCGATGCCGCCGTTGAGGTCGACGGAGCGTTCCCATTCGAGTAGTCGGCCACCGGCGGTGGTCGGTTCGAAGGGGAGGAATGGGCAGGAGAGGGGGAAGAGGATGTAGAGGAGGAATGCCAGAGCGCAGGCAAGGATGCCGGAGATGGCGAAGCTTCTCATGAGGGCGTCGGTGTGCTGGAGGAGGATGACGAGGAGGAGGACAGGGTAGATGCTGACGTAGATCCAGCCCGCCTGCTGGATGACGGGGGTTGCCTGTTCTCCGAGGATGCGGCATGAGGGGGCGCCTTCGGTGAGCATCATGTGACCGCCGAGGAAGTAGAGGGCTGTCCAGACGATGGCGGGGAGGAGGAAGGCGCGGAGTCGTTCAAAGGGGGTGTTGTGCCGATGGCCGGGAGGCGGCAGGGATAGCCATGTGGGTGGAGAGCTGGTGCCGAAGCGGCGGATGAGGTCCTGCCGTTCGTATCCCCAGACGATGGCGGCACAGCCGAGGGCGATGAGGGGTGTGAAGATGTAGAGTCCTGCCGCCGAACCGGTGGCAACGGAGGCTCCGGCGGCGAGGATGACGCTGCATGTGTAGATGGGATGCGGTACGAGGCGGTAGATGCCGGTGGCGACGAAGCGGGGCGGCGGGAAGCCGTTCATGGGGAGGCCGCCTCCCCGTATTTTAAGGTTTAGCATGGCGGCGGCCATGCCAGAGAGGGCGAGGGTGGCCATGGCTGTGCCGATGATCGGGTGATGCAGAGGGGGGAGGGTGACGGAGGGTTCGAGGCGGATGCATCCCCAGACGATGAGGAGGGGCAGGAGGATGCAGAAGCAAGCGGCGTAGAATGTTCTGCTGGCGATGAGCCGGTGCAGGAGGGTGCGCTGGGGGCGGGGAGTGTCGGTCATGATGCGGAGGGAGGGGAGAAGCGGACGATTTCGTGGATGCTCAGGCCGGGTTCGGTGCCGGAGGATGTGGTGAGCGTGGCCCGTCCGGCCCATTTGCATTCGTGCAGGTGAAGGATGGAGGGGGGAAGCAGTTTTTTCGCCAGTGCCGGGAAGGTGCGGAGGACGGTGGAGCCGATGGCGCCTTCACGCAGGATGTGGCGGCGGTCGAAGTCAAGCCTGAGGGTGTCTGTGCGGAGGGAGGAGCCGTCGGCTGAGGCATGGAGTCCGGCAGGATGGTGCCGCCATTGCGTGTCCCACAGCAGGGTGACGGGGCTGGGTCCTTCCCAGACGATCCAGATGATGGTGCTGCCTTTGTCTCCGAGGAAGCGGCCCCAGTGGAGGGTGTCGATGGGGAGTTTCCATGGAGGGAGTGTCATGTGGAGGCGTTCGGCATATCCGATGCCTTCGTAGTGGCGGTTTTCGAGGCGGAGGGAGACGCGGCTGCGCGGCTGGAGGCAATGCCAGTCGGTGGTGAGCCCGCGTTCGGTGTGGAGGTGCTGGAGCGGCAGGGAGGGGTGTTCGGGGCGCCAGGTTCCAGCAGCATGCAGGCTGCGGCATTGCCAGAGGATGTTTCCCTGTTCCGTGTTTTCGGGCATGGCGCCGCGGATGAAGGTTTGCCGACGTTTGGATGTGCCGTCAGGCAGGAGTTCCAGCCATGAGGCATGCCGGAATTTGAGGTGTCCGAGGCTCAGCACCGAGGCGTAGCAGACGATAGTCGTTCCGTTGTCGGTTTGGCAATCGAGGTAGGTTTTGGTCAGGGAGAAGGAGGGCATGGGAGGTGGGCTGGATGTTGCGCTACCGGTGGGAGGGGATGCCGTTTTGCCGCCAATCCTGCAGGAGGAGTCTGGAAGTTTCGTTTCTGAGTTTTTTTCTCTGTTCTTCCGACAGGGAGAGACGGTAGATGATTGCGTCTGGATCGCCGTCCGGGAGGTTCAGGAGGCGGCGTGCTTCCGCCTCTCTTGTTGGCTGGAGGTCGAATAGTTGGGTTTTGAGCAGCGCCATGTGTTCTTCCATGCACATGCCTGTTTTTTCCAGAATGAGGCGGGATGTTTTCGATGAGTAGCCTTGTTGTTCCGTCTGGTCGTTCTCCAATTGGTTGCGGAGGTCCTGCGGAAGGCCGCTTGTGTCGATGTCCGGTTGTTCTTCCGGTTTTCCGGGAGCTTCCAGCCGGGCGAGTTCTTTCGCGATGTATGCCTGCCCGATGTAGCGGATGATGGCTGCCTGTTCTTCCGGGGTGGATTGTGCCGGTGTGTCGTGTTCGTTGCGGAGCCGGAATCGGGCGTCGCGCAAGGCCCGGTTGAGGAGTTTTTTTTGTTTTTCTTTCGTTCTGTATGCCTTGGATGCGAGGAGTCGACGGATTTCCGGCCGGCTGAGATATTCAACGTAGTAGAATCTGAAGAGTGAGGTGTTTCTGGTGTTTTCCCTGTTCCAGTCGATTGAGGCGGCTGTTTGGCAATATTGTTGCTGAAAGTCCTTTTCCTGCATGAGAGCATGGTACAGCTCGGCGTATTGTTTGGGATGTTGTTCACGCGTCGGCGCGATGTCGCGCAGGCGAGCGGCGTGGGCGGTCATCCGCTCGATGGATGTGCGCAATGGCGCAGGCAGCTGAGAGAATGCAGGCGAGTTGAGATAACCCTGGCAGTAGATGTTCAGAAAACGGAGCAGGGCTGGGATTTGTTCTGCAAGGATGTCGTTGCAGAGTTCCGTATCGAGAAAGGCAGCTTGTTGGGACGCGGCTGCCGCATCCTGCATGACGGTTTTGATCGCCTGTTTCTGCGATTCCGTCATGGGTTCGATGGCTGCAGTCCCGACGATTGTGGGGAGAGCGGCGGGCTGGGGCTGGCCGGTCGTGATGGCCGGGATGGGCCATGCGAGTGCATACAGTGCGGCAAGGGTCGTAAGCATGAAGAAGTGGGTTTATTGGGGGATGCCGTTTTTCTGCCATTCTTCGCATAGCATGAGGCAGGCGCGTTCGCTGAGCTGTTCCTGCTGTTTCGGCGGCAGGGAGAGAAGGTACCGATACGGGTCGGCGTCGCCGGGAGGCAGGTCCAACGCTTTCCGGGCAGAGTCGATGTAACGGAACGGGAGTGCGGCGGAGATGTACACGGTGTACTGATAGTAGGCACCTGCTTCACCTTTTGTTTTTTGTTCGATCATTCGATGATACTCTTCGCGGCGAGTGAGTAGCCGTTTTTTGTTGCGATCCCATTCGGCCATGCGTTCTTCCGCCCATCGTTTGTTGCCGAATGTTCCGACGATTTGTTGCATGAGGTATGGAGTTCTGCGCGGTTTGCTCAGAGCTTGCAGGAGCGTGCGTTGTTCGGCGATGATGGTTTGAAGATCTTCCGGCAGTCGGCTGCTGTCCGGCATGGTTTCCAATTCCATGCGATATTGTGCGTGCTGTTGCCAACGTGTATGCATGTTTTTCAGGAAGTAGATGTCCCTGTTCAGCTGCTTGACCTCTTCGTATTCAATGATGTGGCGGCTCCGTTCGCTGTGCAGAGGGATGTCGAGGGGCAGTTCGTCGCGAAGCGCATCATAGGCCATTTGAAGGGCTGTTGCGCTATCCGGGTTTTCATCTTCCAGATCACGGCTTGATGTGGCGAATCCTTTCGGCCAGGCGATGCTGTTGTGGAGCAGGTTCAGCCGATGATAGGTGCAGGCACGCAGCCATTCGGCATTGATGCCGTACCGGTGCAGGAGGTGTTCGTTGATCCGGCTGCGCGTTTGTTCCAAGGCCTGGACGGCCGTGACGAGGCGGGGTTTTTCGACAGGTTGCCGTTCCAGAAGTTCGATGACCTCGCGGGCCTGTTTTCCGGCTTCCTGTATGAGAGAGCTCAGTTCGGGCGGAAGTTTGGCCAATTCCGGGGAATCTGCGATGGCTTGGAATGGCGATGCCAGCAAGCGGAAGTAGTTACGCGGGTAGTAGGAGATCGAGGGATCCTCGGTGGATGCTTCCTCCGGATTGCGATTGTACAGAGTGTCTAAGTAGGTGAGTTCGGACAATGCGGCAGCCGCATAGAGGTGGTGCAGGGCTTTTTTCTGTTCCGCCGTGAGGCCTGTATCAAGAGGTGCGGTGAGTTCTGCCGCGGGGCGGTTGTCTGAAGGCTCGGTTTCGGCGTAGGATTGCGGGAATGCAAGGAGTGCGGCGGCGAGGATGGGGTGTATGCAGTTCATGGCAGTGGATGGGATGGAAGGTTATTTCGGGGTGCCGTTTTTTTGCCAGTCTTCGAGGACGATGATGCAGGCGGTAGTTTGGATGCGTTCCTGTTCTTTCAAGGGCAGTTTGAGGATGTAGGCTGCGATGGTGTTTCCCTGCAACGGCGGGAGGTTGAGAAGCCGGAGCGCTTCAGGCATTTTTTCCTGAGATTGGGCGATCATTTTCATGCGGAGTCCGGCATGATGTTCTTCGGGCGAGACTCCGGTGAGTGTGCGAATGAGGGTTGGGACGGTGCGGCTTTGCTGCATTGCCTGATCCATGCTTTCCCGGAATGCCTGCCTGTCGTTGGAGCCGATGTTCTGCATGGCGGGGAGTGTGGCGATGAGCCGATGGAGGCGTTGTTTGTTGCGCAGGTTGGCGACGGTTCGGTAGGTTTCCCGTTCTTTCTCAAGTTGAAGACGCAGCTCCTTCGGGAGGGTGGATGGGTCGGGAGCCAATCGCAGGATGTTGTCCATGTGTTTGCTTTTGTCCCGCCAGCGTTCCGGGTGGCGGAGTATGGAGAGGTTGGCGTTGATGAAGGTGCGGTCGAGGAAGTCGGAGATAGCCTGTTTTTCTTCAGGTGATGCCGTGGGAGCCGGTTGCTGTTCCGCATGCATGTTTTGCCGCAGGCGGTTGAGCATGTCGCGAAGGTAGGCTTCTCTTTTTTCCCGATCGTATTTGATGGAATCCCGGATGCCATCCCGGTTTTCCGGTTTGGCGAATTCGTTTTGGAAGGCGTTCAGGAGCCGTGCGGAGATGGCGGCTGCCATTTGTTCGATGTCGAATGCTCCGGCCTGTTTGCAGTATTGTTTCTGGCTGTCGTTTACTTTCTTGAGTTGTTCGACAAGGGCGGTGATGCGTTCGTTGTCGATGGGTTTGTTTTCAAAGGCGGCAGCGATCTGTTCGGAGATTTCGGCTGTTTGGCGGAAGGTGTCGCGAAGGGCGGGGGGCAGGATGGCTATTGCAGGAGAGCCGGCCATGGCCCGGGAGGCGATGCTTGCGAGTTTGAGCTGGGTGTAGTTGATATTGTTTTCACCCATGAGGCGTTCCTGAAGTTCCGCATCGCCGGAGGCGATGATGGCGGCGCAGGCTCCGTCTTCAATGACGGTATGGAGGGCTTCGCGTTGTTGTTCCGTGAGGGGGGGGACGGCGGTTTGCGTGGAAGCGGCGGGGTGGTTGTCGTCGGCCGATGCGTGGAATACGGGTGCAAGAACGGTCAGAATGGCCGCTGCAAGGGTGATGGAACGGGTGTTCATAAGGGGGTGCTTGTTTGCGACTCTGCCACGCCGGGGAGGATGTGTCAAGGTTTGCTTTCGATTTCCCTTCGGGGAATCTGATGGAGCTAGACGGATGGATGCTGGGGCGAATGCGTTTTTTGTCATGTGTTTGTTTGGAGCTTGCCGTTTGCCGGGCAGTGCGTAGGATGATGGGCATGACTCGGTCGGGATGGTATTTATGGGGTGTTTGGCTGGTTTTGTATGTGGTTTCCGCATGCTTGCCATTGCCGAATATGGGGGAGCCGGCGACGTGTGTCGGTTTGTGCTGGCTGTTTGCGATGCCATGTTTGTTGTGCTGGTGGGCGGCGGTGATGCAGTTGCGCCGCGATGCCTGCCGCCACAGGGCCGGATGGCTGTGGATGCTGTTTGCGGGGCCGACTTGCCTGCAGGCTGTTGCTTTGGGATTCGGTTTGGGTATGGACTGGCTTTGGGCACGCGTGGGGTTCTCGCCGCGAATGAGCGATTTTGCATGGAATCTTGGTTTGGTGATGTCTATCGCTGCTGTCGCTTTGTCGTCGATTCCGTATGTGTTGGCATCGATTGTTCTGAAATTCGTTCTTCTGCCTCCTCCGGCGCCTCGTGTGGATGAAGAAACCCCGCAGGTTTAAGGCTGCGGGGTTCGGGTAGAAGAGGGAGGCCGGAGTGTGCCGTATCAGTGCGGCATGAGGTTCTGGTGTTTTCTGAGGAGGTCGACGGTGAGAGGTTCGGGGTAGGTGCGGATGTTGTCCGATTGGGCGTCGGCGGTGGATGTTTCTCCTTTGTAGAGCGGGGCCGGGTAGGTTTTGCGGATGCCTTGGCGGCCTTCCTTGACGATGATTTCGGCCATTTTCATGGCGAGGGGGTTGGTTTTGTCTCCTTTGTCGACGACGGCGATGGATTCGGTGAGGATGTAGTTGCCTTCCGTGGGGTCGATGTAGTCGATGGGCAAGCCCGATTTTTTGTCGGCAACGGCCTGATGGCGGAGTCCGAAGGCGATGGAGACTTCTCCGGCGCGTGCTTTTTTGAGCGGAGCGGAGCCGGAGTTTTCAAGGTGGGGTCCGGCGTTGGCGACGATTTCTTTGAGGATGCGGGTGGCTTCCTGTTCCCCATAGGCATGGACGAGGGCTTGTACCATGAGCCATGCGGTGGAGGAGCTGCGGAGGTTGGGGATGGAGATGTGGCCTTTGTATTCGGGGCGGGCGAGGTCTTTGAGGGATTGGGGACGGGGGAGGTTGTTGGCGGCGAGTGTGCGGGTGTTGATGAAGATGGCTCCTTCCTGTCCGGTGACGGGGGCGAATTCCGGGTTGGCCGGGGTGAGGGTTTCGACGGGGAATTCGAGCGTTCGGTACATGCCGTGTTCTTTCTGCGCGCTTTCGAGGTAGTAGGTGGAGGCGGTGATGATGTCCGCTTCGGTGTTTTTGCCTTCGGCCATGATTTTGCCTCCGAGTTCGGAGGTGCTGAAGGAGGAGAGGATGTATTGGCCGGCGTATCCTGCACGGTCGAGTGCTTCCTGCATGGCGAGTTTGGCTTCTTCATCCGCGTTGGAGTAGATGACGATTTCCTGTTGCCGGCTGCAGGAGGAGAGGGGGAGGATGGCGGCTGTGGCTGCGATGAGGGCGGCGAAGGCCGTTTTGAGGATGTTTTTCATGTGTGTGTGTTGTGGATGTGTGGTCGTCATGCACGCGGCATGTATTTGGCGGCGGTTCTGCCCAGGACGACGCGCACGATGATGTTGGTGGCGAGGATGAGCAGGGACATGACGAAGATGGCATCGAACTGGGCGAAGTGCTGCAGTTCTTTGATTTTGGTGGTGAGTACTCCGGTGCGTGCGCCGACGAGGAAGATGATGGCGCTGATGGTGATCATGCTGTTGATGAAGTAGTAGGAGAAGATTTCCAGCAGGGTGCCGACGGAGTTCGGGATGATGACGCGGCGGAGGGTGGTGAACCAGCTGTCTCCCATGAGGGAGGCGGTGGATTCCCAGCTCCGGTTGAGTTTTTCCAGGGAGTTTTTCCCCATGAGGTAGGGGGTGGTGAAGAAGTGGATGATGTTGCAGATGATGATGATGGCAAATGTGTTTTGCAGGGATGTGCCGGAGTAGGCGAAGAGGTAGGCGATGCCGAGTACCATGCCGGGGATGGTGTTGGTGACGACGGCGAGGCCGTTGAGCGCGCCTTTTGCTTTGCTTCCCATGCCGGACCGGGCGGTGACGAGGGCTGCACCGAAGGAGACGATGGTGCCGACGAGTGCGCTGAAGAAGGCGACGAGGAGGGTGTTGCCGTAGGTGCCGAGTAGGTTGCGCGCGGAGAGCTGGGTGGTGAAGGTGTCGAAGGTGAAGGTGGTGTCGTAGGGCCAGTGACGGACGAATGGGACGATGAACATGATGGCGAAGACAGCGGCGATGCCGATGGCGAGGGCGAGGGAGCCTCCGGCGCAGACGGTGTCGCGGAGCGGGCTTTTGCGGATTTCCTGTTTGGAGATTTTGCTGTAGCGGAAGTTGTAGCGTTCGAGTCTGTTGATGAGGATGATGCTGGCGATGGAGGGGAGGAGCATGAGGATGGCGATGGCCGCTCCTCCGGAGAAGTTGGGGATGGCGCCGAGCATTTCGTTGTAGAGGTGGAGGGCGACGACATCGTATTGGCCGCCGATGGAGGCGGGGATGCCGAAGTCCGTGAAGCTGAGGGTGAAGCTTTGGATGAAGGCGGCTCCGAGGGTGCCGACGAGGGGGCGGACGGCTGTGCCGAAGAAGGTGCGGACGGGGGTGTCTCCCATGATGCGGGAGACGGTGGCGAAGTTTTTGTCGACGTATTTGAAGGTGTTGTTGATGAGTAGATAGGCGATGGGGAGGGTGTAGATGACGTAGCCGAGGAGCATGCCGCGGAAGCCGTAGATGTCGAGGATTTGGGTGCCGCCGAGGAGGTGGGTGATGAGGCCTTCTTTGCCGAAGGCGTAGATGATGACGAAGCCGTAGGTGATGGTGGGGAGGTACATCGGGGCGACGGTGACGGCTCCGACGGTTTTTTTGAGGGCGCGGGGAAGTGCGGTGTGATGGACGGTGTACGCGAGGAAGAAGGCGAGTACGGTGGTGATGAGCGCAGCCGTGGCGGATACGGTGAAGCTGTGGCCGAAGGAGGTGAGGACGGCCGGGCTTCCGAGGATGCGGATGTAGTTGTCGAGCCCGGGCGCTCCCTGTTCCATGAGGGAGCGGCCCAGCAGGAGGGCGATGGGGTAGGCGAGGAAGGCTCCGAAGATGAGGAGGACTGCCCAGAAGACGGCCTTGAGTTCGATGCTTTTTTCAGGCATATGCTCCCTCGAAGAGGCTGAAGATGTTGTTCCGCTTGATTTCGAGCTGGTTCAGGATGAATTGCCTGACGAAGCCGTTGTGCGGGTTGTGGATGATTTCGCGCGGGGTGGAGTATTGGGAGATGCCGCCTTCGTTGAGGATGAGGACGCGGTCGGAGAGTGTGAGGGCTTCTTCGGGGTCGTGGGTGACGATGATGGTGGTGAGGTTGTAGTCGCTGGCGATGGTTTTGATGCGTTCCTTGATGGATTCCTTGATGACGCCGTCGAGGGCGCTGAGGGGTTCGTCGAGGAGGAGGACGCGGGGTTTCATGACGAGGGTGCGGGCGAGGGCGACGCGCTGTTTCTGGCCGCCGGAGAGCTGGTCGACTGTTTTGCCGAGGTGGTTGCCGAGGCCGAGGAGGGCGATGAGTTCGCGGACTTCCCGTTTGGTGGAGACGCCTGGTTTGTTTTTGAGGCCGTAGATGATGTTTTCGTAGGCGTTGAGGTTGGGGAAGAGGGCGTAGTCCTGGAAGACGATGTTGAAGCCACGCTGTTTCATCGGGGTGCGGCTGAGGTCTTCGCCGTTGAAGATGATTTGGCCTTCGTCGAGGTCGGTGAGGCCGAGGATGACGTTGAGGAGGGTGGTTTTTCCGCTGCCGGAGGGTCCGAGGATGGAGACGATTTCCCCGGTGTCGATGTCGAGGTCGATGCCGTTCAGGACGGCTTTGCCGTTGTAGGTTTTTTTGATGTTTTTGAGTTGAAGCATGGCGGGAGGGAGGGTTGCCGCCCCTTGCTGGGGCGGCGGTTGCTGTGTCGTATGAGGGGGAGGGGTTAGCGGCGGATGTCTGCGATGGCATCGACGAGGCGGCGGAAGTCGTCGGGGAAGACGTCGCCGATGTTGCCGATGCGGAAGGTGGGGGCTTCGGAGATTTTGCCGGGGTAGATGACGAAGCCGCGCTGTTTCAACTCTTCATAGAAGTCGGCGAAGACGAAGGTCTGTTCCGGGTAGAGGAAGGAGGTGATGATGGGTGATTGTACGGCATCGGGCAGGAGGGTGGTGAAGCCGATTTCACGCATGCCTTGTACGAGGATGCGGTGGTTTTCTTCGTAGCGGCGGTGGCGGGCTTCGATGCCGCCTTCTTCACGGAGTTCCTTGAGGGCCTGGAAGAAGGCGCGGACGACGTGGGTGGGTGAGGTGAAGCGCCATTTGCCGTGGCCCTGTTCCATTTCCTTCCACTGGTCGTAGATGTCGAGCGAGAGGGAGCGGGAGATGCCTTCGCAGGCGGCGAGGGCGGTGCGTTTGGCGATGATGAGGCCGAAGCCGGGTACGCCCTGGATGCATTTGTTGGAGCTGCTGACGAGGAAGTCGATTCCGAGTCCGGCGATGTCGATGGGGATGCCGCCGAAGCTGCTCATGGCATCGACGATAAAGGTGATGCCGCTGCCGCGGAGGACTTCGGCGATGTCTTCGATGGGGTTGATGATGCCGGTGGTGGTTTCGCAGTGGACGACGGCGAGGTGGGTGGTGTCCGGGTGGGCGGCGAGGCTCTGGCGGACGATGTCGACGGTGATTTGCTCGGTTTCCTTGAGGGAGACGAGGGTGTGGTCGAGTTTGTGGTAGCGGGCGATGTCCGCCATGCGGTTGCCATAGGCTCCGTTGGCGAAGATGAGGAGTTTGTCCTGCGGGCCGACGCAGCAGCTGAGGGTGGCTTCGACGCTGTAGGTGCCGCTGCCCTGGAGGAGGACGGTGGTGTATTCGTCGCCGAGTCCGGCGATTTGGAGGAGTTCGGAGCGGATGGCGGTGACGACGCCTTCGTTGTAGTCTTTGTCCCAGGTGCACCAGTCCTGCAGCAT
Organism: Neoakkermansia glycaniphila; assembly: GCF_001683795.1. GTDB lineage: Bacteria > Verrucomicrobiota > Verrucomicrobiia > Verrucomicrobiales > Akkermansiaceae > Akkermansia > Akkermansia glycaniphila. The sequence goes on from NZ_LIGX01000019.1 coordinate 95,714, forward strand.
GGCGTTGCGGACGGTTTCGGAGGTGCTGAGGGGACCTGGGGTGAGGAGGAGGTAATTTCTCATGGCTGGTATGTGGTTAGAGGCTGCTGTTGATGTCTTTGATGCAGGAGGGGAGTTCGAGGATGGTGTCGAGTACGTAGTGGGCGCCTGCATCCTGCATGCGGCTGCGAACTTCTTCCTTGAGGGCAGCGAGTTCGTCCGCAGGCATGGAGTCATATTCTTCTTGAGTGAGGCCGAGTTCGTTGCTGCCGGTGATGATGCCGACGGTGTGTACCTGTGCATTCAATCCTTCGCGGATGTCGGCGATGGTGTCGCCGACTTTGACGACTTGATCGACGGAGGGGATGGCGAGGTCGATCATGTTTTTGTAGATCATGTAAGGAGCCGGGCGGCCTGCAGGGAGGCCCGTGGGGGTGACGAGGTTGTCGACGGTGTAGCCTTTGGCGGCAGCGTCGGGGCGCACGATGTCCATCATCTGCCGGGTGTATCCGGTGGTGGAGCCGATTTTGATGCCTTGTGCCTTGAGGTTTTCGATGGTTTCGACGACGCCGGGGATGGGAGTGGTGAAGTCCCGGAGGCTGGCGAAGAGGTGTTTTTCAAAGCTGGAGTACATTTCCAGGATGTCTTCTTCGACCCATGGACGATGGTGAACGGCGGCGAATTGTTCGGCGACGGCAGGCATTTTGAGGATGGCGCGGATGTGGTCGATTTTCAGGAGGCCCATGGGTTCGCGTGCCTGGCGGTAGGTGATGTTCATGCCTTTTTCGGCAAAGACGCGGAGAAAGACATGCAGGGGGGCGAAGCAGCCGAAGTCGATGGCCGTGCCGGCCCAGTCCATGATGATGCAATTGATTTTGTTCATGTTGCGATGTAAGGAAGTGTTGTTCCCGTGGTGGGATGTCTTTGGCAATGTAGCACCGTGATGTTGGGATGCAAAGGGGGACTTTGTGCCAAAATCGTCACATGATGTGATACGTGTTTATTCAGAAGTTGGTATAGACGCCGCCGATGAACGACCATCCGGTGAATCCATGGCCCGGAGCGGAGCCGCTGGAGTGGCCGTATTCAGCCATGGTCATGATTTTGAGGCGTGCGGGATCGTCGGCATACATGTAGAAGTTGAAGCCGAGCGCGACGGCCTGATAGGTATCGACGTAGCTGCCCTGCGTGTCGACGAGGGAGGCGTAGCGTTTGTTGAGGCAGACGGCCTGTGAGCCCGTACCGAGTTGGTAGCGCATGACGGCCTGGACATGTGGCGACAGGTTCCACGAGGGCATGACGGTGAGTCCGGCGAGATGGGAGGGGGAGACGGTTTTTCCTCCCTGCTTGTAATCGGCGATGTTTTGGGCCCAGATGCCTTCCATCATGAGTTCAAAGGGGCCTTGCTTGCCATAGTAGTAGAGAGCGAAGATGTCGCGCGCTTTGGTGCCGACGTTTTTGTACCGGTAAGAGCGGATATCCATGTCGTCGAAGTTGTGGATCCAGTCGAAGTAGATGCGCCCGTTTTGCAGGATGAGGTTGTCGGCTTTGTAGGAGAGTCCGATGTTGGCGTTGGCGGATTCCCATGTTCCCCATGTGCCTCGGCTGCGTTTTTCGCTGTTCGACCAGATGCCGGCATAGTAGCCGAGGTCGTTTTTCTTTTCGTCGTTGCAGATCCAGAGGCCGAAGGAGCTGTCGCTGACGAGCTGGTTTTCGACGGCGGAGAGTTCGGGCAGTTTGTATTTGGAGCTGGAAATGCGGTTTTCCGCGAGGATGACGGGGAGTATTTTGCCTGCGCCGATGGTGAAGTCGCTGAAGCTGTATTCGATGTTGGCTTCGTAGAGGTTGCCGTGGGTCATGCCATGGTCGTACCATTGGCCGTTTTTGTAGTAGCCGAGGCTGTCCACTCCGCCCATGTTCCAGATGTTGGTGATTCTGAGGTTGGTGAGCGCCTTGGCATTCCATCCGAGGCGGAGCCGCCTCCATTCGTCGGTGTGGCCTCCGCTGCCGGGGTATGTCGAAGCTCCGTTCGGAGAGACGGAGGCTGCCTGGTACTGGGCGCGGAGGGAGACGTTCAATTCCTGCACGTATGGGTTGTCCGGATTATGGTACAGGTGGACTTTGCCGTCGGGCTGGCCGTATGTTTGCTGCCACAGTCCGAGGGGCGTGGTGAAGGGCCGGTTGTCTGCGGTTGCGGTGAGGGAGAGTCCTGCGAGCAGGGCAGTCATGGTAATGAGTCGAGTGGTCATGGATGGGTACAAGATAGCAGCGGTTCCGGTTTCTGCGATGGGTTTTTCGTTACGATTTTGCCAGATGTAGAGGTGCTCTTTTTCGGGCGAAGGCTTTTGTGTTTGATTTGAGATGCTTTTTCTGATATATGCAACGCGATGAAACGCTTGAACTTCCTACAAAAGAGGGCGAGTGCGCGCATGTGGCATGCCGCGTGTCTCTGCGCAACGGCGGCATGGAGTGTGCTTCCCGCTGCACGTGCGGCTCAGGATGAGGAGAAACCGAATATTCTGTTTATTCTGGTGGACGATATGGGCTGGCAGGATACGTCCGTGCCGTTCCGGTTCGATGCCAATGGTCAGCCCGTGGCTTCGCCGGGTAACGGGATTTTCAAGACGCCGGGTATGGAGAAGCTGGCGGAGCGCGGGATGCGGTTTACCCAGGCTTATACTCCGAGCGTTTGTTCTCCCAGCCGTACGGCGATCATGACCGGCCTCAATCCGTCGCGTACCCATATTACGAACTGGACGGATCCCGGACAGCCAAAGGATACGAGTATGCACGGCATCAAGACGATGAATCCTCCGGCATGGCGTATTCAAGGTTTGACGGCCAAGGATCCGAGCATGGCGAAGATGTTCAAGGGTGCAGGATATAGAACCATTTTCGTGGGGAAGGCCCATTTTGGCCCGACGCCCAATAAGGCGGCCCAGCCGGAGGCGCTCGGTTTCGATGTGAATGTCGGCGGATGCGGCGCGGGGCAGCCCGGTTCCTATCTCGGCAAGGACAATTATGCGGAGAAAGCCTTCCGCGAGCAGAAGAAGATGGGGCCGCGCGATGTGCCCGATCTGGAGAAGTATCACGGTTCGGATACGTTCCTGACGGACGCCCTGAATACGGAGATGACGCGTGAGATCAAGAAGTCCGTGGGCATGAAGAAGCCGTTTTTCGCCTATTTCGGGCATTATGCCGTGCATGGTCCCCTGATGATGGATCCTCAGTTTGCCGCGACGTATCCGAAGCTGAACGGTGCACTGAAGAAGTACGCGACTCTGATTTCCGGGATGGATAAGTCGATTCTGTCCCTGCTGGATACGCTGGAGAAGGAAGGAGTGGCCGAGAATACGCTGATCGTGTTTGCCTCCGATAACGGCGGGACGGCTCCCAAGCCCCAGCCCTGCCAGCCTTTGCGCGGGATGAAAGGCACTCCTTATGAAGGCGGTATCAGGACGCCGCTGATTATTGCATGGGCGAAGCCGAATCCCGACAATCCCCTGCAGAAGAAGTACGCCATCAAGCCGGGCAGTACATGTGACCGTGTCGTTGCGCTTCAGGATATGTTTGCGACTTTCGGTTCGATGGTGAAGGGCAAGGTGCCTGCCAAGCTGGATTCCCAGGATATCAGCGGGCTGTTGACCGCCGAAGGCAAGTGCGACCGTCCGCAGACGTATTTCGTCAATTTCCCGCATGAGCATCAGGATGCCTATTATGTGCTTCTGCGCGACGGAGACTGGAAGGTGATCTACCATTACCATACGAAGGCGTGGGAGCTTTACAATCTCAAGGACGATATCGGAGAGCAGAAGAATCTTGCCGATGCCGAGCCGAAGAAGCTCGCGGAGATGGCCCGCAAGCTCGTGGCGGAGCACAAGCGGCACGATGCCCAGTTCCCCATCGATGCGCAGACGAAGAAGCCCGCGCAGTTCGTGATGCCCGGGGCTGCTGTTTCGCGCAAGGGGTGATTTGCCTGATGATATGCGAGGCTGCACGAGGATTTTTCGTGCAGCCTTGACTTTTTATGCGCGGTGGATATAATTCCGCCGCGCTTTGTCGCTACTCTCTCTATGCTGTTTAATTCGTGGGAATTCGTTGTGCTTTTGGTGGTGACGTTCGGCCTGTTTTACGCCGTTCCGAATATTCCGGCACGAAAATGCGTGCAATCGATCGTTTTGCTGATTGCCAGTACGGTGTTTTACGGATGGGAGGACTGGAGGCTTCTGGGGCTGCTGGCCGTTTCATGCGGCGGCAATACGTTTGCCACCGTCAAGATTCTGCAGCATCGGCTGAACGACCATGAACAAGGCGTGAAGACGTGGGTGCGGCTGGCGGTCGTGCTGAATTTACTGTTGCTCGGCGTGTTCAAGTATGCAGGGCTTGTGGTCGGACTGTTTCCTTTCTGTTCTCCGGAGTTTGTGGAGAGCGTACGTTCCATTCCCTTGCCGATCGGCATTTCCTTCTACACGTTCCACGGCATCAGTATGGTGGTGGATATGAGCCGCGGGAAGGTGCATGCCTACGACAATCTGATACGGACGGCACCCCGGAAGACGGTGTATTCGAATACATTCCGCGATATGGGGCTGTATTTGCTGTTTTTTCCGCAATTGATCGCCGGGCCGATCATCAAGGCGCATTATTTCTGGCCGCAGATCAAGGCCAAGGTTTTTGCCGGGATCGATTGGCAACGGGCGTTCAGGTATTGCGTGGCCGGGTACTTTTTCAAGATGGTGGTTGCGGATAATCTCGCACCGGTGACGAGCGTGTTGCAGAGTTCCGATTATATCGCTTCTCAAAACGGCGTGACGCTGCTGCTGATGCTGTTCGGCTACAGTATGCAGATTTTCGCCGATTTCGGCGGATATTCCATGATTGCGATCGGTCTTGCCGCATTGTTCGGCTACCGTTTCCCGATCAATTTCAATTTCCCGTATATCAGTACGAGCCTGACCCATTTCTGGCAGCGGTGGAATATGACTCTTTCCGCTTGGCTGCGCGATTATCTGTATATTCCGCTGGGCGGCAACCGCAAGGGGGCGTGCCGGACTTACCTGAATCTTTTCTTGGTGATGTTCCTCGGCGGGCTATGGCATGGCGCCGACTGGAAGTTCGCCCTGTGGGGGACGATGCACGGTTTGTTTCTGGCGGCAGAGCGTTTTCTGGGGAACCGTCCGGCACTGGCTTCGGTGCGCATTCCTTCGCTGGTGAAGATCGTCTATTGTTTCACGGTCGTCGCCTGCCTCTGGACGACGTTCCTGATGCCCGATATCGGTACGGTGTTTTTGTTCTTCCGGCAGGTATGGACAAATTTTGCCTGCACTCCGGCCGATCTGCTTGGCAATATGAGTGTGTACAGTGTGTGCCTGTTCGGTTCTTTGGTGGTTTTGTATCACGTGTATGGCTGGCTCAAGGAATACCGGATGACCGCATGGAACGGCGATATGCATTATCCGCGCCTGTTCGGTTGCCTGTACGGCGCCATGATTTTCCTGATTCTGACGAATTCTGGGCCGCAATGCGGGTTCGTCTATTTCCAATTCTAATTCCTTCTTCCTATGCTTCGCCGTTCGACATGGATTTTTACCGTATGTATTCTTTTTTCGATGGGGCTGTGCTTTGTCGGACAGAGGCTGTTATATGAGTATCTGGAGGAATCGCAGGCGCATTTCATTGCGGAGAATCCCTATTTCGTGACGCTGGGGCGTTTGCAGAATGTGGAGGATTTGAAGGGCGATGCGGTGATTCTGGGGTCATCGATGACAGAGCGCCTTCAGTCTTCCGATTCGGTTTCGGTGATCGGCGTTCCGGGCAGTTCCTTTCTCGGCGGCATGCTGTTTTTGAAGAAATGCAGGTTCAAACCCGGCACGGTGGCTGTGGTTGAAGGCAATCTGATTACCTCGGGAACGAATGCCGGAGTGATTCGCGATACGGAGAAGTGGGATTTTCGTTTGTTTCAGGGAAGCAGGCATTTTTCCATCCGGTCGAAGCCTTCCTCGTTGCTGTTGACGTTCCTGTACGACAAACTGCTGTCTCATGCGGGTGCGGATCGGGCGGATTCATGCTTCGATGAAGAGGGGTTTCATCCCGAAAGGGAGGTGCATTCCGGTGGGGCTGGCGCGCCGGACGGTCGGCTGAATGCCGTGATGCAAGGTATACAAGATTTGCAAAAGCAGGGGTTCCGGCCCTGTATCGTGTGGTATCCCACTCATTTGCCGGAAAGCGATGATACGCGGCGCAACCGGAGTGTTTGCATGGAAGCGGCGGCCAGAACAGGCGTGCCCTTTCTGGATTACTCCGATGCTCCCTTCAAGGATCGGCTGCGGTTTACCGATACGCACCATTTGAAGAGTACGGCACGGGAAACAAGTACGTTTCGCAATACAATCGCCCGCGATGCCATGAAAGCATCGCGGTAGAATGCCGCGACCGGATCAGCGGGACGGTGAGGAGGGGGTCAAGCGGACGCTTCGGATGTTGGCGACGCCTATTTTCGGTTTGGCTGCTGCCTTGAACGTAATGGTGTTGTCGCCCTGCTGCAGGCGGATGAGTCCGGGAGAGACGGTGCGGTAATCCTGCCATGATGCCGTGGGAGAGACGGTCCATTGGAGAGAGTCCGAACCTTGTGCAATATCCACGGGGGTGCCTGCGGTATCCGGCGCGCATGCGTAGTCGATTTCGAGTTTGTAATGGCCGGCCTTGGCATTGTTGATCTTCCATGAGATCGTATCAGGCTGTTTCATCCAGAAACCGATGTTTTGTACGGTTTTTTCCGATGCTCCGACAAGTTTGCCGCTGGCGGGCGGTGTTTCAAGTTTGACGCCTCCCGAGAGATGTGCCGTGTTTGCGTCCAGCAGGAAGTTGCCGTCGGTTTGCGGTGAGATGCCGTCGATGATTTTGCCTTTGCCCGTCATGGCGAGTACGGTGGCATGAGGATCTCGGGAGAGTTTTCCGATGTCTGCCATGATGCCGCCGGGAATGCGCTCGTAGGGAACAGTCGCGCCTCCGTCCAGAGCCTTGAGGGTGAGTTCTCCTTCGGGAGTGATCGGGATGAGGAGTTTTCCGTCCTGCGGCCAGTCGTAGATGAAGAGGTAGGATGTATCGCCTTTCGTGGTGGAGCGCCCCCACGGGAGTTTGCCGAAGGTGGAGAGGGTGGTGCCGTAGATGGCTTCATGGTTTTTATCCATCCAGCGCCCGACTTCCGCCAAGCGTTCAAGGCTGGGCTGGGGAATTTCACCATTTGGCATGGGACCGATGTTGAGGAGGTAATTGCCGCCCTTGGATGCGGTGTCGATGAGGTGGCGAATCAGCGTTTGCGTGCTTTTCCAATTCTGATCGTGTTTGGCGTAGCCCCAGGATTTGTTCATGGTCATGCAACTTTCCCAATCCTTGCCCGGCAGGCCGGTATCCGGAATTTCCTGTTCGGGAGTGCCAAAATCGGCGCCGAACATATCGTCTTTGCTCATACCGGCCATGCCCTTGCGAGCTTTGGTGATGCGGTTGTTGACGATGATGTCCGGTTTGAGGGTGCGCAGGTAGTTGTAGATTTCCCGGCCGTCCGCATCCTTCCACCAGCCTTCCCATTCACCGTCGAACCACAGGACTTCGGTGCCGTATTTGCCGATGAGTTCGGCGAGCTGGCCTTTCATGTAGGGGAGGTATCCTGTTTTGTTTTTGGCGGGGATGAATCCGAGTTTGGGGTTGTCCCATTCAAGTACGGAGTAGTATGTGCCGAAGATGATGCCGTGTTTGCGGCATGCGTCGGATAGTTCTTTCAGGAAGTCTTTGCCGTAGGGAGTGGCTTTTTTGACGTTGTAGTCGGTCAGGGCGGAATCGAACATGCAGAATCCGTCGTGGTGCTTGGTTGTGACGATGATGTATTTGGCTCCGGCAGCTTTGATGGCCTGTACCCAGGCATCGGCGTCGAATTTATCCAGAGTGAGTTGAGAGGCATTTTTTCTGTATTCTTCTGCGGGCACTTTGCCGAAGTTCATGATCCATTCGGCACATGGATGCGGTACTTTGCCTTTATATTCTCCACCCATGACGGCGTAGGGACCGATGTGGATGAAGATTCCGAAACGGGCGTCCCGCCACCATTGCATGCGCTCGTCGCGGTCCTGAGGGGGCATGTGGGTGAAGTCTTTGATCTGTACAGCTTCGGGCGAGGTGACGGCCTGCCGCGCAAGGCCAGGGTCGGGCAGTTCATTGGCCTGCAGGCTGGAGGTTGTGAGAGCGATGAGCGGAATCATGAATGAGCGCATATTGCAATGTTAACACTGTTATCGTGTGAGGTCAAACAGAAAGATAACAGGTCGATCCGGGTGCCGGAAGGGGTTGTTTGTTTTGATAAGATGTTTATGAATAGTATTTTCAAGTTAGGTAGGCGTTTGCGGGGATGATGTCAGAAGTGGCGGACATATGGGCTTGTTGCAGTCTTGACAGGGTGGGGGGCACCGCCTATGATGAATCCGAAGCCATTCGTCGGGTTCGAATTTTTACTGATACGTCCGTGGGCACATGGTGGCCATCTTTGTTTATTTCTCTTCGGGGCATATGGATTGCCCTGATGCTGGCGGTTGTATCCGGCTGCGTGTCGACGCCGATTCCCGAACCGAAGCCGACCGAGGTGACTTTGCAGCAGAAGTCGTACGCCTTTTATGTTGCTGAGGCTCGTGAAGCGTGGTACGTGATGGGCAACCCTGACCGGTCGGCGGAGTGGGGGGCTGCCTTGGCCCGGTATAACCATGCGCTGGATATGATTTTCCGCAGTGTGCGTTATGAGAATTTCCATTCCAAGCAAGTTTCCGGCAAGCCGATCGATCTTGCGGATACTTCCTATCCCTTCACTTTCGCCCGCGATTTCGGCGAGAATTTGAAGCTTCGCGAGGTGTATGCGGATATGGTGCCTTGCACGGATATCAATCCGGACGATTTGGAGGAGCGTAATACGGTGCGCGGTCTGGGTGTGCCGCTGGCAGGTGTCGTGCAACCGGAGGATGCGAAGAAGATCAGGAATCTCCGGGTGGTGAAGGACTGGGGCAATGTGCATACGATTACGGCGGTGCTTTCGTTTCCCAAGGATCCGAAGAGCCGTCAGAAGCCCGTTCTGCATTTCTTCCTGCGTTTGAATCGCGAGAATGTGCCGGTGGGCCGGATGGAGTATAGGTTGGCCGGGGATTTTTCCGTACCGATTTCGCTCTATTGGCGGCTGACCCATGCGAATGATATGCGCCTGCTGGGACTGTTTCGCCCGCAGAAGCTGCAAAGCGTGACGGGGCTTTCGTTTACGGAGCCGTATAATCCGAACAAGATTCCGGTGGTATTGGTACATGGCCTGATGTCGAGCCCCGGTACGTTTTCCAATTTGACGAACTGGCTGTTGAAGAATCCCGAGATTCGCAAGAATTACCAGTTCTGGTATTTTTCCTATCCGACGGGGGTGACGTGGCTTGTCAGCGCGGATGCCTTCCGTCGGGCTTTGCATGAAGCCCGGCAGGAGCTCGATCCCCGGCACCGGGACAGGAAATGGGACGAGATGGTGGTGATCGGCCATTCGATGGGCGGGTTGATTACCCGCTACAGTCTGAGCGAGCAGCCTTGGAATATTTTGCGCGAGGAGATTGTCCCGGCGTACAGGAGCAGCCTGACATCGAAGTATGTGGACAAGCCGTTCCCGAATCCGGCCTTGGAGTCGTTTCGCAGCCGCTTTTTCTTCAAGCCTCTCAAAGAGCCGAAACGCGTGATTTTTCTGGCGACTCCTCACAGGGGGGCTCCGTTTGCGGATAGTTGGCTTTCACAGATCGGTTCATGGATTATTCGCCTGCCGCAGAATATTCTGATGCAGACGCTGAAGGCGGTGACTCTGCAGGACGATTTTGTTTTCCTGCACCCGGAAAAGGCTTTGGAGGAGATGAAAAGCATCCGCCAGCTTTCTCCGCACGGTTATGCGATCAAGGGACTTTCGGAGTTGAAAATCAAGCCGATGCCCGTGCATTCCATTATCGGAGACCGGGGGCGCGGCAATACTCCGCGCAGTTCGGATGGCATTGTGCCGTATTGGTCCAGCCATTTGTATGGGGTGCAATCCGAGAAGATCGTGCCCTCTGGGCACAGTGTGCAGGATGTGCCGGAGACGGCGGAGGAGGTGCAGCGCATCCTGCTGGAGCATCTGCGCCAGTTGAAGCTTTTGCGCTAGAACTTGCCTGAACGGAGTTCGGTGCGTCAGCGGCGGCGGCGCAAGGCGAATCCGGCAAGACCGAGGATGGCAAGGGCCGCGCTGCCGGGTTCGGGAATGATGTCCTGAATGCCCAGTTCGTCGAAATAGCGTTGCCTAGCTTCTTCATCGAAGGTGCCATAGGTGCGCAACCCCATGCCGATGACGGTCATATCGCTGCCTTCCTGAAAGCTGCCCGTGGTGTTGGCGGAGTCGGCATTGCCCTTGCCCCCGATGTAGAGATTGCCCAAGGTGATGTTTTCCGTGATGTAGGACGGCGACATGACGGATGCGATGAGCGTTCTTCCTGCATAGAAGCCGATGGTGAGTTCGCCCTGCATGTTTTGCTCGAGCATGACGGTGAGGTCGGCCGATGCAAGGATGTTGGCTACGGAACCGGGCATGAGGCTGCCCGATTGCTTGGGCGATCCGTAACCGATATCGGCCACTCCCGTCGTGGGGTCGTATTGGATGCCGAGGAGGCCGTTATACCATGCCGGATCGGCGCCTGTGCCTCCATAGAAGGATGTGGAGAAGAGCGTCGACAAGTCTTTGACGGAGCCTGCGGCATAGGTGATGGCGATGGAGAAGGCCTTGCTTTCCGCCAGCGAAGGGGCGTAGATGGAGTTTTTGAAATCGATGTTGGCATGGCCGCCCTGCAGGATGAGGTGGCCCTGCTCATTGAATACACCGTTGGAAACGGTCATTTTGAGGTCGTCGACCGGTCCTTCGTTAAGTGTGCGAAAATCCGTCCATACGTAGGTGTACCCATCCGAAAGGGATGGGACTGCAGCTTCGGAACGCGTGGGAAGTAGAGTCAGAATCAGGCCGGAAAGGATGAGGAGAGCTTGAAGAATGGATGAAGAATGAAGGCGTGGCATCTAATCGAGTTGTTCTTTTAATTGGAACAATTATAATAATATGAATTATCGCTGCAATCCACAATAGAGCGCGTCATGCAATACGCACATATCTATATAATGTGTGTGAACCGCTTCGAAGAGCGATTCGGTGACTCAAGAGTCCGCAAGCGTTTCTCCGGCAGGTTCACTGCTAGTCGTACGAAAACCCCAGCAGACGGTGGGGTGATGAATGGGCCATGTCGTACGCACATCCGTGTGTGGCAGGTAAACGGCATATTCACGAGGCGCCGGCTGGCCTATATCCGCCAATCGGCGCTTGAGGTTGACCCATCGGTAAATGAAAGGGTTCAATTTACTGGCCCACCAGGGAATATGGCGCGCATACTCGGTGCCTTCTTTCCACGATGCTTCAGACCACGCCAAGTTGTCTCCTGTGCAATAAAAGGCCGAGGTGACGACCGGGATGGTTTGGAAACGGAGCCCGGCCCGGGCAAGTGCGGAGTAGAAGACCATATCGCTGATGCTTTTCCAGCGGATGTCGAACCGGATGCCGTGCCGACGGAATGCCGAAGCGCGGTGGAAGCACGAGTTGGTGATGACGGCGCAGGTGTAGTAGGATGACCAGACGCGGGGGGGGACAGGGCGCCGATGGGCGATGTAGCGGCTGTTTTTGTCAAGAATGATGTAGGTGCCGAGAAGGATGTCCGCACGGGGGTGTTGTGCAGCGGCTTCGGCTACTTTGGAAAGGGCTCCGGGCAGGTATTGTTCATCGCTGTTCAGATGGGCGATGATGTCGATGTCGGAAGGAGCCAGAGCCCAGCCGATGTTGATGGCGTCATACATGCCCCGGTCGCGCTTGCTGGCGTAGGAGAAGCGGTAGTTCGGAGGTTGTTGCCGCGTGCATTCGTCGGAATATTCCTGCAGCCACGCCGCGGTGCCGTCCGTTGACCCTCCATCCTGAACGTGATGGTGGATTTCAATGCCTTCTTGCGCCTGATCGGCTATGGAGCGGATGCATTGAGGAAGCCATTGCAGGCTGTTGAATGTGGGGGTGACGATCCAGAATTTCATGCGAGAGATACAGGTTTTTGTACCATAAGATGAGAGCCAATGCAAGAGTAGGCGTCCCGTTTGCCCGGCGGATGCTTAGAATGCAACAAACTGCCTTCGGTGAAGAAGGCAGTTTGTTGGAAGATCGGTATGGAGCCGTGGAGAATCAGGCGCGGCGGCGGCGCATCATCAATCCGGCGAGGCCAAGGAGACTCAAGGCGGCAGTCGCCGGTTCGGGGATGGCTCCGGTGTGTGTTCTGACCGTCATGGACGGGATGTACAGGCCTTCCCAGCTGTTGAGCGTATTGTTTTTGTATGTGCCGCATCCGCTGGGCAGATTGTTTTCAGACAGGAGCAAGGAAATGCCGACAGGCTGGTTCAGGCGGGCCGTATTCCAGTCCCAGTTGGCAGCCGTCGTGTTTTCGTTGACAAAGAGCACCTGAATGCGGTCGCTGGTGTTCAGTGTGACGCCGGAAGCAAAGTTGAATTTCATTTCTGCGCTGGCACCTGTGGAGACCTGCGCGTTGGAGGAGATGGAGATGAGTTGTCCTGCGGAACCGTCGGAGGCGAAGACGCACAGGGCGATTTTAAAGGCGCTCGTATAAGAGGAGCTGCCCGAGGAGCGCGTGTAGAGGCTGAGGCTGTCGAGCTTGAGTGTGGACGGCAGGGTGGTGACAGTCGTGCCGTTCGAGGTCGTCACCGCATTCGGCGTGTTCTGGAAGGAGAATGTGAAGCCGTAGTAGTTTCCGTTGCCTGTCGCTTTATTGCTGATTCCGTCCTGCTTGAGGGTCGGATTGGTCGTCAGGTATTCGGTGTAAGGATCGGTTGCTGCAGAGGCAACAGAGAACAGGGAAAGAGCGGCAAGTGTAATCCAGGTTTTTTTCATTATGGAATGAGTGGCGATTGTATGATTGCGGCGGCAGGGTAGAGGATTTGGAATCCGTTGTCAAGGGTGAAACGATTAATTTTTTTGTTATTGGTCGTTTATGCTGAAATTTGATTGAATCACGTTTGATATCAATGGGTACGCATCAAATATGTTTGATGGGATTAGAGTGTCCCAGCCTTTCAGAAAGAGTATCTTAGACGCGAGTATGTGTACGGCTTGCGACCAGCGGATTCCAAATCAGTTGGACTGCTATTGACGTAAAACGCCGTTGTGTGTGAGACGGTGCGGTTTGGCATGTGGTGATCCGTATGTGATGACGGTGTCCGTGGTCCGACGTTTATTGTGCTGCGTTGCCGATCGCAGGAGGGGCGGTTCGATCGGTTTTGCGCGCATAAAGACGGACTTCGACTTGAGGTGCAAACGGTTTTGGATCTCCCAGAGGTTCCCATGTGCCTTGTTCGACGAGGTTTTGCATGATGCCTTGGGCACGGGTGTTTTTGTAGTATGGCTTTTGCCCGGGAGGCAGGTTGACCGGATAACGCATGAGGACGTAATCGATTTCACCCTTTTCGATATAGCTGTCCTGGGTGCGCCCGATGGAGTGGGGGCCGTTGCGGTCCGGCTGTTCCTGATCGTTGGGGTGCATGTAGTAGAAGACGGGGGGCGTGGCTCGTAACGCCCTGTAGAGTCCGCTGTCCATACAGCCGTAGCATAGGAGGCGTATCGGCCTGCCTTGGGCGTGGCTGGTGATTTCTCGGGAGAGTTCGCCGATGACTTCCGCACTGTTGGAATCGTTACGGGGTATGGAGGTGTCGCGTATGTAGAGCAGGGCGGCAAGCGCCGGCAAGGCGTATTCCCATGTCGTTCCCTGATTCATCAATCCATGGAAGAAGAGCAGTAGGGCGGCGAAGAAGTAGGGCAGCAACGGGATCAGGTAATAGATATAGCCGGGAATAATGGTGACCCCGTTCATCATCAATATGAGGACGAGGTAGGAGAGCAGGGAGAGGGAGATGCTGGCCCATCCGCGAAGATCGTTGCGGCGATGCGGAAACCAGCCGAGTGCGGCGGCGCCGATTCCTCCAAGGGTGAGGAAGGCGGTGTTGTCCAGAAAGAGATGTTTCATGTTGCCCAGACTGCCGGATAGCGTGGGGCGATATTGGGCATTGAATCCGATGTAGACGTTCCACAGCTGTTCGCCGTGTCCACGCAGAACGAAGATCAGCACCATGGCTGCGATGATCATCAGGTATCCCGATATTTGCCCCATGAGGCTGCGTGCGGCATTTTTCCAGGTGGTGGCGGAATCAGCCAGGCAGAAGGCTCCCCAGAGGAGGGGATAGTAGACGACGAGGTTGAATTTGATGAGGCTGATGCCGGCCAGCGATGCTCCGGCGATCATCGACCAGAGGAAGCTGCGGGTGCCGCGTGTTTTCAACAGGGCGAGCAGGCTGAGGCTCATCAGGCACAGGATGTAAAGTTCGGCTTCTCCGCCCTGTGAGAGGATGGAGGAGTCCAGGGAGAGTTTCGGCAGGAGTGCCTTCGAGCCGATAAGGATGGCCATGGTGCAGACGCCGATCAACGGGATTCGCCGGGCATGCGAGCCCAGGAGCAGGAGGGCCATTCGGTACCAGATGATGAAGGTGGCTCCCATGGCGAGCGATTCCATGAGGTAGAGGCCGGTGTAGCCTCCGGGAGAGATCAGGGAAGCGAGGCCGTCGATCAGGAAGATGAGGGGGCCTTTGTGGTCGAACAGGTCGGCATAGGGAAACAGGCCTTCCTGCAGCCATGCCTGCCCCATCGTGAGGTAGATGTTGGCATCGGGCGCATACATCCATCCGTAGCGGGGAGAGGAGGTGGAGCCGTACCAGATGACGAGGAAGCCGAGAAGGAAGAGAAAGACGGTTTCAGGCCATGTGCCCAGTTTGTGGACGAGACGGCGGAGAGAGTTGCTATTGGAATCGGTCATGGGAGAGAGTGAGGTGTCGAACGGTTTTACGCGTCGATTTGCCTTTTGGCTTGGTGCCTGCGTTGTTGCCGTTCGGAAAAGTATGGTTTTGCTGGCGCGTTGTCTTGCTCAAACCGGTGTGGTAGGGGGAGCTTTGGATTCGGCTGCAATGGGGATGAAGATTCAGAGTGCCCCGTGGTTGATCGGGAGGTGCGTGGAATGAAACTCGGCTTGGTTCTGCCTCGTACAAACGAGTTTTGTTCTGCGCCCGGCCATGTCATGGTGTCGGCAAAGGATCGGAGAGTCAGCCGTTCCGTTTCCGGTTGAGCAAGTTTCGGGGCTTCGGAAGGCTAAATAAGGAAGGCTGTCACCATCCGGTTTTTTGGTGGTCATTGGTTATCAATTGTTCAATTGAAGCGTTAAATTAGAGGATTTTAAATCCGTTGTCAAGTGTAAAGCGGATAGGTGTTTGCCGTTTGGAGGTTGGGCGCGTGGGGTGATGGGCGTGGTTATTTCTTCATGGGTTATTTGTTTTTCTCATGGATTATTATGTTATTATAATATATTTGAATTCAATATATTATATTCTGTTTGCGGTTTTGTTGAGGTATAGCGGATTTAAAATCAGTTTTCCTCAAGGGGAAAGAAAAAAGCTGCTTCGCGAGAGCGAAGCAGCTTGGAAAGTACCGGAAACCGGGGATCGTGCGTCAGGAGACGCTGACGCCTTCCTGTGCGATGGCTGCGATGTAGTCGCGGTTCAGCTTGGCGATGTTGTCCACGCTGATGCCTTTCGGGCAGGCCGCTTCGCATTCGTACTGGTTGGTGCAGTTGCCGAAGCCGAGGGCATCCATCTGGCGAACCATGGCGAGGACGCGCTTGGTTTTTTCCGGCTGGCCCTGCGGGAGCAGGTTGAGGTGCGCAGCCTTGGCCGAGGTGAAGAGCATGGCGGATGCGTTTTTGCAGGATGCGACGCATGCTCCGCAGCCGATGCAGGCGGCGGCGTCGAAAGCGGCGTCGGCGCAGCTCTTTTTGACCGGGATGTTGTTGGCATTCGGTGCGGAACCGGTGCGCACGTCGATGTAACCGCCGGCGGCGATGATTTTATCGAGGGCGGTACGGTCGACCATGAGGTCGCGCAGGATCGGGAATGCCTTGGCACGGAAGGGTTCGATCCAGATGGTGTCTCCATCGCGGAATTTGCGCATGTGGAGCTGGCATGTGGTGACTTTGCGTTCGGGGCCGTGAGGCACGCCGTTGATGGTCAGGGAGCACATGCCGCAGATGCCTTCGCGGCAGTCGTGGTCGAAGTGGATGGGTTCCTTACCGTCATTGACGAGGCCTTCGTTGACGATGTCGAGCATTTCAAGGAAGGAGGCGTCTTCGGGGATGTCCTTGGCGGCGTAGGTTTCGATGCGGCCTTTGGCTTCCGCATTTTCCTGTCTCCATACCTTGAGGGTGAGATTAAGGGTTTTGGCCATGATAATCTTTTGTTCGGTGTTGACGGTTTCTTACTTGTAGCTGCGGATGGCGAGGTGCACGTTGTCGAAGGAAAGCGGTTCCTTGTGGAGGACGGGCAGTTCATCGACGCCTTTGAATTCCCATGCTGCAACGTAGGCGAACTGCTCGTCGTTGCGTTTGGCTTCGCCGTCCGGCATCTGGTATTCGACGCGGAAGTGGCCGCCGCAGGATTCTTCGCGGTGGAGTGCATCGTAGCACATGAGTTGGGCGAATTCGAGGAAGTCGGCGACGCGGCAGGCTTTTTCGAGTTCGGCATTGATGCCTGTGGCCGTGCCGGGAACGCGGACGTTTTTCCAGAATTCCTTGCGGATTTGCGGGATGCGTTCGATGGCCTTCATGAGGCTTTCGCGGGTGCGGGCCATGCCGCAGTTTTCCCACAGGAGGAGGCCGAGTTCGCGGTGGAAGGAGTCGACGGTGCGCGTTCCCTTGACATCAAGGAGGGCGTTGATCCTTTCCTTGACGGCGTCTTCGGTAGCTTTGAATTCGGGGGCTGCCGTGGTGACGCTGCCGGGTTTGGTGCCGGCAAGGTAGGTCGGGAGCGTAGACGGGATGACGAAGTAGCCGTCTGCAAGGCCCTGCATGAGGGCAGAGGCTCCGAGGCGGTTGGCTCCGTGGTCGGAGAAGTTGGCTTCACCGAGGACGTGCAGGCCTTTGACGGAGGACATGAGGTTGTAGTCGACCCAGAGTCCGCCCATGGTGTAGTGGACGGCGGGGTAGATCATCATCGGCGTTTCGTAAGGATTGTCGTCGGTGATTTCTTCGTACATGTCGAAGAGGTTGCCGTATTGTCCGGCAATCCATTCCTTGCCCATGCGGCGGATGGAGTCTCCGAAGTCGAGGAAGACGCCGAGGCCGGTGACAGCGATGCCGCGACCGTCGTCGCACTGTTCCTTGGCGGCGCGGGAGGAGATGTCACGCGGAGCGAGGTTGCCGAAGGAGGGGTATTTGCGTTCGAGGTAGTAGTCGCGTTCTTCTTCGGGGACGTCGGCAGCCTTGATTTGCTTGGTGCGGATTTTTTCCGCCACTTCGCGGCTCTTGGGTACCCAGACGCGACCGTCGTTGCGGAGGGATTCCGACATGAGGGTGAGTTTGGACTGGTAGTCGCCCTTGACCGGAATGCAGGTCGGGTGGATCTGCGTGTAGCAGGGGTTGGCAAAGAATGCACCGCGTTTGTATGCCTTGTAGGCGGCGGTGACGTTGCAGCCCATGGCATTGGTGGAGAGGAAGAAGACGTTGCCGTAGCCGCCGGTGGCGAGCAGGACGGTGTCGCCAGCGTAGGATTCGATTTCCCCGGTGATCATGTTGCGGACGACGATGCCTTTGGCTTCTCCGTCCACGACGACGAGGTCCATCATTTCGTGGCGGGAGTACATCTGGATTTTGCCCTTGGCGATTTCCTTTTCCATGGCCTGGTAGGCGCCGAGAAGGAGCTGTTGACCTGTCTGGCCGCGGGAGTAGAATGTGCGCTTGAGCTGTGCGCCGCCGAAGGAGCGGTTGTCGAGGAGGCCGCCGTATTCACGACCGAAGGGTACGCCCTGGGCGACGCATTGGTCGATGATGTTGGCGGATACTTCGGCGAGGCGGTAGACGTTGGCTTCACGAGCGCGGAAGTCGCCGCCTTTGACGGTGTCGTAGAAGAGGCGGTAGACGGAGTCACCGTCGTTCTGGTAGTTTTTGGCTGCGTTGATGCCGCCCTGAGCTGCGATGGAGTGTGCGCGGCGGGGGCTGTCCTGGTAGCAGAAGCATTTGACGTTGTAGCCGAGTTCCGCGAGGGTGGCGGCTGCAGCACCGCCTGCGAGGCCGGAGCCGACGATGAGGACGGTGTATTTGCGCTTGTTGTTCGGATTGATGAGCTTGGCGTCCCTCTTGTACTTGGTCCATTTGTCTTGGATCGGTCCTTCGGGGATGCATGCATCCGGCATCCAGTCGCTTACGGGAAATTCAATCATGGTTTTGATTCAGTTGGAAGGTTTACTTGAGGAATCCGCTCAGGACGGCGAGCGGGATGGAGATGAAGCCGCCGCAGACCACGATCGCATAGGCGATGGCGATGATGTTCCACAGGCTGCGCACCTTGCGTGTGGCGAGGCCGAGCGTCTGGAAGACGGATTGGACGCCGTGGCGCAGGTGGGAGAACAGGAAGAGGATGGCGACGATGTAGAAGCCGGAGCACCATACGTTGCTGAAGCCTTTTACGATCATGCCGTAGCAGTCGAAGACGAGGATGCTGTCCGGGTTGGTCGGATGAAGCGGTACGAGTACTTCGGGGATGCCGACGCGGACGGTGTACTGGAGGAGGTGGAAGATGAGGAAGCACAGGATCATCAGGCCAGTCCAGATCATCGCGCGGGAGGAGAGGGTCGCCGTGATGGTGCTCTTGTATTCGTATTGCTGGCGCGCTCCGTTGTTTTCCAACTTCAGGGTGATGGTGTATACGATGTGGACGAGTGCGACGACGAGCAGGCCGAGGCGGATGCCCCAGAGCATCCATGCGGGCATGGAGTGCAGGCCGAAGGCGTAGCTGTTGATGTATTCAGGTCCACCGAAAATGAGGAGGTTGCCGATCAAATGTCCCACGAGGAACAGGAGGAGGCACGCACCTGTGAGAGCCACAAGGATCTTGCGGCCAATCGAGGACGTGACGAATTTACAGGCTGTCTGTACAATAGCGTTCATAAGTGAATGGCGTCTGTGCGAGGAACTCTTTACTCTTTTTCCTCAGGAATAGCAAGTCCAAGTTACCTCTATCCGGAAAAATCTGCATTTGTCCGGCACCGTTGTCTGTGCGCCATTCGCGCTTTCGGCGGTTATTTTCGCTTGAGGGTGCGGATGAAGTTTTTGGTATCATCGGGCACGCGCAAGGATTCGACAATTTTTTGGATGGTTTTGTTGTGGGTCATTTTGTCAAGGTTGCCGTTTTGCAGGAGGGGCAGAGTCAGTTCCGGGTAGCGGACGAAGGCCGTGGAGAGAGCCCATGCAATGCCCATGTGTACGTAGTAGGCCTCATGGCGTATTCCTTCCAGTGTGTGGAGGACTCGGGAGATGTATTCGTCGTTGAGGTAATGGTCGAGCAGCATGACGATGCCGAAGCGCAGTTCGTATTCGTTGCCGGAGGTGAGGCAGGGTTGCAGAAAGTCCCAGACGCGCTGTTGGTGTTTGCGTGCGCAGGTGAGGCCGGCACAGAAGCTGTCACAGACGGACCAGTTGTCGATGAGGGGTATGAAGTCTGCCGTGTAGGCGAGGACGGTTTCGATGTCTGCGGGGATGGTTCCGATGAGCATGCCGTGGAGCATGCGTTCTTCGAAGTGGTGTTTGCCCGGGGCGTCGAGGTAGTCCTTCCAGTTGCCGCGGGCGAGGCGTTTGGCGATTTTCCTCAGATGGGGCAATCGAACGCCGAGGATGCCGGTTGCTCCGGGGATGAGGGCTGCCGTGAAGCGGGCATAGGGGGCCTCGGAGAGGCCGAGCAGTTCGCTGCGGATGGTTTCAAGGTTCGTCTGCATGATTGAATGTAGCATGTCATGCATGAGGCAGCAAGCGTTGCGGTGGTATGCATGAGGCCTCCCCCGGGTGGGGGGAGGCCTGCATAGGGGGAGTGTTTTTGTGAGAAGGTTTCTCTATGGAGCGCCCGATAACGGGGACTTTCACTTATAAAGCATAACAAAATGGGCTTTTTGTCTAATTTTTTAAATTTTGTGTGCTTTTTTGAATAAATCAGGGGGTGTCCGGTGTGGGGACGGGCTGTGATTCCGGCTGCCGGGGTGTTGCCGGATGGGCGGTTGCTCGGTCGAGGGCGTTTTGCGAGAGGTTGTCGCGCCAGCCGCTGGCATGATGGTAGTAGTGGACGGCGCGGTCGCGGTAGGGGATGAGGTCCGGAGTTTCTTCAACTTTTTTGTTGTCTTTGTAGTAGGTGACTTTTCGGTTCGGCTGGAGGATGACCATGACGTCGTCTTCCACATATCCGATGTGCTGGTAGTTGCAGAGGAAGTAGCGGGATTTGTAGCCGGGTTTCCGGGCGTCCTGCCCGTAGTAGGAGGCGATGTGCGGCATGTTGATGGCTCCGAGCAGCGTAGGCAGGACGTCGATCTGGCTGATGGCTTCGTCGTGCCGTTCCGGTTTGAAGTATTTGGGGGCGTAGATGATGGCGGGGATGCAGTGCGTTTCGGGGTTGAGTTCTTTTTTTCCTGCGCTGCCCGCTCCATGATCGGCGACGAAGAGGAAGACGGTGTTGTCGAACCATGGCCGTTTTTTCGTTTCTTCGATGAGGGCTCCGACGGAGTAGTCGGCATATTTGACACCCCCGAGGCGTCCGGTGCCGGAGGGGATGTCGATTTTGCCGGAGGGGTAGGTGTAGGGGCGGTGGTTGGAGGTGGTGAAGACGAAGTTCATGAAGGGTTTGCCTTTGGCATGGCTTTTATCGGCTTCGCGTATGGCCTGGCGGAAGAGGTCTTCGTCGCAGACGCCCCAGATGGAGGTGTGGGTGATCTGGTCGTCGGGGATGTCGAGTCTGTCGATGACTTCGAATCCGTTGTGCCCGAAGTAGTAGTTCATGTTGTCGAAGATGCCGTATCCGCCGTAGATCCATTTGGTGTCGTATCCGTGGCTTTTGAAGATGGAGCCTGCCGTCTGGAGGTTTTCGTTTTTGTCGCGGCGCAGGATGGCCATGCCGGGCAGGGGCGGGATGGAGGTGCTGACGGCTTCAAGGCCGCGGACGGAGCGGGTTCCGGTGGCGAAGGTGTTCGGGAAGAAGATGCCCTGGGCGGCGAGGCTGGAGAGGTTTGGGGTGACGTTGGCCCCATCTTCGCGGCGTTCGTTGAGGAATTCGCTGCCCATGCTTTCCATGACGACGATGATGACGTTGCAATTCAGCGGAGCCGCTTCCGGTGTGACGGTGCGGGTGATGCCGGTGCCGTCCGGATCGGAGAATACGATGCCAGGGCCTGCATGTTGTTCGCGCAAGAAGGCCGCATCGGCTTTCGTGTCGTCCGTCAGATAGAGTTGTTCATAGTTGAGTTCGTTTTTGAGGAAGGCGCTGAAGAGGCTGAAGAAGCCGTCTTTGGCCAGTTCGTTGTTGTAGTGGTTGGTTCCGTCTTCGGCATCGGCGATGTCGACGCAGAAGAAGGAGAGGACGAGCAAGGCGGCGGCTCCGCCGGCTACCGCCGTGCGGACAGGTAGTGCTGGTGCGGAAATTTCTTTAGGTATGAGGATGTTGCGGCAGGCCCAGACGATGAGGGCTGTGATGAGGATGAAGCCCGGAATGATCCATTCCATGGGGTAGGATTCCATGATGTTGCCGATGACTTCCTTGGTGTAGACGAGGTAGTCGACGGCGATGAAGTTGAAGGAGCTGCTGAATTCGTCCCAGAAGAAGACGGTGGCGGTGTCTTCAATGAGGTTGGCGAGGACGAAGATGGAGAACCATGTGATGGTGAAGATTCGGTCTCCTGCGCCGCCGTGTTTTTGCCGTGGCAGGCAGAGGAGGTAGATGAGGTAGGGAAGGAGCCAGTAGAGGCAGGAGATGGTTGTTTCGACGAGGCCATCTTTGAGGACTTCGAGCATGGGGAGGAGTCCCCAGTCCATTTTGTCGCCGTCCATGTAGATGGGGGCGATGTTCGCCAGTATTTCGAAGCTGAAATAGATGAGTATGAAGGGCAGGATGCGGCGGAGGTAGTAGTTGGTTTTGAGTGCGTTCAAAAGGTGGCGCATATGTTTGTTGCTGTTGGATGGAGGTGTCTATCCGGTGGCCTGCAGGGAAAGGGCAGGATGTAAAAACAAGTACGCATCCCCATTCGCCGTTTTTGAGACTGCGGGAGCGGTTGTTTTGTTGAGAAAAATTTGCAGAAAAAACAGTTCGTGCCGGGATGGCGGGGCTGTGCCGTCAGCAGATGCGCGGCAGTTGTTCCCCGTACGGTTTGGAGAGGATGCGCCTCACGCCCAGCAGGCCGTCGATGAGGAGGGGCGCCGTGCCGGAGGGGATGACGGTTCCGATGCGGGCGGCTTCAGGGTTGTGGCGCTGTAGGGCGAGGAGGGTTTGTTCCGCCTGTTTTTCGGGGACGATGGCGAGGTATCTGCCTTCGCAGGCCGTTTGGAGGATGTCGAGGCCGAGCAGGTCGCATGTGGAGCGGACTGTTTCACATACGGGGATGGCGGTTTCGTCGAGCAGGATGGTGGTTCCGGAGGTTTCGGCCAGTTCGTTCAGGGTCATGGAGAGTCCGCCTCGGGTGATGTCGCGCAGGCAGTGGATGGCGATGCCGGATTGCAGGAGGGTACTGACGGACGGCCAGAGGTTGGCGGAGTCGCTTTGCAGGTCCGTTTGGAGGTCGATGCCCGCCCGCGCACTCATGATGGTGATGCCGTGGCGGCCGATGTCGCCACTGACGAGGACGGCGTCTCCCGGTTCGATGGAAGAGGGGGCGATGGCGAGGCTGTGTTCGACGATGCCGATGCCGGAGGTGTTGATGTAGAGTCCGTCTCCCTTGCCCTGTTCGACGACTTTGGTGTCTCCTGCAACGATGGCGATGCCTGCCTGCCGGGCAGTCTGTCCCATGGAGTGGGCGATGCGGGAGAGGACGGCGGTGTCAAGCCCTTCTTCGAGGATGAAGCCTGCCGTGATATACAGGGGGCGGGCTCCGCTCATTGAGAGGTCGTTGACTGTACCGTGGATGGCGAGTGAGCCGATGTCGCCGCCGGAGAATTCGATCGGATGGACGACGAAGCTGTCCGTGGTAATGGCGAGTTTGCCTTTCGGGGCAGAGACGACGGCCGAGTCGTGCTGTGTCAGGTTTTCTGTACCGAATGCCGGCAGGAAGATGTCTTCGATGAGGCGGCTGGTCATTTCGCCGCCCCCGCCGTGGGCGAGCCGGATGCGGTGCGGGTCGGGTGCCGGAATGGGGCAGGTGAACATGGTTGCTTGTAGGAGGGATTCCAGCGGAATGGTATCATGGCGCAACCGGATATGCAAGGATGGCGGATGCGGCGTGCCCCCGGGATACGGAACGGGGGAAGATTTTCTCTTCCCCCGTGGCTGCCCGGCAACCCCGGGCAGGAGATTGTGCGCCGGTCCGTTCGGGAGCGGGCGCGACGATGCCGTTAGCGTTTTGCGGCCGGTTCGATGGCGGATACTTCTTCCATCAGGGCGGCGGCGGAGCGCTGGACGTTGACGTCGCTGGATTTCTGGGCCACTTCGAGGAGCTGCTTGAGGCTGTTCACGGATGTGGCGGATACGGGTTTGCCTTTGTCGCGCGTGGCTTGAAGTGCCTTGACTTTTTTCTGGACGTCGAAGAGTTTCTTGAGGCCGTCGCTTTTCTGGAATTCGCCCATCTGTTCGTTGAAGTCGTCGATGGAGGGGACGGCGGCTTTCAAGCGGTTGATGGAGACCATGGCTTCGAGCGGGTTGGTGTCGCAAAGGCCCTGAATCGCGCATTTTTCGTCTTCGACCCATGCGTCGAATGTTTTGCAGATTTCAGCGGCTTCCGTGTCGTCGGTTTTTTCGCGCAAAGGAGCGATTTTCGCTTCGATGTTTTTACCCGTGGAGACGACGATTTTGGTGAGGCCCTTGTATTTTTTCAACTCAAGGCCGCCGAGGATGGCGTACCCGGAGGTGACTTTGGCCATTTCGGCTTCGACTTTGTCATACAGGGAAGAGGGAGATCCCGTTGCTACGATTTTGCCGTTCGCGCCGATGAGGACGGCGTGAGGGATGCCGCCGGGGCATTGGGCTTCGGAGATGCTGAGACCCTGATAGATGGGGAACGTGATTTTGTTCTGTTTCAGGAATTTCTGGATTTCAGGCGAAGAGCCCTGCATGTGGCTGCCGATGACGGTGAAGCCTTTGGCCTGGTATTTTGCCTGGAGCGCTTGCAGGTGAGGCATGCTGGCTCGGCAGGGCGGGCAGTTGATGCCCCAGTATTCGAAGAAGATGACTTTTCCCCGAAGGTCTTTGGTTTTGACGGTCGAGCCGTAAAGGTGCGAGCTTTGGTTGAAGTCCGGCAATGTAGCTTTGTCGCCGACGGCTGCCTGCGCCATGGAGAGAGCCGCACAGATCGCTACGATCGGGAAGATGTGGAAGTTACGGTTTTGCATATAAATGGAATTAGAAAGATCCGCAGGCAAGGTTCAATGGGGTTCCTTGCCTGCGGAGCGCGAATTCTAGGCGTGTCGCAGGGCGATGTCAAGATTGAGCACATGATTTTTGTCATCATGTCACAGTCTGTTTTATGATGTATATGTGCTTGTTAGTAAGGTGATGGGGATGTTTAGACAAAGACGAACCACGTCGCATTCAGGTGCTTCGTGGTTCGCCTTTTTGGTCGCTTGTGCTACAAGTGTCTGGATTTCAAGAATGGCAGTTCGGGCGATGTTACTCGTCGTCGGTTTCCTTTTCCGGTTTGAGGACGGTGCCGAAGACGGTTTTTTGCACTTCTTCGTTCGTTCTGCCTGCGAAGTTGAGTTTTTGCCGTTCCGTGGCGTCGGCAAAGAATTCGCGGGCAATTTTTTTCATTTCGTCATATTGCATGATGAAGGAGGATGCCGACCATGCGGCGGCACGGATGGTGACGTCGAGAGAGTTTTCCGGTTCGTCGCTGCAGGCGATGCGCAGGACTGCTTCCGGGTATTTTTTGTCTCCGCTGGCAAGGTATCCTCCCCAGCATGCGTCCAGAGTCGATGGGCCGGCGGTTTGGGCAGTGGAGACGTCGGGTATTTTGCCTTGGGCGTATTGCAGGGCTGTGCGGAAGATTTGTTGCCAGTCTTCGGGCAGGGAGGAGGCCGTTTTCATCCATTCATCGACGCGGCCGGGGTTGGATTGGAAGATTTCCCCGAAGAAGACGATCATAGAGGGGATGGCGTTGCACTGGCGGGTGTCTGGGAAGGCTTTGGATACGTCGATGATGAGTTCGCCGATGATGCCGGGGTCGGGATGCTGGAAGTAGTGCATCATGATGTCTCCGGTTTTTTTGAGCAGGTCACCGGTTGCAGGAGGTGCGGCCGGCGATGGCGGCGGGGCCGGTGTCGCAGGCGTGGCGGGCTGGTCTGCCATGCAGGCTGCGGCGGTGATGAGCGGGATCAGTATGGTTTTCATGGTTGTTTTCATGTGTGGTTTGGGGGGAGTGGTTCGGTTGCGGTTCGTCGGTAGCGGTAGCATGCGGCGCAGGCTCCTTCGCTGGAGACCATGGGTGCGCCGAGAGGGGTGAGCGGTGTGCAGGCCGTGCCGAATGCCGGGCAGGCTTCCGGGGAGAGGATGCCTTTGAGGATGTCTCCGGCGCGGCAGATGTTTGTTTGTGGTGCGGCGGGAGCGGAGTTTTCCGGCCAGCGGTGGAGGGCGTCGAAGTGTGCGTATGCGGGGTGCAGGTCCATGCCGCCGAGGGGGATGGAGCCGATTCCCCTCCATTCCCGGTCGACGGGGATGAAGGTTTCCCGCATCAGGCCGAGGGCGGCGGGGTTGCCTTGCGGACGGACGACGCGGCGGTAGGGGTTGGTGAGGGCGGATGTTCCCCTTTCGAGCTGCAGGATGCAATCCCGGATGCCTTCGAGGAGGTCGACGGGTTCGAAGCCGGTGACGGCGATTGGGACGCGGTGACGTGCGCAGATCGAGGCATAGTCGCCTTCTCCGGTGATGGCGCAGACATGGCCGGGGGCAAGGAAGGCATCGGGCCGTGCATCGGGTATGCCGAGGAGCATGGCGAGGGCCGGAGGCGCGAGGACGTGTGCGCAGATGATGCTGAAGTTTTTCAGGCCGAAGGCGGCGGCTTTTTTGATGGCGAGTGCTGTGGCCGGAGCTGTGGTTTCAAAGCCGACGGCGAAGAAGACGATTTCTTTTCCGGGGGTGTCTGCAGCGGTTTGTACGGCATCGAGGGGGGAGTAGTACAGGCGTATGTCGGCTCCCCGTGCTTTGGCTCCGAGCAGGTCGCCCAGTGTGCCGGGTACGCGGAGCATGTCCCCATAGCTGCCGAGGATGGCGCCGGGTTCGGAGGCGATGCTTACGGCGCGGTCGATGAGGGAGACGGGGGTGACGCAGACGGGGCAGCCGGGGCCGTGGAGGAGGGTGATGCTTTCCGGTAGCAGTTTTTCGATGCCGTAGCGGGCGATGGCATGGGTTTGTCCGCCGCAGACTTCCATGATTTTCCACGGGCGTGTGACGGTGCTGCGGATTTCGTCGATAAGTTCGCGCACTCTGGTTGTGTCGCGGTAGGCGGTGGCAGGTGTCATGGCGAGGGTTCCTGCTCGGCGGGCAGGAGTTTGCGGAGGTCGTCCCGGATGGCGAGTGCTTCGTTTTCGTGCATGACGCTGAGGGCAATGCCGACGTGGACGATGACGTAGTCGCCGATTCCGGCTTCGGGTACGCAGCCGAGGTTGACGTCGCGGCAGACGCCGCCGAAGTCGACGGTGCCCATGCGGAAGAGGGGGTCGGCTTCGGAGATGGAGGTGATTTTTCCGGGGACGGCGAGGCACATGGCGGTCAGACGGTGGTGAGGGTGAGTCCGGCGGCGGCGAGTTGTCCGTAGGCGAGGCCGCCATCGTGCGCAGGTACGCGCTGCGGGTAGTCGAAGGTGAGGCCGGCCTGTTCGGTGCGGTCGCACAGGAGGTCGAGCAGGAGGGTGTTGAGGAAGCATCCGCCGCCGACGGCGATGTGGGTTCTGCGGCAGGATTGGGCGATGCGGACGATCAGTTCGGCAAGGCCGTCGTGAAAGCGCCATGCGAGTTCTTCGGCGGAGGCTTCGCGTTTGAGTTCGCTGTCGAGGAGGCGGAGGACGGGTTCCCAGTCGCAGACGAGGCAGCCGTTTTCTTCCCGGATGTCCCATGAGAGGGGCGACGGTTTGTTCTGTTCCGTTTCGTGGTAGCGGCGGGCGAGGGTTTCGAGTTGCATGGCCGCATGGCCTTCGCAGAGGTTGGGCCCGTGGAAGCCGAGGTAGCAGGAGACGGCGTCGAAGAGGCGGCCCATGCTGGAGGTGAGCGGCGAGTTGAAGCATTTGTCCATCATGGAGCGTACGGCGTCGCGGACGGTGGCGGCGAGTTCGCGGTTGACGGTTTTGCGGAGGGTGGGGCAGGCTTCGGCGGAGAGGGAGTGGAGGAGGCTGAGGGCGCAGCGTGCGGGTTCGCGTGCGGCGGCGTCGCCTCCGGGGAGGGGGTAGAGACGGAGGTGGGCGATGCGTCGGCAGTCCGTTTCGCCGATGTCGAAGAATTCGCCGCCCCAGATGGTGCCGTCCGTGCCGTAGCCGGTGCCGTCCCAAGCGGTTCCGAGGGCGGGTCGCGGCGTGTGGTTTTCTTCGATGCAGGCCATGACGTGGGCGACGTGGTGCTGGACGGAGATGACGGTGAGGCCTTTTTTGAGTGCGAGGTATCTTCCGTAGCGGGAGGCGGCATAGTCGGGATGGGAGTCGACGATGAGGCGGCCGTACCCTGCATGCAGCAGGCGGCCGAGGTTGTCGATTTCCCGGCGGAAGGTGGATGTGGAGGCTTCGGTTTCGAGGTCGCCGAGGTGCTGGCTGAGGACGGCGAGGCCGTGCGCGCGCCAGCAGAGGGTGTTTTTGAGTTCGCCGCCGAGAGCGAGGGTGTCCGGTCCCTGGGAGGGGCCGACGGGGAGAGGCGCATAGCCTCGGGCGCGGCGTACGACGATTTCCCGGCCACGGAAGACGCGGACGACGGAGTCGTCCACCGGGCGGAGGATGGGTCTGTCGTGGAGGAGGTGGAGGTCGGCGATGCGGCGCAGGGAGCGGAGGGCATCTTCCTGCGTGTGGCAGAGGGGGGCGCCGCTGAGGTTGCCGCTGGTGCAGACGAGAGGTGCACCGTATTTTTTGAGGAGGAGGTGGTGCAGCGGCGTGTGCGGGAGCATGATGCCGAGGCTGGGGCTGCATGCGGCGACGGAGGGGGCGATGGGTGCACCGGCGCGGCGGGTGAGGAGGACGATGGGGGCGGATGGCGAGCGGAGGATGCGTTCTTCATCCGGTGAGATGCGTGCGAGGGTGCGTGCGGTTTCCACGGAAGGTACCATGAGGGCGAAGGGTTTGGCATCGCGCGCTTTGCGGCTGCGGAGACGCCGGACGGCTTCTTCGTTCGCCGCGTCGGTGAGGAGCTGGACGCCGCCGAGGCCGAGGATGGAAACGATGCCGCCGGATCGGAGGGTGTCGACGGCCCGGTTGAGCATGGCTTTGATATCTCCGGGTTTTCTGCCTTTCCGCAGGAGGGTGCCGGTGGCATCGTAGAGGAGGAGGGAGGGGCCGCAGTCGGGGCAGGCGTTGGGCTGGGCATGGAAGCGGCGGTCTGCCGGGTTGCCGTATTCTTCCCGGCAGGTGCTGCACATGGAGAAGATGCGCATGGCGGTGCGTTCGCGGTCGTAGGGAAGGTCTTCGATGATGGTGTAGCGGGGGCCGCAGTGGGTGCAGTTGGTGAAGGGGTAGTAGTAGCGGCGGTTGTCCGGGTTGAAGATGTCCGCGACGCACTGATCGCAGGTGGCCAGTTCAGGGAGGATGACGGGGACGGCGGCCGAGTGTGCGCCGCTTTCCTGGATGTTGAATTCCGCGTAGCCTGCGGGTGGGAGGGTGCAGGGTTCGATGGTGAAGAGCCGGGCGAGCGGCGGCGCATCGGTTTCCAGTCTTGTGCGGAAGGCGGAGAGTTGTTTGGGGTGGCCTTCGATTTCTATTTCGACTCCTGCAGGCGTGTTGCGTACCCAGCCCGCGAGGTGCAGTTCTTCGGCGAGGCGGAAGACGAAGGGGCGGAAGCCCAGCCCCTGAACGGCGCCCGTGATGTTGAGGCGGAGGCGGGAGATGTGTTGGCGGGGATGGTTTTCAGGGGAGGGAGCCATGGCGGTGTGTTCAGGTTGAGTTGCTTTCGCTGTAGTCGAAGGCTCCGTACAGGTTCATGTAGATGGAGCTGGATGTTTTGGAGTCCGAGTGGAGCCATGTGGCTTGCCAGCCGGAGGAGCAGGGGGTGATGGTGATGCTCGCGTTTGTGCCGGGTACGTCTTCCCATCCAAAATCATGCGCATGGCTTCTGGCCTGATCTTTCAGGTATTCCTCTCCGGGCGGCAGAAGTCCGTATCCGATGCCGAGGATGCAGCCGAATATGATGACGCGGAGTGCGATGCCTGCGGCATTTTTCAGGAAGGGTACGGTGCGTGGGAGCAGGCGTGTGGAGATGGCACGGATGCAGAGGAAGAGGAGCAGGAACGGGATGACGGGGGCCGCGTAGATCCATCCCAATAGAAGGTTGGCGAAGAAGGCGAGTCCGTTTTCCGGAGGATTGACGGTGACCAGTGTTGCCAATGAGGAAAACCATGTGCACAGGATGAGCGTCAGGATGATTTTCCACGTTTTGTACCGCCGGAGTGCGATGAGGGTGGCCGCAAAGAGGGGCATGGCCAGCACGATGATGATGGCCAGTACTTCCGCAAGCTTTGGGTTAGGGAACATTCTTTCTCATTGTAGCCTTGCGGGGCGGTTTGTCAAGTTCTCCCGGTCAATGATGTGCGTGGGTGTGGGAGAAAGCGGCGGTTTTGTGGCTGAGGGCGTGTACGAGTTCGTCGCACCATGCGTCCATGCCTTGCCCCGTGCGGGCCGATACTTCGCAGACGGCGGCATGGTGGGCGATTTTTTCGAGGCTGGCGAGAGCCTGGCGGCGGTCGAATCCGGCGGCTTCGGCGATGTCCGTTTTGGTGATGACGGCGATGTCCGCCGTGTGGAACATGGGCGGGTATTTGAGGGGTTTGTCTTCGCCTTCGGTGGTGGAGAGGAGGACGACGCGGAGGGCTTCGCCGAGGTCGTAGTCGGCAGGGCAGACGAGGTTGCCGACGTTTTCGATGATGAGGAGGTCGAGGTGGTCGGTGTCGAGCCGTTTGAGGGCTTCGGCGATCATTCCGGCGTCGAGGTGGCACATGGTACCCGTGGTGATCTGGATGACGGGGACGCCGGTTTGCTGCAGGCGTTTGGCGTCGTTGTCGGTGGCGAGGTCGCCGACGATGACGGCGATGCGGTGGTTGCCTGCAAGCCGCCGGACGGTTTCGCCGATGAGGGTGGTTTTGCCGGAGCCGGGGGAGGAGAAGATGTTGACGACTCCGATGTTTTTCGCTTCGAAGTAGCCCCGGTTGCGTTCGGCTTGCCGGGCGTTGGCATCGAGGAGGGGGATGTTGAGTTCTCCCGTGTGGTGGTGTGAGGCGTGTTCGTGGCCGTGCGTATGCGTGCCTGCATCGCACCCGTTGATTTGTACGCGGCCTCCTTCGCCGCATCCGCATTGTTTACACATGGTTCTTCAGATCCATTCGAGGGTTTTCAGGTCGAGTTCCCTGCCTTTGACGAGGGTGAGGCTGGCTTCTCCGCAGCGGGGGCAGAGGTAGCCGTTTCCGGAGAAGGGGAAGGGGGCGTTGCAGGCGGTGCAGTGGCATTCCGCTTCGATGTAGTCGATGTCGAGTTCGGCTCCTTCGGCGATGGTGCCGGGTGCGAGTGCAGCGAAGGCGAAGCGCAGGGATTCGGGGACGACGCTGCTGAGGCTGCCGATGCGCAGGACGAGGCGGGTGATGCGGCTGCCTCCGCCACGGAGGGCCATGTCGCGAGCCATGTCGAGGGCTCCGGCGATGATGCCCGCTTCATGCATGGGCGGCCTCCTTTCCTCCGATGCCTGCGGCCGCGAGGAGTTCGTGCAAGGTGGCCTGCGCCTGCCGGACGGCGGCGGGGAGGGCGTTCCGGACGGTGCTGCTGGCGGCGGCGGTGAAGGCGATGGTTTCCGCTTCGATGCCGACGAGGGCGATGTGTGCGGGCAGGGTGCCGCAGAGTTGGGCGGCCCCGAGGACTTCGCTGAGGCCGATCTGGTGGGGGGAGAGGATGTTTTTGAAGAAGCCGGGGAGCTGGCTGGCCTGCCGGGTGACGACGGTGCCGGGTGCGGCCCCGGTGTGGACGGCATCAAGGAGGAGGACGGCGGCGGCGTCTTCAATGAGGGGCAGGAGGGTCATGCCGAGGGTGCCTCCGTCTTCAAAGATGATGTGTTCCGGCCATTTTCTGCTTTGCCGAAGGTTTTCGAGCAGGAGGAGGCCTGCTCCGTCGTCTCCCATGAGGGGGTTGCCCAGTCCGAGGACGAGGAGGTGCGGGAAGTCGCGGTCGATGGGCGCCCGGAGGGGGGAGGGCTGCGCCGAAGAGCCGGGGCGATGGG
>NZ_LIGX01000020.1 GCF_001683795.1 Neoakkermansia glycaniphila
CCGGTGGCGGTGAGTTTGCCGTAGTTGGCGGTGAAGGCGACGCCGAGGGTGATGTGGCGGCTGATGTCGCTGTCAGCTCCGATGGTGCCGCCCCAGCTGCTGAGTTTGTAGCCGGGCTGGTCTCCGTTCTGCGAGATGTCGCTGTTGGCTCCGTTGAAGCTGGCCCAGGCGTTCCAGTAGGGGAGGTCCTGCTGGACGACGGAGGGGTCGATTCCCATGGTGACGGTGCGGTTGCGGATGGCTCGCATGTTGCGTTCCTGGGTGCCGAGCTGCGCCGCGTTGAGGGTGGTGACCGTGGCTCCGGAGATGGCGGCCATGAGCTGGGAGGCTCCGGCGCGGTTGCCCGCGGAGATGCGGCTGTCGATGGCGTTCATGGCTTGCGCGAGTTCGCTGCCGGGGTTTTCAGCCTGGGGGTTGACGGTGCGGAGGGCCCGGTCGAGGAGGGCGCCGCCGGCCTGGGCGTTGTGGCTGAGGCCGATGGTTTCGTAGTACGGAGACCGGCTGGCGGCGGTGACGAGGATGAGCTGGTTGCCGCGCTGTTCGAGGCGGGAGCCGGCTGCATCGAAGTATTTGCCGAAGAGCTGGTCGTAGGCGACGGTGATGTTGTCCGAGCCGGTGGTGGCGCCGTTGACGATGACGATTTCAACGGGGCTGGTGCCCTGGATGAGTTTGGAGTTGCTGCTGGCGCTGAAGCGCATGACGCTGCCTTCTCCGAAGCCGAGGGCGGCTCCCCCCGCCATGTTGATGTAGCCTGCGGAGAGGTTCTGGACGGGGTCGGTGTTGAGGGTGAGCGCAAGGGTGCCGTGTGCTACCGTGCTGTTGCCGCTGAGCGTGAGCTGGTTGTTCGTGCCGCTCCCGTTGTTCGCTAGGAGGTTGACGATGCCGCCCGTGATGTTCATGCTTGCGTACGAAGCTCCCCATGTGCGGTAGTCAAGAGTCAGTGTACCGTTTTCACCGGCTGCGATGGAGGCTCGGCTGTTGCCCATGCCTGTGATGGTCAGGTTGCCTTCGCGTACGGCCAGCGTGCCGGAGAATCCGCTCAAGTCGCCCTTGAAGGAGCTTGTGCCCGAGGTGGTTAGAGAACCTCCTCCCTGAAGAACGGCGAGATCTCCACCCTGAAGCTGGCGTACGGAAGCTTCCGCTCCGGTGGCCAGATTCAAGGTGCTTTTGTCGGCGATGTTCAGGATGACGTTGTCGATGCGTCCGCTGGTGCCGATGGCGAGCGTGCCCGTGTTGATGTTGAGGGTTCCGGTGGAGTCGCTGCTGCCGATGCTGCCGTTGTACCAGCCAAGCGGGGCGGTGCCCAGGTCGATGTCGAGGGTGGAACGGTTGGACAGGTCGATCATGCCCGAGGTGCCGTCGTTGATGCCTTGTACGCTCAGTTTGCTCTGGGAGCCGCTCATGGAGAGTGTGCCGCCCTGCAAGTCGAGGGTGTTGACGGCCAGCTGGCTCTTGGCGCCTTGTACGGCGAGGGAGGATCCCTGGCCGATGTTCAAGGTGTCGATGGAGTGCTTGCGGTGTTGTCCGGAGAGGTTGATAGCTCCTTCACGAACTGTCAGGCTGCCGTCGGCCGCTACCTTGAAGGTGCCGCCGACGGTGAGGGCATAGGCGCCGTCCTTGACGATGTCGGTGTTGACGGCATTGATGCTGCCGAGGTAGGTGGTGTCTGCCGTGGCATTGCGCAGGGTGACGAGTGCGTTTTCACCTTCCACGCTGCTGTCCAGAGTGAGGGTGACTCCGTTGCTGGCTGTGCCCGTGCCGTAGACTTGCTGCATAACGAGGCCGTCCGGATGGGTGTCCGGCGAGGTGCCGGGCAGGGAAATGCGGAGGTCGTGGTCCATTTGCACGGCTTCGAATGCATCCAGTGCGTTGTAGGCGCTCAGGGTGTAGGCTTCGGGCAGGGTAACCGCGCCATCGACGGAGGCAACGAAGATGTTGCTCAAGGAGGCGGAGAAGTTGATGTAGCCGTTGCTGATTGCCGTGTCGGCGATGCGCAGCGACATGGAGTTGCCGTAGGTGATTTTGCCGGCATCCGCCGTCAGGGTGCCGTCCGTGACGCGCAGGCCGACGTTGAATTCCGTATCTCCGGCCTGTGCTTTCAGGGCGGCGACGAGTTCGTCCGAGAGGTTGGCGGTCAGGACTCCGTCCACGATGAGGTTGGCTCCGGAGATGACGCTTTCGGGGGTGTTGCCGCCCGTCGGCTGCGCCTGGTCGACTCCGAAGTTGAAGGCTGCCGTGCCGACGTGGATGGTGCCCGTGACTCCCGTCAGGCGAGCTCCTCCGGCAGAGGTCTGAAGCGAGGTGATTTTACCGCCGTTCATGCCGCCGAAGTCGGTGGCGCGGCCATGGGTCAGGTTGATGTCGAGCACGCCGATGTTACCCGTGATGCCTGTCAGGTTGCCACCGCCGTTTACTGTCAATTTGGACAGATTGATGCCGTTCAGGCTCAGGTTACCCGATCCGTCGGTTCCGCCCGTCATGACGATGTCGGCTGCGACCGTTCCATTCAGCGAACCGCCTGCAAGCGTGATTTTGTGTGCGCCCGTCAGGCTGGATCCGGCATGCATGGAGAGGTTGAGGAAGGATGTGTCGCCCGTCAACGCGAGAACGGTGCTGTCTCCGAGAGAGACGCGGTTGGCGCTCGTTTGCCAGGTGAATGTTCCTCCATCGAGGTTCAGCGTATTTGTTCCTTCCAGTACGATGGTGCCGGCAAGAATCGTCGTGCCTGCCGTGGAAAGGGCGGAGGCATCGCTGCCGACGGTCAGTTGCCTGCCGTATGTGCCATTCGTACCGAAATGCAGTGAGCCACCGTCGAGGCGGATGTCGTTGCCGATCGTGGTGCGCATGTCGGTGAGGGTGCCACCGGCAAGGCTGATGCCGTGAGGTGCGGTCAGGGTGAGGGATTGCCCGAATGTGGTGTCTCCGGTGATGCTCAGCGTATTCGTAGCTGCGGCCATGGTGATGGTTCCGGCGTAGGTGCCGGAGCCGATGGCAAGGCTGCCCTGGTTGACGGTGATGGTGGTGGCGATTGCATCCACAGCGACGGGATTCAATTGAAGGGTGCCCGTACCGCTTTTGACGATGTTGACGGCTCCGGCATACTGGGTCCAGGTGACGCTGCCTGCGTCCGCCGTGATGTCGATGGCGGCGTCGGTGCCTTCAGCCGTTTTGAGGCTGCCGGAGATGACGTCGGTCGTCCATCCTGTCGCGCTGGCTCCGTAGGTGAGAACGGCTCCGTCCTTCATCGTGATGTCGACGGCGGCCGGATTGAAGGCGAGGGGGTCGTGAATGACGGTGCTGCCTGCATTCAGCGTGACGCTGCCGAAGGTGTTTCTTCCGTTCAGGATGATGGTGCCCGCTCCTCCCTTGACGAAGGTGTCGGACGTGAATCCTGTTCCGGCGATCGTGTAGGTGTAGGCCTGTCCGAATGCGGCATTGAGTGATTTGACGGAGAGTCCCGTTTGGGTGTCGACGGTCAGGGAAGTCGAGCTGGTCGATACAAAAGCGGTTTCAGTCAGGTAAACATTGTCTGTGGCCGTCGGCGCCGTGCCTTGCCCCCATGCGCCGCCCTGTGTGGCGTTTTCCGTGTCGCCTGTCCATTGGTAGGCATTTGCACCCAGTGCATAGCGGATGGAGAGCGTGCCGCCGTTGCGGATGACATGGTAGGAGAAATCTCCCAGTTCGGCCGGGATAACGGCGGAGTTGGCATCCGTCCAGGTGCCTCCGGTCCAGACTGCCAGTACGTATTCATGCTCGTTGATGTAGTCCGTGACTCCGGAGACGTCGATGGTGATTTTACCCGTACCGGAGAAGGTGGTATCGGCCAGAGTCCATGTGTTGGAAGAGGTCGTGTAGATGAGCGAGGCATCCGCACCCGTGTTCCACGTCATGTTGGAGGTGTTCAGCATGCTGGAGCCTTCAAGCCGGATTTTGCCGTTGAATGTGTTGCCTGCGAGAGCAAGGTTCGTGCCGTTGGATGCCTTGACGATGCCTGTGTAGCCGGACATGTCTCCGGTGAACGAAGCATTGCCGCTGATGAGGGTGATGCCGCTGCTGCCCGTGATGATGTTGGCAATCTGCTTGGTTGTGCCTGCTGCGTAGTTGATGTCCATGGCATGTCCGTCGCCAAGGGCGATGGTGCTGGTGCCGAGGCTGCCGTCCGTACCGCCGTTGCCGAGCTGGATTTTACCGTCGTTGACGGTGGTGGTTCCGGAGAAGGAGGATGTATGTTCGCTCGCGATGACGAGGGTGCCCGTGCCGCTCTTGGAGATGCTGCCGTCTCCCGTCACTGTGGCGTCGAGAGAGATGTCGCCGTTGTCATCACCGACGAAGACGGATTTGCCTGCCGAGGTGGCGATGGACATGCCCGAGAGCCCGGACGCGGCGCTGTCGATCTGGATGCCGGCCGCCGTACCGATGGTGAGCGTGCCCGTGTAGCTGTTGTCCGTGCCGGACAGAATGAGGCGAGCTCCGGCTGTGCCGCTGTTGTAGGTCAGGGCTTCCGCCCCTTTCAACCCGCCTGTCAGCGTCAGGCGTTCGCTGTTGGATGCCAGTACGCCGGCAGCGGATACCGTGATGGAGCCGGAAATGACACCCGCGCCGAAGTTGTTGACCGTGAGGTTGCCTCCGTCCAGAATGAAGCCGTTGGCAAGGGTGGCGGTATTGGCTGCGCCCGTGCCCGAATTGGCCGAAACGGTCAATGTGCCTCCGTTTTGAATCGTGGCGATGCCGCTGGTGCCGTCCGCATTGTAGGCGCCGAAAGGCGTCAGGGTGAGTCCGTTGGTCACAGAGTTGGCGTCGAAGGTGATCGAGCGTCGGACCAGCGTCAAGCCCCTGTAGCTGTTGGTCGTCCAGCCGTTGCGGAAGGCAAAACTATTGCCGTATGTGGAACCGGTGCCTTCATCCTTGATTGACAGGTTGCCCGTACCGGAAACCGTGCTGTATATCAATGTCGCATTGCCGAAAATGAAACCGCCTATGTTTGCATAACCATCTCCCGTATCCAAAATGAAGTCCATGGAGATGGAATGGGCTCCTCCAGAAGGATTGGTCGCCCAGACTTGCACTCCCGACTTCAACGTCACGGTTCCCGTACTCTTGCTGGTGAAATTGCCGTTATTGCCGTCAAAAATGAGTTTCGAGTTGGCCCCCATGATGATGTGGCCCGCATTGAGAGCCGACTTGCCGCTGCCTCGTGCGGCCAGCGTCAGCGTGCCGCCTTCCGTGAAATCCAGCGTACCGGTGAAACCGGGGCTGTTGTCGTTGAGGGTCAGGCTGCCTCCTCCGACTTTGGTCAGTGTGCCTGTACCGATGATGGCGCCGGAAATGGTGCCCGTCCCCGAATGGAGGCGGATGCTGCTGTTGCCTACGACAGTCAAGGTGCCGCTGAGAATGGCTCCTTCAAAACGAATCGCGCCGGACTTCGCCACATCCGAACCGGTCCAGCCGGAGCCGGAGATGGTGATCGGCTGGGCCCATGTGCCGCTGCCGATATAGAGCTGGCCGCCTTCCGTGACAGAGATGGAAGAAGCGGAGAGTGCAGCGCCGGCTGCAAGGCGTCCGCTGCGTATGATAATATCTCCCGCATAGGCTGCGACATTGGCTGACGGTGCTGCGGAGCCGACCGTTCCGGTATCGTTCCCCGTCGTCCAGTCGATGACGAGTGCGCCGTTACCGGCGGTGCCAGTGATGGTTCCGAGTCCGGCCTGTGCGTTCGTGGATTTGATGACGACTTCACCGCCTGTGATGGTGGTGCCGGTCAATCCTTGCGTATTGCTGATGTTGGCGGTGCCTCCGCTGACGGTAAGTGTGCCTGTGCCCAGAGCATTGGCGACGGTGGCGTTCAGAATGCCTTTGCTGACGTTGATTGCGCCGCTGTATCCCGTATTGGCCGAGTTGAGATTGACGATGACATTGTCGCCGTTGAGGGTCATTGTACCTCCGCCCGTGATTCCGTTGCCGCCCGTGGCCGTCGCAATGTTATAGATTCCGCTGGTGATGGAGATCGAAGAAGGAGCTACGCTTCCCGTGATGGTAATATTGGTCGTTCCTGTGCCTTGCAGAGCGACAGCATCGCCTGCATCGAAGGCTTCCGTACCGTTCCAGCCCGTCGCGCCCGTCGTCCATGCCAGAGGTCCGGTACCGATCCATGTATGGGTGCTGTTGTTTGCCAGCGCCATTTTCACGATGCCGTCAGCAAAGGAAAAAACGGCTTTTTTCCCGGCCGCGATGTTTTTGGTGCCGAAGAGGGATGCATTAAAGGCAAAGGCCGTGTCGGTGACAGAGAAAAGGTTGTAGGTGCCGTCCGTCTGCGAGGCGATGCCGCCGAGATCGACGATCATCAGGCTGGTACCCATTGCCAAGCTGCCGAATGTGGCTTTGGGGGCAGTCGTGCTCAGTGAAGTCAGTTCAAGCGTGGAATTGGAGTTCAGAGTCAGGGTGTTGACCGTCAGGGTGCCGCCTCCGAGGCGGAAAATCGCACCATTGGAGGTCAGTCCGTTGGTGAAGGCCAGTGTGCCGGAATTGGCCGTTATTTTTCCGGTAAAGGGCGCGGCAGTGGGCGTGGACGTAGATCCGGCGATGGTGACTGTGCCGATGACGCCGCTGAATGTCTGCGTGCCTGTACCCGCCATGGTGATTCCGATGTCTGGTCCAAAGATTCCGCGATAATTGTATGTACCCGCTCCACCCAAGGTCAGGATCGCGGCCGTGCCTGCCGTGACGCGGCATGTGGTTGTCCCAGGCTGCAGATCTCCGCCGCCATGGAGTCCGGACAGCAGGGCATTGCCTGTGAAATTCAGGGTGTATATATTATTGCCGACAATGCTTTTGTTGGTTGCGGAAAAGTCGAATGTGGCATCTGAAAGCTTGTTTCCAGTCAGGTTGAGGGTCACGGATCCCCAGATTTCATTGGAAAGTGTTATTTTGCCGTTGAATTTGGCAATCCCGGCCGAACTGGATCCTCCAATGGTGAAGGTGGTGAGTTGATTGGCATTCGAATTTGCCCGCAAATCCAGAATACCCGAGGCTGCATCGGTTCCGGCCAAAATATCGCCGGATAATGTCAGAGTCTTTCCATTGGTCACCGCGTTCCAGCTTGTACCGTTGTTTCCATAGGCAAGAGTCGTTCTGCCGGAATCCACGGTGATGTTGGTGGCGTAGGTCTGGGTCATTGCTGCGTCTGCTGCCACGGCAATCGTTTTGTCTGCTGCCATCGACTGGGAGGCCAGTATCATTCCACCGATGGCAGCAACGGCCAAAGTACCCGTGGAGAGAGTGAATGTGCAGGCTGCAACTGAACTGCAGGCAAGAAGAGCCGTGCGCAATTTGAGAGGGAGGCAGAGTTTCATGATCGTGATATAGAGATATGGACAGGCTTGCTCCGCACTCGGAGCACAAACCAAGCGAGTTATCAGTATATTCCATATGCTCCCGGAGTCAAGCCAGAGATTGAGGTTCGTTTTTTAGACGTTTCGTATATGTTGGATGTAATTTGATTTTGTATGTTTATGTTGGAAAAAATGATTGTTCCGGGATGCTTCACGAGTTGCAATATCATATAAAATTTTCATGTTGAATATTTGAGCGGCAAGGTGCAGCAGTGAGAAATCATGGATTTTACCTTGACGACGAGAATAGCCATTTGTTACACTGCGAATGGTTCTTGCAGCGGTCTGCATGGCCTTTTTACCTTTCAATTTACAATGAACTTATCACCGATTATTCTTGGTTTCTGTATGACGGCTTTGACTTGGGCCGGATCTCCTGCATCCGTCGATGTTCCTGTCATTCCCCGGCCAGTTTCGGCTATGGCACCTTCCGACGGTGATCCGACTTCCGCAACGACCCAACTGAAGACGCCACGCATTTTCTATTCGGATGACAATCTGCGCGAATCGGTTCTCAATCTGCAGCGAATGCTGGATGAAGGTACCGGCTCGACAGTGGAAGTTTCGAAAATCGATTCCATGGCAAAACCCAAGCTGGGACCGAATCTGACGCCTGTCTTCGTGAGAATGAGCACGGACGATGCCTTGAAATCCAAGGGTGAAGAAGCCTACGAGCTCGATATTCAGCCGAACAAGGTCACCATTGAGGTCAACGGGCCCAAGGGTGTTTTTTATGCGGGGCAGACTCTGGCTCAACTGTTGCCGTCCGCATTCTTCAACTCGTCTCCCGAAGCCAAGAAGTCCGTACGCTGGACTTTGCCCATCGTGACGATTACGGACTATCCCCGTTTTCCGTGGAGGGCGTTGCTGCTGGATGAAGCCCGCCATTTCTTCGGTGAAAAGGAAACCAAGCGTATCATCGACCAGATGGCCGCGCTGAAGATGAATGTTTTGCACTGGCATCTGACGGACGATGCGGGCTGGCGCATCGAGATCAAAAAATATCCCAAGCTGACGGAGATCGGCAGCAAGCGTGCCGATTCCGAGATCGGTACCTGGGGCAGCGGCAAGCGCGAGGGTAAACCGCATGGCGGCTATTATACCCAGCAGCAGATCCGCGATATCGTGAAGTATGCCGCCGACAGGAATATCACCGTGGTGCCCGAGATCGGCATGCCGGGCCATGTGAGCGCACTGGTGGCTTCCTATCCCGAATACGGCACCGACAAGAAGCCGATCGTGGTGCCGGAGCATTTCGGCAAACTGCCGTCCGCTCTCGATGCGTCCGATCCCAAGGTGTACGAATTCCTTTCCGACATTCTCGATGAAGTGATTCCTCTGTTCCCCGGGCAGGTGATCCATATCGGCGGGGACGAAGTGATGTTCGACCAGTGGAAGAACAGCCCCGCCATCAAGAAGCTGGCTCAGGAGCAGGGATTCAAAAATCAGGATACGGACATTCAGGTGTATTTCACCAACAAAATGTCCGACATCGTCGACAAGAAGGGCCGC
Organism: Neoakkermansia glycaniphila; assembly: GCF_001683795.1. Lineage (GTDB taxonomy): Bacteria > Verrucomicrobiota > Verrucomicrobiia > Verrucomicrobiales > Akkermansiaceae > Akkermansia > Akkermansia glycaniphila. The sequence continues at coordinate 8,901 of NZ_LIGX01000020.1, forward strand.
CGCATGATGGGCTGGAACGATATTCTCGGCCACGATCTTCATGGCCAGGGCGCGGCGGCTTCGACCCAGAAGCTGGCGAGCAATGCGATCGTCCACTTCTGGAAGGGCAGTGCGGATCTTGCCAAGCAGGCGATCGAGCAGGGCCACGATGTGATCAACTCCACGCACTCCTCCACGTACCTCGACTACAGCTACGGCAGCATTCCCATGTCCAAGGCCTACGCCTTCGAACCCATCTTCTCCGGCCTCGACCAAAAGTACCACAAGAAGGTGCTCGGCCTCGGCTGCCAGATGTGGACGGAATGGGTGGCCGATACGGACAAGCTCCATTATCAGATATTCCCGAGGCTTTGCGCCTTTGCTGAAGTGGGTTGGACTCCTTCCGAACGCAAGGATTACCGTTCCTTCAAGCAGCGCATGCAGCCCCAGTACGAGCGCATGGATCTGGCGGGCATCAAGTACGCCAAGGATGTGAAGGAAAAGGTGACGCATGAAGATATGTTCAATGCGAAGAAGGTAGCTGACTGGACGCCCGAATCCATCAAGCCGGGTGTCTGCGAGTGGAACGTAACGCCTGACGTGGCTGCGGGCAACAATAACGTGACGTTCGTCTATTCCCGTGGCAATAATGCCTTGCGCGTCAAATCTCTCGTGCTGCTTGAAAACGGTACGCCCGTTGCGGAAGACCGCCATGTCTGCCACAGTGGTGTCGAACAGAAGGAAATCGTGTACAAGCTTGTGCTGCCTGCCGTCAAAAAGGATGTCACCTATACGCTGAAAGCCGAACTGGAAGGTGTGGACGGACAGAATTCATACGGTTCCCTGTATCTCGAACATTAAACATCGCAGACCATTTTCTGCAAACGCGCTGTGCCTGTCCGGCACGGCGCGTTTTTTGTGCCTTGGAAAGGCGTCTAAACGTTAGGTTCATGCGCGATTTCAGCTTGCATGAAGGAATGCGGCAGGGTATATTCTGCGAACCCATGAGCAAAGGAACTCGACCCGGAAGAACGAAGAAGAAGGTGGAAATGACGGAACGGCAGGTTTGGCTGCTTGTTTTAGGTATTCTGGCTCTTCTCGGATTCGGCATTTTCTACGTGTTTTTCGATATTATCTGAATCGGGCAGCGGTTGAGCGGAGTGAAATTATTTGACGAATTGTTTTGATTTTCAATCAAAACATTGTCTTTTTTTATTGTTGGAATAGTCGGCAGGTAGCGTTTTTTATATCTTGACGTACCTGCCTATGTCTCTATGATGTATGATCAGCCGGACGGGTTTCCCGTCGGCTTTCATTCATTACGAACCCCTGACCACCACTAGACGATCATGAGCCATCATCGTATCATGCCGGCATTGCTCCTTGGAGCATGCTTTATTCCGCTTGCCGCTGCGGAGGAGCAGGCGGCGCAATCCGAACTTTCTGCCCTTCAGGATATGGAATCGGCGGAACAAGCCTACAAGCGTGTGTTCGACCGTTTCGGCCGGGAGCCTTTGGCGCAATTGAGGGCCGATATTCTGCGTGATCTGCCCGGGTACCGTTCACGTGGCGAGTTCCGGGCCGCTTTGCAGATTTTCGAATTGACCCGCGATGCCGAAGGCGTCGCCAAGGTGTTTGCCTCCATTCCGGCCAGCCTTCGCAACGATACGAAGCTGTTCGAGGAGCTTGGCTGGTATTCTTCAGACGATCGCTCGCTGGGCAGGCGGGCTTGGTTGAAGGCTCATCCTGCGGGATATGATTACCGGGGGAATGTGGATGATCTGCTGAGCGATGTTCGCGACAAGGGGACGACGGCGGATGAATCCATGCAAATCCTGATCAAGCTCGCCGAGGCGAATCCTTCCATTTATATCCAGTATCTGGGGCTGCTGCCGGATCCGGGGCTGGAAGTCGATCGCATGGTGCGTAGTTATCCGACTGCCGACTCTTCGGGGAAAGCGAAGATCAGGGCGAGGATGTCCGAAATGACGAGGACTCCCAATGAGTGGAAAGTTCAGATCGCCTTGTTCCATTCGCTTCTGGATCCGGAAAAGGAGGAAGACCGAGAGATATGGCTGCTGGGCGCCTCCACGCTGGGCAAATGGACAGAGGGAGCCGAGTTCCTGATCAAGCATCTTCACGACGAGTATTCACCGGCAGAAATAGAAGAAGCAGGGATGCTGTGCAGCATGCGCATCGACGATGCGACGCTTCGCCAGTGGGCTAAGAGTGCGCGTTATCAGCGGCTCGTTTCGTTCCTGCTGAATGCGGGCAGGGCGCAGGATGCGCAGCAATACGCGGAAGAGGGATTCGGCAAGGGAGTGGATGCCATGAGGGCGGTCGAGGTGTGGAATACGCTCGGTACCATGCAGAAGACAAGCGGTGCGGGCACTTTCGAAGGCATGTTGCAGAAAGCTGAGCCGAAAGCGGATACATGGGAGCATTTCAACAATCGTTTTTCTTATTACATGGGTCGCAAGGAGTCGGAGAAGGCTCAGGAAGCCCTGCAAGCAGCTGTCGACAAGGGGCGCGAGACGGGGAATTCCGGTATGGTTTGCACCGCCTACATGGCATGGGGCGATTACCTCAGGGAGAAGGCTGGCGGCCTTGATCCCAAGGCGGCGGACGATCCCCGAAGAGCCGATTATCTGCGAGCGATGCAATGTTATGAACAGGCTTATGAAACGGCCTGCGAAATGGATGATTCACACAAGCGAGCATGGTGTGCCGGCCGCATCATCGACGAATGCAAGGGTACGTATTCTTACCACTTGTACCGGGCCATCATCGGAGCGGAACAAGCTGAAGCGCGGCTCAAGAAGCTGTACAAGGCGGAACTGGCTGCGGGGTATCCTCTCGCTGCAGGTATCCCCTACGCTGCGGAAAAGAGCCCCGTGCGCATCGATGACCCGGTCTTTTCCGCCATCACGGACCCGGCACGGTGCAAGGGGATGGGATCGAGAGGATTGGCAGACGGTTTGTTGCTCCAGCTCTCCTATGCCCGCGAAGACGAAGTGCAGCCTCTTCTGGAGAAGATGGCTCGCATGCTGGAGGAGCTGGAACGGCAGAGCGCGCAAGCAGCGGGAAATCAGGAGCAGGAGAAGGGGTATCTCGAACGTTACCCGCTCGGAGATACGTTCTGCCAGTCCATCATCTTTGCGAGGGATCTTCCCTGGAGGGCCGCCGCCGCGCGCTACGCCCTGCAGCGGTACCCGGATTACCATTCTCCTTTGTATCCGGCTGCGGCCGCCGAACTGCTGGCGGCAGCTCTGCCTGCTCTTGATCTGGCCGAAGGCCGTGCATGGGCCGATCGTATCTGGAACAGGAAGGCGATGAGTGTCGAAAAGAGGTTGTCCATCCTGCAGGCCCTGCAAAAGAAGGCGGATCCCGCTTCTCCCGAATACGGGCAGCTTGTCCTTGAATGTGAAGCACTTTTCGGCAGTACGGGGAAAGCCGGAAAGTAAGAGGTTCGATCGCTATCTTCGGATACGATGAAAGGGCGGAAGAGATGGTCTCTTCCGCCCTTTCTCACCATACATGCAAATAAGGGGTTCGGTTCAGGTGAACATGGACGTCATTTTCTCGACGACGCTGCGCACCTGGGGATCGGTTTTCATCTTGCGTTCGATCGTTTTGGCCGCGTGGATGACGGTGCCATGGTCGCGGCCGCCGAAGGCTTCGCCGATGTCCTGCAGGGAGCTGCCGGTCAACTGGCGGCTGAGGTACATGGCGATCTGGCGCGGATGGGCGATGTTGGCCGTTCGGCGGCGGCTGCTCATGTCGGACAGGCGGATGTCGAACTGCTCGGAAACACGGCGCTGAATCTCGTCGATGCTGACCTGTGTGGATGTTTCTTCGCGGAGGATGTCCTTGAGCTGTTCCTTCACGTCGGCGACGGTGGGAGTACGCTCCGAGAACGAAGAGAAGATGCTGATGCGGGTCAGTGCGCCTTCGAGGCGGCGGACGTTGCGCGTGATGCTCTTGGCGAGGAATTCGATCACATCGTCCGGGATGGTGACTTTCCACTGCATCTGCTTGTGGCGCAGGATGGCGATGCGCGTTTCCAGGCTGGGCGGCGCGATGCTGACGGTGAGGCCGCTTTCGAAGCGGGAGACGAGGCGCGGTTCCAGCTTGGTGATTTCGTGGGCTGGGCAGTCTGCGCTCAGGACAATGCGCTTCTGGCTGTCGAAGAGGGTGTTGAAGGTGTGGAAGAATTCGTCCTGCGTCTTTTCCTTGCCGCCGAGGAACTGCACGTCGTCGATCAGCAGCACGTCCACCTTGCGGTATTTCTTGCGGAAGTTGGACAGGTGGTCGCCCTTCTTGGTCATGGCCGCGATGTAATCGTTCGTGAACTCTTCGCTGGAGATGTAAAGCACGCTGCAATTCTCGTCGCGCTCCTTGATGGCGTTGCCGATGGCCTGCATCAGGTGCGTTTTGCCGAGGCCGGAATCGCCGTGGATGAAGAGCGGGTTGTAGATGGATTTCGGCGACTGGGCCACGGCCATGGCGGCTGCGTGGGCGAATTCCGAATTGGGGCCGACGATGTAATTGTCGAAACGGTAGTTCTCGTTCAGCTGGCTGTTGACGGTCTGGGTGGAGCGGCGCGGTTTGCCTGCCTTGCGGGCGGCTGGGGGCGCTTCTTCGGTGGACTGTTCCACGGCGGGGGCAGGTTGCGTACCGTCGTAGACCCGTTCGAACGTCAACTGCCGGGAGCCGTCGAGCAACTGGGCGGCGAGGTCGCGAATCTGGTCGGCGTAGTTGATTTCCACCCAGTCGATGCACATGTCTGCGGGGTAGGCGATCACGAGGTGTGTGCCTGTGTCGTTCTGAAGGGTCAGCTTGGAAACGAAGCTCTCAAAGCCGTAGGCATTGATTCGTTCCCTGAGACCGTCCAGCATGCGAGTCCAGAGATCGGACAGCGATTGCACGGGGGTGTGAGCAGAGTGTTGCATGGTCAGTATGTCGATGGTGTAAATCTGTCGCAGAGCAGGGGGGCGCAGCCGTGTCGGTCGCAAGCCCGCCAAGTGTCGGGAAGGCGAAATTAGCTCTATCCGGAGAAAAAGAAAATCTCTTTTTTTCTACCCGGAATTTCTCGGCATGAAAACGGACGTTCCATGCGTGTTCCACGCCTTTTTTTTTTTTAGGCTTGCAATTGGTTTTATTTCGGAAGAGTTGATTATTATTCTTTCTTTCGAGTGTGTGAAAAGATATGTGAATAAGTTGTGAACAAGTTGTCGTTTCTTTGTGAATAAAAATTACAATATAAATACAATGAATGAGTTAATGAAATAAAAATAGTTAAAAAACATAACTATTTTTTGTGGAACAATCTGTGAATAATCCAACAAACAAGTCGGGCGTCATGCCTGAAAATGCTGCCATCCAGTAGGGATGGAAGGGGCGACGGAGCCGCGTGGAACGAGGCGTCCGATGACCGTGACAGGGGTCTCGGGAAAGAACAGTCCCTGGACGCGGAAAAGGTGATCCTCGAACTCGGGATCGATCGTGAAAAGGAGTTCGTAGTCTTCGCCGTCTCCGAGGGCTTGCTCGATCGTGCAACCCGGGTGCAGGGGAAGGCTTTCAAGATTCAGTTTGTAGGAGCATCCCGAGGCCTCTGCCAGCCGGGGGAGATCGGTGCCGAGGCCGTCCGACAAGTCCATCATGGCCGTGGGAAGGAGTCCGTTGGAGCACAGTATCCGCGCTTCCCTCAGCCTCGGCGTGAAGTCGAGGTGCCTGCCGGAAACGAGGGACCCGCCCAGCCGACCGGTGACGCAGAGGAGGTCGCCGGGTTTTCCGGTGGAACGCAGGACTACTCTTCCGTGAAGGACGCGTCCTGTCACAGTGACGCTGAGAGCCAGCCCGTCGAAGGGAAGCGAGGAGGTTTCTCCTCCTGCCAGGGAGACTTCATAGGCGGCAGCCATGGAGGAAAGTCCTTCGTAAAGCCGGAGCAGGGATTCGACTTGCCGGGAGGGATGCACGAGGATGGTGACGAGGGCGTGTTCAGGGTCGCCGCCCATGGCGGCGATGTCGGAAAAGGCGCGTCCGAGCGCTTTGCGTCCGATGAGGTACGGATCGGTATCCCGGAGAAAGTGGACGCCTTCGACGAGAGCATCCGTTTTCAGCAGCGTATCCCAATGCTCATCGCGGGTGACGACGGCGCAGTCGTCTCCGGGCCCTACCAGAAGTTCCTCATTGCCGGGGAGGCCCGGCAGAAGCTGCCGAAGAAAGGCGTTTTCACCGAGTTCGTCCAGTTTCATGAAGTACCGAAGATCAGAAGATAGGCGATGGTCGTCGCATTGAAGACGGCGTGCGCCATGATGGGAACGAGCAGGGTGCGGGTGCGCTCATAGCAAATGGTCAGCAGGAAGCCGATCAGAGCCAGAGGCAGGGCTTGTCCCAGGCTGTTATGCACGAAGGCGAAGAAGAAGGATACCCCGATGTTGGCGCATATGGCGGGGATGTATCGCTTGAGAATGGGGTAGAGATAGCCGCGAAAGCAGATTTCCTCCAGCAGAGGGGCAAGGAGGATGGCGGAGAATGCGATACGCATCTGTTCTTCGGCATCGCCTGTGCGTAGAGCCTTAATGACGGCCTGTTCTTCAGGCGCGCCTGTGCGATTGCATATCCATTCCATCAGGCCGCTTTCTTCCATGAGCCCCGTACCAAGACGAATGACCAGCGATATGCCGACGATCCATACGATGGTGGATACGGCGGAGGGGAGCTTCCAACTGTACATCTCCCGCACGGGCGGGGTGAACATCCGGAAGAGGATGAACATGGCAAAGATGGCGAAGGTCGATACGTTCACCAGCAGCATGCAGAGGCACATGCACAGGGCGACCGTATTGTCCGCCCAAGTGAAGCCGGAGGTGGGTATGCCTTTTTGCTCGGCCCTGTTCGGCTTCAGGATGCGGCGGCCGATGCTCCACAGGATGCAGGCAATGAGGATGTCCCACGTCAGGCACTGGATCAGGAATTGCCATGAGGAAAGCGGAGTCGTTCCGTCGGCTTGCGAGAGCATGCTCGCCGGGATGATCGACGGAAGAAGAAATTCGCTCATAAATGCCGGGCGATTGTAGCAGGCATGCCAGGTAAAACAAGCAAAAAATCGAAAGCGGACGGGAGGCCCGACGCATAGCGCTTGCATGCAAAGACTCCGCCGGATGGTGGGACATGCTGAACGGGATATTGTCTGCCGATTGTTTTGTTACATCTTCTTTCTTGACTTGCTTGCGCGTATCAAATAGGCTGGGCGTGTTGAGTTCAGTCAGCACGCTTGCGTCTCATGCCTTCGCCTCTGATATCCATTGTTGTCCCCGTGTACAATGTCGCTTCCTATTTGAGGGAGTGTCTGGAATCGATTCTGGAGCAGACGTATGAGAATCTTGAAGTGATTTGCGTCAACGACGGCTCGACCGACGGTTCGTTGGCCATTCTGGAAGAATACCGGTCGAGGGATTCGCGCGTGCGAGTGATTTCGAAGCCGAATGCCGGATACGGGCACACGATGAATATGGGGATGGATGCCGCCACAGGCGATTACCTCGGCATCGTGGAATCCGACGATTTTATCGAACCGCGCATGTACGAAATCCTGATGACGGCGCAGCAGAAGCACGATGTGCCCGTTGTGCTGTGCCCGTGGTTCGACTACTGGACCGACGGCAACCGTAAAAAGTGCTCATTCCCGCGCGGCTGGCGCAGCGAGCAGGTGTTCTGCCCGCTTGACCGCCCCCAGATATTTTCCGGCAATCCGGCCATCTGGGCCGCCTTGTACGATTTGAACTGGCTGCGTGCGAACGGTATCCGCTTTTTGGAAACGCCGGGAGCGTCGTTTCAGGATATGTCTTTCTCCTTCAAGGTACTTGCCAAGCTGGAGAAAATCTGCGTCGTACCGGATGTGCTGCTGAATTACCGCCGCGACAATGAAAACTCGTCCATGAACAGCAAGCACAAGGTGTTTTGCATTTTCGACGAGACGGACGAGATGAGAGCCTTTTTCAACAGTGCGTGCGAAGGCAATACGAAGATTCGCGATATTCTTTTCAAACGCAGCTATGAGGTGTACCGGGCGAACCTGAAACGGATCGCCCTGAAGTACAAGCTGGGCTTTCTCCACCGCATGTCGCAGGAGACGAAGAAACATTTTTCGGATAACGAAGGCGATAACCAGTTTTTGGAAGAGAAGGATATTCTCAACCTGCGAGCCCTCTCCCGGGGCGTGGGCCGGTATCTGCTGCGCCGTTCGCTGTCGCCGTTCTACGATGTGACGTACAAGGGCAATACGCGCCGCGTGAAGGTATTCGGCCTGCGTGTGAAGAAATCCGCCCACCGTGGCGCGCACTGAGAGAGGTTGCCTTTAAGGGGTCGGGGAGGTCAGCAGGGCTTTCATGGCATTGGAGCCCGCTTCGTCCGCCGGGGTTTTACCTTTTTGGGTGCGTAAGGATGGGTCGGCCTTATAGTGGAGCAGGAGGCGTGCCAGCGGCAAGTCGTCGGCACGGGCGGCAAGATGCAAAGGTGTCGTACCCTGTTCGTCGGCAGCGTTCGGGTCGGCCTTGCTTTGCAACAGGAGTTCGGCCATTTCCAGACGTTGTTGATCGTCTGTTGCGTTTTGGCTGATTGCCTGGTACAGAGGTGTCTTGCCATTTTTGTCGGCCTTGTTTGGATTTGCCTTGTACTGCAACAGCAGCTTGCCTATGCCGCTATCGCCGTATTTGGCGGTAATGAGCAGGGGAGTCGTGCCGTGTTCATCGGTGGCATTGGGATCGGCGCCGTGCTGCAGCAGGATTTCGGCGATGTCGGGTAGGTTGGTATCGACGGCTCGGTGAAGAGGTGTACCTTTCGTGCCGTTGCCCAAGTTGACATCGCAACCTTTTTCAATGAGGTATCTGACGTAACCGGGGTCGATGCGGTCCCGGTTGACTTTGTCCCGGAAAAATTCCCAGCGGCAAGTTCTGTCCTTCATTTGGGTGTGTGTCCATGGGACTGTGCCGCTGCAGGCTCCGTGCAACACGGATGCCGGATCCATCGGCGATCGGCTTGTGGTTTGGAGTTTGGCTTTTCCTTCTTCGATGAGGATACGGGCTTCGTCGGGATCGGCTTCGAAAAGGCAGGTTGTACCCTGGGCGTCGATATCGTCGGGATTGGCGCCGTACTTGAGCAGCAACCGGATGCTTTCCGGTTGATCCCAGCGGCAGGCATACCAGAGAGGCCGTTCCGATGAGGGATCCAGCAAGGCATTGGGGTCGGCTCCATGTTGCATCAGCATTTCGGCAACGTCGATCAATCCCAGACAGACGGCAAAGTGCAGGGCGGTAAAGGTTTCGTCCGGTAAGGTAGCATGAATGGTGCTCCGGCGCACGATTGTATCGAGGTTGAGAGACAGTTGTTCACAGAATCTCTGTTGTGTGCCGAGGTGTTGCTTTTGGGTTGGATCGGCGGTTTTCGCTTCGAGCTGGCTGAGCTTGGCTGCCAATCGTTCGATGGATTGTTTCGCCTGCTGCAGTTCTACGGGCGTGATTTTTTTGTCGGGATGGAGCTTTTGGTATGCTTCGCTTCGGAGGCGTTCGGCCTGTGGAAGTTTGCCGGCATGGCAGGGGACGCCGATTGCCAGAACGGCGCCGATGGTCAGCATGAGGGTAGATGTGGTCATACGCAACCATGATGGCACGGAGATGGCGGAAGGCAAGGAAAAAACGAAAAGGAACTCTGCTTCATGCGTCATTGCCTGCGGCACAGCGCGGCCATGTCTTCGGGCAGGGGGGCGTGGATGCGAACAGTCTCGTCGCGCCATGGAAACGAGAGGGCGCAACTATGCAGAGCATGGCGGGGCAGGTGCAGCCTGCGGTGCATGTCGGGAGTCCAGCCTTCGGCGATGAAGTCGAGGTAACAGGTTTCGTCGAAACCGTAGATTTTGTCTCCGAGGATGGGATGGCCGAGATGGGCGAGGTGAACGCGGATCTGGTGCATGCGCCCGGTGCGAGGTATGCACCGGATCAGGGACATGGCAGGCAGGTTGCGTGTGGCGGGAATCGTTTTGAGTACGCGGAAAGAGGTGAAGCAAGGCTTGCCGTCCGGATGGCAGCATTGCTTGACGTGGATGCGCGAGGGGCGGACGCTGCTCTGGCTGAGGATGGGCTCTTCGCAGGTGCAGCTGCGCCATGCGGGATGGCCGAGGACGAGGGCCATGTATTCCTTGTGCAGTTCGCGCCTTTGCATGGCCTTGCCGAGTTCGCGGGCGGCGCGCAGGGTTTTGGCGACGAGGGTGATGCCGCTCGTTTCCCGGTCGAGGCGGTTGACGAGGGATATCTGGCCTCCCGTGGCCAGTTCGTAGGCGAGCAGTTCTCGCAGGCCATGCCAGAGCGTAGGTTCGTTTTTCTCTCCGGTCGGATGCGCCAGAAGCGGGGCTGCCTTGGAGACTGCGAGGAAGTCCTCCGTTTCGTACAATACGGAGAAGTCCGCTTCAACGGCAATGGGCATGTCGTACTTCATGGGCGGATGGAAGCGGGGTCGATTTCCTTCCATTCCCCCTCTTCCAGTCCGAGCGTATCCAGCGAGAGCGTGCCGATATGCGTACGGCGCAGGGTGACGACGGGCGCGCCCGCTTCCGCCAGCATGCGCCGTACCTGATGGTAGCGTCCTTCGTGCAGGGTGAGTGTGCCGGAGCATTCCCCGGTCAGCACGAGATCGGCAGGAAGACATGGCGTCGCCTCGCCGTGGAGCATGTATTCTCCGGAGGCGAACAGGGCGACTGCCTCTTCCGGTACGGGCGCCGATGTGGTGAATGCGTAGATTTTCGGCACGTGCTTTTTGGGAGAGGTCATGTCGTGGACGAATTGACCGTCGTCCGTAATCAGAAGGAGGCCGGACGTGTCCTTGTCCAGCCGGCCGACCGTGGTGACGGAGGGATTGCGCCGCAACCACGACGGGGGCAGCAGATCGTCCACGAGCTCTCCTTCTTCGCGGTGGCTGCAGGTGCAACCCGTCGGTTTGTTGAGGGCGATGTAGATTCCGTCCGGGAACGGAACGGGTTTCCCGTCGATCAGAACATCATGAGGATCGACCTTTTCCGAGACGTTGCGAACGGGCTGCCCCCGGTGCATGGCTCGTCCGGATTTCACCCATCCGGAAGCCTCGCGGCGGGAACAGTAGCCGAATCGTGACAGGAGTGCGTCGAAACGTATCATGCAGGAAGTTTTCTCATAAAAATGAAGAAAAACAAGATTGAAATAGCATCCCCATCGTGATAGGATACATTCACAACATAGATGGCGCGCAATGACGTGCTCCTGTCTTTGTGTCTTTTTACCTCTCACACTCGTTATGATCTCCATCGTCACCGAACAGGAACTTACACCCCGGCAGTCGGATCTTTGGCTGAAAGGTTGCCAATCCGTCGAAACAAAAAACTATCCTTATGCCATCAGCCTGTTGAAGGCTCTTGTCAAGGATGCCCCCGGCTTTCTTGAAGGCCGCAAGGTGCTGCGTGCCTGTGAGATCAAGCAAAATCCCGAGACGAAGAAAAAGACCATGTTCGGCGGCATGCGCCTGACCACGCTGAAGAAGGCCGCCGATGCGGTGCTTACCTCCGTGGAAGACGATCTGGAAAACGATCCGTTCTCCCTGCAGGCCAATGAAATGCTGTACAATGCAGCCATGGAGCTGGGATTGACGGATCTTGCCTCTTTCGCCCTCGAAACGATTTGCCAGGGGCATTCTACCAATAAGAAATATCTTCATTTGCTGGCGAACCATTATATCAAGAACGAGCAGTTTGCCGAGGCCGCCGATGCCTACCGCCGTGTGCTGCAGGTGGACCCGAACGATACGGTGGCCATCAAGGGCGAGAAGGATTGTACGGCCCGTGCCTCCATGCGCTCCCAGAACTGGGAAAACGCCAAGGATTTCCGATCCGTGATGAAAAATGCCGCCGAAACGGCCGATCTGGACAACGCCGACAAGCTCGGCCTGACGCGTGCCGAATTGGAGCAGCGGCTTGCCCGCCTGTCGGAACGCTATGCGGCCGACCAGAGCAATCTTGCCATCGTGCGCGATATCGCCTCCGTGTACGAACAGATGGAAGACTGGGCCAATGCCTATTCCTTCTACAGCTATGCATTCTCCCTCAGCGCGAACGACGTATCCATCCAGGCCAAGGCGCTGGAAATGCGTGAAAACATGCTGAACAGCGAACTCGTGGCACTGGAAAAGGCAGCCGGAGCCAATCCCGACAATGCGGAGTTACAGGCCCGGCTTGCCGAGAAACGCCGCGAACGCGCCGTTGAACAGGTGACGGATTGCAAGGCCCGCGTGGAAGGCAATCCGACCGACCCGCAGCTTCGCTTCAATCTGGGGCAGGCTCTCTTCTATGCAGGAGAATTTTCCGATGCCATTCCGGAACTCCAGCGTGCGCGCAACAATCCCTACCTCCGCATCCGCGCCATGCTGATGCTCGGCAAGTGCTACGAAGCCAAGAATATGTATGACCTTGCGCTCCGCCAGCTTGAAGAAGCCAATGCCGAACTCTTCAACATGGACGATACGAAGAAGGAAATCCTGTACCTGATGGGCACCCTGCACGAACACCTCGGGCAGAAGGACAAGGCTCTCGACAGCTTCAAGGTGATTTACGATGCGGACTACGGCTACCGGGACGTGGCCCATCGCGTGGAATCCGCCTACGCCTGATTGTTCCCGGCCATCCGGTTCCGTTTTACGTTCGGCAGCCCTCATGCGGCTGCCGTCCTTTTTTTCGGATGGGCGGGGAATGGCTCATTCTTGACTTGCAATGAACGGCAAATCTGCTAGATTTTTTCGCATGAATAGTTTTCGCGTCACCATCCTTGTCTTCCTGGCTGTTGCCCTGGGGGTTCTGTTCTGGATTGTCGCCTTCCTTCTGCCCAAGACCCAGCAAATCAGCGATGAACAGAAGAGGGAGCAGGAAAGCTCCCACTATGACAAGCTCCTTACCCATGGCTCCGAAAAGAAGGATGCTCCGGCAGCGGCGACTCAATCGGGTACAGATATCCTGAAGGAAGATCAGGCCGCGAAGGACAGGGCGGAAATCGAACGCCTTCGTAAAGAACTTGAACTCAAAAAAGAAGAGGAAGAAGTCCTGAAAAAGGGCGCCTCTGCCAGTTCCTCTTCGGTACCGGCTGCCGCTACGGCTGAGAATGTTGCTCCGGTTGCTGTCGTATCCTATTACGACAAGGAAAACAACATCGTCCTGCTGCAGCCGCAAGGCAATCAGGAACTTTCGACATCGCAGGTGCTGGCGGTTTCCCGGTTCGGCGGCATCGTCTGCGAACTGGTGCTCCAGCGTTTCGATCCGGAATCCGGCCTGTACAGTGCAGCCATGAAAAAAGTCGATCTGATCACGAACCCGACGATGATGCAGGTTGCCTCCATGGCCTCCGATCCCAAAGTGGGCGACAAGGTCATCATCTCGCCGCTTCCCCAGGTGAGTGATCTTCCTTCTCTCAACAGCGCGGCTCCTGCCGCAGCCACTCCGGCTCCGGCTGCCCTTCCGCAGGGAAATTCCAAAATGTCGGATGTCGTCGAGGTTCCCTTGACGCCCGCACTTCCCTGAACGCCGTTTTCTTCCTGCATACATGTCTGATACCGTCGCCAAATCCTGCCTCTTTGACCGGACTCCCTGTTTCTCCTTCGAATTTTTCCCGCCGAAATCCCCGGCTGCGGCCGAATCCTTGCACCGCACCATTTGCGAGCTGGAGCCGTACTCGCCCAGCTTCGTCAGTGTGACGTACGGTGCGGGAGGATCATCCCGCGAGCTGACTCGAAGCCTTGTAGAGCGTATCCAGCAGGAGCGGCAGATACCTACGGTGCCGCACCTCACCTGCGTGGGCCATACGGAAGAGGAACTGGAGAATATTATAGAAGGTTATGTGAGGGTAGGAGCCAAGGCCGTACTGGCTTTGCGCGGCGATCCTCCACGGCAGGGTGGGTACGATCCCTCCCGGGATGCCTTCCACCATGCGGCGGAGCTGGTGAGCTTCATCCGCAGATGGGAAGAGCGCAACCGCATTCAGGAGCCCCTGACCATCGGCGTGGCCGGATTCTGCGAAGGGCATCCCGATACACCCAACCGCCTCAAGGAAATGGACTACCTCAAGGCGAAGGTGGATGAAGGTGCAGACTACATCTGTACGCAGCTTTTCTTTGACAACCACGCGTTCCTCGATTACAGGGACCGCTGCCGCCTCGTCGACATCAATGTGCCCGTCATCGCCGGCATCATGCCTATTACAAGCATCAACGGCATGCAGCGCATGGCCGAACTGTCGGGCGGCACCTGCTTCCCGGCCCGGCTGCTCAAGGCTCTTCTTCGGGCCGGAGGCGATCCTTCCGCCATCGAACAGGTCGGCATCCAATACGCTTCTTCCCAGTGTGCCGAATTGCTGGACGCCGAGGTGGACGGCATTCACTTCTACACCCTGAACCAATCCTATGCCACGCGCGAGATCTACCGCAATCTCGGGCTGGCTTCTTCGCCCGGCAAAGCCGCACGTGAGGCCGCCGCATCCCTTCAACAAAAATTATCATAAATCGACCAAATGGACAATAAAACCCCCTCGCAAGACGCCCCCCTGTCACCCGAAGAAATCCGCGCCATTGGCGAAGTCAATATCGGCCCGGCCAAGCATGAAGTTTTCCTGGACAACCATTACAAGAAGCTGATCGTCGGAGGTATCATCCTTGCGGTCGGCGTTGTCGGCGGCATCGCCTATTATTCCATGCAGGATGAGAAGGTTACCGAGGCTTCGGCCGCTCTTGTCTCCGCCATGGGGGCGGACAAGGCCGAATTCAGTATTTCTTCCGCCAAACTCGATTCCGCGAAACTGGAAACCGTGGCTGCCCAGTATCCCGATACGGCTTCGACCGATACGGCCAAATACCTCGCCCATGCCGCCGTGGTGGCGAAGGGCAAGACGCAGCAGGGCATTGCCGGCATGAATGCGCTCCTCAAATCGACGGACAACGAAGACCTGAAACTGCGCATCCGAGTCTATCTGGCCGACCAGTACACGCAGCAGGGGCGTTTGGACGATGCCACTCGCATGTGGCAGGAGGTGGTCGTCTCCGGCGAGTCTCCCTATCTTCCGCTGGCGTACATGTCTTTGGGCGATATCGCGCAACAACAGAACGACAAGGAGAAGGCGAAGACCATGTACCAGGCCGGAGTTGCCAAATCTGCGAACAGCTCCCTCCATAACCGTATCAAGGATCGCCTCGAGGTGATTGATGTAGCTCCTCCCGTCAAGGAAGCTCCGGCGCCGCTTCCTGCACCTCTTCCTTCAGCTGCGGATTCCGTGGTGCCCTCTCTGAGCGCGCCACTTGAGGCCTCCTGAGCAGAGCAGCGCATTTTTCGACGATAGGCGGGCCGCTTCCTGAGGGAAGCGGCCCGTTTGCGTGTTCAGCCTTGACAAAACGGATAGGGAAGAGTAGAAAATCATATTCCCCTATGATTCATTCCTTATGCTATTGGTTTTGTTGCAGGAAGCCACGTGTGTGGTACAGTCTGGCGGCAGCGTTTCCCCTGATTCTGCAATCATGTACGTTTGCCCGCACATCGGCTAAAATTTCGGAGATCGGCGCTCGTTACAATTATGCCGATTGCGGCGTGCTGGAGAAGAATGTACTGTTCGAAAAGGACGGTTGCTATTACGTGAAGGCGCGGCAGCGCGTGTGCGAACGGCAGCAGGATCTCTGGGGCACGATGGCCGTGGCATTGAATTACTGGGGATATCGCGATGAGCCGCTGCCGGAGGATGAACAGCCTTCCGGATATGTAGCCGTCCTCATTCCCCGGGATTTGGCGTTTCGCATGTCCGGCAGCAAACTGTCCGGTATGAAGAACGGCAGAGCGATACGGTTTTTGGAGGAAGAGCCGATGACGGCCATGCCGGAAATCGATCTGGACGGAGCACGGGAGACGGCCATACGCTATCCTCTGACAGTGCAGGACAGTGTCCGCTCGGCATCCTGCGGCGCATGTGTTCCGGATTTGTATGTTTGGAACGGTTGCGAAACAGGGGGCCTGCATGCATGGATACAGCCCGTGGCCTGGCTGGATGCTTTTGTTGTCGATGCTCCTCTGAGCGTGGTAGCTACTCCTGTCCGGTGGGCATCGGCGGGGTATAAGGCCATATTCCGCACACCTTAACATTCTTTCCTGGCGGATCGGCCGTATCCTGATGATTTCCGGCCGTAAATTTCCGTCGATATATATTAATGTATAACAACATATGAATTCCGTTGGAGTTATATATGGATATTTTTAATACTGTTTTCTACTTTGTTTTATTGCTCAATGACTTTTTATGTTAGTGTTATTTTCTGATTTTATCTTGACCCTTTGAAGCGTTGCTATATTGTATTCTCTTATATGAAGCTAGCCTCTATCGCCTTGTTGCTGTCATGCCTGGCCATGGCGGATGTACCTGTACAGGCAGAACCGGAACCGGATGCGGTACGGTCGGTGATGCCTTCCTATTTCGGAAAGGATTACAATACATTGCTCGTTGTGCCCGTTACATTGAAGAAATTCAATGGCGATTTTACAAGGCGCCATGGAAATTGGTCATCGTATTATCGCGCCTATACGGTGCCGGCGGTATCCGTCGACCATGGCATTGAAGTCGTCTTTTATGATGAGATCGCCTACCGGGCCTGTATGGCCGCTTTGGAAAAGACGGATGATCCTGTCAAGCTCGTCGGGTACGAAACGCTGATCGTGATACCCATCCTCCATCCGACACCCTATGAGCGCGTGCCTGAAGGAGAAAAGGATGTCGCCGGAATGTGGACGGTGAAGCGCGTATTCGTCGTGCTCCGCGTGTATCAGAGCGGCAGGGATGCCGATGTGAGAGGACGCAAGAGCCCTGCGCCGTTGCTCATATGAAGCGCAACAGGACGCAAGGGTGAAAAAGATTGCATGTAGCGCACCGCATCAGGCAAGAGCCGCGGTATTGGCCCGACTGAAGATTTGCGGGTATTCTTCTGCGACTGCCTGGCGGATTTGCTGCTGGGTTTGCAAGGCATCTCCGAGCGCCGGGATGCGAACCAGCCAAGGCATGTCCATGGAGGCGTAGATGCGGTAGCAGTGTTCGAGGAAGGAGGCCTCTTCGAAGGCATCGCGGGCAAGGCCGCGTTCGGCCATGCGGAGCAGGGCGGTTTCGACGGGGATGTCGAGCCAGAAGGCAAGATCGGGTACGGGGGCGAATTCTTCGTTCATTTCGCGTATTTCCTCGACATTGCAGCCGCTGGCCCCCTGATAGGCCATCATGGAAAGGTAATAGCGGTCGAGCAGTACCCATGTTCCTTGTTCAAGGGCGGGTTCGATGACGTTGTGTACGTGTTCGCGGCGATCCTGCAGGAGGCAGGATATTTCTTCTTCGATATCAAGGCGTTCGTTGCCTGCAGCCGCCTGACGCACTTTCATGCCCCATGGGCCGCGTGTCGGTTCGAAGCTGCAAAGGGTTCGGATGCCGTGCGCGTTCAGATAATCGGCCAGCAGGTTGATCTGCGTGGATTTTCCGGAACCGTCGATGCCTTCGAAGACGAGGAGTTTGCCGCGAGTGGATAGGGGAACAGTCATGAGTGGTGAATGGAATTCTCAACCCGGAGTTTAGCAGAAAAGCTTCTGCAATCAAGCACGATTTTCCGCATCTGCCAGGCGCAGGTTCGGATCGACAGGGGTATCCAGCGGAGAAGTCTGCCCGGCGCGAGCCTTGAGCAGCGCGGCGAAGGCGATCATGGCCGCGTTGTCGGTGGTGAGGCTGTTGGGAGGCAGGATGAATTCGACGCCGTTTTTTTCGCAGGCGTCTGCAAGCCGGGTACGGAGCGCCGCATTGCACGAGACTCCGCCGGAGATGGCAAGCGTGCGGTGCTTCGTCTGGCGGATGGCACGCATGGCTTTGCCGATCAGGACATCGATGATGGCCTGCTGGACGGAGGCGCAGAGGTCGTTGAGCATTTGCTCCGGCAGGTCGTGGGGGTTGCCGGAGGGGCAGAGTTTGGGCAGCAGGTAGAGGACAGCCGTTTTGAGGCCGGAGAAGGAGACGTTGAGGTGCGGTTCATGCAGCATCGGCCGGGGCAGGTCGAAGGCGGCAGGATCGCCGAGAGCGGCGCGCTTGTCGATTTCTGGGCCGCCGGGGTAGGGCAGATCAAGCATTTTTCCGACTTTGTCGAAGGCTTCGCCCGCTGCATCGTCGAGGGAGCGGCCGAGAAGGCGGTAATCGCCGATGCAGCGCACATCCACGAAGAGGGTGTGGCCGCCCGAGGCGAGGAGGCCGAGGTGCGGCACAAGCCCTGCCGGGTGGGCGACGAAGGGGGAGAGGAGGTGGCCTTCCAGATGATTGACGGCGACGAAGGGTTTTCCGGCGGCCAGAGCGAGAGCCTTGCCCGTGGTGTTGCCGACGAGGAGGGCTGCGACGAGGCCCGGGCCGGCCGTGGCGGCGAAGACGTCGACATCCGCGACGGTGCATCCGGCTTTGTCCAAAGATTCGCGGAGCAGGGCGGGCAGGTTGGCGGAATGGTTGCGCGAGGCGAGTTCCGGGACGACGCCGCCATGCAGGCGGTGCAGGGGAATCTGGGAGGAGATGATGGAGCTGAGGAGCCGGGGTGCCTCCCCTTCCTTCTCCGAGAGCAGCAGGGCGACAGCCGTTTCATCGCAGGATGATTCGATGCCGAGGACGAGCGTTTTCATCGGAGAGGGAGGAGGGTTGGCGAGGCAGGGTCAGGCTTTGGCCGCCTTGCTGCGTTTGATGACCGGTTTGTCTTTGCCGAGTACGGTGTCTTCCGTGATGGTGACGGAGCGGATGCTTTTGTCGCTGGGCACTTCGTACATGACGTCGAGCATGATGCGCTCGATGATGGAGCGCAGGGCGCGCGCGCCCGTACCGTGGTCGATGGCGAGCTTGGCCATGGCGTGCAGGGCCTTTTCCTCGACGATGAGTTCGACGCCCGACATGGCAAGGAGCTTGGCATACTGGCGCACGAGAGCGTTCTTCGGCTGGGTGAGGAGTGCGACGAGCTGTTCTTCCGTGAGCGTGGTGAGGGGGCTGAAGATGGGCAGGCGGCCCATCAGCTCGGGAATCATGCCGAAGGAGAAGAAGTCTTCCGGCATGGCTTTGCCGAGTACTTCCTCTTCGGTGTATTCCTTTTTGCCGCGATCCTGTTCGATGGAGGCGAAGCCCATTGCGCTGGAGCCGAGACGCTTGCGGATGATGTCTTCAAGGCCGACGAAGGCGCCGCCGCAGATGAAGAGGATGTTGTTCGTGTTGACGCGGATGTATTCCTGGTTGGGATGCTTGCGGCCGCCTTTCGGGGGGATGTTGCATTCCGTGCCTTCGATGATTTTGAGCAGGGCCTGCTGGACGCCTTCGCCGGAGACGTCGCGCGTGATGGATACGTTCTGGGTTTTGCGGCCGATTTTGTCCATTTCGTCCACGTAGATGATGCCGCGTTCTGCCTTGGCGACGTCCATGTCCGCCGCCTGAAGGAGACGCAGGACGATGTTTTCCACGTCTTCGCCGACGTAGCCGGCTTCGGTGAGCGTCGTGGCGTCAACGATGCAGAAGGGGACATCGAGGATGCGTGCGAGCGTTTTGGCAAGCAGGGTTTTGCCCGATCCGGTCGGCCCCGCGAGCAGGATGTTCGATTTTTCGATTTCCACGTTGTCGCCTTCGTCCATGCTTTGGCGCAGGCGCAGGTAGTGGTTGAAAACGGCGACACAAAGGGTTTTTTTGGCGAGGTCCTGACCGATGACGTAGCTGTCCAGTTCCTTGCGGAGCTGTTCGGGCGTCGGCAGGTCGGAAAGTTCCATCTGCTCGATGGCGAGGCCGGACGGCTGGTTGGCCGCCGGTACGGGGAGCATTTCGGGATGGGTGTGCTTCACCATGTCGCTGAAGCGTTCGGCGGCGATGCCTCCGAATTTGCTCTGCAGCATGTAGGCGGCGCACAGTTCGACGCACTGGAAGCAGACCTGTTTTCCGTTTTCCGTCGGGACGAGGGGGCGTCCGTCCTGTTCGGGAGCGCCGCAGATGGCGCAGCTGGCTGTTTTATCTGGCATGGTCGGACGATGTTCAGGCCTGAGGCTTGGCCTCGGACTTGTGCGAGAGGATTTTGTCGACGAGGCCGTATTGGACGGATTCTTCCGCCGTCATGTAGTTGTCGCGGTCCTGGTCGGCCTTGACGGTTTTTTCGCTTTTGCCGGTGTGGTGGGCGAGAATGGCGGTCAGGCGTTTGTCGAGGCTGAACATGAAGTTGATCGTGCGTTCGACGTCGGCAGCAGTGCCGGAAGCTCCGCCACGCACCTGGTGGATCATGACGTGCGAGTTCGGCAGGCAGAAGCGTTTGCCCTTGGTGCCAGCAGCAAGGAGGACGGAGCCCATGGAGGCAGCGATGCCGATGCAGTAGGTGTTGATGTCGCACGAGATGAATTGCATCGTGTCGTAGATGGCCAATCCTGCGGTGACGGAGCCTCCCGGGGAGTTGATGTAGATGTGGATGTCCTTCTTGGGATCCGTCATTTGCAGGAAGAGGAGCTGGGCGATGACGGAGTTGGCCACGGTATCGTCGATTTCCGTGCCGATGAAGATGACGCGGTCGATCAGAAGCCGCGAGTAGATGTCGTAAGCGCGTTCCCCTTGTCCGGTCTGTTCGATCACGGTGGGGATATAGTAGTTTTGCGGGGTCATATTCTGGTGCATATCTGGCATGTGAGTGGGTTTTGTCCGGTAAGGGTTCGGTTGGAGCAAACAGGGGAGAAAGGAGCGGTCGTCCTTTCTCCCCCTGAAAGGGTCTGGATGCCGTTCCGTTTATTCGGCGGCAGCCGTTTCTTCCTTGGCTTCGGAGATGGTGACCTTGGCGTTCTTGACGAGGAGGTCGAGTACCTTCGAGGTGATGAGGCTGAGGCGGATGCCGGGGATGCGGCCTTCCTTCTGAAGCTTCTTGACGAAGGATTTCAGGTTGGTGGCTTTTTCCTGCTGGGCGAGGCGCATGATGGCGTTGGACATTTCGTGATCGGTCACGGAGATGTTTTCGCGGCGGGCCACTTCCTGCAGCATGAAGTATACGCGGAGGTTGCGGCGGGTTTCGGTCTTGGCTTCTTCGCGGAGTTTGTCGACGATGCCGTCGAATTCCTTTTCACCGGCCTGCATGGCTGCGTAGAGCTTGCGCTGGAGGACGTTGTAGGATTCGCGTTCGACGAGGGCTTCGGGAAGTTCGAAGTCGATGGCATCGGCCAGTTTTTCGGAGATCTGGTCGGCCTTGGCTTCGTTGTTGGCGTTTTCCTTCTGCTGCTTGAGGTTTTCGCGCACGATGTCCTTGATTTCGTCCATCGTCTTGCCGGGCAGGGCGGTGGCGAAGAGTTCGTCGTCAATGGCGGGAACCTGCTTTTCGCGGATTTCCTTCACGGAGACGTGGAAGACGAGTTCCTTGCCGATGAGGTCGGCGAAGGGGAAGTTTTCGGGGACGGTGATGGAGATGTCCTTCGTGTCGCCGGCCTTGGAGCCGACGAGGCCTTCGGAGAGGCCGGGCATGAAGCTGTCTTCTTCCATGAAGACCCAGTGGCCTTCACGGCCTTCGAGGAATCCGACGGGTTTGCCGAGGGCATCGGCGGTCGGCTGGCCTTCGACGGTTGTTTTGAAGTCGATGACGGTGACGTCTCCCATGGCGGCGGCGCGGTCGACCGTTTCAAATTTGGCGTTCTGCTGGGCGAACTGGTTGAGGGCGTCTTCGACGTCCGCATCGGTCACGTCGTCGGAGGCGACGGAGACTTCTATGCCCATGTATTCCGGAAGTTCGAAGTCGGGAACGATGGTCAGCGTGGAGGAGTAGGTGAATTCGCCGTTGTCGGTGGTGGCCGTTTCGGCCTTGCCGAAGTCGAGAACCTTCAGGTCGGGGTTCTGCGTGAGGGCTTCGTCGCATACCTGTTCCGACAGGCGGTTGACGAGTTCTTCCTCAATGGCGGCTTCATAGCGTTTGAGGATCACGCTCTTGGGTGCTTTGCCGGGGCGGAAGCCGGGGATCTTGGCGTGTGAGGTGTAGGAGGAGGCGATCTGGTCCTTCAAGGTAGCAACGGCATCGGCAGGTACGGTGGCTTTCAACGTAGCTGTGCAGTCGGCTTGCTTTTCGATTGTGATGTCCATAAGTTGATTTGGAATGAAATATGGCGAATGTGCGGCGGTATGGTTCGGACGTATAATAATCGTCCACCCGCAGGCGACGGGAAATAATGCTACATTTGGAGCGGGAACGCAAGCAATGAAAAGGCAATGACACGATTTCGAGCCATTGCCGGGAGTCTGCCAGGCTTTGCCGTTCATTCGGAGATCCATCCTTCCGTTTGAGGGCGCCTGTTGCTCTTTGCTGGTAGTAGTCGTCGAGTTGCGAGAGACCGAAAAAGGGTATTCCGAAGCCGTTCAGGCTTGCGGGTACGTATCGGGCTGGGTGGAAACGGGAGTGTTGCCGTAATAGACTTCGAGGGCGTGCGCCATCAGGTCTTCAATGGATGTTTCCAAATTGGCGGCTGTCATCTCGATTCGAGCCAGTACCGGCTCGGGTATCCAGAACTCGACCTTGCATTTAATTTGCTCCATGGTATGATTTTGGATATAGGCCATATGGAAATTATATTACGCCTTGCTGTCCATCATTCAAGAATGTTAGCCTAACGGGAATTTCATATTCTATCAAATTGAAGTCTTGTTTTCCATATTCATCGGAAAGATGTTATTGATTGTTTTACATTTTTGAATGCAGTAAAACTTTTTGTCATATTTGCGTTTTTTTTGAACAATATTTTGCGGATGCGTTTTCAATTTGTTTTGCACGGACAATTCGGTATTGATTTTTTGTCAAGCAGCAATTAATATTCGCGCGTGCAAAAGAAACAAGGAGAAGGCACTTTGCAGCAGGATCTGGACGAATGGCTTCGCGAACAGAGCGTCTGGTTCCAGTTGAGACATGGTATGACGGGAACCCTGTGCGCCTATCGCCGCATCCAGAGGTTGTCCATCGTTTGCGTCAAGCTGGGTATCGTGATGGTCATCCTCCTTTTTGCGGTCATTGTAGCGAACGATCTGTATTTGAAATCTCCCGGGTATTCCGATTCCGTGAATGCGCGGCTAGCGGTTGCCCTGAATCTGCCGGAAGAGACCCGTGCTTTCCGCGCCCTCGACGTGAACCGTAAAGTGTTATCGATCGATCATATTCATATTGAAGGGGACAAGTCTTCGTTTTTCGAGTCCTTGAATGTGGTAGGCGTGGCAGGCAGGCGTCCTTTGCTTGCAGGCGCATTGAGGCCTTGGTTTCCGACGGATATTCAGATTTCCCGGATGAAGATGCGTCTTCGCACTTCGTACGCCTCCGAACTTGATGCCCGGAAAGCGTGCGCTTCGATTATGGGCGATGCGTGGCTGCAGCATATGAAGATTCAGAAACTGTCCCTTTCATGGGGGCAGGAGGGGAATGCCGGGAGGATCGAAGGCGCCGCTTGCGAATGTACTCGCGACGGGGATCAATGGATCGTCCGGCTGAAAGGTGGGCTTGTCTTCTATGGTCCCCTGCAGGCATGCCGTCTGGTACAGGCTACGGCGACGATTTCGGAGGAGCATGGCTTGGTGCTGGATCATTTGACGATCAGGACGAGTGATAAAAATCCGGCTGAAATACGGATTTCTGGGCGCGTGTCGGGAGCGGTGAATCCCGTGTTCGACGGCAAGGTATCGGTGCATGGTCTGAATCTGTCCGATTACTGCTCTCCCAGCCTTGCATGGATGTTTGCCTGTTCCCTTCAGGGGCAAGGGACGATTCAAGGCCCTTTGACAACCCCTTATGGCATGAGTCTGGCGCTGGATTGCCGTCCGGAAGACGGCAAGTCCGCCGAGTTGCACCCCGTTCTTCCCGTGTTGCAACTTCTGTCCATGTACGAACCGAAGTTCCGCCAACTGTCCTCTCCCCATATGTCTCTTCGTTTGAGCTATCATGGCGAAGCGGGAGTGTGGAAGGCCGACCGGCTGACATTCGAAACCGACGATTCTCCCAACCTGATTCTTGAGGCTACGGATATTTCCTGCCGCCGCATGACGGACGGAGAGTGGTTCGATCTCCCTTTTTCTCCGCGCCATATGCTGGATGCGGAAGCGCATAAGCAGACTGAAGCGCCCAAAACCGCTTTTGCCATCGCCATGAGCGGAGACAAAGCAGCGGATGCTACTGCGGACAATGTGCTGGATGTCACGCGGGAAACACGGATCATTGAAGGCATCGTCAAGATTTCCTTCCCGCGTTCCGTTCTGCCGGAGCATTTGTCCGGCGATGTGGAGGGTGTGCTGGTGCTGGATGAGCAGGAGGACAGGTACCTCCTGAATGTATCGCTGAACAGGATTGCCCGCGAAATTTCCAGAGATGAGGCGGACAAAATCCAGACCCTTTTGTTCCGGCAACCGAAACAGGAGAAGGAATAGCCTCGCCCTTTGGTCCGCAGGCGGGTATACTGCAACCCATCGATCTCATGAGACCCGTCATTTACCAGCTGTTCGTTCGCCACTTCTCCAACTTCCGGGAATCCGGCGTGGACTGGGGCACTCTGGAGCAGAACGGTTGCGGCACTTTTCGCGGCATTACCGACAAGGCTCTTTTGGAGTTGGCTTCCATGGGGGTGACCCATGTGTGGCTGACGGGGGTTCTGCGGCAGGCGACGCAGACTTCCTTTCCGGGATTGCCGGCCCAGCCTCCCTGCATCGTCAAAGGGCTGGAAGGCAGCCCTTATGCGGTGACGGATATGTTCGACGTGAGCCCCGAACTGGCCGTGGAACAGTCCGAACGCCTGAACGAGTTCGAAGACCTTGTTTTCCGATGCCGGAGGGCGGGGCTTGTTCCGATGATCGATCTGGTGCCCAATCATGTTTCGCGAGGGTACGCACCGGCATCGGCTTCATCGCCAACCTTGGGTGCAGAGGATGATTTTTCCCTGTTCTGCGGGCGGGAGAACGCTTTTTTCTACCTGCAACGCGGAGCGGCGGGCGGAGGCCCCCCGATGCGGCTTCCGGACGGAGAATACGCGCCCGAAGCCGTGCATGGGCGGGTGACGGGCAATAATGCCGCGACGTGGACACCTTCCCGGTACGATTGGTACGAGACGGTCAAACTCAATTACGGCGCCAATTACGAGTTGGGTGCGGCAGCCATGGATCAACTGCCCGGCTGGCTGTCCCGCCGGTGCGAGACTCCCCGCACATGGCAGTTCATGGACGATATGATCGCCTATTGGCAGAAGCAGGGTGTGGGCGGCTTCCGCTGCGATATGGCGCACATGGTGCCCATGTATTTCTGGAAATGGGCCATCAGCCGTGCGCGCGTGCGCGATGCTGCCGTGTTTTTCATGGCCGAAGCGTACAACGACGATATGCGGACGACTTCCGACGATGTTCTGCCTGCGTTGCTTGATGCCGGATTCGCCGGGGTGTACGATGCCGACTGCTACCACCATTCCCACGGACTTTATGATGCGGGTGCCTGGGCAAACGATTTCGACCGCCTGAACGGGAACGAATCGCGCCTGTTCGGCGGCGGTGTGCGGTACGTCGAAAATCACGACGAGCCTCGCATGTGTTCCCCTCAGCACTGGGGCGGAGTCGGCGAACAGGTGGAAGAGGGCGTGATGACGGCGGTATTTGCCGCGTCGAAAGGCCCCGTACTCGTTTATAACGGGCAGGAAGTGGGGGAACGTGCCGAAGGGCCGTCCGGATACGGCGGTCGCGACGGCAGGACGAGTATCTTCGATTATACATGCCTGCCGCGGCTGGCCCGCTGGACCAATGGCGGCGCCTATGACGGCGCGCGTTTGTCGCCGGGAGAACGGGAGATGCGCAGCATGCACAAAAACCTGCTGTCCCTTCTAAACCATCCGGCTCTGAAGGATGGCGTGTTCTACGGGCTCAACTGGGCGAACATGCGGAATGAAACGTTCGGACGTGCACCCGGTGAAGAAGCATCGGGGCACTGGGTGTACGCCTTCCTCCGCCACCATTGGGAGGATGCTTCCACGCTGCTGGTCGTTTGCAACTTGTCGCCCTCTCTTGATTTCAACGATCTCCGCATCCACATCCCGCGGCAGGCTCAGGAATGGGCGGGCAAGGGCCGGGGGGATTATCTGTTCCGCGATCTGTTGCACAAGGGGGCAGGCGCGATCCCGGGTTCGGCGGATATGCTGGCGACCGATGGGCTGCATCTTCCCCTGAAGGCGGGCAAGGCCGTGATTCTCGACTGGTCAGTCGTCCGCCCGTAAGGAATGTCACTGATCCGGGTACAAAACGAACGGCGACCGCAGGAAGCAGGCCGCCGTCCTTCAAGCGTCAGCGTTGAATGCAAGACTGGGTTATTCCCAAATCCATTCCGTAGTGATTTCCACCTTGTCCGACAGGGATTTGCGGACGGGGCACGTTTCCGATGCCTGTTCAAGCGTTTTGCGGAGGGGATGCGTGCCGGGCAGGGGCATCTTGACGAGGAAATGCAGGTGGACGATGCTGCCGTCCTTGTCTTCGGCGCGGGCGTCGATCGTCATGCCTTCCGTATCCACGTTCTTGCGTGCGGCGAGGAAGGAGACCATGCTCATCATGCAGGAGGCGACGACGGAGGCGAGCATTTCGCCGGGCGTGGCGTTTTCTCCATATCCGCCGAGCGCGACGGGAATATCGGTCGTCCATTGTGTGCCGGAACGCTTGTGCGTCGTCACGCAGCGGGATTTGGCTTCATTGAGTGTATGTGTTGTGTATTCCATATATTCGGGATGATAGAAGGCGTGCCTGATGAAAGCAAGCCGTTAAACTAACCGTTATGACGCACGGCGAACCTGCCGCCCGAAAGAATGGCTTGACGCTTGTGTTAGCCTGCCCTAACCTGATCGCGTGCATTCGAAAGAGAGCAGAAAGGACAGGCATGCAGCCCGCCGATGGTGGCGGCGTCTTTTCGGCGTGGCGGCATGCGCCGGGTGCTTCCGCAGATGCTCTCATTGTAACCGGGAAGAGCAGGGAGACGCCTCCGTGGCGACGACGCTGGATCGTTTGCACGTGGGCGATCGCGCCCGCATTGTCTGTATCTCCGTACCGGATGCCGCGCTTTTGGACAGGCTGGCGGATCGCGGACTCGTGCGGGGTACTGCCGTTCGCATACAGGAACAGGCTCTTTTCGGAGGCCCTATTCTGATTGCCGTGCGGGGTTCGCTGCTTGCCCTGCGCCGCAGGGAAGCGGCCGGAATTCAGGTGGAGAGGATATTCGACACGTATGAAGGATAGGCCGACGGTTCTGCTGGTGGGAAACCCGAATTGCGGGAAGACCTCTCTTTTCAATGAATTGTCCGGTTGCCGCGCTTTTGTCGGCAACTACCCGGGTGGCGTGATCGAAGCGGCACGGGCCGGGGTGGAAACGCCTGACGGCCCCGTGGAACTCATCGACCTGCCGGGCGTGTACCGCCTCGGAGGAGCCTCCCTGGAGGAGAAGCTGGCCATGGATTATCTGTGCCGTTCCGGGGTGCGAGCCATCGTCAGCGTGGTGGACAGTCTGAATCTCGACCGCCATTTGTACCTGACGCTTCAATTATGGCATTTTCATCTGCCCGTGATCCTCGTGCTGAACATGTCCGATGAGGCGGACGCCGCCCTGTTAAGCTTCGATATTCCCGCCTTCGAGGCCATGCTGGGTGTCAGGATCGTCCGCACGGATGCCCTCCGGCGCAAGGGAATGGAGGAACTGCTGGCCTGCATCGGGCAGGCGGCGTACCGTCCCTCCGGCTACCCGGCATTCCGCAAGCCGGAGTACGGCGAGCAGACGGAGCAGGTGCTGGATTTCATTGCCCATACGGTGGAATCGTCCGGTCTGCCCCGGCAGAAGGAGCCCTTCAGCTATATTGCCGCCCGCCTGCTGGACGGCAATGCTGCCATGGTCGCGCGCTATGCGGAGATGGGAGAGGAAGGCCGCCGCCTGCTGGAGATGATTGAGGATTGCCGAACGGAATTGTCCCGGCAAATGGGGCTTCCCGCTCCCGAGATACTTTCTTCCAAGCGCTACGGTTTGATTCGCGGCCTGCTCGAAGAAGTGCAGGGAGGAGACGGCGTTTCACGCATCCGCCGTTCGACCGCTGTGCTGGACGGTATTCTGACCCACAAATACTGGGGCATCCCTCTTTTCCTGCTGCTGATGTATGTCGTCTTTTTCGCCGCCTTTACGCTGGGGAACCCGCTCGTTGATCTCGTGCGAAGCGGGTTCGATGCGCTGGGCGGCTGGCTCGCCCAGGCGCTGGACGGCCACCCGATGTGGCAATCGCTCATCGTCAAGGGTATCATCGGCGGCGTGGGGGGAGTCGTCTCCTTCGTGCCTACCATCGCCATCCTCTTCGCCTGCCTCTCGCTGCTGGAGGGGACGGGGTATATGGCCCGCGCCGCGTTCCTGATGGACCGGTTCATGCACAAGATGGGCCTGCATGGCAAAAGCTTCATTCCCATGCTGATCGGTTTCGGCTGCAATGTGCCCGCCGTGATGGCGACCCGCTCCATCGAATCGAAGAAAGACCGGCTGACGACCATTTTCGTGCTGCCCTTCATGAGCTGTTCCGCCCGCCTGCTGGTCTTC
The DNA here is from genome assembly GCF_001683795.1 of Neoakkermansia glycaniphila. Lineage (GTDB taxonomy): Bacteria > Verrucomicrobiota > Verrucomicrobiia > Verrucomicrobiales > Akkermansiaceae > Akkermansia > Akkermansia glycaniphila. Next base: position 37,536 of record NZ_LIGX01000020.1, read on the forward strand.
GCGCTGTTCATCGAGGCTCTCGTGGCTCCCGCCTACCAGAGTATCACGATGTGGGGGCTGTACCTCTTCGGCATTCTGGTGGCTGTCGTCGGTGCGCGCCTGCTGAAATCCACGCTCTTCCGGGGCGGGGATGAAACGTTCATCATGGAATTGCCTCCCTACAGGCTGCCGTCTCCGGGCGCCTACCTCCACAGCGTATGGGAGCGGGTATCGGGTTACCTGTGCAAGGCCGGCACCTTCATCCTGCTGGGGGTCGTCGTCCTCTGGTTCCTGAATACGTACCCGCAGCCGGAGCAGGGCGGCGGCATACCGGATTCCGCACGTATGGAGCAGAGCTACGCCGCTCGCGCCGGGAAGTTTTTCGAGCCTCTGTCGCAATATGCCGGGATGGACTGGCAGGCCAATTCGGCCATGATCGGGGCATTCTCCGCCAAGGAGCTTCTCGTGGCCCAGCTGGGCATCCTGTTCGCCTCTCCGGGAGAGCCGGATGCGGCTGTGCATGCCTCCGACGAAGAGAAGCGGCTCGACGCTCGCCGCAAGATCAGCGCCCATTACACGCTGCCGCAGGCGCTGGGCATTATGACGTTCGCTCTGCTGGCCCTGCCGTGCATCGCCACGGTGGCCGTCGTCCGCAAGGAGACGGGATCATGGCTGTTCACCATCGGCCAGTTTGCTGCACTGAATATCGTCGGCTTCGGTTTGGCCGTCGCCGTGTACCAGACGGCGGCCGTATTCCTGCGAGCCTGACGGGATACTACAGCGAATAGCAGGCCACAACGATAATTACCGTGATGGCGATGCCGCTGGCAAAGGAGGGGCAGAAAGAAGCCGGTCTATCAGATGGAAGGCGGATTGTCCTGCAGCGTGCCGGGTTTGGCTCCGTGCTGTTTCAAGAGCTGCCGAACGTCTTCCGATCCTGCGCAATCAAGCAGGGTGCGCCCGGGGAACGGTTCTGCATTCGCATTGATGCCACGGTCGAGAAAGAGCCGGACATCATGTGCTCTCCCGGTCCGAACCAGATGCTCCAGCAGGATGTTACTTTGGATGGTGTTCTGTGCCGCGTATTTCAGGAGCAGTTCCAGCATGCCGGGGTCGCGCAGTTTGACCGCCAGCCCGAGGTCGTAAATCGTAGGCGTGTCACCCAGTTCGAGCATGGCGCGTACGAAGTCGATGTTTCCGTATCCGATGGCATTGTATAAGGAGTGTGACAAGCGCAGATCGGGTTTCTTGTGGAGGATGAGCCGGACGAGTTCCGCATCCTGCCGTTCGATCGCGCTTCTCAAATGTTGTTCCTCAATCGTCGCTCCGCGCTCGATCAGCAACGCTTCCAGGCTGCGGTTGCCGTGCAGAGTGGCGTATTCCACCAGATTGCCCTGAGCAGGGTCGGCGCCGTGGTCGAGCAACGCCTGCGCGGCGGCGATGTTCCCCCGATCGACGGCCAGAGAGAGAACGGGAGTTTCGTGGAAGAGTTCCCGGGCATCGGCTCCCTGTTTCAACAGCGTTTCGACACGGACGGCATCCCCCCGGATGATGGCATCGGCAAGGGGCGATTCGGATCCCTTGCTCACGGTATCTTCGGAAGACGGAAAATCGTACACGCCCATGAAGAATGGCGTATCGTTCCTGTCCGGGCGTCCGATCATCCAGATAAAGGGCCGATTCAGATAGGCGGCGATGTAGCGGTATTCCATGACAGGAGGGAGTTCGAGATAGGGAGATGGCGGGCATGCTCCACACCCCAATCCTGTTCCGGTCACTGCCGCCGCTTCTGTTCCCTCTTCATCGTTCTTGATGCGGCAAAATTGTTTGATTCCGTTGATATATAATGGGCCGTCCAAGGGTGGCTCTATGGTCATACCTGTAAAATTTGATCCTGTCGGCAGAAACGAATGCGGTATCCCCATGGCACGCAGTGCCGGCACAAGACTGTAGTTCGCATCGTGATCGAAGCGCGGCATGCGCAGATCCTGCCGGATGGCGGCATGCTGCGCTCTTGGATGCCGAGGCTTGCCCGCGTCGTTCAGCGACTGCATCAGTTCCGAAAATTCGGCGGCAGTCAATTTGTTCAGGAACTCGTGCACTTCCGTGCCTTCGGGCGGTAGAATGGCGACGAATGCCGAACGAGAGTGCTCGTAGTATTTGGCGATGACGATGCAGTCGCCTGCCTGAGTCGCCAAGAAACCGTATTGATTCTGGATCATGAGCGGAGTGGCTGCCCATGACCCGTCCGGCTTGATGAAAGGCAGAACGCGCGTGTCTTTTTTGTCGAATATTTGCAACCAGCGATGTTTCAAATAGATGGCATTGACAAGCATCATGCGTGTGTCGTCCGGAATGTCACTTTCGGAAATGACTTGTGGGATCAATCCGTGAGTCGCCTTCTTGGCGAAGGCATTGATTCGGTCGGCGGCATCACTTTTGTTCTTTTTGAAGTCGACCTGTTCGGATTGTGTTTTGTCGTCGGAGACGAGGCGGAGATAATCGGGGGAGAATTCGATGCTCCTGTCAAGATAGAGGCGGTTACCCATTTCCAGATTAAGCTCGGCTTGCCGGAATGCCTCATCCAGTGCAGCCTTGCCGGGAATGGTTTTTTGCAGCTCTTCGAGTGTCTGGCCGCGCGCACCGGGCGTCGCCAGAGAAATGGCGGCTGCAGCGGAGTAGGGGGACAGGGCGATGTTGCCCTTGTGTTCGGCAGAGACGCGGCGCAGCAGTTCCAGGCCGAATTCCTGTCCGGAGGGTTCGGCCTGAACCGCAGACATCAGAGCGAACAGCGATGAGATTGCAAGAGAAAGGGAACGGGTTGTTTTCATACCGTATTACCATAACACCGGGTTCAGAAGACAGCAAGAGAATGAAGTGTTACAAGTATGTAACAGCTCGGTATGGACAACTCTTCGTGAATGTCTTAGCATGAGGAAATGAAGTCGGGAATATTCGCTCGGATCGTGTGTTTGGCGGTTTGTACCTCGGGTTTGGGCTGTTGCCGGAGTGCAACCGAAGCTGTATCCGTATCGGCGGTGCGTTATGACTGGCTGTCACGCAAGCCCGCGCCGGAGGTTTTACGGCTCGCGGAGCGAGACGCATCTACAGTCCGAAATATTGTGGACCATGCCGAAAGGCGGGGATGTACGCAGGTGGATGTCCTGCCGCTCGCGTCCAAGCATCCCCAATCGCTCGTGCTGCTCTTCGAGGCGTCGGACGGCTCCGTTCTGGATTGCTGGTCCGTTGATACCGGTGCGGGATTTTCCCTGAGTCAAAGAAAATGGCCGTCCATGAAGCACCGGGGAGGAATGGCGGATGTCAAGGAAGCCGACCGGAAGCGATGGTACGGGATGCTCGGCAGCGTGCAGCAACGCCTGCCGCGATGAGGGGCGGGCGGCCCTTTGGGGGAGGAGAACAGGGCTACTTGAGCTTTTCCCGTTTCATGATTTCCGAAATGACCTGATACAGGTCGCCCTTGGAGACGATGCCGCTGATTTTCCCCGTGTCGGGGTGGACTACGGCGAGGGAGTCCATGCCAGAGGCGGTGAAGGTGCCCAATGCGGCAGGAAGACCCATTTCCGGGGAGAGGACGGGGATGTCTTCCCGCATTACGTCAATGGCGATGACGGTGTTCGCCAGCGTCGCACTTTTGGCGAAGGTCATCACGTCTTCCGGGATGATGGTGCCGAGGAAGAGCTTGTTCTTTCCTTCGACGAAGACGTTTTCGCCGGGGTTTTTCAGCAGGATGGTAGCGATGGAGCCGAATTTGTCGCCCGGTTCCACGACGGCGGGAGTGGTGCGCGCGATGTCGCTGACGCTGACGTCTCCGAGGTGCTTGTCGAATGCCGTGCGGGGGCCATTGGTCAGGGAGTCATAGTACATCGACTTGGCCTTCAGGAGCATGGACATGGCATGCGAGCAGACCACCGCGAGTATCAGCGGGAAGATCAGCGTGCCTGCCATGGAGAATTCGACGACGAGGACGAGGGAGGTGAGAGGAGCATTCGCCGCCGTGGTGAAGAAGGCGGCCATGCCGACCATCGTGTAGGCGACTGCATGGTCTCCGCCGATGCCCATGGCGGTCAGCGCCGTGCTGAAGAGGAAGCCGAGAAGTCCGCCGATCATCAGGCTCGGCGTCAAGGCCCCGCCCACGGTGCCGCAACCGAAGACGACGGCGACAGCGACGATTTTCAATACGAGGAAGATGGATGCCTGTTCCGGTGTGAAAACGGTCTGGACGAGCCCGGCGATGATTTCAGCCCCGTTGCCGACGACATGCGGATCATAGCAGGCGAGCAGGCCGACGAATAGCCCGGCCAGCATCAGGCGGAGGGGGAGGAACTGGCGTTTGCCGTTCAAATAGCTGCGCGATACCTTGAGCAGGACGAGCCACCCCTTTGCGACGCATGCCGCAATGATGGCCAGTACGATGCAGAGGAGTACCTGGTTGATGTCTCCGAACGTCGTGGAGGCCGCTTCATAAATGGGTTTCTGCTTGCCCAGCATGTGCATCAGGACGAAGCTCGTGCTGCTCGCAATGAGCATGGGCGCGAGAATGTTGATGGACAGGGTGCCGAGAACGATCTCGCTGACGAAGAGGCACGCACCCAGCGGCGCATGGAAGGCGGCCGTGATGCCTGCCGCCGCGCCGCAGGCCACCATCAGGCGGAGACGGGGCGCCGAGAGTTTGAATTTTTGTCCGAGCGTGGAAGCGGCGACGGCCGCCGTTTGGACGAGAGGGCCTTCTTTTCCGATGGCCGCTCCGGACGAGATGCTGAAGATGGCGGAAAGGCAGCGCAGCAGGGAGGGGCGCACGGGTATCTTGCCGCTGCCGAGCGAGACGGCTTCCATGTATTCCGTCGCCTTGGCAGGGACGAATTTGTGGGTGAAAAGCAGCGTGAGGCCGGCCAGCAATCCGCCGACCACAGGTACGGCGATGCGCCGCCAATCTCCTATCTGTTCGAAGGCATCCACGCGAGTTTCCGCATGGGCGCCCGTCAGAATCCATTGAAGGAATTCCGTTGAATACTCAAAAGCCAGAGCGACGCATGCGCCGAGAATGCCGACGAATATCGCCCAAAGGTAGACGAAGTGACGATCCTGAATGTGCAGCTTCTGCAGCAGCTCGACGGCAAATCGGAGCCATGCAAGCGAAAGGGGGGAAAATGTTTTCTTCTTCTTGGCCTGTGAAGTCGCCATCAGCTCAGGATGCTTTGCAGTTCGGCTTTCAGATTGGCCGGATCTCCCCAGCGGGCGGAACGTTCGGCGCAGGGCACGGATTTGTGCCAGCGGATGATCTTGCGGATGATGAACAGGTAGTCGCTGACCTGCGACATGGGGACGGCGATGAAGATGACGAGATCCGCCATGCTTGCCTCATCGGGCCACGGTACGCCGTCCGGCAGGTAGGCGGCCATCAGGGAAATGCCGGGCAATCCTGCCACGCGGGCATGCGGCACGGCCAGACCGTTTTCCAAATAGGTGGGAACGGATTCCTCTCTGACTTCGGCGTGGGCCAATACTTTGGCCGACAGGACGGGAGAAAGCCCCTCCGTGGCACCTTCCGACAGGACGTTCAAAGCCTCGGCCCGGGTCTGTACCGGGCCACCTTCCCAAATATGAATGTCAACAGGTGAAATATCCATGTTTCCGGAGAAATGCGCGTACTCCATTCATAGCATACTTTGCCCTGCGCTCAAGCTTCAATACGGACATGAAGGAGGAAAACGGCGGGGTCAATCCTGAGGGACTGGAGATGGCCGGTTCTCCTTCGGGGCATCCGCTTCCGTGGTATCTTCGGAGAACGGCAACATCTTCCGGAGAGCATGCAGCGTGCGGATGGCATCGGGCTGATCTTGTGCTGCAGCCTTCTGCATCCATTGAATCGACTTGACGGGATCGCTTGCCACACCTTCGCCCGTTTTGTAGCAGAGAGCGAGTTTCCACTGGGCGTCCGCCATTCCCTGTTCCGCCGCTTTCGTGTACAGTTCGAACGCCTTTGCCGGATCCTTGCCGACGCCTTCGCCTCGTGCATACAGGGTGCCGAGGATGTAGGCGGCTTCTTTTGCCGGTTCGAACAGGCGCATGCCCGCCATGCATTGTTCCAGCAGAGCCGCTCCTTTCGCCGGATCATGGATGCCGAGGCTTCCGTTCAGATAGCTGACGGCCAGCGCCTGTACGGCGGGACCGTAACCCGCATCTGCCGATTTCCGGAGCCATACCAAAGCCTGTTCGTCGCTTGCCTGCGTGCCTCGTCCTTCCTTGAAGGCGTTCGCCAGTTCATATTGCGATTGAGGATAACCGGATTCGGCGGCCAGAGTGAACCATTTGACGGCTTCCTTCCGGTTCGGCGGATAATCGAGTCCCTTGAGATAGCGGTAGCCTACCGCCTCGCAGGCGGCGGGATAACCGCGCTTCGCCGCCGCCAGCATGGCTTCGGCTGCCTGGGGGCTATTATCCGTCTCGCCGTTTGTCCAGCCGCATTGCCACGCGGTTTTGTAGGATGCCAAGCCTCCCTTGTCTCCGCTAATCAGGTAGGAAGCCGTTGCGATTCCAAGCAGGGCAATCACGGTAAAGGACAGATGCCACTGATCCCGCATGCTGATCCTGAATTCAGTTTGTCCGGATTCGCGGCGAAGAAACATGTTGTATTTGATGAAGCCGGGAAGCGCCAGAAAACCGCCGACGATAGCCCCGAACAGTGTGATGAACAGGAATACATTCTGGGAAAAAGAGAGGGCAAAGAAGGCGGCGGCGCCGACAAGCATCAGGGCTGACCATGTGCCGGCATTGATTCCGAAACGCCGACGGTGGGAACACAGAATGATCGCGGCGGACGCGATGCCGCAGGAAGAGGCCAGCATGCCGGGAATGGGAAACTCGAGGAACAAGGAAGCGAGCATCCATGAGAAGATGCCGTCGGACGAAGCCGGATATGATGCCAACGGCAGACATAAGATGGTGCTGATGAGGCCGCACAGGATGTAGAACAGAAGAAATCCGGAGAACCCCATCACGGGAGCCACCATGACGCCAAGCAGAAGCAGGGAGAGCGAGGAAAAGATCAGAATACCCAAATCGGGAGCCACGAACAGGCCAGTCAGGCACCGCCACCATTCATGGTCTTCCATGCAGGCCCAATAGGACGCCATACCGTTCAGCGTTTGCTCCTGATCTTGAGGCGAACGGTCGGATACGAAGAAATAAACGAGCCAATTGACGGCGAGCAGCAGAAGGATGGCTCCATACCTGTTTTTCGGGTACGGGCGCAGGCTCTTTTCATCGGCAACAGGTTTCCAGTCTCCATCCTGCTGCACGGTGACGAGCATCTCCGGAGTGACGATGCCCTTGCTGCGGAGGCGTTCCATTTTGGACTCCGAAAACGGCCCCTTCGGGGAAGCCTCGGCATGTTCCTTGTAATAATACTGTTTCATTGTTTGTCTGAAGTTTCCGATTGTTGCAAGGCATTGGCGGCTTTACGATGACGGTTTGCCGCCGCTCGCTCGATCCAGTGTCTCGACTGCGATTCGTTGCGGGAAACGCCTGTACCGTTCCGGTAAGCCATGCCCAGCCTGTACTGGGCTTCCACATCTCCGGATGCTGCCGCCAGCTTCCACCAGTACACGGCCCGTTCCGGATTGCGGCGGGTACGGAGCTCGTAAATGCCCAGGATCGTTTGTGCCGGAGCATACCCTTGTACGGCGGCCTTGTGCCAGCATGCCGCTGCGTGTCGGGAATCTTTCGTCACGCCATTGCCCTGCATGTAGGCCCAGCCTTCGGAATAGTCGTCGAGTGACGTGTCGATCCCGGTTCCGGCAAAGGATGCGGCAGCGGCTGCCGGAATCAGGAAGGCCCACGGAAGAAGCGATCTTTTGGATACCGGAAAGTATTTGAAGAGGAGCATCAATCCGAGTCCGACGATCAGACCCGTCATGCAGGAAATGAGTTCCATTTCCTTCAGAATGAGGGGAAGAAGCAGGAAGAGGAGCATACTCCAGAAAGCATTCGGCATTTTCCAGGCGCGCCAGACGGGCAAAACCATCGAAGCTCCGATGAGGCTGAATGTGGCCGCCCCCATCGGCGAGGCAAATACAGGTACAGGTAAATCGCGAATTTGTGGAATATATGCCAGAATGATGCCCCCTGCCGTGAAGGAGCCGATAATGCCGCAAAGAAAATAGAACAGCAGGAACCCGCCTCTACCGAGTACAGGCGGGAGCAGGGGGGCGACCGTCAGCAGCAGCAAGGCATTCCCGGCCAGCAATACGGGATCGCCTGTCATGAATAATCCGGTGAAGAATCTCCACCATTCCTGTTGGTCGATGCAGCTCCATCCGTTCGGAAGCAGCGTGTCTTTCGCATCGAAATCCATATTCAGGCGTTCCGAAGGCGACAGGAAAAACAGGATGATATTGGCGGCAAGCAGGAGGAGAGGGAGCAGGTAATCGGCTTTGGGTTGTGGCTTGCAATCCCAGCATTTTGCGGCGGGCTGCCAGGGCGAGGCCATGAACGATTTACGGCGGCGCGTCGAGACGCGCCGAATCAGCATGTCGTCCGATATGGAGCCGGAGCTGCGCAATGCCTGCATCTCCCACACGTTCAACGGACCTTGTGGCTCAGAATCAGGATGTTCCTTATACAGGTATTTTTTCATGGCTTCACCGGGTAAAGGTTTTCGGGCAATATGGCTGCGCTTTTCTTCAACCAGTACGGCAGAGATTGGGAATCCTTTTCCAGATAATCCTGAATCTTCCAGAGGATCATTTGCCCGGCGGCTCTTCGGTTGCCCTGTCGTACAGCCTTGTTCAGCCAGTATAAGGCCCGCTCGGCATCCTTGTCCACCCCGAAACCGTTCATGTAGTTTTTTCCCGTTTCATACTGTGCTTCCGGGAAACCGTGCATGGCGGCTTTTTCCATCCAGAAGGCGGCCTGTTCCGGATTTTCCGAACGGTTGCTGGGTTTCGTCCAGCGTTGCGGATTGTAGCACAGGTTGAAGCTATAGTTGCGGAGAATAAGCGGAGGCCTGTCCATGTAGCAGTAGGCCGCCGCTTCGCAGGCATAAGGGAATCCGTTGGAAGCGGCCCGGATGAGAAGTTCGCCGGCCTTCTCGTCATCCGCCGTATAAGCGCGTTCTTCGTCCAGTATGGCGCTTTCGCTTCCCGTTGCCATATAATTGGCCAGAGCGGCGCATGCCAGCATGAAGATGGCCGCAAGGCACATCCGCCGTGCTTTGCGCGAAGGAGCCATAGGCACACCGGGCGGAGCTACAGGGGTGTCGTGGCGGCTCAGGTGAAGCAGGTAGTATGGCAGCGCCAGCAAGATGCCCAGAAGAAGGCCCGCCGTTGCCATTAGGAAAGTGGCACGGGCCAGTTGGCTCAACAACAGGGGAAAAACCACGCAGACGAGAAACGTCGCCAGCATGATCATCGCTCCCCATGACCAGACCGTACCAGAGCAGAAACTCCGCCAGCCTCCAAGGACGATCGCCGCTCCCATCAGACCGTAACAGCCCGGAACCACACCCGAGAGTGGCAGATGGCACAAACCGTAGGATGTTTCGATTTCCGGGATGTAGAGAGCAATCGCTGCAAGGCTGCCGCCCATGCCGCAAAGCATGTAGAGCAGGAGAAAGCCGATGCGCCCCACAAAGGGGACGACGCGCGCTCCCATGGAGAGGATCAGGACGGCCGCCGTACCCAGAGAGAGGATGCCCGTGCAGGAGAATGTGCCGGTGAAGATGCGCCACCATTGCCCATCGACGGCGCACGTCCAGATATTGGGCTGGCCGTTGGCCGTGTGCAGCTCCCATGAAGGAAACGGAGAAGGCAGCAGGCAATAGACGGCGAGCAGCAGCAGGACGAGAACACATGCAGCCGGATAGTCTGCCTTCGGGTAGGAAATCGGGATGCCGCATTCCGAGGCGCGTTGCCACTCTCCGCCGTTCATCCGCACGAAGGTGGAAGGGGAGACATACCCACGGCACCGCAGGGCAGCCATTTCATCGAGGGTGAAGGGGCCGTTCGGTTCGGACTTGGAACTGTTTCCGTATTCGTACAGGCATCCGCTCCGGTGGCCGTGAGAGGATATGTTGGGAGGGTTCATGGCGTACGTTGGGGATTGGGATATCAGTCCTGTTTTATCATGGCCAAGCAGGAGCGGAAAAAGTTTCTTATATGGCGGTAATCCTGCCAGAAGCTCTCTTTCAGCCCCCGTTCGTAGACATTCAGGCGAGCGAGGGCTTCATCGGCTTTTCTCGTCTTTGCATGGGTGAGCCACAGGCGGGCCTCACTCAAATTTTGCCGGCAGCCGTCTCCGTTCATCAGGGCAATGCCCAGTTCCGCAGCCGCATCGGGGAAACCGTATTGAGCGGCTTTCCGAAACCATGCAACGGCTCGTTTGCGGTGCTCCGGTGATCGGTTGAGCTGCCAGGCGAGGGTGGCGTATTGCCGTGGTTCGTATTGTTGAGAATGGAGTTTGTTGCGGTGTCTGGGCGGCAGATGATCCATATGGCTGTAGGCAATCGCCTCATAAGCGTACGGATAGCCTGCCCGGGCCGCTTGCATCAATCTGGCGAGGGCTGCCAGATTGTTCTGAGGCTTGCCTTTGCCATGCAGGTAGCAGCGGGATTCTTCTTCTGCTGCGATGGCGCTGTTCTTGCCCGTCTGTTTGTAATTCATCCACGCTCCCGCCAAAATGAGCCACAAGGCAAGGCTGCAAGCCGACGAAACGGAGAGAAAACGATGGCCCGATTGGGGAAGTTTGCCGCACTGCCTGCGCCGGAAAGCATGCACCAGAGCACAGGGGGAGGCAAACGCCATTCCCAGTAGCAGGCCGAGAAAAGAGAGCCGCATGTACGGGACGATGCTATCCGTGATCCCGATGAAGAAGTAGAGTGCGACCGTGCATATCATGACGGACGCCGCCCAAGCCAGCACATTATCCCTGATGCACGGACGGCGCGGGCAAAGCACCAGCGCCGCACCAAGAAGCCCGTAGGCGGCGGACACGATGCCTGGCACGGGCGTGCTTTGGTATTCGTACAGGGAAACGATATCCTCCGTAGAACCGAAGTGGGGAATGTACCACTCCAGCACGGCGAAACTGCCGCCGATGCCGCACAGAACATAAAGCAGGAGGAATCCGGCGGTGCCAAGAAAGGGGGTGATGAACGGCCCCATGAGGAGGATCAGCCCCGTGGCGAGGCACAGGGGTACCGCGCCGGGGCTGAGAAAGGTTCCTGTCAGGAGCCGCCACCACTGGTGGTCGACGGTGAAGGTCCAGATATTGGGCTGGCCGTTGCCCGTCTGTGCGTCCACAGGCATGTGCCAGTTGTTTGTCAGCAGCCAAAGGAACCAGAGCAGTGCAACGAGCATCCAAGCCGCCTTGCGGGAGGCGGCAGGATAGAAAAGAGGAATGCCTATGCCGCGTGCGCTCACCCATTCGCCGCCGTTCTCGCGAATGAAGGAACCGGGGCCGAGATAGCCCTTTTGGCGGAGTTCCGGCAGGAGGTCGAGAGGAAACGGCCCCTGCGGCTCTGCCGAGGGGGAGTTTTTGTATTCATAGGTATCCATGGGGAGGAGATCAAGCGGTAGTGTGGTTTGGGGGGATGAGGTTTTTCCATTCGGCCGGGAGCCTGCACGGGCGGGCTTCGGGCATCTGGACGAGGGCCAGCCGCTGCCGCGCTCGCACGCAGAGTTTGCCGTCGGAGGGGCGGCGCACTTCAAAGCGGAACCACAGCGAGGCGCGGTCGACGCTTTCCAGCCAGCCCATCGTTTCGATCTGATCGGCCAGTACGGCGGGGAAGATGTAGTCGATTTCATGGCGCACGACGACGGTGTATTTGTTGTCCTTCGTCAGCGTCAGGTAGTCCATGCCTATTTTTGTGGCAAGCTTGGTGCGGCATTCTTCGATCCAGCGCAGGTAGGCGAGGTTGTGGACGACTCCGCCGCAGTCCGTATCGTAAAACATGACCTGTACGGCGGTTTTGAGGGAGATGTTGTCGGGAATCACTGCGTGGCAGGATGGCATGTTTCCGTTTGCGAGTCAAGAAGGAAGTGTCCAATGATGAATCTCCGAATTTTCCGAAAAGATGCATTGCATTCCTCGTCGTATATGCTATTCTGATTTGGATGAAATATGCCATTTCAATATGCTTTTTCTGCAAAATTCATGGTATTTTTCGTGATAATAACCAACTTGTATCTTGACGATGAAACCTCTCTCGACATGCGTCGTTTTCTTCTCGTGCTATACGGGAATCCTGCCGTCCCTGCTGGGTGCGGATACACCCTATCTGGGTAATATCGCCTTTGTAGGCGATTCCATTACGGAACGTGCGGATTACCGCAAGAGTATCTGGAAATCGTTCCTTGACAACGGTTACCAGGATAAGACGAACGGCACCAATACAGCCGCCGTGTCCGGTTCCAAAGATTTCCAGATGGTCGGTTCCCGCAATTCCGGAAGAGTCAACTCCCTCTATCAGGGACAGAATTTCATCGGCATGCACGAGGGCCATGCCAGCTGGTATTCCGGCGCTCTGATCGGAGATTTCAAGGCGGGAGACCAGATTCCCGATTACGGAGGTACGCGAGGCGGAGGCTACATCAGGAATTGGGTTTCCACGACACCCGGCGGCGCCGCGCTCGATACGACTCTGCCGGACGGATGGAAGGGGACGGCGTGGGACGACGGTTCCGGGCATTTCAAGAATAAGGATCTTCCCGCTTTGTCAACTTATAAGCCCGATACGATCGTGATCATGGTCGGGATCAACGACCATTTCGGAAACCCCGTGAACAATACGACTCCGGAGCAGACGGTCGCGAATATCAAGGCGATGGTCGAGATGTACCGTGAGGCGAATCCGAATGCCAATTTCTACATCAGTACCGTGCTTCCGGTCGATACGGCGAAGCAGACGGGGCGTTACCCCGCCGAGAAGAAGGTCATCAACGATATGCTGATGGCCGTCGGCGATTCATGGAACAACGGGAATTCGCAAGTCAAGGTGTTCGACGGCAGCATCGGCTTTGATCCTGTGACCATGACGACCGATGGTGTGCATCCGGAAGCTCAAGGATCGATGATTTTTGCCAACAATCTGGCCGAAGCGATGGGTACGGGGCAGAGGACGGCAGGCAAGGCGCGAGTCGCCGTTGTCGATGCTTCCAAATTCATCCGGCAGAATATGTCCTCCCTGCCGGACTCGTCTTCCGGCGGTTCGTCTTTGGCTGTGCAGGGTTCCCATGTGGCCGCCCGGCAGTTGACGGCGACGGGCTCTTCGTCACCCAGCGATCTGTTCGTATTTACGGCTCCGCTGGGTTCTTCGGATCCGACGCGCCTGTCATGGCAATGGAGCGGCAACACCATCGCCGAACGCACGCTTGAAGTCAGCCTTCAATTGACCTCCGGCGTGTTCGGCAACCAGATGACGATCGGGTTCGGCAATACTTCCGCGTCTTCCGGTCTGCAGCTCGACATTCGCGAGAACGGCGTTTTCTGGGGGAATACCATGTTGTACGGCGGTTCGCAATCTGCTGAAATGGCAGATTTCCGCATCGCCTACATTGCGAGCGGCGGCGTGGCGGCCGGGTATTATGTCTGGCGCAACGGCATGCTGATCGGCGAAGCGCTGTCCGGCTCCACAGGTGCGGCCATCAACGGCTTTTATATCGGACAGGCCAATTCATCCTCGGCGGCCTATGGGGCGCTTGGAGGCATCTACTGGTCGGAAACCGGGGCATGGGCTCCCGATACCTTGAGCGGGGCGCGCCCGTCTTACGCACTGCCCGGTGCATCGTCGATGAATACATGGACAGGTTCTTCTTCGGGTGATTGGGGCATCGGTACGGGTGGCAGCTGGAGTTCTTCGGACGGGCAATTCCATCAGGGAGACAATGTCGGTTTTTCATCTGCGGCCACGATCAGGCTCGTGTCGCCGGACATTCATGCAGGTACGGTGTCGGCTCTGGGTAATCTGACGGTCAATACGAACGGCAACAATGCCGTGTTCGATGCGCTGCAGGCCGCTTCCGGAACCAATTTCACGAAGGAGGGCGCCGGAACGCTGACGGTGCAGGGCGGTTCGATTTCATCCAGCCAGAATTCCATCGCTACCAGCAATGTGAAGGCCGGTACGCTGGAAGTGACGGGAGATACGGAGATCAATATTGCGTCCGGGCGTTTCGACGTTTCGTCGGCCACGCTGAAGGTATCGCAGGGCGCGCATTTGACGGTGCAGGGTGTGGGCGAGTTCTCCGCAGGCACATGGACGACGGGGGCGAACGCCACCAATAGCGCCATTCTGGTTACGGGCGAAGGAAGCTGGCTGGAAAGCAAAGTGTCGGTCAATCTGGGCAACCAGAAGGTAGCCGGGCGCAAGGATATGCTGACGGTGGAAGACGGTGGCCGGTTCTCGGTCGCGAACACATTCAATATCGGCGTACGGCAGGATACGGATGTGACCGTACGCAACGGCGGCGTGCTGGTGGCAGAGACGATCGGCTTGGGGCATTCCAATGCGGTTTCGTCGGGCTTTACGTCCAACCTGTACATTGCCGACGGAGGCACGGTGGAAGCAGTCTCGATTCTTCGCAAGAGTACGAATATGACGGGCAACGTGCATTTCGACGGAGGCACGCTGAAAGCCCGGCAGGACCATGCGAACATGATTTCCGCCAGCAGCATCGCCATCAGCGCGAAAGGCGGAACGGTGGATACCAACGGTTTCAACGTTACGATCGCCCAGGCGATCGCCAATGAATCGGGTCAGTCCGGCGCATTGAGTAAGGCGGGCAAGGGTTCCCTTACCCTGTCTGCTGCCAGTACATACAGCGGCGGCACGACTGTGAACGACGGTACTCTGATCGTCGCTGCCAACGGAGCCACGGGTTCCGGCTCGATCACGGTGAAGAACGGTTCCATCCTGCTCAATAATGCGCAGGTCGGCGGCTCCGTCCAGGTCGAAAGCGGCACGATCGGCGGCACGGGTTCGTTCTCTTCCATCGTGAATATGGTGCAGGGCAATCTGCAAGCGGCCGCCAACGGCGAGATCGGCACGATTCAATTCAACTCCGGCCTTGTGCTGGGGAATGTTTCCTGCATGCTGGATCTTGCCACGGCGGCAGCGCGTTCGGTCGACCAGTCGGACATGATCCGCATTTCCGGCACGTTCGACCGGATGAACGATTCTTCCCTGAAGCTGGTTCTGAATGTGCTGGACGGAGAATCCATGGCCGAAGGAGACAGCCGCAGCTACAAGCTGTTTGACATGGCCCGGGCTGAGGATTACCAAAAGCTGGAGAATGCCCAGCTGGTGTTCGACCGCAGCCTGTACACGGTGGATGCGGCGAATCTCGCGGTGGACGGTACGATCATGTTGACGCGCGAAGCCTCCATTCCCGAACCGTCGGCGCCTGCGCTCGGCATGATGAGCCTCCTCGGGCTGATGTGGAAACGCCGCAGAAAGGCCTGATGCGGTATTGCCGCATTTGCGATGCCCGGTTTCCGAAAGGAGGCCGGGCGTTTTTCAGGCTCGCATCAGCGTCAGAACGGCGACGGTGCGGACATCCGGGAGGCGGCGGAGCTGCCGGGCGCATGCCCGCGCCGTTGCTCCTGTGGTGAATACATCGTCGATCAGCAGCAGGTGGGCAGGGATTGTTTTTCTGCCGGCAACATAGGCTGGCGATACCCGGTACACCGTGTCGGCATGCCGGGCGCGTTCCTGCTTGAGAAGAGCCGTCTGGCTCATGGCGTCGCGGAGATGGACGAGAGGTTCGGCCATGCCGAAACCGAGGCGTTTTCCAAGCGATTTTGCCAGCAGGAGGGACTGGTTGTAGCCGCGCCTGTGCATTCTGCCGGAAGTCATCGGGATGGGGACGAGCGTCCACGCCGTTGTCCGCAGAAGAGGATCGGTTTGAAGCGTCCCGGACATCAGATCGGCGAGCGCCGGAACGAGGTGGTTTCTGCCGTGGTATTTCAGGTCGATGATGAGCCTGCGTGCCTCTTCGCTGCGCGACAGGGTCGAGCGGGCAAAATCGAATGTACGTTCATGCTCCGAACACTCGGCACACATTTCGGCCTGGGCGGATGCTCCGGGTAACGGCGTGCCGCAATGAAGGCATACCGGAGCTTCGACGCGCGGCAACGCATCCATGCACGCAGGACAAAGGGAATATGCCGTACCGGAGGGTTCCCCGCACAGGGCGCAGATGCGGGGAAAGATCCAGTCGAGCATGGCAAGCCGCTATTCTCCGGTTTCGCCGCGAAAGCGGACGACCGCATCATGCAGGAAGCCTTCTGCGACGAGCCGCTGCGCCTGTTCTTCCGGGATGCCCCGGGATTGGAGGTAGAAGAGCTGTTCTTCATCCATCGGGGAGGTGGCGCTGCCGTGCGAGCATTTGACTCCGTCCGCCAGAATTTCGAGGCCGGGCAGGGAGTTGATGGAAGCCTGTTCGCTGAGCATCATGTTGCGGTTGGCCTGGTAGGCGTCCGTCTCATGGGCTCCGGGCTCCACGAGGATCATGCCGGCGAAGGTAGCCGTGGCTGTGTCGCCCACGACGTTTTTGTACAGAAGGTTGCTGTATGCTCCCGGCGAGGAGTGTATCTGCCGCGTGCGCTGGTCGAGTACACGGCTGCCGTCTACCGCATTGGCGGAGAAGAGTTCGGCACGGGCTTCGCGTCCGGTAAGCACGCAGGTCGTTTCCTGCCGCGCCCATTCCGTGTGGAGGTGGCGCGTGAGCTGGTTGAGGGTTGCGCCTTCGGCCAGCCTGTATTCGGCTATTTCCATGGCGCGGCCCGTGCTGCCGAGTTCCTGCACCAGTTCGTAGGAAAGGGAGGCATGCGGCGCAAGTACGGCTTTCTGCACGCCGACGATCATTTGGCTGTTGCCGCCGTCTCCCCGGTGGATTTCCCGGATCGTGGCTTTGGAGCCTTCACCCATCAGGATGAGGATGGAAGGGGAGAGCAGTCCCATCTCTCCGCGTACGGTGCAGGTGATTTCGATGGGGTGTTCGACGATGCAGCCGGGGGCGATCGAGATGCAGAGGCCGCAGACGGGCAGGCTCTGCTGCATGGCGAGGATTCTGCCGGAGCCGATGGAGTGGACGGAAGCGAGGTGTTCCAGCTCTTCGGGCTTGCCGAGCGGCTGGATGCTGACTCCCGGCAGTACGGGGCCTGCCAGCGTGGCGGTTACGGCTTCGTCCGCCACAGGGGGCGGCGTTTGCAGGCGGTCAAGCACGGCGGCCGCATACGCGGCGGGGCGTCCGTAGCGCCAGTCTTCATTCAGGCGGTCCGGGGCGGCAAGAGTTTCGGCGCGGGAGGCGGCCTGCTGGCGGAAGTGGTTCAGAGCGTCATTCATCGTGATAGGTGCCGGAAAGGGTTAACCGATGCTGTCCTCCATTTCGAGGTCGATCAGGCGGCGCAGCTCCACGGAGTATTCCATCGGGAATTCCTTGACGAGTTCGTTGATGAATCCGTTGACGGCGAGGGACATGGCCGAGGCTCGCGACAGGCCGCGCTGCTGCATGTAGAAGAGCATTTCTTCGGAGACCTGCGAGACGGAGGCTTCGTGCTGCACCGCGCTGCGGTTGCCCGTCACGCTGATGGCGGGGTAGGTGTCCGTCCGGCTGTCGGTGTTGATGAGCAGGGCATCGCATTCCGTGTTGTTTTTGCAGCCTTTCAATCCCTTGGGGATGACGACCTGGCCGCGGTAGCTCGCCCGGCCCGTGCCGATGCTGATGGATTTGGAGACGACGTTGGAGGTGGTTTCGTCGGCTGCGTGGATCATTTTCGCGCCCGTGTCCTGATGCTGCCCGGTGTTGGCCAGGGCGATGGAGATGACTTCGCCGCGCGCCCGGCGGCCTTTCAGCACGACGCCGGGGTATTTCATCGTCAGGCCGGAACCGATGTTGCAGTCGATCCAGCGGATTTCCGCGCCTTCGTGCGCGAGTCCGCGCTTGGTGACGAGGTTGAAGACGTTGGATGACCAGTTCTGGACGGTCACATATTGAATCTTCGCGTTTTTCATCGCGACGAGTTCGACGACGGCGGAATGCAGGGTCGAGGTATCGAACTGCGGAGCCGTGCAGCCTTCCATGTACATGATTTCGGAGTCTTCGTCCGCGATGATGAGCGTGCGTTCGAACTGGCCGAAGTTCTCGGAATTGATGCGGAAATAGGCTTGCAGCGGGTGCTTGAGCTTCACGCCCTTGGGCACGTAGATGAACGAGCCGCCGGAGAAGACGGCGCTGTTCAGCGCGGAGAATTTGTTGTCGCCCACGGGGATGACCTTGCCGAACCACGGGCGGAAGATTTCTTCATGCTCCATCAGTCCTTCGGTGGAGTTCACGAAGATGACGCCCTGCTTCTGCAGTTCTTCCTTCATGTTGTTGTACGCCGTTTCCGAGTCGTACTGCGCGTCCACGCCTGCGAGGAAGGCGCGTTCCTGTTCGGGTACGCCGAGGCGTTCGAAGGTGCGCTTCACTTCGTCCGGCACTTCGTCCCAGCTTTTCTTGGGGCGTTCGCCGTGGGCGAGGTAGTAGCGGATGGCGGAGAAGTCGATCTTTTCGAGGTCTTTCGTGGCCCAGTGGGTGGGCAGGGGCATTTCCTCGAATTTGCGGAGGGCGTTCTGGCGGAATTCGCGTATCCAGTCCTTTTCTCCCTTGACGTTGACGATGTAATCGACGGTGTCGGGCGTCAGGCCGTACCCGGCGTCGTACTTGTGTTTTTCCGGGAAGGAGAAGTTCCCCTTCGCCGAGTCGAAACTGAATGGTGATTCGTCCATGAAGACTTTATTGTTCCGTGTTTTTCAGAAACTCGTAGCCGTGCTCTTCCAGCTCGTCCACCAGCTCGTAGCCGCCCGTGCGGACGATTTTGCCGTCCGACAGCACATGCACCACATCCGGCTTGATGTATTCGAGCAGCCGCTTGTAGTGCGTGATGACGAGGAAGCTGCGCATCGGCGAGCGCATGGAGTTCACGCCTTCGGAGACGATGCGGAGGGCGTCGATATCCAGCCCGGAGTCGGTTTCGTCCAGAATGGCGTATGTCGGTTCGAGCATCATCATCTGGAGGATGTCGTTGCGCTTCTTTTCACCGCCGGAGAAGCCTTCGTTCACGGCGCGGGAGGTGAACTTGCGGGCCATGCCGAGTTTGTCCATCTTCGCATACAGTGTCTTGTAGAAGGCGACGGCATCCAGCTCTTCTCCTTCGGGCATGCGGGCCTGCATGGCGGCGCGGAGGAAGTTGGCATTGGTGACGCCCGGCACTTCGACGGGGTACTGGAAGGCGAGGAACAGCCCGGCGCGGCTGCGTTCGTCCACGCTCATGGAGAGCAGGTCGTGGCCGTCCATCGTGGCGCTGCCGCCCGTGACCTCGTAATCTTCATGTCCGCACAGCACCTTGGAGAGGGTGCTTTTGCCGGAGCCGTTCGGCCCCATGATGGCATGGATTTCTCCCTTGGGGATTTCGAGGTTGATTCCCTTCAGGATTTCCGTCCCGTGGACGTTGGCGTGCAGATCTTGAATGATGAGACTCATGCTTGTGTGGAATGATGTGAAAATGTCTATGGTTTGACGATGGAACCGCGGAGGGTGATTTCCGCCTCGTTCACGCAGGCGCCCGGAGGCAGATCGATCACATCTTCCAGCAATACGCCCGGTTTCAGCGTGATGTCGTGGATGATGCCGGTGTCGATATCCTGAAAGTGTCCGTGTTCTACAAGGTTGGGACAATAACGGGACGGTTCCCGATCAAAATTTACCTGTCTTACAAGGCGATGTTTGACCAAAGCTTCCAAACAGTTATAAACGGTGGCCAGAGAAATGGACGGCAGGCGCAGTTTCGCACGGCGGAAAACTTCGGCGGCAGTAGGGTGGTCGCGCTTGTCCATCAACACTTGATACACTTCCTGCCGCTGGCGGGTAAGGCGCAATCCTGAAACCGTCGGCAGGATGGAATCTTTGCGTTTGGCTGCGGAGATGGGGAAAGATGAAGAGTTCATGGCCTGAATTTCTGCACGAATGTAGTCTTTTTTAGAATGAAAATCAAGTTTTCGCTGACGATAAGACGTTTTTTCTTGTGCCACAACGGCCAGACGCATACGATACCGGCATGATACGCTTTCTATTATTATGCGGTTGCAGTTTGCAGGCAAATGCCGCAGTACAGGAAACGCAGCTCGACAGCCTTCCCGGCACGGCGATGACTTGCGGGTGGGAAGGCCGCCCGGTTCGGCCGGGGAAATCCGTCTCCGGAGAAGCCATGAGAATCGGCGGCAGGACTTTTGAACGGGGGCTTGGCACGCATGCACCCTCCGCAGGTACGCTGAAGCTCGACGGCAAGGCCGGCCGCTTTCTGGCGGAGGTAGGCGTGGATGCCTCCCAGGCGAAGGGGACGGTTCGGTTCCGGGTGAAGGGCAACGGCAAAACGCTTTTCGAGAGCGGCATACTCAAGGGAGGCGATGAGCCGGTATCGGTTGACGTACCGTTGCAAGGCGTGCGCCGCCTCGAACTGGAAGTGGACGACGGGGGAGACGGCAGGGATTTCGACCACGCGAACTGGGGCAATGCACGCCTTGTTTACGATGGGGCGGTTCCGGTATGGATGAATCCCGGAGAATCTTCCAACGATGAGACGGTTTACCCCGCTGCCTCCCGGCGCACGCTTTCCAAAGGGAATACGGTTCGCTACATCGATCCGCAACGCGGCGACGACCGGGCGAGCGGACTTTCCTCCGGCAAGGCATGGAAGAGCATGGCTCCGGCGAATGCCCTGACGCTGGCGCCGGGCGATACGCTGGTGATTGCTCCCGGCACGCACGATTATTCCCTGATTGCCTCCGGCTGCGGCACGGAGAAGGACAATATCACTTTGAGATTTCTTCCGGGGAGGCATGTGTTCGCCTACGGCAATCTGGCGACGGACAAACTGCATATTTCCAACACGAACGACAGGCCCTACCAGCCGAAAAGCATCGCCCTGCGGCTCGACGGGATGAAAAACGTACGGCTGGAAGGCAAGGGAGCCGAGATTCTGCTCGCAGGCAAGTCGATCTACATGATGGCGGACGGCTGCGACGGCGTCACTCTGGAAGGCCTGACCTTCGACTACCTGCATCCCACCGTCTGCGAATTCAAGGTCGAATCCATCGACGGGCAAACGATGGATATCTCCATCGCTCCCGACTACGGGTACGAACTGAACGACGGCAAGCTGACATGGAAAGGGCCGGGCTGGCAGTTCCCGCTCGGAGGCTACATGAAGGTGTTCGACCCGGAGCAGGGCGTATTCTCCGGCTCCTTCTCGCCCAACGGCACCCGCATCGAAGAACTCTCTCCCGGCAGGCTCCGCGTGCATTACCTCTCCGGTTCGCCGACGCTCAAACCGGGGCAGGTCGTCCAGAACCGGGATATTACGCGCGACTGCGTCGGTTTCCTGCAAAGAAACAGCCGCAATCTGAAGTGGAAGGATTGCTCGATCCATGCCATCCACGGCATGGGGGTCGTCTCCCAGTTCTGCGAGAACCTGAGCTTCGATCGCCTGAATGTCGCGCCGCGCAAGGGTTCTCCCCGCACGAACGTGACATGGGCGGACATTCTGCATTTCTCGGGCTGCAAGGGGCGCATCTCCGTGCGCGACTGTTTTCTTTCCGCTGCGCACGACGATGCCATCAACGTACACGGCACCCATCTCCGCATCGTGCAGCAGCCCGCTCCGAACAAGGTCGTAGTGCAGTTCATGCATCCCCAGACATTCGGTATCGACGGTTTCCACCCCGGCGACGAGGTTGAATTCATCCGGGGAGACAGCCTTGTGTCCTTCGGCTCGAACAAGGTGCAGAAGGTTGACAGGCTCGACGACAGGAAAATGGCCCTCACCTTGCAAAAGCCCGCTCCCTCCGGCATACGTCCGACCGATGCTCTGGAGAACGTGACGTGGACGCCCTCCGTCCACGTCTCCGGAACGACGGTGCGCCATATTCCGACGCGGGGATTCCTGCTGACGACGCGCCGCCCGGTGGTGGTCGAGAACTGCCGGTTCATCCGCACGGGCATGCCCGGCATTCTGGTGGAGGATGATGCTTCCGGCTGGTACGAATCGGGCATGGTGAAGGATATGACGATCCGGGGCAATACCTTTGTGGAATGCGCCGAACCTGTCATTCACATCAATCCGCACGCAACAAAATCCGAAGGCCCCGTGCACAGCAATATCAGGATCGAAAACAACCGTTTCGAACTGAAGGGCGGCACAGCCGTGCGCTCCCACCATGCCGACAAGGTGACGGTGAAGGGCAATACGTATATCCGGCAGGGAAAGCCCTCGGCTGAAAAGGATTGCGTGCGGATCGATTCCTGACGGAACGGCCTCACCGCTTGCGAAGGCTGGCCGGAAGGATTTTCATCTGGTCGCGGTACTTGGCGATGGTTCGCCGCGCCACGGTAACGCCTTGCGCTGCGAGGGCGGCTTCTATCTTGGCATCGCTCAGGGGCTTGGCGGGATTCTCCTCGTCGACGAGCTTCCTGATGCGCGCCTGAATGGCCTGCGGGCTGAGCGCGTCGCCGTCTCCGTCGTGCTGCGGCAGCGCAGTCTGGAAGAACGAGCGCAGTTCGTAGATGCCGTGGCTGCACAACAGGTATTTGTGGCTGACGGCGCGGGAGACGGTGGAGGGATGAATCTCCAGTGCATGCGCCACGTCTTCCATTCGCATCGGGGCGAGATGGTCCTTCCCTTCGAGGAAGAAGGGTTCCTGCCGCCGGACGATTTCCCGGGCGATCGTCAGAATGGTTTCCTGCCTGTCGGTGATGGATTTGATGAACTCGCGCCCTTCCCGGAAACAGCGGCTTAGGTAGGCACGCAGTTCCGCATCCTCGGCATGTTCGGACAACATCTCGCGGTAGGCGCTGCTGATGGAGAGTTTCGGAATGTGTTCGCCCGTCAGGGAGACGTGCAAGCCGCCGTTCTTGCCTTTTTCGACGATCAGGTCGGGCGTGACGGACGGGTTCGCCTCGCGGGCGAAGCCTGCTCCCGGATCGGGGTTCAGGCGAGTGATGCGCTGTACGGCAGCCTGTATCTCGTCCTCGTCCGCGCCGAGGGTGCGTGAGGCATCCGCATAGCGGTGGCGTACCAGATCATCCCAGCAGTCACGCAGAAGGCGGCCGGGCAGGGAATCCTCCTCCCCAGCCTGCCGGAGCTGGATCAACAGGGAATCCCGCAGATCGCGCGCCCCGACGCCCGGAGGGTCGAGATCCTGCACGATGCCAAGGGCTTCCTCCAGAATTTTCGGGGCAATGCCGTTGCGGACGGCTATCTCTTCAGGGCTGTCTTCGAAAAAGCCCCGATGGTCCAGCTCGCCGATCAAATCCAGAGCCGCCCGTGCGATCGGGGGAGCGATGCCTGAACGGGCGACCTGTTCTTCAAGATGCTCGGTCAGGGAAAGTTCTTCGCTGAGCGAATTCATGAGCAACTCGTGGCGTTCGGCAGCGGCTGTACCGTCCGAAGGGGACGATGCTTCCCAGCCGTCGTCATCGTGCCGGGGATCCTCGCGGGGCGTATCTTCCTCCAACACGGGATTGGCCGCCATGGCCTGTTGCACGATCTGCGACAACTCCATGGATGAAGCCTGCAGGGTGCGCATGAAGAGCTGCATGGAGGCTCCCGCCACCATGGACTGCTTCATTCCCTGCTGCATGCCCGCATGACTCATCCCCGGCACTATACCGGATGAGGCATGAAGCGAAAAGGGGATTCTGCGTCAAAAGCGAAACAATGGCAGGATGGAACGCCATGCCCGTTTCTACCTGAAAGAAGATCAGGCAAGCAGGGTGCGGAATTTTTCCCTCTCCTCTTCGGTGTAGGGTACGACGGCGAACCCGCCGTTTTCCTCCTGCTTTCCGGTGCGAACTGTCACGATGCGCACCTGGGCGCAGTGGTCGCCGCCGCGGCGGATGTCGAACCGCCAGTGCAGGGAGCTGTTGCCGATGCGGTCGAAAATGGCTTCGACGGCAATCTCATCGTTGAAATGCAGCGGAAGATGGTAATCCGCCTCCACATGGACGCGGGGCAGCATGTAGGGCGAAGGGTAGGCAGCCAGTCCGAGCGAGAGGAGAGCCTGCAGCTCCGCTTCTTCGGCAAAGCGCAGATAATTGGAGAAATGGACGATGCCTCCGGCATCCGTCTCGTAAAAGGAGATCCTTCGATGATGGGTGAATGGCGGCATACGGGGAAACAGGTCAGAATTCTTCTTCCTTCTTGCGCGGCGGGTTCCAACCCGTATCGGTGGAAATGGCGTTCCAGACCTTCGGTTCGTGGCGTTCGCGTGCCAGCCATACGGGAATCGTGCTCCAGGCTGCATCGATATTCACGATGCGGTCCTTGCGCGCGCCCATGGTATCCCAGTTCAGTTCAAGGCCCGTCTGTTTTTGTCCATCGTCGAGAGAAAGGAATTTCTCACGGGAAGCACCTTCTTCAAGTCCCGGGGAAAGCACCTGTGCGCGGTACTCGGGGTTCATTTTGTCCAGTTCGAGAAAATCGTTGATTTCCTTGCGTGTCTTGCCGGTGAAAAGCTGGTTGGCGTCGGCCTCGTGGAAAATGCGGAGAGCTGCATGGACGGCGCGGTTCGTGGCGAGCTTTCGGCCGCCGGATGCATGCGTATATTCGCGCAGGGCGGCGACATCGCGGCGCATGGCGCCTTCGGAACCGCCGGAACCCAGCCAGAAGGCGAAGGGCCAGATGACGAGAATGGCGAGCAGCACAAGCGTCTGCCGCGTCCGTGTGCGGGAAATGCTCAACATGGCCTGCGCCAGCACCCCCCAGCGCTGCACCAGCTCGCGGTCGGACATGCCGAAGAGGAACCTCGCCTGAGCTTTGGGCTGTTCCTGAAGGATTGTCTGGATTGTCTTACCGCGTGAAGGTGCGATGGAGTCGATGGGCTGGGCGTCCTCGGTGGACACCTTGTCACGCGGAGGAGCCATCATGGGCAGTACCATAATGCGGATGAAGGCGCTGAAGGCGATGAACAAAGTCAGCAGGCCGAGGCCGCGCGCCATCATGATATCTTCCGCATCATGCGTCGGGAACACATATTCGGGAGCCATCAGGTACAGAATGGGCAGAGACAGATAAACCAGCAGCCAGGCGATGACCAGACCGGCGAACCACGTCATGTTGCGGGCTTTGCCGAACCATGCCAGAGCCTCCATGGCAAGCACAATCACCGCCAGACCGATAAACATCTGGAACGGAAGGGAATCGGCAGGCCGACCGGAGGAGAACAAGGCTGTCGGATAGGAAACCATGCAGACGCCTCCGAGCGCCAGTACGGCGATGAGGCCGCTTTTCCACCATTGGGGTCCCTGATTCATGGGCGGTATTGTATCGTTGCTCCGAATGGATGTCAAGGAGAGGCAAAGAGTTCCCCGTCACAAGTATGTAACAGGAAAGCGCGCTGCTCCCGGTCGAGAAGCCGCTGCTTCATCGCGAGGCCTCCGGCGTACCCTGTCAGCTCTCCCCGGCAGCCGATCACGCGGTGGCAGGGAATGAAAATGGGGATGGGGTTCCGGTGGTTGGCCATGCCGACGGCACGGCATGCCTTCGGCGAACCGATCTCCTCGGCGATGTCGCGGTAAGAGGCCGTTTGCCCATAGGGAATGCGGAGCAGGGCATCCCACACCTTCTTCATGAACGGTGTGCCTTGCGGCGACAGCGGCAGGTCGAACGACTCCAGTTCTCCGGCGGCATACAGTTCCAGCTGGCGGAATGCCTCTTCGATGATGGAATCTCCCTCTGCCTGAGGCTGATCATGGCAGGACAGGGGAGGATTCAGCACGACGCGTACGACGGCCCTTCCATCCGACTCGATGCCGATGAATCCCAAAGCTGTATCGCGGTAAACGGTCATATATTCATTGGATGTTGGATCGTCATGTTTCCGTTCAAACATCGTCCCGGTAAAGTTTCCGGAGCATGGCGATCTCGCGGGCGTGTCCGGCGAGATCGTTGGGCGTTTCCAAATAGAAGGGAAGATGGCGCAATACGGGGTGATTGATGATGCGGGCCAGCGCATCGAGTCCGATATGGCCTTCGCCGATGGTTGCATGCCTGTCCTTGCGGCTGCCGCGCGGATTCTGGCTGTCGTTCAGGTGAATGGCTTGCAAATGTTCCAACCCGATCGCACGGTCGAAATGCTCCAGCACTCCGTCGAGATCGCCCGCGATATCGTATCCCGCATCCCAGACGTGGCAGGTATCGAGGCACACTCCGAGAAGATGCCGATGCCCGACGCGGTCCATGATCTCGCGCAGCTCCTCGAACTCCCTGCCTATCTCGCTGCCCTTGCCGGACATGGTTTCGAGCAACACCGTTGTGGCCTGTTCCGGCTTCAGTATCTCGTTCAGCGCGGCGGCCACCCATTCGATCCCGGCCTCTACCCCCTGATTCACATGATTGCCGGGATGGAAATTGTACAGGCTGCCGGGGATGGATTCAAGACGGGCCAGATCGTCCGCCATCGTCTCGCGGACGAGGGTACGCAGATGCTCGGTCGCTGCGCTGGCATTCATCGTATAGGCGGCATGCGCCAGTGCCGGTGCGAAATGATGCTCCAATGCCCAGACTCGGTATTGCTCCACATCGCGATCATCCAGCTTCTTGGCGGAAGCACCGCGCGGATTGCGCGTGAAGAACTGGAAGGTATTTGCATCGATGGATGTGGCCGCCTTGCCCATGGCAAGAAAGCCCTTCGCGCAGGATAGATGGCAACCGATTTTTAGCATACTTTGATGTACCATTATATAATATATTTACAATTGTCACAAGCATGTTATTCAGTATATCTGCCCAGTCGAAGTATAATTCAACTGGGCAGATTGTACCATTTATCACGGACGACAAATAAGTTTCAATCCACGCACTCCGTGAGGAATGCGACATATATCGTCTTCGATTTCCATTTTCATACCCTTTGACAGATATGATTTTACATGTACTCAAAGTATTATGTGAGTAGAAGTACAACTCACGCACTCCGAAAAGGTATAATGTACTTCCGGACGGGTACAATAAATACACATGAACGAGAATATGCCATACTCCATGAAAAAGTCAATTTTTGAGATTATATTTCTTATTAGTCGTAAGTGAAAAATTTAAATTAATTCTCAAACAAATTAAAATGACAAATAATTTCTTGACATCAATTCACCGAAATGATAGTTTTTTTCTGTCGGAATAAAAAAGGATGGAGCTTGGAACTCCATCCTTCTATTTCTGAAAACAAGTCTTATGCAGAAAATGTCATCAGTTTAGCTGAATCGCTGAACGCTTTTTACAAGTTCATCCAGATGATGTCAATCCGGCAGTAAGACATAATATAATAACATTATGGCCAAAGCCACGAAAATTAAGTTAAAAGACGGATGTACATCTCCGAAGTCCACGCTGGAAATCTCTGAAATTTATCTCGAAGGAGTAAATAAGGAAGGTTTTTATACTAAAGCAGCAGTACATGATTTCGTCAAAGACGAAAATGTAGTTACTGTGAATATTGGACCTAGTTATCCCAAATTAATTGCAGTTGTCAGTCCCAAAGGGGAAAAATACGTCCGATCAGAACCAAACGATACGAAGGACGACAATCTTTTGAAATTGCCGCGAGTATAAGGTTGTCTTATGTAAGACAATTACAGGCAGCCTATTCCAATAAGAATAGGCTGCTTTTTCAGTATTCAAACCCCTCCTGCGCCGGGGTGCCTTGTTGAAGGGCGTGGCGGATGCAACCGATGCTGCTTACGGTGTCGGCAAGTGCCATGAGGGATTCCGGGGCGTTGCGCCCGGTCATGATGAGCGTTTTTCCTTCGGGCAGGGCGGCGATTGCTTTGCAGGCTTCGTTTTCATCAATCAATCCATACCGGACGGGGTAGAAGAATTCGTCGAGGATGATGACGGATGTTTCATCGTCGGCCATGCGTTGCCGGGCGAGTTCCCAGCCGGAAAGGGCGGCGGCGCGGTGTTTCTCCCACTGGGGGGAGTCCGGCTGCTTCGGCGTGAATCCGAGGCCAGAGCAGACGACTTCCGCTTCGGGGAAACGGCGCAGGGCGGCTACTTCTCCATACCCTCCGTCGTGCTTGATGAACTGGATGACGGATACTTTTCTCCCATGTCCGATAGCGCGCAAAGCCATGCCGAAGGCGGAGGTCGTTTTGCCCTTGCCGTCTCCGGTGATGATGAGGATGCGCTTGGATGCCATGAGGGAATGCTAGGAAGTCCGTGACCGAATGTCAAGGTTCGAGTGCTTACGCCCGGTTGCGCTGATGGCCGAGCCATGTTCCCTTGCTCCAGATGGTTTCAAAGGGGCCTTGCTTGTGCCTTGCCAGCCACCGGCGGCTCCAGAAGAGCTGGAGACCCACAATGCCGAGGCCGATGAGGAAGGTGACCGTAGCCCCCGTCGTTTTGTACAGGCCGAGGCCGTAGCCGTAGTACAGGAAGACGCCGATGATGGACTGCGTGATGTAGTTGGTCAGGCTCATCCGGCCATAGGGGATGATGAAGCGCTGGATACGAAGGCCGTTCGTCCGGAACCAAGCGAGCGTGAATGCGGCGACGAGCAGCCCCATGAAGGCGATATTGAACCACGACATGACGATGGTATCCATGGGTACGGACAGCCTGTCCAGTCCGGCGGTGTGAAGCATATCGCCCATGCTTTCCTTGATGTACCACAGCGGGCCGAAGGCGGCGGCGCAAACCGTACATACGGTTCTCCAGCGGCGGACGGATTGTGCGCTCGGGATGAAGTACTGCCGTCTTCCCAGAAGCAGGCCGTACATGAAGAGTCCGACGGTCTGGAACAGGCGGCCGTGTTCGACCTGCCAGAAGTTGCTGTAAAGCTGCCCGTGCCAGATGTTGGATCGGAGGAGTTCGAGGAAATTGCCGTCTTTCATGACCGGAAGGGCCAGCTGCTTGTAGGTGATATAGCCGTCGGAGAGCGGCGTGTAGCCGGAGTGGAACAGGGAATACAGGACTCGCCCCCATTCGAAGGGCTGGAAGAGGCATGCCAGCGCGATGATGAAGACGGTTTTGTCCTTGAGCCGGCAAACGGGAATGAGGAGCAGCCCGGCGACGGCGTACAGCAAAAGGATATCCCCGTTGTAGAACAGCGAATGGAACTGGGCGAAGAGGAAGAGCAGGAACATGCGCCATGCGAAACGCCTCCGGAAGTCGCCGCCGCGCGCCTGTTCGTTGCGGAACTGGATGTAAAAGCTGAAGCCGAAGAGCAGGGAGAAGGTGGCATAGGCCTTGCCCGCCATCAGGAAGAAGGTCGTTTCCCAGACGCCCAGATCGAGCATGTTGAGCCAGTCGGGCATGCCTTCCGGGATGCAGTACAGGTTGTAATGTTCCAGGCTGTGGAGGATGACGATGGCCATCAGGGCGAATCCCCTGAGGGCATCGACGACATCCAGCCGTTTGTTTAACGGAGGCAGCAAGTCGGTCATGCGTTGAAATACGCCGTGCGGAGTGCCTTTCTTTCACTCGCGCATCTCTTCAAAGCCCTCAAGGAACCTTTCGGTTTGCTTTTTTCCGCCTGTCCTGCTATTCTGGCAGCGTACATAAGGCAGGCTGTCCTCACCATGTTGTCCATATGAAGCGTACGGTTCTCATCACGGGCGGAGCGGGATTCATCGGTTCCAATTTCGTTCCGTTCTTTGCGGCTCTCCATCCGGAATACGAGGTGGTGAATCTGGATCTGCTGACGTATGCCGGCAATGCGGCCCATTTGAGGGAATGCGATGTCTTGCCGAATTATTCTTTCGTGCAAGGGGATATTGCGGATGTGCCGTTTGTCGATGCCCTGTTTCGGGACCGGGATATTCGGGGAGTGATCCATTTTGCGGCGGAGAGCCATGTGGACAATTCCATTTCCGGCCCGGCGGCATTCGTCCGCACGAATCTGACCGGTACGTTTGCGCTGCTGGATGCAGCCCGGAGGCACTGGATGGAAGCTCCCAACCGCTGGAAGCCCGGTTACGAGGGATGCCGTTTCCACCATATTTCGACGGACGAGGTGTACGGCTCCCTGGGCGAGACGGGGCTGTTTACGGAAGAGACCCCGTATGCGCCGAATTCCCCCTATTCCGCGAGCAAGGCGGGATCCGACCTGCTGGTGCGTTCGTATTTCCATACCTACGGCATGGATGTGACGACTTCCAATTGCTCGAACAATTACGGCCCGAAGCAGCACCGCGAGAAGCTGATTCCGACGGTGATCCGGCACGCTCTGGCGGAGAGGCCGATTCCCATTTACGGGGACGGGCTGAATGTGCGCGATTGGCTGTACGTGCTCGACCACTGCAAGGCGGTAGATGCGGTGTATCACCGCGGCCGTGCGGGAGAGACGTATAACGTGGGAGGAAATGCCGAGATGACGAATCTCGCCATTGCGGGGACGATTTGCTCTCTGCTGGACGCGCTGCGCCCCCGCGCCTGCGGCCGCCCGCATGCCGAGCTGCTGGCCTTCGTGGAAGACAGGCCCGGCCACGACCGCCGCTATGCGATCGATGCGTCGAAGCTGCAGGCGGAGCTGGGATGGCAGCCGGAGGAATCGTTCGCTTCCGGCATGGCGAAGACGGTGGAATGGTATCTCGGCCCCGGCCGCGAAGGACTTGGCGTTTGATCGCCTACGCAAAACTGGCGCCGGAACATCCGATGCCAGTGCACAGGGAACCACAGATGCCGCAGATCGGCACAGATCAGGATCTTATTCAAGAAACGAGTTACCACTCGCATCTTTTTTATCAAAATCTGCGAAAATCAGTGGCATCTGTGGCTCATCAATGAATGGTTCATGGTGAACGGCTGCTCAGAAGAAGAGCCTGCGGTTGCCGAACAGGATGCGCTTCACGGTGTTGAGCTCGCCGTGCAAGACGTGCTTGGCGATGGTTTTGGCAAAGCCGAATGCCTGGTTCATCGTGATTTCCGGCGGCATGGCGAGCGCATGCTCGTCCACGACGACATCCAGCAGCGCGGGGCCTTCGCAGGCCAGCCAACGCTTGACGGCCAGAATGGCATCTCCCGGTTTCGTGAGCCGTTCCGCCTGCACGCCCATGGCCTGCGCCACTTCGGCGAAGTTGGGGTTTTTCAGGTCGGTGTTGACGGGGCGTATGCCCGCCGCCGTCATTTCGAGGTTGATGAAGTCGAGAGCTGAATTGTTGTACACCAGCACCTTGACGGGCAATCCCTCCTGTACGAGCGTGAGCAGGTCGCCGGGGAGCATGGCGAGTCCGCCGTCTCCGCAGAGGGCGATGACCTGCCGTTCCCGGTCGGGAGCCTGTGCGCCCATTGCCATGGCGAGGGCGCAAGCCATCGAACCGTGCTTGAAGGAACCGATGATGCGGCGCGTACCGCCGCCGTGCAGGTAGCGGGCCGACCAGATGTTCGGGGTGCCTGTATCGACGGTGAAGACGGCGCTGTCACTCGCGCAGTCGCTGATGATCTTGGTGATATATTCGGGCCGGATGGGGGCGTCTTCGTCCACATGGTGGATGTAGGCGTTCAGCTTCTTCATTTCCTTGGCGTGGCGCGTCAGGGACTGCCGCAGGTACTCATCGTCGGACTTTTCCTGAATGAGAGGCATCAGCTCGCGCAGGGTGGCGAGCGTATCGCCCTGTACGCCGAGGAAGGCGGGGACGCGGCGGCCGAGGTGGGTGGCGTTGATGTCCACCTGTGCGACTTTGACGTGATGGGGAAGGAAGGCGCTGTACGGGAAGTCCGTACCCCAC
Organism: Neoakkermansia glycaniphila; assembly: GCF_001683795.1. GTDB lineage: Bacteria > Verrucomicrobiota > Verrucomicrobiia > Verrucomicrobiales > Akkermansiaceae > Akkermansia > Akkermansia glycaniphila. The sequence continues at coordinate 69,293 of NZ_LIGX01000020.1, forward strand.
ATGACGAGCAGGTCGCAGTCGTTCATGGCCTGCGTGGCATCGCCCCAGCCCAGAAGTCCGGTCATGCCGACGGCGTAGGGATTGTCCTGCTCCATGATGTCCTTGGCGCGGAAGGTGTAGGCGATGGGTGCCTTGACTTTGCCAGCCAGCTCGACGATTTCCTTCTGTGAGCCCGTGCAGCCGTAGCCGCAGAAGAAGGTGATGCGCCTGCTGCCGTTGATAAGGGAGGCCAGAGCCTGAATATCGTCCGGCGAGGGGGTGACGGTGGCGCGGCCTACGCAAAGGGGTGCCTTGGCATATCCCTCGCGCTCCGCTTTCCGGGCGGCGACGTCGCCGGGCAGCACGATCATGCCGACGCCCGGCTTGTCCTTGGCGTGGCGGATGGCATTGGCGACGATGGTAGGCGCGTGTTCCGCTTCCGAGACGAGTTCGCAAAAGGCCGTGCATTCACGGTAGAATTCCTGCGGGTGCGTTTCCTGAAAGTAATCGTTGCCTACCTGACTGAGGGGGATGTGCGACGAGATGGCGAAGACGGGTGCATCGCTTCGCGCCGCATCGTAGAGACCGTTGATCAGGTGCATATTGCCGGGGCCGCTGCTTCCGCAGCAGGCGGCGAGTTCACCCGTGATCTGTGCTTCCGCGCTCGCGGCGAAGGCGGCGGCTTCTTCGTGCCGGACGTGTATCCAGCGGATGCTGCCGTCGCTTGTCAGGGCTTCCGTGACGGGGTTCAGGCTGTCGCCTACAATGCCGTAGATCCGCTTGATGCCCGCATCCCGCAGCATGCCGACGAGTTGATCGGAGACTGTTTTACTCATATCTCCAACATTCAAACCTACCGGACGGGAGAAGGCAAGCCGCAACTCTATCAATTAGGGGTGCGGACAAGCGCCATTCAAGGCCGTGCAGGCGATGCTGAGGCGCCGTTCGTTCCCTCCGGCCGGGTGGGTTGCACGGGTGGCTGCTGCGGCTGTGGTTCGGAGGGTTTGTCCGCTGTTCCCGGAATGGAAGCCGGAACTGGGGAAGGCGTATCCGTTTTTGCCGGATCGGTCTGTTCGGGCTTTCCGTTGCCGGGCTTGTCCACCGGAGGCACCGGAAGAGGTTCGGGTTTGGGCTTGAGGAGGTCTTCCCACTGGTGGTAGCGGGCCGTTTCGTGAATCCCGCCGATTTCATCGAGGAGTTCGCGGCAGCGGGCATTCAGCCTGTCGTAGTCGATCGGCCCTTTGTCCGGTTCCGCCGTGCCGGGGAACACGAGGTAACTGGCCGACAAATCGCTCACGGGGCGGCTGTAGATGGTGGCCTTCGGGTTGACTTCCTTCGCCAGCCGCAGGGAGGCTTCACCCGTTTTATAATGGGGGCCTGCATCGCCGACGATGGCGGGGAACAGGCGGTTCTCATGCACGACGACGGCATAATCCCCAGCCTTGGGCGAGAAATCGGAGTTGCTCTGGTTGATGACCCGGAGCGGGATGACGATGAAGGGATCGTATTCGGCAATGAGGTAGCTCTTGGTCTTCAGGTCGGTGATTTCGAGCTTGAGGGTGCGGATGCGTTCCTGAAGAGCCGTGCGGCTGGTTCCTGTCGCCTTCTTCAGAGAAGCCTCGGCGGTTTTCAGCTTGCTTTCCCATGAGGCGAGCAGCGGGTTCGGTTGCTTGGTGCGCTTTTTCCAGGCGTAGGTCGTAAAGGGCTGGTAGGTCGAACTGTTCACGATGGCGTCCGGCATCTTGGGCAGGCGGTCGCCGTCCGTACCGTCGGATACGACATCCATGTCCGACTGGAGCCAGAGCACCTTGCGGCGGGTCTGCGGATGGGTGATCTCGAGGATGGTATCGGTGTCGTAGAAGTTGTGGCGGTCGATGATCTTGAGCAGGGACGACGCGCTGTTGCGGATGCGGTTTTCCTTGTTCTGGTAGAGCTGGTTGTAATACGGGGATGTCTGTGCTCCGGCAAGGAGGGCGTCGTATTCCTTCAGCACATTCGGCAGTTCCGGGTTGGCGAGCTTGAGGTCTTCGCCCTTGGCGGCCTTGGGTACGACGATGTCGAGCGAGAAGGTGGCGCGGTAGTTTTCGGGTTTCTTGCGGTCGCGCGTGGCCGTCGTGCCGGGGATGAAGTTGACCTTGGTTTTCAGGTTGATGCCGCGAATGAGTTCGGTCACGTTGACGAACTCCCCGGTCGATATCTTCTGGGGCAGCGCAGGAGGGAAGGGCGGCAGGACGATGGCCGGCATGGTGAAGTTGGCCTGCGGCTTCCACGGGGTCACGCTGCCTGCGGGTATGCGGTGGACGAGGGGCTTGTCCGGCTGTTCGGAGGGGTGGCCTTCGGAAGGCCGGTCGCCCGGTTCGTCCGAAAGCGGTGTGGAGACGGCGCCGTCATCCTCCGGCAAGCCTTGCAAGGCGCGGACGAGCTGGGCGGGATAGGGCGTATACAGGGAACCGGCAGCCAGCAGGGCGGCTCCGCCGATGAGCCAGACGAGAGGGGATGGTTTTCTTGGCGGCATGGGGTCAGGTATCGGAAGAGATTTTGCGGGGGCGCAGGCCCATGACCATGCGTATGACGGGCAGGGGCATCATGCGAAGCAGGAAGGAAAGGCAGGTGATCTTGAAGGAGGGGTAGACGCAGGCCTTGCGGCGGGAAATACCGCGCAGGGCGGCGGTGATGACTGTCTCGACATCCGTATCGAAGAGGTCTTTGCCCGGCGTCATGTTCCCGGTGAATCCTTCGCGGCGCGCCACGGCACCGAATTCCGTATGCACGGGGCCGGGGCATACGGCGAGTACGCCGACGCCGGAAGATTTCAATTCCAACCGCAGAGCTTCGGAGAAGGAGGAGACGTAGGCCTTGGAAGCGGCGTAAATGGCGAAATCCGGAATGGGAAGCAGGGCGCCGAGGGAACTGATGTTGATGATGTCGCCCCCGTGGGCGGCCAGCGCCGGAGCCAAGGCACGGCACATCTCCGTGAGGGCGCAGATGTTGACTTCGAGCATCTGGCGGTTCCGTGCGGTATCGGATGAGGCGAGTTCGCCGTAGTCGCCCAGTCCCGCATTGTTGATGAGCAGGGTGCGGGCCGGAGAAAGCCGCATCAGGCAGTCGATCATATTTTGCCGTTCTTCCGGCCGGGAGAGGTCGCAGGCGCGGATGTCCACCGCAAGATTGCCGTATTTCCCCGCCAGCTCATGAGCCAAAGTTTCCATCCGGTCGCGGCGTCGGGCGATCAGCACGAGTTCGCGCACATCGGGGGCCAGTCGGCGGGCAAACGCCGCGCCGAATCCGGACGAGGCTCCGGTAATGATGACCCGCTGATAATTCATAGCCGGGATTCTGGCAGAAACAGGATTCATGTTCAAGCACTCAGTGCGTCTCGACCGCTCTCTTTCCATGATGAAAAAGGCAGCCGCCCCAGTGGGATGCGGCTGCCGGAAAGGAAGGCGGCGGCGGATCTTTACAGATTGGCGATCAGCGCATCGGCGAAGGCGGAGCATTTCAGCTCGCGGGAGCCGGGGATCATTTCCGCCAGGTCGAAGGTGACGGTCTTGTCCGCAATCGTCCTGTTCAGAGCGGAGATGATGAGATCGGCAGCTTCGGTCCAGCCCATGTAGCGGAGCATCATTTCCGCCGAGAGCAGCACGGAGGAGGGGTTGGCCTTGTCCTTGCCCGCCAGCATCGGAGCCGTGCCGTGCGTCGCTTCGAAGACGGCATGCCCGGTGTGGTAGTTGATGTTGCCGCCGGGGGCGATGCCGATGCCGCCGACCTGCGCCGCGAGGGCGTCGGAGATGTAGTCTCCGTTCAGATTCAGCGTGGCGACCACATCGAACTTCTGCGGGTGGAGCAGTATTTCCTGAAGGAAGGCATCGGCGATGCAATCCTTGATGACGAGGCCGTTGGGCAGGCGGAGCCACGGTCCCTTGTCGATGGGCTGGGCGCCGAATTCGCGTTTGGCGAGGTCGTAGCCCCAGTCGCGGAATCCGCCTTCGGTGAATTTCATGATGTTGCCCTTGTGGACGAGCGTGACGCTCTTGCGGCCGTCGGCAATGGCGTATTCGATGGCGGAGCGGACGAGGCGTTCCGTCCCTTCGCGGGAAACGGGCTTGATGCCGTAGCTCGACGTTTCCGGGAAGCGCACTTTGGAGGCGCGGGCCGGGAAGGCCTGCTTGAGCCATTCGTAGAAGGCTTTGGCATCTTCCGTACCGTTCTGGAACTCGATCCCGGCGTAAATGTCTTCCGTGTTTTCGCGGAAAATGACCATGTCCACCTTTTCGGGATGCTTCACGGGAGTTTCGATGCCTTCGAAGTAGCGCACGGGGCGCAGGCAGCAGAAGAGATCAAGCCCCTGACGCAGGGCGACGTTCAGGCTGCGGATGCCGCCGCCTACGGGTGTGGTCAGCGGACCCTTGATGCCGACGAGGTAGGTGCGGAAGGCATCCATCGTTTCATCCGGCAGCCATGTGCCGAGCTGGTCGAAGGATTTCTGTCCGGCCAGCACTTCCTTCCAGACGATGGAGCGGCTTCCCCGGTAGGCTTTGTCCACGCAGGCGTCGATGACGCGCGATGCGGCATGCCAGATGTCCGGGCCGGAGCCGTCTCCGATGATGAAGGGGATGATGGGATCGTTCGGGACGCTGAGTCCCGCGGCGGTCATGCTGATGGGTGTTCCTGCACTCATGTTCTGGTGATGGTCGGTAAGGGGTGAATTATTGCGGAGGGCCGTAGGCTTCCACTTCGCGAAGGACGATGATGCCTTTCTTGGTCAGCGAAGTGATGCGGATGCTGCGGACGGCGACGGGCTTCGGCAGCGACCACATTTCCCAGCCTTCGAGGGCGTACCCCTCGGCAAGGAAGTTTTTGCTGATCTTGCGGCCGTCGGCCAGCGTCAGTTCGACGGAGAATTTGGTGAGCTTGCCTGCCTTGGAACGGTCGCCGCCGCCGTAGATGACAACGCGGGAGACGAGTTTTACGGCCTCGGCCTTGAAGGTGGCGGACCACCATGCGGGTTTGCCGTCGGCTGGCAGGGCGACGGAGACGGCGCCATCGTCGGCGGAATTGTTGTTGACGGCGATTTCAGGGCCGTAGGAGGCAGCCGGGGCGAGCGTCGAGCTTTGTTTCAGCAGCAGCCCTTCGGAGCCGGAGGCCAGCCAGTTGACCATGCCGGAGGGGATGGCGGGCGGCGGCAGGTTCGCATTGCCGTCTTCATCCGTGGCGGAGGGTTCGGCCTGAGTGTCGGGCCGCTTCGGCTCGGCGGGAGTCGTCGTATCGTCGTCATCCGGCGTATGGGTATCGAAAGGACTGCCGGAGACGTCGTCAGTATCGGTCGCCGTAGGAGCAGGCGTATCGTCTTCGTGGGAAGGCTCGACAGGTGCGGGATGCGGATGGGTGGCGGTATCGGCCCCTCTTTCCGTTTTTGGTGCGGCAGCAACCGCCGCTTCTTTTTTGGAAGCGGGGGATTTGTCGCTGAACTTGGCGATGACGGCAGCGGCGCCGAACAGCAATAAAAGCACGAGCACGGGAGCAAGGTAGAAGGTCGTATTGTCCTTGACCTTCCGACGCTCCAGTTCGCGTTCCATGGGTGAACGGTAGGACGGCACGGAGGAGCCTGCATCGGAACCGGCACGCAGGACGGGAGCTTCCGGAGCATTGCCTGCCGCCGCAGCGGACAGAAGGCGGTTGCCCGGAGCAGGAGCGTGCTTCGCCATGCGGGATTGCTTGCGCGGTTCGTACACCTCGTCCGGAAGGTTCAGAGCCATCAGCTTGGAGGCCAGTTCGCTGAGGGAGGAGATGCGGACTTCCGGAGCATCGGCGGTGGCATGTTCCAGCAGCTGCGCCAGTTCGGGATACGTTTCCACGAAATCGGCAGGCAGATCTTCCGGATCGGTCGGGTCCGGGTAGGGCTTGCCGAGAATCAGCGTCGCCAGCAGGGAGCCGAGCGTGTAAATGACGGAAGCCGCCGTCGGCTCGTCTTCCGGATGGTTGCGGAGTTCGGGCGCAAGCGTGTAATGGAAGTCCGGGAGTTCCGGCATGTCCACCAGGCTGAACGAAAGAGTATCCGCCGGGGTGACGAAGATGTTTTCCGGATGCAGGTGGCGGGGCAGGATGTAGCGGCGGCGGGCCAGCTCCAGCGGAGCGACGGCGCCTACGATATAACGCAGGGCGGAACGCATGGGGCAGGGGCCTTTTCCCATCAGGGAAGCGAGCGTTTCGCCGTCCGGATACTTGATGATGGCGTAGATGTATTCCCCGGCCTTGCCGCAGTCGTACACCGGGAGCAGGGCTTCGTGGCGCACGTCGTGTACGGCTCCGGCTTTGCCCAGCCATTTCTCCCCGTCGGAGTCGCGGGCGACGATGGCGATCAGTACATCCGTATTGTCTTCGCGGGAAACGGCCTTGTACAGACACCCCAGAGGAGACCCCTGGAGAATCGTCAGGAAATTGTATTCATACAATGTAGCATTGAGCTCCTTGATGCTGGGAGGTGTCATAATAAGCCGGAGGAAAAAATAGTAACGGAGGGAACTATATCAGAGAGAAAACGGGACGACAAGATGAAAACTCTCACCGCAGCATGTTCAGAGCGCGTTCGACGGCTCCGAGCGTCTTCTCCACCTCCTGTACGGAATTATACATGGCGAACGAAAAACGCGTCGTTCCCGTGATGCCGAGAGCCTGCATCAGCGGCTGCCCGCAGTGGTGCCCCGTCCGCACGGCAATGCCCATCTGGTCCAGCAGCGTGCCGAGATCGTAGTGATGAACACCCGGCACGACGACGGAAACCAGCGAGCCGCGGTCTTCGTCCCCTCCAAGTACGCGCATGCCGTCCATGGAACGCAGGCCTTCCAGCAGGCGGCGCGTCAGCCCGGCTTCATGGCTCTCGATGCCATCCATGCCGACGGAGCGCACGAAGCGCAGCGCCGCCGCGAGGGCGATCGCCCCTTCGATATTGGGCGTGCCGGCCTCGTATTTGAACGGAAGATCGTTGTAGGTCGTCTTCTCGAACGTCACCTCGCGTATCATCTCGCCGCCTCCCAGCCACGGGGGAAGCTCCCTCAACAGGTCTTCGCGCCCCCAGAGGACGCCGATGCCCGTCGGAGCATAAACCTTGTGGCCGGAAAAGGCATAGAAATCGCATCCGAGTTCGACCACATCCACTTCCATGTGCCCGGTGGATTGAGCGCCGTCGATCAGCACCAGCGTGTCCGCATGCTGTTCATGCGCCATGCGGGCGATCTCCCGCACGGGAAGCACAAGGCCGAGAGCATTGGAAATATAGGGAACGGAAACGATGCGGGTCCGGGGGGAAAGCATGCGGGCATAGGCCTCCATATCGAACCGAAGACCTTCCGTCAAAGGAACCACGCGCAGCACGGCGCCCGTGCGCTGGCACAGCATCTGCCACGGCACGATGTTGGCATGGTGGGAATCGGTGCTGATCACGATCTCGTCCCCCTGGCGTATTCTGCCGGACAGCCCGAGAATCTCCGCCGCCATATTGATGCTCATCGTACAGCCGGAGGTGAAGAGGACGCTATCCGCATCCGGCGCATGCAGGAACTCCGCCACAGTCTTCCGCGCCTCTTCATGGGCTTCCGTGGCAAGCTGGCTCAGGTAGTGCGCGCCGCGGTGGATATTGGAATTGACGGTTTCGTAATACTGCCGCGAAGCTTCCAGAACCTCGACGGGTTTCTGGGTCGTCGCCGCATTATCCAGATAAATGAGCGGCTTCCCATGCACGGTGGATCGGAGAATGGGGAATCTGCTGCGGATGGCGTCGATATTCAGCATGGCTTGTCTGGATGTTCCGGCGGAGTATGGCACAGCCGGAGGGGGCAGGCAAGAGCAGGGCGTGTCAGAATCGGCCATCCCGGCCGCACCGAATTCGCGTACGTGAAGGGAATGACTCACAAAGTCGCGCGGTGTACGACGTTTCTTTCTTGCGCTGCCTGTCGGGAAAGTGTAGATTCATGCACCCGCTTGATTGATTCCGGCGGGGCGTTTTTCACAGACCAAATACTATGCTTGAATTTATCCGTAAAAACTCGTGGATCGCTCTCGCTGCGATTGCAGCCATCCTGATCGGGTTCCTGTTGATGGACTATGCCGGCAAAAATGTCATGGGTTCCGACCGTTTCGCCTCGGTCAATGAGACCAATTACAGCTATGCGGACCAGGTCGAATTGGGCGAGAACGGCCTGCGCATGCTCGGAATGCTGTCTTCGGAATGCCAACGGCACCATGCCGGCATGCTTGCACAGTTCGATACGAACAAGGACGGACAGCTCGACGACAAGGAACGCGCCGCCATGGGGCCGGCCAACGAAACAGCCCTCCAGCGGAATCTTGAAGCAGTCGTATTTTTGAATCAGCTTTACCAAATGTGGGCGGGTATCGGCCCCAACAATAGCAAGGAAGATACGAAAGCGATGACCAATCGCATCATCGTCCGGGAAGAAGCGAAAAAATACGGTGTCTATCCCGACAAGAAGCAGACCGATACATTTATTGAAAACCTCGCTGCATTCCAGAACGGCAGCGGCGACTTCGATGCGGAAGCCTACATGCAGTTCATCGGCAAAAAGGATGGAAACATCAATAAGGAGCGCGAAGCCGCCTTCCACTCTCTCGTGGCCGACATCATCGCATGGAACGCCCTGCAGGCCATCCTCGTGGACGACCTCAAGATCAATGAAGCCATCGAAGGCAAAATGCTGGATATCAACCAGCAGACCTTCGACCTGAGCACCGCCAGACTTCATCGCGCGAAATATGCTCCCTCCACCGATCCGTCCGAAGAAGATGTCAAGGCATTCTGGGAACAGAACAAGGGCAAATACCTCAGCAAGGAACGCCGCGGAGTTACCCTCTTCACTCTCACTCCGGCTGAAAACGTCAAGAACGACGACAACTTCCGCGCAGATATCGAAGAACTTTACGAAACCGTCATGGAAGCCAACGGCCGCGCCGTCGTCAAACAGTTGGAAACCGCATCCACCAGAGCCGGCAGCGAATTCATCGTCAAGGAAGAAACCTATCCTCTCGCCGCCCGTGACCAGATGGCTGCCGGACTCGCCACTCCCATCGTAGGAGCCGATCAAGGTATCGAAACCATCGCCGATGCTGCCTTTACTGTAGAAGACGCACCTGCGCCCGCAGTTTACGAACAGCGCAAGGAAGCAGGCAAAGCGGACTCCGAAATCAAAGCCGGACAGATGCGCGGCGTATACAGCACGAAAGACGGAAAATACGCCATCATACGCGTCAACACCATCGAAAAGCCTACCGAACTTCCGTATGAAGAAGCCCGTGCATCCGCTTTGGCCGACCTGAAGACGAAGCTCACCAGCGATAAACTGCACCAGACGGCCCAGGAACTTTTCGCCCGCATGGAAAAGGAAGATTCCCTGGACAAGGCTTTCACCATTGCCAAGGAAGTGGGCGCTGAAGTCGCCACGATCGACAAGTTTACCGGCGAAATGGAAAATGCGCCTGCAGCCCTGCTCAATGCCGGAGAGGCGCTTCTCACGACGGATACCGGAAAACTGGCACCTATCATGGAAGACAAGGACGGCATCCTGCTCGTCGGCATCCGCAAGCGCAGTGTCGAAGACGGCCCACAGCAGGCGGCCATCCGTACTGGTTACTACTTTCCGCAGCTGGAAAACATACACCGCAGCGAAATCATGACAGACTGGCTGCTGCAATGCTATGTCAAGTACAAGGTACAGGTAGCCCAGCACTGACGACTGCATCAACCCATTACCCCCGGCGGTCAACCCGGGGGTTCTTTTTTGTTCCAACGTACTATTTTTATGTCCGCTCTACCTCCACAGACTCGCTACATCATCGGTAACGAAGCATGCGAACGCTTCAGCTACTACGGCATGCGCAGCATCCTGATGATCTACATGACGCAGCAACTGCTGCTCAGCGAAGACAATGCCAAAGCCATCTTTCACGGCTTCGTCGCCCTGAACTACACCATGCCCCTCATCGGAGCATGGCTGGCGGACCGTTTTCTGGGGCGGTACCACACCATCCTCTTCGTCTCCCTCTTCTACTGCCTCGGCCACGGCATTCTGGCCACGGCGGACATGTTCGAATCCATCGAGATGCACAGGATCATCCTCTACATGGGCCTTGCCATCATCGGCATGGGTTCCGGCGGCATCAAGCCCTGTGTCTCCGCCTTCGTCGGCGACCAGATACGGAATCAGGACAGTACGCTGATGACCCGGGCATACGCCGCCTTCTACTGGTCCATCAACCTCGGATCCTTCTTCTCCTTCCTCGTCATCCCGGCCATGCGGGACTCCTTCGGCTACGGCTGGGCCTTCGGCGTGCCGGGCATCGCCATGGGGCTCGCCACCTTCATCTTCTGGATCGGCCGCAAACGGTACCACATCGTACCGCCTTCCCGCAAAAAAGGAGGCACCGGCTTCTTTGCCGTACTCAAAACGGCATGCAGCTCCGGCTGGAACAAGGCCCTGGCCCTTCACGGAGAAGAAAAAGTGGACAATGCCCACCGCATGCTCAAGGTATTGACCGTCTTCGCCTTCATCATCCCCTTCTGGTCTCTCTACGAACAGACCGCCACATCGTGGGTCATTCAGGGCAAATCCATGGAACCCCTGTACATCAACCTGCAATGGCTGGTGGACGGCCTTGTCTGGAAAATCGGTCCCGAAGAATTCCAGTCCGCCAATCCCATCTTCGTGATGATCTTCGTCCCTCTGCTCACGCTGGCCATCTATCCGCACGTCGGCAAATGGGGCAAACCCATCTGTCGCATGGGGGCAGGGATCATCCTCGCTTCAGTATCCTTCGCCATTGTAGCCTGGCTGCAATACAGCCTTGAGCAGGGAGCCACACTCTCCATCATCTGGCAGCTCATCCCCTACTGCGTCCTCACCGTCGCAGAAGTTCTCGTCAGCACCACGGGCCTTGAATTCGCCTATACGCAGGCACCGGCTTCCATGAAAAGCATCACAACCAGCTTCTGGAACCTCACCATCTGCCTTGGCAACCTGCTCGTCGTCGCGCTCACCTGCCTGTTTCCCGGCAATGCCGCATCCACGGGCATGTTCCTGACGTACAGCGGCATCGCCCTGATTGTCGGCATCCTCTTCCTTGCCGTTGTCGGCAGAATGCAGCACAAATACCATTAACGGGCGAAAACACTCTTGCGGTCATGGGCGCATATTGAGAGTATCATGCGTTCCATGACCCGCTCCCTTCGCCTCGCATGCTGCATCCTTGGTGCATCTTGCCTCCTGACAACCGCTTCCTCCTGCCACTACCTCCGGTCTTCCGAGAAAATCGCAGAGATCGGGCGCGAACGCCTCGTGTACGGCCCGATTGAAGACAAATGCCTGTACCGGCTGGATGGAAAATACTACATGAAGCGCCGTGTCCACACATACAAGCGCATCCCGGAATGGACGGGCAGCATATTCATGGCAGAATTAAATCCGACTCTTTATCAGCGCATGGCGGAGCAGGAGGCACCCCGGTACGTCTACATGGAATGTTCTCCGAAAGAAGTCGACAGGTTCCTGACAAAAAATGGCGACGGATTTACCCGCAGCAATGATCATGATGAAACTACATCATACTATGCCGACGACCTCGGACAAACTCTCGGCTACCCCTTGCCGATACCGGATGCTCAATTCGATCAGCGAAAAGCCAGCAAAATTCCGATCAAATGGTACCATCCCGAGGAGAACCGGAAAGTAGACGGGCGTATCTTCTTCGGCCATCTCGACACCCTGCGTACTCTCAAATCGACCGTCGACATGCCGGAATCATTTAGATCTCTGGAAAGCCCAGAGCATGCCAGCCATGATTATCGATTTTCCCCACAAAGAATCGTCTCTCAACCTGACCGCGCGACATGGTTTCAACAAGGGATATGCGTACTGGACAAAATTGCCGTCGATTATCCGGCATCGGTCATTCTGACCCTGATACAGTATAGATTGTGGGCAGATTAAGGCGCGTGGCCGCTCAAATCTTTTTTCGGTATGCGGCTCAATTCGTCTAAACTCAAGGAGGATATAAATGAACAATATAGGAGCAGTCGTGATAGATAGTTCCGTGTTTTCTCGTACTAAAAGAATCCAAACCTATACCGCGTATGACGACACAAGTATTACTGGCGACGGCGATAGCCAGCCTTTCTCTCGGTTCCGCATCCGCGGATCAAAAAATAGACCTGAAGACAAAATCATCTCAGATGTCATTTGATATCAAAAATTCAGGACAGCTGTACAGATGTTATTTCGGTCGTAAACTGGCGAATCAGGATGACGCACGCCTTAACAGTTCTTCCTCCACGCTTGCTTACCCTACGCTTTGGAATGCCAACGAAGGCTGGGCCAACGCATCGGGAGAATATAATATTTCCATTACCCAGGGGGATGGTCGTGTGTCTCTGGATTTGGTTCTGGATTCTTATAAGGTGAGTACACCGACGCCCGGGCAGGAACTAGCCGTTTTTGAATTCAGAGACACTCATTACCCCGTCAGAGTGCGCCTTTCCGTGCTAGCGCACGAAGATTCGGATGTTTTTGAGCAATGGATCGAAATCACGAATAATGGGAAGGATGCGATTACGATTGACGAAGCGGCATCCGGACATTTGAAGGTAAAAGGAACTCGTTATTATGTTTCCACATTCAGTGGCACGTGGGGAGGAGAATCCTTCATCAGTGAAGAGGAAGTGAAACAAGGAAATATCCTGGAACGTTCCTCTCATACCGGAACACGTACAGCTCAGGAAGGAACACCGGGATTCATTTTGTCCCTGAATGGTCCTGCGCAAGAAGATGAGGGCGAGGTATTCTTGGGGGCTCTGGCATGGTCGGGCAACTATGATTTACGATTCAAACACTCGCCAAATCATCATATGTTTGCCTCTTTTGGAGCGAACTTGTGTCAATCTCCCTATCGTTTGGAAGCAGATAGGACCTTGACCCTGCCTCGCTGGATCGTAACATATAGTGACAAGGGCAAGGGCGAAGCAACACGCCAATTGCACCGCTGGGCAAGAGCCGGAGGCATCCAGAAAGGAACTTCCGAACGTGATACGTTGCTTAACTCATGGGAAGGAGCGCATTTCAATTTCGATGAGCCTTTGTTGCACAAGATGATGGAGCGCTCTGCTGACATGGGATTGGAGCTGTTCGTATTAGACGACGGCTGGTTTGCCAACAAATACCCTCGCAACTATGATAATGCCGGCCTTGGAGACTGGACTGTCAATAAGAAGAAGCTTCCAAACGGCGTAGAAGGGCTAGTGAAAGTTGCTAAGGATAACAAAATCAAGTTCGGCATTTGGGTTGAACCGGAAATGGTGAATCCCAAGTCTGAACTGTACGAGACACATCCTGACTGGGTCATCAAGCTCCCCCACCGCCCCCTCAGAGAAGAGCGCAGCCAGCTAGTGCTGGATTTGTCGAATCCGGCAGTTCAGGATTACATCATCAAGTGCATGGACGATTTATTGTCCGGCAATCCCGAGATTGCCTATATCAAATGGGACTGCAATCGTACTGTCTGGGATCCGGGCTCAACCTATCTTTCCGATGCCAATCAGAAGAATTTACACGTTGATTATGTCAACGGCTACTACCGCATCATGGATGAACTGGTGAAAAAGCATCCCAGTGTTATATTCCAAGCATGCGCCTCCGGTGGCGGACGAGCTGATTTTGGAGCAATGAAGTACCATCATGAGTTCTGGGTCTCCGACAATACTGACCCCTATGATCGTATATTTATGCAGTGGGGGGTAGGACATTTGTTCCCGGCGATTTCAATGGCATCTCACGTCACGGTTTCCCCCTGTCACCAGACATCGAGATCAACGCCGCTCAAGTTCCGCTTTGATGTGGCAAGCGCAGCTCGCCTTGGATTCGAGCTTCAACCACAGAATTTAACTCAGGATGAAGTGACCTTCTCAAAGAAAGCTCTCACAGAGTATAAGAGAATTCGCCCCGTCGTCCAATTGGGAGATCTTTATCGTTTGCGCTCGCCTTATGATACAAAAGAAGCGTCCTTAATGTACGTCAAGGAAGAAAGTGGAAAACAAAGAGCCGTTGTATTTGCTTATTTGTTAAGCAGACTTCAGGCGGATTCTACTTCTCCTATCAGACTGAAGGGTCTGAAACCGGACAAGCGCTACAAGGTGACCGAACTCAATGTCGACCACAGCGGCAAGCGTACTTTCCTTGATGGGAAGGAAGTGGGCGGAGATTACCTGATGGGCAATGGCATTTCCTTCGGCTGGGGCAAAGAATTGCAGTCCTGCGTCATCGAACTGCAGGAGATTTAACGGCACGTGCTATTTTCTGACGATTGTGAGTATGATTGCAAACATCCACTGTCGTCAGAAAATCAAATCATTCTATTTTGCATTACATATATTATGCGAAGTAATAAAAATATATTGGATACCTGTGCAGGCCGGAGTCATGCAATGTTCATGAACGGCCTTGCCAACCATCCTTGAATTGATATTGATTTTCTCCGTACTGTGCCTTACAATGCGCCTGACATGAACGACGCACCGAAACAAGAACTCCTCGATATTCTTCTGGCCAAATCCATTCGCACGGGCCACTTCGTCCTCGCATCCGGCAAGGAATCCGACTTGTATTGCGATTGCCGCGTCACCGCGCTTGATGCCCGTGGAGCCAACCTCATCGGCCAGGTCGGCTGGGAGCTTGTCAAAAAAGACATCCTCGCGCAATTCCCGAACGTCTCGTCCATCGGCGGCATGACCATGGGCGCCGACCCCATCTCTCTGGCAATCGGCATGTACAGCTCGCTGGACCAGACATGCGGCACTACGCTGAACGTCTTCACCGTCCGTAAGGAAGCCAAGGATCACGGCCGCGGCAAGCGCATCGAAGGCAACTTTGAATCCGGACAGGAAATCATCGTGGTGGACGATGTCATCACCACCGGCGGCTCCACTCTGAAAGCCATTGACGCCATTGAAGCCGAAGGCGGCAAAGTCGTCGCTGCGCTCGTCCTCGTCGACCGCGAAGAAGGAGGCCGCGAAGCCATCGAAGCCCGCGACATCCCCGTCTTCCCGCTCTTCACGCGCCAATCCATCTTCGGAAGCCGTTAAAGCACACCGTGCTGGCTCTATTCGTACACCCCGATTCCATACCTCTTCGCCATGCTGCAATTCCTCCATACCCGCATCCGCGTTTCCGACCTCGAACGCACCATCGCTTTTTATGAAAAGCTCGGTTTCGAACTCACGAAACGCATGATCTCTCCCCAGGGCAACCAACTGGCCTACGTTGGCATTCCCGGTTCGAAACACCTGCTGGAACTCTGCTGGAGCGCCGATTACGACGTACAGGTTCCCGAAGACCTCATGCACACCGCCATCGGCGTGGACGACATCATGGCGGCCTGTGCGGATTTGGAAGCCCAAGGCATTGAGATATGGCCGGAAAACTGGAAGAGCGCCCTGCCCGCCGTACCGGAAGGAAAATCGAAAATCGCCTTCGTCACCGATCCGGACGGCTATGAAGTTGAGCTCATCGAAAATCACTGATATTCCACCACATGCTCCCTGTTATCCTGGGATTGGAAACGACCGCCCTCACCTTAAGGGAACGGGAGATCATTGACCGTCTCCAGCCTGCCGGGTACATCCTCTTCTCGCGCAACATCGAAAGCGTCGAACAAACGCGTGCCCTCACCGATGAACTGCGGGCGCGCAGCCTCAACTTTCAACCTGTTGTCGGTATCGATCAGGAAGGAGGCCGCGTCATCCGCACAGCAGCATTGGGCCTGCAACTACCCGGTGCTGCCGACCTGGCTTCTTTCGGCAGCGTGGCATCCATCATAGAAACGGCCATCGTCTCCACGTTCACACTCCGCCAGCTGGGATTCAACACCAACTTCGCTCCCGTACTCGACCTCGCTTCCCCTTCTCCCCAGGCCAATGCTTTGCCTTCCCGCTGCTGGGGCACGGAACCCCAGCAGGTACTCGCCTATGCCGGAATCTTCAACCGCAACCAGAGACACTACGGCCTGATGACCTGCGGCAAACACTTCCCGGGCATGGGTAAGGCGGAAACCGATCCGCACAGCGATCTGCCCGTCATCCATGCCACGCTGGAGGAATTCATCACCGAAGACATCGTCCCGTTCATGGCTCTGGACGACGAACTTTCCGGTGTCATGCTCGCCCACATCCTTCTCCCGGACATTGATCCGGACAACCCAGCTTCGCTCTCCCGCACGCTCATCGAACAAATCTTGCGCGAAAGGCTGGACTATCGCGGCCTCGTCTATACGGACGACCTCTGCATGGGTTCCATTGCTCGCACACTGCCCCCCCATCTCTCCGTACCGCGGGCTTTGGAAGCAGGATGCGACCTGCCTCTCGTCTGCCACAACGTCATGGACATCATCGATGGCATTGCGGAAGGCATCGCCCGCATCTGCCCGCAAACCATGCACGACACCATTCGCCGGGTGGAATACAACATGCACAAATCATGCGTACCACCCAAATTCTCCCAAAAACAGTGGGACAAACTCATGAGCCGTGCCGACACACTGTGCCGCACCGTCCCCTCCGCCGGAAGTGCGCCCGGCTCGCCCGTACAGCAATACTGAGTATAGCGGCATCTGGCTATGGGAAAAAGGATCGTCCGGAAATTTGGGCTTGAATCGCCCCGATGCACCCTGTACCATAGAAACGTTTATGAAATCGATCAACCTTCTTACCCTCATGGCGGGTTCTGCCCTGTCCGCAGGAATCGCTTTCTCAGAAGCCCCTCCTGCCATCCCCTCCGGATCCATCACCTACACTGCCGTCAACGGGCAAACGGACTATGCGGATGACTTTGCCTCGCACTCGGACTACGCCACCCCCACCCCGGCTGCCGCTCCGCGCCAAATCAGCGCATACAGCAACCGGAAATGGGCCACCCTCGACATCAACGCCTACTCCAGCAACTATCAGGTGCGCGGCATGGGAGTCACCAACCGATACTCCGATGCAGGATGGAGTTTCGTCAATCTGCAACTGAAACCCGGCAACACCAACCTCTTCGGGTGGGGCATCGGCCAGCAGCTCGACCTTCAGGCCGGCGCCATCTACGGCAGCGGAGTGCTCGGCAATGAACCCGTATTGGGCGCAGGCTACGGCCTCACCAAGGAAATCTTCCCGAACCTCGTGGCCAAGGCAGGCTACGGACTTCAATACGGCGGCTTGGAAGGCTTCCTCTCCGAATACAGAGGCAAAGCCCCCCACCAGCTCGCCCAGAACATCCACATCAACCTCACCTACGACGACCGCCAGACCGGATACTTCGGCCGCTTCGACCTTGGGGCCGGCTTCTACGGACTCACCGGATGGTACGGCCTCATCGAAGGCGGCTACCGCTGGCAGGATGTCCTCCCCACCCGGGGTAACATCGGCTGGGATGCGACCGTGCGCGCCGGCATGAGCTACTCCTTCGGTTACTGGGCAGGCAATGCGGATGGCGTCGATGCCTACTATATCCGTTGTGAAGCCCTTCCCTACAACATCGGCGGCACGATGGGCCGCGATGCCCAATGGCAGCTTGTCCCATGGGTGCAAACATCATGGGCCGGTAACAACCGCACGAAAATCAACCAGGCCGTCGGCACAGGCATCATCGACCACTTCCAGTTCACCGCTGGTGTGGACGTTCGCTACAACTTCTGATGGAACGGTTCGTGGCGGCAGGCATGGCAAGTTTTTTGAAAAAATCACTTGCCCTGCTTCATGAACTCGTGTATCATCCCGCCGCAGACAATGCTTCAAGCCGGTTTAGCTCAGTGGTAGAGCACCCGATTTGTAATCGGACGGTCGTCGGTTCAAATCCGACAACCGGCTCCATGTAAAAGAAGCCTTGGTTTCCTAAGCTGCAAACCTTTTCCAAGCCGCCTACGGGCGGCTTTTTCATGCCTCGATTTTTGAATGTTTGGGTGGATATGGCTTCAGTTTTTTGGTGTATGCCATGCGAATTCCCATTGAAAAAAATGGACTTGAGTATTGTATTGGTACACGTACACAAAGTCTTTCGGTCGTATTACCTGAACAACAGAAAAGCAGGTCGTTCAATCATCCATTTGAATCATGACATATGCTTTTTTTTCTATCTTTTTCTTGTTATTTAATTCATGATCATTTATATATAAATCCGTATGCGGCATGTTGCTTTCATTCTGCTTTTGATGTTTTGCTGTTTGACGGTTCAGGGTTCGCCTTTCGACTGGGAGGGGGAACAGTCGACGTATCATCCTATCGTCTTGAGCAGCAAGCAGGTTGCCGGGAAGGATTTCCCGGAGTATGAGTTCAATGCGAGGGAAACCGATGCCCAAGGGAGAATCCGAGGAACGATCGCCATCCGGCAGAACGGCAAGTCGAAACAGTACGCTTTTACGGTGGCAGGTGCAGCCGATAGCGACGGGTTCATGCCGCTTTCCGTGAGACGGAAGGGGCAGGAGGAAGAAGAGGCTTGGAGCGTGCGGGTGCGTGGCGATATTCTGAATCTGCAGATGCCGGGGCTTGATCGCCCGGTTGCGATGAAGAGAGTCCCTGCCCTGACGGTTCTGACTCCACCGAAACCGAAGGTGGTATTGCCCAATAACCGATCACATCAGGGGATCGATTTGAAACCGGATGTAGAATCAGGCATGGAACGAGATGAGACCGTAATCTCTGAGGAATCTGGGGCGAGGTCGGAAAACGTTTGGACAGACAAAGCCTTACCATGGATCGCCGCGTTCCTGTTTTTGTTACCGTTGTTTTTGTCTCGTCTGTGCGGTTCCCGTTTTTCGGTTGCAGTGGCAGTTTTCGCGCTGGCAGGAGTGTTGCTGGCATGTAC
Organism: Neoakkermansia glycaniphila; assembly: GCF_001683795.1. Classification (GTDB taxonomy): domain Bacteria; phylum Verrucomicrobiota; class Verrucomicrobiia; order Verrucomicrobiales; family Akkermansiaceae; genus Akkermansia; species Akkermansia glycaniphila. The sequence continues at coordinate 88,165 of NZ_LIGX01000020.1, forward strand.
CTTGTATGATCCGACCTTGTGGGTGTTTTATGCGGCAGCATGGGGTATTCTCATGGTGTTGGCCTGTGTTCCGACGCCAAAACAGGCGTTCGACATGGATATTCTATCGCATGTTCAAGGTGTTCCGATACAACGTACCAAGAGCGGCCAGTCCGAGACTTCTTGTTCCGATAATATGGCGATGCCCCGAACGATTACGGTGACGGAGGATACTGTTCGCGGTGTGATGATGGAAGATATAAACCATCGCAGCAAAAACAAGTTGGAAGAGATTCTGCGAGATGGTATTGGAATGTATCTGGAAGACAGTCTCAGGCATATTGGAGAGATCGCCCATGATGCACACCCCGGTGATATGGTAGAGCTGGAGGGAGATGTCCGGCAGGTCGTTCGAGATTTGCTGTCCATGATGGATAAGCGTTGCCTCGTTCTGTTGCAGCATTATCAGGATAATGGCTTTAATCCGGCTCCTATTGCCAGGCTACGAAAGAAGATTGCGGTATTGTATCGTTCACGTTGGTGAGCGGGTTCTATGAACGATGTGTTCGGATCTTTGGTGTTGTTTTCCGAGTCTCAAGGAGTCCGTATTGCCTGTTTTTTCGTCTGTTTTCCCCTTTCTGCTTGAACTGACTGGCTGTTTCGGGCATCCTTCATGTATGAGCAAATCATTGTCAGAAGACCAAATCGCCACTTTGCGCAAGTGGGCGGAAGATGGATTGGATCTCAATGGCATCCAAAAGGCCCTGACGGAGCAGCTGGGTATTCACATGACATATATGGATACGCGTTTTCTTTTGCTGGATCTCGGTATTGAGCTTCGTTCCCCGGCAGAGGCTGCACCTGCTGCCGATGCTGCCGCACAGGAGGTTCCGCAATCGATTTCATCCGGCCAGTTGAAGGTGACGATCGACGAGGTGAAGCAACCCGGCGTGTTTCTTTCCGGACAGGTGGCTTTCCCGACCGGAGCACGCGCCACATGGTTGATCGACGCCCGCGGGAGTGTGTCTTGGGAGCCGATTCTTGGCGAACCTTCGGAAGAGGATTTGAATGCTTTCCAAAAGGAATTGGGGCATATCATCCGTACGCAGCTCGGACGCATTTGATTTCATGAATTCAGACGATGCCCTTTCTTCCGTTGACGAACGGATTCCCGATGATGTTCTTGCCGATCTGTTGACGGCTCTCCGCCAGCAGATGGCAAGCGATGAGACGGCGTTCGTGCGTTGTACTTTCGATCGCTTGACAGCCGACGGCTGTGCGGAAGACGAGGCTTTGCACGCCATGGCTTCCGTTTTACTTTGGGAGATCAATACCATGATGGCTACCCAATCTCCCTTCGATCTGGACCACTACCACAGCGAGCTGGACGCACTATCCTTCTCAACCAACTCCTAATTAATTGATTACCATGCATTTCACCTGGTTAAAATCCATGTCAGCCGTTCTCGCGGCCGCTTTCCTCTTTACCAATGCAGACGCCCGTTCCTGGACGGATAAGAAGGGCCGTACCATTGATGCCGATTTCGTGTCGACTGACGGCACGAATGTTACGCTCAAGCTTACCAAGACAGGCAAGACCGCTACGGTTCCCATCGACTCTCTCAGTCCGAAGGATGTTGCTTTCGTGAATGAGCAAGAGACACAGGAACCCGTCGATAGCGCGGATGTGGTCGATATGCCCGACCGTTGGCCGGAGAAGGTTCCGGGGCCCAAGAATTTCCGATTGAAGGAAGAGAATGCCAAGGACAAGAACCGGTCGACCTATATTTACAAGACGGCCAATTTCCGGTTTACTTCCCAGAAGCCTCTGGATGAAAAGGCTCAGGAAGCAATCGGACGTTTGTATGAAGGTACGTTCGCCGCCGTCAAACGGATGCCCCTGCCGATTCCCCGCGTGAAGAGCAAGCGGCGTCCAGGACAGGAACTGAAGGCTTTGCTGACGCCGGATATGGCTTCCTATTATGCAGCCGGCGGTCCTCAAGGCTCCGTCGGTGTATTCCGCTCGGCCATGGCTCAAACCAACAAGCGATTGACCGAGAAAGACGTGCAGGATGATATGACGATTGTGCCTTTTACGGCGCTCGGTATTTCACCCGACGGCAAGCTGCTCGACGACAAGATCGACAGCCATACTCTGGCGCATGAAATTACGCACCAGTTGACCTGCCTGTGCAATTTCCGCAATTCGATCTGGATCAACGAAGGGATGTCCGAGTATGTGGGTTATGTGCCGTACGACGGTAACGAGTTCGATTTCACGGGAGCTTTCAAGAATATCCGCGAAGCAGCCATGGTTTACGAACAACACGGGAAATGGACGCTTCCGTTCACGATCGAGGAGTTCATCGACATGAGCCAGGATACGTTCTACGGCAAAGGCAGTACGGATCCCAATTACGGACACCGCAATTATACGCTGGCCGCGATGCTGGTAGCGTACCATTTCCATCTCGACGACCGTTACGGGCTTCGTAATTTCACGAATTACATGAATGCCCTGCAGCGCGGTACTGCTCCGGACAAATGCAAGAAGACCCTGCTCGGCAAGCGCAAGAATTTCAAGCAGCTTCAGGATGATTTTTCCGCCGCCTGGAAGGAAAAGGGCGTAAATATCCAGTTCAAGGAATAAGCCGTTTCCGGTTCATTTCATGCAAAAAGAGCAGAGACATCAAGTCCCTGCTCTTTTTTGTTCAAAGGCGTATGCCACGCAATCAGTCGCCACTCTTGAGCACGCGAATGAAGGCTTCCTGAGGGATGTTGACGCGGCCGATGGCTTTCATGCGCTTTTTGCCTTCCTTCTGCTTTTCGAGGAGTTTACGCTTTCGGGTCACGTCGCCGCCGTAGCATTTGGCCGTCACGTTTTTGCGCATGGCGGAGATGCTTTCACGGGCGATGATTTTGCCGCCGATGCAGGCCTGAATGGCCACGGTGAAGAGCTGCTTGGGGATGACGTCCTTGAGTTTGGTCGCCAGTTCGCGGCCCCGGCTTTCCGCCTTGTCGCGGTGGACGATCATCGAGAAGGCATCCACCGGTTCCCCGGCGATCATCATGTCCATTTTGATGAGGTTGGCGGCGCGGTAGCCTGCATGTTCATAGTCCATGGAGCCGTAGCCGCGTGTCATGGATTTGAGCTTGTCGTTGAAGTCGACGAGGATTTCCGCCAGAGGCAGCGTGCCGGTGATCATCACGCGGGTATCGTCGATGGTTTCGGTGTGTTCGACAGCGCCGCGTTTTTCGAGGATGAGCTGCATCACGTCGCCGATGTAGTCGCCGGGGATCATGATGAAGACGCGGACGAGCGGTTCGCGGATTTCCTGAATTTCCTGCGGTTCCGGCAGGATGCTCGGGTTGTCCACGAGCATTTCTTCGCCGTCCGTGCGCGTCACTTCATAGATGACGGAGGGGTACGTGGAGATCACGTCCATGTTGAACTCGCGGCGGAGGCGTTCCTGAATGATTTCCATGTGCAGGAGGCCGAGGAAGCCGCAGCGGAAACCGAAGCCGAGAGCGATGGAGGATTCTGCGGAGTAGGTGAAGGCCGCGTCGTTGATCTGGAGCTTGGCCATGGCGGCCTTGAGTGCTTCAAAGTCCGAGGAGTCGACGGGGTAGATGCCCGAGAAGACCATCGGGTGGATTTCCTTGAAGCCGGCCAGCGGTTCTTTGCAAGGATTGGCGGTGTCCGTGTAGGTGTCGCCGATCTTGACGTCGGCCGCCGATTTCATGTTGGCGATGATGTAGCCCACATCTCCCGTTTCAAGGGTGTCCGTCCGCTGCATTTTCGGTGTGAAGACGCCGACTTCCTTGACTTCATAGGTTTCGTCCGTGGCGAACAGGCGCACGCGCATACCTCGCTTGACTTGTCCCGAGACGACGCGCACATAGGAGACGACGCCTCGATAGGCGTCGTACACGGAGTCGAATACCAGCGCACGCAGGAGATTGTCTTCGCTTTCGCGAGGCGGTGGCATGCGCGTGACGATGGCTTCAAGAATGTCTTCGATGCCGACTCCCGTTTTGGCGGATGCCTTGATGGCTTCTTCGCGCGGGATGCAGACGACGTCTTCGAGCTGGCGGTAGACGCCGGGAAGGTTGGCGCTGGGAAGGTCGATCTTGTTGATGACGGGGACAATGGTCAGCCCCTGGTCCATGGCAAGGTGCATGTTCGCCAGCGTTTGGGCTTCCACGCCCTGCGCAGCGTCGACGATGAGAATCGCGCCTTCGCAAGCGGCGAGCGAGCGGGAGACTTCGTAGGAGAAGTCCACGTGGCCGGGGGTGTCCAGCAGGTTAAGTTTGTATGTTTTACCATCCTTCGCCCGGTAGTGCATCGTCACGGGATGGGATTTGATGGTGATGCCCTTTTCCCGTTCGAGATCCATGGCATCGAGAAGCTGGTCCTGCTTTTGACGGTCGGAGATCGTATTGGTATATTCCAGCAGGCGGTCGGACAGAGTCGTTTTGCCGTGGTCGATATGGGCGATGATCGAAAAATTGCGCGTAAGATTCGTGGACATGCAGGGTCAGGGAGCCTAGACGATATATGTGTCAAGGTCAAGCAATATCACGTTCATGCAGGCTTTATTTGGCCTGATGCACGGCAGGTGCCTTTGCCTGGGGAGCAGACTGGGAAGGCTGTGCCGGTTTCGGGTCGGTGCCCGAAGCGGTCAATTGTGCGTTTGCGGCGATGGATGCCTGTTTGGCCGCCTTTTCGATCATATCCAGTTTACGGCTCTGCCACAGCCGCGTCGTTGCCGAGGTGATGAGTGCCGTGGGTACCGCGACGACGGCGACGCCAAGTACCAGCATGCAACCGCTGAATACCTTGCCTAGGACCGTAACGGGCACCACATCGCCGTATCCCGTCGTCGTCAAGGAGACTGCTGCGAACCAGAAACCGTCCAGAAGCGAGGAGAATACTTCCGGCTGCGCCTTCCTTTCGGCCATATAGATGCCCATGGCGAAGAAGTAATGCAGGAAGAAGAACAGTCCGAAGAAAATATACAGTTCCTTGCTGATAGATTTGAATATCTGGGCGAAAGGAGCGAATATCCTGTTGAACCGGACGATTTTGAAGATGCAGAACAATTCGACAATGCGCAGGGAGTACAGGACGTTGGCCTCGTCCACTCCCAGCAGAGGCAGAAGGGCCGGAAGGCAAACCACGAGGTCGATGAGTCCCATGAAGCTGAAGATGTACCGCAACCGCGACTGCGACACGGCAATGCGAAGGATATATTCGATCAGGAAGAAGACGGGAAGGTATTTGTCGAACCCTACGATCAGAGCAGCCAGTCCGGGGGCATCTTCCGAAAAATCGGGAAAAGCCAGTATCGTAAAGGAGAGGCACCAGAGAATGGCAATGCCCCAGACTACTTTTTCCCATGCGCCGAAGCAGGCGATGCCCTTGCTATCCGTCCACTTGTGTTTCAACGTACTCATGTACCGGATGCTATTCTATTCTAACAGCCAACAATCTGCAAGAGAATAAGCAGTCAGCCCGCACTGGCCGTCGTCTGTCAGAAAAATTCGACAACGTATTTATCCGAGAAATTACCGGCCTTGATCTCTACCCAGTAAATGCCTTCAGGAGTCTGAATGCCGGGTTCGAACACGATTTGCCCATCATGCGTGAAGACACTGCCCATCGAAATTTTTTGCGCCTGTTGCAATTCGCTCGGCGTAGGAACCTTGGTGGGCGGCTGGGCCAGTTTCCACATGGTGACGTTCGCTTTTTTCATCGAAATTCCGGCCGGAGCGTAATAGCTCCATCCGTTGCCTTTCATCCAGGCGGCAGGGTAGAATCCGTTGCCGGGATAGCTCCATCCACGTTTCATTTTAGGCATTTTTGCACCTCTTCCCAACATGACCCTCATGGCGCCGAACCCCTTCTGTTTACCGAATCCGGTAGACGTCAGACCATATTTCAAACAATGTTGCCTGTGCCCGCGCACTTCACGGTTGTTCGCGCCGGCATCATCCATGTAAATGTGTACTGTGTTCACCATCGGCAGATTGCCGCTGGCTGCAGCCAGATTGCACTGGTCGGTGTAGGCTCCGAGCGAGTGGGAGAGCGTTCCTTTGGCAGCACAGGCATCAGCGGCAGACTGCGCTTGAGAACACATGGATGCGTTCACCTTGACGGAAAAAGGCACTCCACACAGGTAGCGGTACACGTTCAAGGCATTGACGGCCTCCTGCGCTTCGGCAAGATTCCCACTTCCTTTCTTGGCCTGAATGGCGGCAATGGTTTTGTTGATGGATTCCTGCGTCCGGGGATACAGAGCTTTGCTGCGTGCCGTATTTTTTTCGGAGGCCTCTCGGCGGGCCGGTTTGGTTTCGGGTGAGTTATCCCCGGCCGGAGCCTGGGCATGGGCCATGGTAGCCATCAATAGAGTTCCAAACAAAATACGCGATATCATATTAGTCATAGTGTATCACAGAAAACATGCCGACCGGAAGCCAAAAAACGAAAGAACGTCACGAATCAACCGTTCCCGGCGATCCTTTCCTGCGTGTGTTTCCAAAAGGAAGGCATACAAGGAAGAATTGCCTTTTTACCGTTCCATCAATAGACTATCAATTGTATTCGTTATCGCCGGGTTACACGTGCGTGTAAGATTGTTTTTATTTCATGAATTCCCGCTTGACGCCTTTATACGTGTTCGCTATCATGCCCGCAGCAACGGGGAATCCTGTGAAAATCAGGAACAGTCGCGCTGCGGTAACTGGTTACGACCTCTCATCGCGATGCAAATCGTGAAAGCCAATCCGGACACATGCCGGGTGAAGGCGGGAGGAAGGTTTGAAACCAGAAGTCCGAATATCCGTCGCCTGGGGCACCACGCCCCATCCATATTCAACGCATGATTGAGCATTCTGCGGTATCACAACCGCACCTGTATTCGAAATATCCGAATCGGGGAAAGTACAGCCATGCGGACAGCCAAACCACATCACCGACATGACATTAACCCGCAATCTGGCCCTGGGCATGAGCGCTGCACTCATGATATTCCCTGCCTCTTTCGCCGCCACACCACCTCCACCCATGAACGATGGAATTCTTCTCGTCGCTTTCGGTACCAGCTACGGCAAAGCCCGCGTCTCCTACGACAAGACGGAAGAAACCTTCCAGCCCTCCTTTTCCAAAGACCGCATTCACTGGTCCTACACTTCGGACATCATCCGCAAGAAGCTGGCCAAGCAAGGCAAGCCCGTGCCTTCCATCCGCGAAAGCCTCGACAACCTTTCCCGGCAGGGAGTCCGCAACATACGCATCCAGTCGCTCCACATGGCAGCTGGTGAAGAATTCTCCGAAATGGAGCGAACCGTCCAGAACTATATCGATGCCCATCCGCAAGCCTTCGACCGCGTCCTGCTCGGCCGTCCGCTGCTTGAAAGCCATGCGGATCTCGATGGCGTCGTGCAGACGCTCGCCGAAGAACTGCCGAAAGAACGCCGTCCCGACGAAGCCGTCCTGTACATGGCCCACGGGCAGCAGCACGGCCGGGCCGACCTCGTCCTTGCCGCCGTGCGCGACGAATTGCAGCGCCGCGACTCCCTCACCTTCATGGCCACCGTCGAAGGTACCTACTCTTTGGAACGCGCCTTGCAGGAATTGAAGAACAAAGGTGTCAAAACCGTCTGGCTCGCCCCCTTCATGATCGTCGCCGGAGACCATGCCAACAACGATCTCGTCGGCAGCGACGAAGATTCCTGGGCCAGCATCCTGAAAAAAGAAGGTTTCAACGTCAAGGCCCACCTCAAAGGACTGGGTGAGATGGAAGGCATTCGTCGCATTTTCCTGCGCCATGCTCTCGAGACGGTTGACGACATGGTGCCCGTTTCCGCTCCGGCAGCCGCCGATGCCGGCCACTCCTGAAGATTATCGATTCTCTCATGGCATTACTGCCATTTACCTGCCCATAAAAAGAGGCTGTCTCAAACCAATGAGACAGCCTCTTTTATGGTGCAAAACAAGCTCGAACCATTGGAATGCCTCCCTTTCGTCTTTCGTTCCATGCAGTGAAACGTTATATTTTCCGAGTCAACCGGAAAAACGATGAGGGTTGTATGCCTGATAGAAAACACGTCTGAAACGGAATGCCTGAAAAGCGAATTCGGCCTTAGCTTTTATCTGGAAACAGCATCGCACAAGGTCATTTTCGATATGGGAACAGGTTCCGATTTCTGGGAAAACGCCTGTGCGCTCGGGATCGACTTGTCCGGAGTCGATCTGGCTATTCTTTCCCACGGGCATTATGATCATGGAGGAGGCCTCCGTACCTTCCTCGATAAAAATGAAAAGGCTCCCGTGTATGTGCAAGCTGGAGCTTTCGGAGATTTCTATTCCAGAAAGCCGCAGGGCTATGCCTTCATCGGCCTCGACAGAGAATTGGAGCGCCATTCCTGCCTCGTGAAACTCCAAGGCGATCTTACCATTGATCGAGAACTCCGGCTTCTGTCCTGCGTGGAGGGAAAAAAAGAGTGGGTTCCAGAATCGAACTCGACTCTGTCCGTCAAGCACGGAGAAGAATATGTCCGGGACACTTTTCTTCACGAACAGAATCTGATGGTATCCGACGGAGGGGTAAATGTACTTTTTACCGGATGTTCACACTGTGGGATTCTCAATATTCTTGAACAATGCGAACAGAGAACGGGAATCGTTCCCGACCGGGTCATCGGCGGCTTCCATCTGCTCACCCCCCGTACGGGGAAAAGCGTCGAGCCGTCCGTTTGGGAAGGATTGTCTTCCCACCTGTGCAAGCTTCCGACCGTGTACCATACCTGCCACTGCACGGGGCTGGACGCCTTTCGAGCAATTGCATGCCATGATGGACAACAAGGTGCGGTACATGGGCACAGGGGAGGAAATCGTTCTGTAATCCCTGCGAAGCAAAAAAAGCTGCCTCTTTGCGTGAGGCAGCCTTTTCTCATTCAAGGATGATTAGCTCGTGTTCAGGAACGGCGGCGGCGAAGCATGAGCATCAGGCTGCCCAGCAATCCGAGGGAAGCCGTGGCCGGTTCGGGAATGACGCCGAGCTGGTCAGCGGCATGGTCTTTCAGGAAAGCAGCATCCTGAGCCGACAAAGCCGTATTCCAGAAAGCGAGATCGGAGGCGTCCGTGCGCGTTTCCTGATAATTGTCCGCCAGTTTGCCACCGATGGCAAATTTGGTCACACCGCCGTTCATGCGCGACGTAAAGGCAGCCGAAGAGGTTGCAAACAGGTTGCCGTCCACATACACCGACATGATACCGGCATTGGCTCCGCTGCCATTCACCGACAGGACGACGGATTGCCAGGAAGCTCCGTTATCCACGATGCCTGCCGCGCCCGTGTAGGTCCAGCTGCCCGTGTAGCCGCCCAGAGCGATCGCATTGTTCGTAATACGGAATGTGGCGTCGTCGTTGCTGCCGAACACCATCGAAAAGGACACGCCGGAAGTGTTGAAACTGGCGTTCTTGTCGTTCCTGACCTGCATGGAAATGGAAAAACCGGTCGTCATATTGATGTACGACTCCATGCCATAATATACGTGAAAGTTGTTATATCCGGCATTGGCTGCATTGGCGGCGATATAACCTCCGCCGAATGCACCGCCCGTCTGATGGTAGACAGTCGAGTTGGTTCCGTCAACAAAACGGTTGATCCCGATTTGGTTCACGCTTTTGGCAGGGTCAATCCGTACAGGATTGGTCGTTGTGGCAGTAGGAGGAGTCGTAAAATCCCAGTAATATTGCAGATTATCCTGATCGGCGGCATAGCCTGCCGATCCGGTAGCAACAAGGAATAACAACCCCGTTTTCATCATTGATCTCATGACGCCGAGCTATATAACAAATAATGAATCCTGTTGTCAAAGCAAAAAATAAAAACATTTATAATATTAATATTACCAATAATTTAATATGCTTTATTTGTTAATTTTTTGTATTTTTGGAATATTCTCAATGCAATTTTACTTTATTATAATTAGGTATTATACGATGAATTTTTTGTAAATCATCAAATCTCAACTTAAACGATACATGATGCATGTATTGTCATTCAACAATCAATCGACAATAACAAAATTGAAAACAAGCCGTAAACATGAGCAATTGCTTTCAAAATTTTCCGAATAAGCCCGTCTTTCGTGTATTGCCCCAGATATCTCACCTTGACTTGGAGACTTGTTTCGACTACATTGCCTGCGGCAACGGGGAATTCCGTGAAAATCGGAAACAGTCGCGCTGCGGTAACGGGATACAACCTCCCATTGTGCAACACAGGCACGAAAGCCAATCCGGAACATCTTCCGGGTGAAGGCGGGAGGAAGGCATGAAGCCCGGAGTCCGAATATCCAATGCCTGAGGTGAACCACCGAAAACTTCAACGCATGATTGAACCGTCGACCATCCGGGGCCTTGCCCCTCCTTTTGTTGCACCGACCTCTTTGCCCGGTACGAGCCTCTGCACTTTTCGCAGTCTGCCGTCTTCCCCACCTTCCGCTTCTCTTCTTGTGAAAGCTTTCCGTTTCCCTTCCCTCATACACGCATGAAAACAGGCACCTTCTACGGAGTCGGTATCGGCCCCGGCCACCCTGAATACCTCACCCTTCGCGCTGCCAATGTGCTGCGCTCGGTGGACATCATCTACACCGTCACCGGCCCCAACACGGAAACCAGCATCTCCGAAGCCATCGTCCAATCCCTCGGCGGCGTACGCGGAGAAGTCCGCCCTCTCGTCTTCAGCATGTCGCGCGACCCCGAAACACGGCAGCGGCAGATCGACGAAAACGCCGCCGCCATCTCCGCCGAACTCGCGCAAGGCCGCAACTGCGCCTTCGCGACCCTCGGCGATGCGATGACGTACAGCACCTTCGGCTACGTCCTGCAAAAACTGAAGGCCGACCATCCCGGCCTGCCCACGGAAGTCGTACCCGGCATCACCTCCTTTTGCACCCTCTCCGCCGTCTCCCAAACCATCATGGTGGAAAACGGGGAGCAGCTCCGCATCGTCCCTGCCTTCCGCAGCGAAACGGCGGACGACCTCGAATTCCCCTCCGGCACCACCACCGTGCTGATGAAAACCTACCGCAGCCGCAACGCTCTTCTCGAACGCCTCCGGCACGAGCCCGGCATCGAAATCGTCTATGGCGAACGGCTCGGCATGCCCGAACAGTACATCTCCACGAACAGCGAGGAAATCCTCGACCGGCCTGAAGCCTACCTCTCCCTCATGCTGGTGAAGAAAAAATGAAAGGCAAACGCTCCAGACGCCTCCCGCCGTGGAAAAGCAAATGGCACTGGCTCTGGCTGGCGCTCTCTCTCGCCGCATCCGCCTGGCTGATCCTCATCATGCCCGCATCCGAAGGCATGGGCGGCATGAAACGCGCTTCGGCAACGATGGTTGCAGCCCCTTCTTCTGAAGCCAAACCTGCCGAAGCAGGCAAACACCATGGCAAGGCCGGCGCCACGGCTCCCGGTGCGGCCGAACCCTCCGCCCAGCCGCCGAAAAAACGCCACCACAAGAAAGCCGCCCCCGCCGACAGCGAAACGGCCTTCTGGGACAACATCCTCGACCGCCTCGATACCATCGGCAGCCTCCTCCTCATGGTCGGCATCGCCGCCATGATCGGCAGCATCATCGAAGCCCGCCGCTGGCACCTCGTCTTCGGCTACATCCTCGGCGGCTTCGCCCGCGCCATGCGCCTGCCCCCCATCGTCAGCGTCGCCATGCCCACGGCCCTGTACTCCAACGCCGCCGCCAACAGCATGCTCGTCGCCAGCCATGCGGAAGGGAAAATCAACCGCTCCGCCCTCATCGCCGGAGGCATGGCCAACAGCTACCTCGCCTACGTCTCCCATTCGCTGCGCGTCGTCTACCCCGTCATCGGAGCCATCGGCATCCCCGGCATCTTCTACTTCGGCGGCCAGTTCACCGTCGGCCTCATGTTCATCCTCTGCGTGCTGCTGTGGAACAGGCGCCGCACCCTCCGCCGCCGCAGCGACGAAGAAACGCCCACTGCCGAAACCGCCCCGCCGGACGAACAACCGCAGGCCCTCCCGTGGAAAGCCGCCTTCGGCATGGGCTGCCGCCGCGTCGGCACCATCCTCTTCCGCATGCTCTGCCTCACCATCCCGCTGATGCTCTTCATCGAATGGCTCACGAAACAGGGACTCTTCGAATTCTGGGAACGCCACGCACCGGACTGGGTACACCGCATCTTCCCCTCCGAACTGATGGGCATCGTCTTCGCCCAGATCGGCGGCCTCGTCCAGTCTGCCACCGTCGCCGCAGGCCTGCGCGACATGGGGGCCGTCACCAACCCTCAAATCCTGCTCGCCATGCTCGTCGGCAGCATGGTCGGCAACCCCATCCGCACCCTACGCCGCAACCTGCCCTCCGCCCTCGGCATCTTCCCGGCACGGGAAGCCTTCACCATCGTCCTCGGCATGCAGCTCTCCCGCCTCATCGGCACCGCCATCCTCATCACCCTCACCGCCCTCTTCATCCACTACACCCATCCCTGAACCGATGCAAGACTACCCCGACATACGCTGGGACATGAATGCCGCCGAAATCGAGGCGGAAAGCTTCCGCACCATCGAACGCGAATGCCCGCAGCACGCGGAAATGCCCCTCCCCGCATGGCGCGTCGCCCGGAGGCTCATCCACACCACGGCAGACACCCGGATCGCGGAAAGCCTCGTCTTCCGCCACAACCCCATCGAAAGCGGCCTCGCCGCACTGAGTGCAAAAGCCCCCGTCTTCTGCGATTCCAACATGATCCGCGCCGGACTCTCCCTCGACCGCCTCCGCCGCCTGAACCCGGCCTACACCCGCGACGACATCCATTGCCACATCAGCGATGAAGACATCGCCGCGCAGGCTGCCGCCACCCACCGCACCCGCGCCATCTGCGCCGCCGAAAAAGCGCGCCCCATCCTCGACGGCTGCATCGTCCTCATCGGCAACGCCCCCCTCTCGCTCGCCCGCATTGCACGCTACATCCTCGAAGAAGGCGTGCGCCCCGCCCTCGTCGTCGGCATGCCCGTCGGATTCGTCAACGTCGTCGAATCCAAACAGCTCCTCGCCCTCTGCGGCGTCCCCCAGATCGTCCTCGAAGGCCGCCGGGGAGGCAGCGCACTCGCCGTCACCACCCTGCACGCCATCATCGAAAGCGCCTGACACCATGCCTGCCGCCTCCGGACAACCCCTCCGCTACGGATATTCGACGGGAGCCTGCGCTGCCGCCGCCATCTCCGCAGCATGGCAGGCTCTGGAAGACGGCCTCACCCGCACAGCATCCGCCCTTTCCTACCCCCTCCTCTTTCCGGACGGACTCCGGCGCACACTCCCCCTTGCCTCATGGCAGCCGGGCATCGCCTCCATCGTGAAGGACGGAGGGGACGACCCCGACTGCACCCACGGAGCCCTCATCCGCGCCACAGTGCGCCCCGCCGCCCCGCACGAAGCGGAACCGCACGACTACCTCCTCTCCATCGGCAGCGGCTCACTCATCCTGCGCGCCAGCGGAGGCATCGGCCTCTGCACCCTGCCCGGCCTCGACTGCGAACAAAACCGCTGGGCCATCAACGCCGGCCCCCGCCGCATGATCGCGGACAACCTCCGCGCCGCCGGATACTCCTGCGGCTGCATCCTCGCCGAACTCTCCATCGAACGAGGCGAAGAACTCGCCGCGAAAACCCTCAACAGCCGCCTCGGCATCGTCGGCGGCCTCTCCGTCCTCGGCACCACGGGCGTCGTGCGCCCCTTCAGCCACGAAGCCTACATCGCCACCATCCGCATCTGCACCCGCTCCGCCGCCCTGCGTGGCGCGGACACCGTCGTCTACTGCACCGGAGGCCGCACCCAGACCGCCGCACAGGCACGCCTCCCCCACCTTCCTCCGGAAAACTTCACCTGCATCGGCGACTTCATCGCAGACAGCCTCGCCGCCGCCGAACAATCCGGCATCCGCACCGCCGTCGTCGCCTGCATGCCCGGCAAACTCTGCAAATACGCCGCCGGATACGCCAACACCCACGCCCACCGCAAGGAACAGGACATGCAGCTCTTCCTCGCCACCCTGCGGAGGCACCACCGAACCACCGCCGAACAGGAACGAGCCATCCTCTCCTGTGCCTCCGTCCGGCAAGCCCTCGCCTGCGTCTCCCTGCAGGACAGGCTCCCCCTCCTCGCCGACTTCTGCGAACAGGCCTCCGCCTGCTTCGCCCTCCACGCACCCGCGCTCCGCACGCGCCTCCTCGTCTTCGACTTCGACGGCACCTTCCTCCTCGAACACCCCGCCCCTGCCGAACCATGCCACCCGTAACCGTCCACTCCTGCGGCATCGACGACCCCGCCGCCGATCCCCGCCTCCGGCACGCTGCCGCTCAGGCCGATCTCGTCTATGGTTCCGCACGCCTGCTTGCCGCCCTGAACCTGCCGGAAGGCAAAAGCATCCTCCTCGGAGCCGATGCCCGCAGCAAAGCCGCCGAAGCCCTCGCCGCAGCAGCATTCGGCCAAAACATCCTCATCCTCGCTTCCGGAGACGCCCTCTACCACGGTATCGGCGGCACCATCCTCTCCCTGAACAAACAGGGAATCCCCGTCACCTTCGTACCCGGCGTCACTGCCTTCCAGACCCTCTTCCACCGCCTCGGCCTCCCCTGGGACGAAGCCCGGCACTTCAGCGCGCACCATCAGGAAACCATCCCCCTCCGGGAAATCCTCTCCTGCACCCTCGCCGCCGTTTACGGTGGCACCCGCCACACCGCCGCAGGCATCGCCCGCGCCTGCCTCGGCCACCATCCCGCCTGCGCAGAACGCCCCGCCATCCTCGCGGAAAACCTCGGCACGCCCGGCGAACGCATCACACGCGGCACCATCTCCACCCTCGCGGAAGAAACCGCCTCACCCACCTCCATCCTCCTCCTCCTGCCTGCGGACACCGCCGCAGCAGCCCCCATCCTCCCCCTCGGGCTGAACAACGCCTCATACAGCAAGGAAAACAACCTCATCACGCAGGAAGACGTACGCGCCGTCATCCTCTCCCGCCTCCGCCTCCCGGCATGGGGAGTCCTCTGGGACATCGGCGCGGGCAGCGGCTCCATCGGACTGGAAGCCGCCGCACTCCGCCCCGGATTGGACGTTTACGGCCTCGAAAAAAACGAAAACAGGTTGAACGACATCCGCCGTAACCGCGAAAACCTCTCCGCCATCCGCTACGCCGCCGTCTGCGGCACGGCGCCTGCCGACCTCGATCTCCTGCCCGCCCCCGACCGCATCTTCATCGGCGGCGGCGGACGTGAACTCGCCGGCATCCTTGATGCCTGCATCGCGCGACTCCGCCCCGGCGGCATCCTTGCAGCCTCCGCCGTCACCCTCGAAGCCGAACACATCCTCCACAACTGGCGGCCCGAACTCCGCCTCGGCTCCGCCAGCATCGACATCGCCACCTCCTCCCCCATCGCCGGGCAATACACCCACTACAAGCCCCTGCACCGCATCTACATCCACACCTTCTCCCAAGCATGACCACGCCACCTCCCATCGTCCACTTCATCGGGGCAGGCCCCGGAGCCTCCGACCTCATCACCGAACGCGGCGGCGACCTCCTGCGCCGCGCCGACCTCGTCGTCTATGCCGGATCCCTCGTCAACCCGGACCACCTGACGCGCTGCCCCTCCGGCTGCACCCTCCTCGACAGTGCGAAAATGGACCTCGGCGAACAGGTTGACGCCATGAGCGAAGCCGCCCTGAATGGCAAACTCGTTGTCCGACTCCACACCGGAGACCCCTCCATGTACGGAGCCATCGCCGAACAAATCGAAGGCCTCGCCGAACGCGGCATCACCCCCGTCATCGTCCCCGGCGTCAGCAGCGTCTTTGCCGCCGCCGCCGCCCTCAAGGCGGAACTCACCTACCCCGGCGTCAGCCAGAGCCTCATCCTCACCCGCACGCCGGGCCGCACCCCGATGCCATCCGGCGAAAGCGTCGAAGCCTTCGCACGCACCGGAGCCACCCTCGCCTTCTACCTCAGCATGGGCAACGCCTCCGACCTCATGGAACAACTCCGGCAGACCGGACTCCCGGACGACACCCCCGCCGCCATCGTCTACCGCGCCTCGTGGCCGGAAGAACGCATCCTGCGCGGCACCATCGCCACCATGGGGCGGCAGGCGGAAGAAAGCGGCATCGGCAGGCAGGCCCTCATCCTCGTCGGCAAAGCCCTCGATGCCCACGGCAACCGCTCCAAACTCTACGACCGCAGCTTCAGCCACGGCTACCGCAACAACCTGCCCGGCGAACAATACGCAGGCAACTGCGCCATCTACGCATTCACCGAAAAAGGTCTCGCCCGCGCCGCCGAACTCGCCGCCGCACTCGACCATGCGGACATCTTCACCACCCGCCCGGCAGGCGCACACTTCGGCGCATCCGTCGTCGCCTCCGAAGAACTCGACTCCCGGCTGGAACACAACTGGCGGCGCTACACCGCCCACATCTTCATCGGAGCGACGGGCATCGCCGTCCGCAAAATCGCTCCTCTCCTGCGTGACAAAACCACCGACCCTGCCGTCGTCTCCTGCACCGAAAGCGGCTCCCACCTCATCAGCCTCGTCTCCGGCCACCTCGGCGGAGCCAATCGCCTCTGCCGCCGCCTCGCCCGCATCACCGGGGGACAGGCCGTCGTCAGCACCGCCACCGACTCGCGCGGTATCCCCTCCTTCGACGAAACCGCCGCACAACACCGCGCCCGCATCCTCAACCCGGATGCCGTCAAGGAACTCAATGCCGCCCTGCTCGACGGCTCCCCCATCCTCCTCTCCGCCCCGGCAGCCATCGCAGCCCTGTGGGAAAATGCTCCGAACGTCCGCACAGGCGCCCCCGCCACCCGGCAGCCCGGAGAACACCTCGTCGTCTGGGGCTCCCGGCTCGACCCGGCCTCCATCCCTCCCCGCACCCTCCTCATCGATGAAGCCGCCTTCGTCCTCGGCATCGGCTGCAAAAAAGACACCCCGGCAAGCACCCTGTGCGCCGCCCTGCGCGACCTCCTCCAACGCCACGGCCTCGCACCGCAGCAAATAGCCTCCATCGCCACCTGCGACCTCAAGGCCGACGAACCCGCCATCCTCGCCCTTGCCGAAGAACACGGCCTCCCGCTCTCCGTCTTTGAACGCGACCGCCTCGCGGCCATCGACACACCCACCCCATCCTCGACCGTACAGGAAAAAATCGGCATCCCCTCCGTCGCCGAAGCCGCAGCCATCCTCGCCTCCGGCGGTCACGTCGCCGTTCCGAAAACCAAATACGAAGGCATCACCCTCTCCCTCGCCTCCATCCCGCACGGCTCCCGCGCCCCTGCACCCGCCTGCGGCCGCATCACCGTCGTCGGCCTCGGCTCCGGCTCCCCTGCCCACATCACTCCCGAAGTCTCCGATGCGATCCGCCGCTGCGACATCGTCGCCGGATACACCAAATACCTCGACTTCATCCGCGATGAAATCGCCGGGAAACCGCTCATCCAGAACGGCATGCTCGGCGAAGTCGCCCGCTGCCGCGATGCACTCGCCGCCGCAGCCGAAGGCAAGGAAGTATGCATGGTCTGCTCCGGAGACCCCGGCGTCCTCGCCATGGCCGGACTCCTCTACGAACTCCGGGACAACGAACCCCCATTCGCCGAAGTCGTCATCCGCGTCCTCCCCGGCATCACCGCTGCCAGCCTCGCGGCGGCCCGCCTCGGCGCCCCCCTGCAAAACGGCTACCACCTCATCAGCCTTTCCGACCTCCTCGTCCCCACCGAAGAAGTCCGGCGCAACCTCACCCACACCGTCCACACCGCCCTCCCCGCCGTCCTCTACAACCCCGCCGGACGCAAACGCCGCCACCTCATGGAAGAAGCCGTCGCCCGCTTCACTGAAGCCCGGGGTGCGGAAACCCTCTGCGCCATCGTGCGCCATGCCGGACGCCCGCAGGAATCCGCGTGGATCGGCACCCTCGCCGAATTCCCCTGCGACCGGGTGGACATGTCCAGCCTCATCCTCATCGGCGGCCCCCGCACCAGACGCAGCGGCGACACCCTCTACGAAGCCCGGGGCTATCAGGAAAAATATCTCGAAAAGGAATAAGAAAAAAGCCACAGATGGCACAGATCTTCACAGATGATTTCATGAAAAAACAGGAAATCGGATCATATTAAAAT
This sequence comes from Neoakkermansia glycaniphila, assembly GCF_001683795.1. Classification (GTDB taxonomy): domain Bacteria; phylum Verrucomicrobiota; class Verrucomicrobiia; order Verrucomicrobiales; family Akkermansiaceae; genus Akkermansia; species Akkermansia glycaniphila. Next base: position 106,360 of record NZ_LIGX01000020.1, read on the forward strand.
CTGAATAAATTATATTTAATTTATTATCAACAATCTGTGAAAATCCGTGAAATCTGTGGCTCCGAAAATGTAATCTCCCCCATGCCTCCGCAACCGGACAGCAAACCCTTCCACGGATTCTGCCTCGCCGCCCCCCACTCCGGCGGCGGCAAAACCACCGTCGCGCTCGCCCTCATGCGTGCGCTGGTGCGGCGCGGACTCTCCGTCCAGGGATTCAAATGCGGGCCGGACTACATCGACCCCTCCTTCCACCGGCAGGCTACAGGCCGTCCCTCCCTCAACATCGACACATGGATGATGGGCCGCGAAGGTGTCCGCTCCGTCTGGCAACGGCATGCCGCCTCGGCGGATGTCGTTCTTTGCGAAGGAGTCATGGGACTGTTCGACAGCCGCGCCCCCGGCGACCTCTCCGGCAGCACGGCGGATTGCGCCCTCGCCCTCGGCCTGCCCGTCATCCTCGTCGTCCCGGCCAAAGGCATGGCCGCCTCCATCTCCGCCCTCGTCGCAGGATACGCCCACTACCACCCCGGACTCCGCATCGCGGGAATCATCGCGAACCGCGTCGGCAGCCCCTCTCATACGCGGATTCTGGCCGAGGCCCTCCGTCGCGACCACCTTCCGCCACTCCTCGGAGCCATCCCGCACAACGCTTCATGGGCTCTCGACTCCCGACAGCTCGGCCTCGTCCCCGCCGAAGAAACCCCGTGCGGCAGCGACTGGTACGACACTCTGGCCGATGCCGCCGAACAGTCCGTCGACCTCGACGCCCTGCTGGAACTGACCCGCCTTCCGCGCCCGAAACCCGCTCACCCCGTTCAGGCATCATCCGGCACGCGCCGCCGCCTCGCCGTCGCCCGCGACCGCGCCTTCTGCTTTTACTACGACGACAACCTCTCCCGCCTTGAACAGCTCGGCTGGGAAATCCTTCCCTTCTCCCCCCTTCACGACACCGCCCTGCCCGCAGGAACGGACGCCGTCTACCTCGGCGGCGGCTACCCCGAAACCTTCGCCCGCGAACTCTCCGCCAACGAAGCCATGCGCCGCGCCCTCCGGCAGCATGCCGATGGAGGCAAGGAAATCTTCGCCGAATGCGGCGGCTACATGTACCTCTGCCGCACCCTCGTCACCCCGGACGGCACGGAATGGCCCATGAGCGGCATCCTCGACGCCACCGCCCGCATGGGTTCCGCACTCCGCTCCCTCGGCTACCGTGAAGTCTCCATCCCCGGAACTTCCCCCCTCGGCCTCGAACGCACCACCCTGCGCGGGCATGAATTCCACTGGTCCTCCATCGAACACCACCGCGACTACCCTTCGCTCTACACATGGACGGGGCGGGACGGTTCCGCCTGCCGCGACGGAATCTCCCACGGCAACATCCGCGCCGGATACATCCACCTGTACTGGGCGCAGCCCCTCCCCACCCCGGAAACAGCCGCCCGCCTCCAAGGAAAAATCATCCTGCTGAACGGCCCATCCAGCGCAGGCAAAACCACGCTCGCGCAAGCCCTCCGCCGCCTCTCGCCCCGGCCCGTCATGATCTTCTCCGTGGACGACTTTCTCCCGGCCTGCGGCACCGCCTCCAGCACCCTCACCGGCACGCTGGACGCCTCCGGCCTCCCCCTCGTCGAAGCCTACCACGCCGCATTGGCCGCCGCCGCCCGCGCCGGAGCCTGCGTCATCGCCGACCACGTCATCGGAGAAAACCCGGACTGGATACACGACCTCCGCCGCCGCCTCGGCTCCGTCCCTCTCCACACCGTCCGCGTCCATTGCGACCGGGAAACCCTCGTCCGCCGCGAAACGACCCGCACCGACCGCCCCCCGGATCTCCCCC
>NZ_LIGX01000021.1 GCF_001683795.1 Neoakkermansia glycaniphila
CGACAGGGCGATCATGTCGCCGCTTTCGCCTGATAAGGCGGACGCTTCACCGGCGGAAGGCCGGGTTGCGGAGCTGTTTTCGATAAGGCGGTATCCCGGAGTTCCGGGCACTATATAGCTGTTTTGATGAATGTAATTCATTGCAGGGGGTGTTGGGGGTGATGAAATCCTTACGGAAGCGACTGCCATGAGCCACAACCTTCAAGACCTTTTTCATTTAACATTTTCCCACGGCCCCGTCAATAACATTCTTTTGCCATTCCGTCGCAACTAACAAACACTATCTTCTTTTTTCAAATAGATTACGTGCAAACCAACAATAAAACATGTCTACAACAAAAATATGCCGAAGCCTGCATGCTACCACTTTTTTCCCGTTTTTCCGCTCATGGATCAATCCATGCTCCCTGAATCGGCATCGAGATAATGGGCATGTCCCTGCCCTTCGCATACAGGCTGATCCAATCACCGTTTTTCCGCGTGTGCAAGCCATTTTTCCAATCCACGCTGTCAGCATCGTCAGAAAATTGCGTATAAGTCCAGTCTCCGTATTGAAAGGTGACCGCCGTGTCGTGTCCAAGCATGAAGTCCCCTGCATCCAGTACCAAGCCTATTCCCGGTATGATGCTCCCATACCAGGGCGTTTCCATCTGCAAGGTGATTGAGATGCCATCCGCCTCATAACGGCGGTATGATTGCACATGAAGAATCAACGAAAGCACAAGCTGCAAGCCATAAAGGACGATGGCAGCTTTGACCATGTTTTTGGCGGTTTTCGTCCGTCGGTTGGCCGGTAGCATGCACCTACGCTACCAAGCCTCCGAAAAAAAGCAATCCGAGCGGCAGTCTCTCCGTTTTGTACGGATGCCTTTCCGCGTCATGCGCTTCCTTGTGCAGCAACCCCGGTTCTTACATCGAGTCGCCCGGCACGAGCTGTTTGAGCAGCTGCATGACGACTTTGCCCGTCGTTTCCAAAGAGTCGGGAGAAATGATGTCCATGTTGTCCCGTTCTGTGTGCCACCAGTCGCCGTCCATAAAATCGTCGATGAGGTTCAGGGCATACACACCATTGCTGAGGAAAGGCTTGTGGTCGTCCAGAATGGGCATTTCCGATACGCCCCACTGGGAGGAAGGCAAGTTGAGCGCCTGCACAGCCCTTTTGTATTCTTCGTAGATTCTTTGCGGCGTGTCCCACGGTATGCGGATTTTCATCCGGTCGCGGCCCACCATGTCCAGATTGACCATCCAGAGCGGCTGCTTGTCGCCACGGCGGCCTGCATCGTATTTCGAGCCGTAGAGGCCGTCCTCTTCATTCATGTGCGGCGCAAAGGATTCTTCGCCATCGAAGAAGACGAGTTCGACCTTGCGGGTGAGATCGGGATGAGCGGCCAGTACGCGGGAGAGTTCCAGCAGCACGGCTGCGCCGGATGCACCGTCATTCGCCCCCACGAAACCGGGTATGCCTTCCTTGGTGTCGATATGGCAGGAGACGATGCCGTTCACCATCTCGTCGAAGTCGTGGCCGTTGCCGAAACGGGCCAGCAGATTCTGCATGTGAACGGGTTCTCCCGTCATGGGGTTGGTTACGGTGAAATCCATCATCTTGCATTCCCAGCCGTTCTTCGTGAGCTGGCTGCGGATGTATTCCAATTGCGTCTTGTAAGCCTCGGATCCGGTCGGGCGGCTCCCCATTTTTACCAGTTCGTTGGTGTGCATCCAGGCATTCTGTCCGGAAAACGCCTCCGTTTCCACGAATCCCAGCTGTTCCAGCCCGGCATTCCCCGGCAAGGCATCTGCCTCGCGCTCATGGCAGGCAGCCAGACAGGAAACAAGCGCCAGCAAAGCAAGGGAACGGAACATGGCAATGGGCATTTAGAGTTCGGACGCATCCATGCCGAAGATTTCGAGCAAACGCACCAGTTCGGAACGGTTGGAATAGGAGATTTCAATCGTGCCGTGCGCACCCTTGGCAGAGATGGTCACGGGCGTGCCGAACTGCTTCGTCAGCCTGTGGCAGTATGGTTCAAGTACAGGAGACACCGTTTTCTTGGCAGGCGCTTCTTCCTTGGGATTCAGGATATTGTGAACGATTTTCTCCGTTTGGCGCACGGTCAGTGAACGGCGTTCGATATCCTGCGCCACGCGGGTTTGCACTTCCTGATCCTTCAGCGAAAGCAGTACCTTGGCATGCCCCATGCTGATGCCTCCGGAAACGAGCATTTCCTGGCAGGGTTCCGACAATTCGAGCAGGCGCATGATGTTGGCCACAGAGGCGCGGGATTTGCCGACGCGGCGGGAGATTTCCTCCTGCTTCATCTTGAATTCCTTGCGCAGGCGCACATAACCGAAAGCTTCTTCGATCGGGGTCAGGTTTTCGCGCTGGAGATTTTCGATCAGGGCCATTTCCAGCACGTCGCGGTCGGAAGCTTCACGCACGATGATCGGCACGTTTTCCTTGCCGAGTTTTCCGGCGGCTCTCCAGCGGCGCTCCCCGGCAATCAGCTCGTACTTGCCGTCCACCTCGCGCACGATCAGAGGCTGGATAATGCCATGCTCCCTGATGGATTCGACCAGCTCCGCGAGCTGCTCTTCGGTGAACTGGCGGCGCGGCTGCAAGGGGCTCGGCACGACTTCGCCCAACCCCACCTGAAGCACCTGATCCTGTGCATTTGCCGCCAGCATGTTCTGCTGGGATGCAACGGGAGTCACCAAGGTTGAAAATCCTCTGCCTAAAGCGCGCTTTGCCATAACGGCATGAGGTTACACAAATTCCGCGTTTCAATCAATGACTTTTTACATTTTTTTGTCGCGGTGCGGACTTTGGACTTGGAATCACTTTTGATTTGATGTAGTTCTGAACCCATGCAACGCACCGCGGTTTACGCAGGCAGCTTCGATCCCCTGACAAACGGGCACGTCTGGATGATCCGGCAAGGGGCCGCCCTCTTTGATCGGCTCATCGTCGCCGTGGGATTGAACCCCGAAAAACGGTCCACTTTCTCCGTGGACGAGCGCACGCGGATGCTCGAAGAATCCCTCAAGGGACTCGATAATGTGGAGATCAAGGAATTCAATAACCGCTTCCTCGTCGACTTCGCCAAGGAGAACGGCGCCATGGTCATGATCCGCGGCATCCGCTCCTCGCACGACTACGAGTACGAGCGTGTGATGCGCCACATCAATGCGGACATGGCTCCCCAGATCACAACCATTTTCCTGATGCCGCCCCGCTCGATTTCCGAGCTTTCCTCCTCCATGGTCAAGGGGCTCATCGGGCCCGAAGGCTGGGAAGAACAGGTGCGCCGCTATGTGCCGGGGTACGTGTTCGAACTGCTCAAGAGGAACGCAGCCTCACAGAAAGAGGACAACTGACCGCCATTCCGTCCTTCGGCCCCACCCGGCTCCGCCATCGTCGGCGGCTCACTCCTCGGCTTCCGGGATGACCGAGCCTTCGGCAAAGAGATCGTAAGCCACGGCATCCACAATCTTCACATCGGCAAACTCACCCACGGGCAAGGCGGGATCGACCATCACGCTGCCGTCGATATCGGGAGCATCCCATTCCGAGCGGGCAACGCCCGGAGCTTCCACCAGCACGCGCAGCGTTTTGCCGATCTGCGCCTGCCCGATTTCCGAGGCAATGCGCGTCATCAGCAGCGAAGCTTCATTCCAGCGGCGCGCCTTGGTGCGGTGGTGAACCTGCGGCTTCATGCGATAGGCCAGCGTCCCTTCTTCGCGGGAATAAGTGAAGATGCCTGCACGTTCGAACCGGAATTCTTCGATGAACTCCATCAGCTGCTGATGGTCTTCCTCCGTCTCGCCGGGGAAGCCTGTAATGAATGTCGTGCGCAGGGCGAGGCCGGGAATGCCTTCGCGCATGCGGCGGATCACGTCGCGCACGTACCGTCCGTCCGTCAGGCGGCGCATATCCGCCAGCATCCGGTCGGAAATGTGCTGCAGGGGAATGTCGATATAGCGGACGACTTTGCTGCTTTCCGCAATGGCTTGCGTCAATTCGTCGCTCCAATGGGCGGGATGCGTGTAGAGAATGCGAATCCAGAAATCGCCTTCGATCTTGTCCAGCTCGCGGATGAGCGAAGCGAGGGATTCCCCCTTGCTCGAATCGACCCCGCTGCGCTTCGTCGCCTTCTCGCCCTTCCAGCGGTCCATGCCGAAATAGGTCGTATCCTGCGCGATGAGGTTGATCTCCTTCACGCCGGATTCCACCAGCATCTTCACCTCGCGAACCACGCTCTCCTGCGAACGGCTGCGGTGCGGGCCGCGGATCAGCGGAATGGCGCAGTAGGAGCAGGCGTGGTTGCAGCCTTCGGCAATCTTCACATAGGCGGAATGGCGCGGCGTCAGGCGGTAGCGCGGCGTATCCCACTCGGGAACGTAGGTCGGCTTTCGCGTCACATAATTCTTTCCTTCGGCCGTACCGTGGATCACGCCTTCGATCACCTCGGCAATTTTCGTCACCTGATCCACGCCGATAAAGGCATCCACCTCGGGCAGAAGGTCCGGCAGCTCCTTCGAAAACCGCTGCGACATGCATCCGGCCACGATCAGCTTCTGGTTCTTCGGAGCCTCGCCGTTCTCACGGGCGCGCGCCGCACCGAGAATCGTATCGATGGATTCCTGCTTGGCCTTGTCAATGAAGGCACAGGTATTGATGACGACGACATCGGCCAGATCCTGCTCGGGAGTCATGACCATGCCGGCATTGCGAAGATGTCCGGCCATGATTTCCGAATCAATGAGATTTTTGGGGCAGCCGAGCGAAATGAGACCTACGGAGACGGGCATAAGATTGAATGAATGGGATGACTGATAATGATTGAATAAAGAAAAATTACTTCGATTCCCCGTCCAGCTCCACCGGAGCGACGAGCAGGCCGAATGCCGAATGGCCGACCACGCACACGGGAGTGCCGATCGGGATCACGCCGCCGATCGAGGAGACTTCGCACAGCTTGCCGTCGATCAACGCCTTGCCGGAAGGTTTCAGCTCCGTCGTCGTCACGCCGATCGTATCGACCGCGACTTCATCAAGAGTCACTGCGGATCCGGCAGGGCCTCCGCTCGCCGTCGCATTGCTCAAGCGGTTGAAAAGAGGAAGATCCGGCAGATAACGCATCAGCAGCAGAATCACCACGGCACCGCCTACGCAGCCGAGAGCAAGCTTGAAGGCAGGCCCGGCAGCCACGCCAGCATAATCGCTCCATCCGGCGGAAGGATTATCCAGAAGATGCTCCACATCGATCGTACTCAGCATGCCGCCAAACAGCGCGACCAACACGCAAACCACCCCGGCGATGCCGAAGACGATGAAACTTCCGCCCGTGGCGAACTCGACGATAATCAGGGCGATACCCAGCACGAACAACGCCACCATTTCATACCCGGCCAGATTGCCCGCCACATTGTTCCCGAAGAAGAACAGCGAAAAGGCCACAATCGCCGCAATGCCGCCGATCCCGAAACCCGGTGTCTTGAACTCGATAAAAATGCCCGCCATGCCGATCAGAATCAGCAGAGGAGAAATCATGGCCAGCCACATCGCAATCTGCTCGAAACCCGTCGGCTCCGCATTCACCACGGGATTGCTGTTATTCTCCTGCTTGAGCAGATCTTCCACGGACTTCGCAATCCCTGCGGCAAGAATCGGCTTGCCCTGCTCGTCCTTCGACACGGCCTCCTCGCCCGTCAGCGTCAGCAGCGCATCGGGTTCCACCGTCACCTCGCCGAACTTGCGCTCCTCCTTGGAAGGAATCATCATCGCACGGATCACGGCGGGGTTATGCCCCTTCTTCGTCACCACCGAACGCACAAACGAATCGAACGCACTCTCCACCTTGCGGCGCATCATCGGCTCGATCTCCTCGCCGTCGCCGGACACGATCCCGGCCGCCCCGATGGAGGAAACAGGCGCCATGTAAATCCTGTCGCAGGCGGAAGCCACCAGCGCGCCAGCCGAAATCGCATGCGTATTGACGAAAGCGTATGCCGGGATATGCAGCTGCTGCATCGTCTTCATCATCAGATCACTCGTCTCCCATGCAAGGCCGCCGGGCGTATTCAGCTCGAACACGACGGCCCGCGCACCCTCACTCTCCGCACGCTCCAGCGTACGCTTCATGAACTGAAAGCTCTGCGCATTCGCCAGGGAATTCTCCCCGACCTCAATCACCACCACCTTGCCCTCATAGGACTCCTCCTTGCGGCCCTCGCAGGCAACAAGAAACATGCACAGGAGGAGCAGTAAAAAACGGACGATGCGTTCCATGCCCGCATGCTAGCATCAAAAAGCCATCAAGGCAACCAAAGAAACATCCTGCATCCCGCCGCACCGCGTCAACAGACAGCCGGAAGCGTTGACAAGCCCCCATAACAAGCTACCATACCATCATGACACGAGAAGTGGACACCATGACAGCAGGCGGCATGTACACACCGCTTGATCCCGAACTGTGCGCCATGCGCTCCCGGTGCCGCACCCTGACGCGCCGCTACGCCCAAACCTCGGAAGACGACATGGGAGAACGCCGCCGCATCCTTGCGGAACTCCTCGGCACCGTCGGCGAAGGAGCCTACATCGAACCGGCCATCCGTTGCGACTACGGCTTCAACATCCACGTCGGCAACAGCTTCTACGCCAACTTCGACTGCGTCATCCTCGACATCTGCCCTGTCCGCATCGGAGACCGCGTCATGCTCGGACCGGGAGTCCACATCTACACAGCCTGCCATCCTCTCGACCCAGCGGAACGCTCGTCCGGCAGGGAATACGGCAAACCCGTCACCATCGGAAACGACGTCTGGCTGGGCGGCCGCTGCATCATCAACCCCGGCGTCACCATCGGAAACGGCGTAGTCGTCGCCTCCGGAGCCGTCGTCACTCGAGACGTGCCAGACCTCTGCGTCGTCGCCGGATCGCCTGCCCGCATCATCAAGCGCATCGAACCTTCCCATACACCCGCCTGACCATACTCAAAACGGAGCCTCTTTTTGTTTGCCCCTTCAACCGGCATCTGATATACTCAATCAAACGAAAAAATATGAAACTCGCCACATGCGCCCAGATCCGCGAAGCCGAAACCCGCGCCATTGATGCAGGCGTCTCCGCCTACACCCTCATGGAAACCGCCGCTTCCGGCATTGCGGATGCCATCATCCAGCAAACCGATGCCCGGAACGAGGAAATCTTCTGCATCGCCTACATCGGCAAAGGCAACAACGCCGGGGATGCCCTCAGCGTCCTCCGCAGACTCATGGCGCACGGTTGGAACGTCCACATCCGCGCCGCCTACTCAGCCGAAGACATGGAAGGCCTGTGCCAGCTGCAATGGGAAAAATTCCACGATGCCGAAGCCTCCACCCTCACCACGGAACTCGACGTCACCGCCGAACCCACCCTCCTCCGCCGAAAACTCGCCGACATCCCGCGCATGCCCATCGTCATCCTCGACGGCCTCCTCGGATCCGGAGTCGACGGCCCCCTGAAACCGGCCATCGCGGAACTCGTACAGGAAATCAACGAACTCCGGCGCACTTGCAGCAACGCCACCGTCTGGGCCATCGACATCCCCACGGGAGTCCACCCGGACACGGGAGAAATCGGAGAAAACGCCGTACAGGCCGACTACACCGCCGCCATCGGCTGCATCAAACCCGGACTCATCGCCGACACGGCCACCTCGCACGTCGGCCGCCTCGTCCCCGTCCCCCTCAACGATCTGGACATCCAGCCGGAATACAGCGATGAAGTCATCGACTCGCCCATGCTCTCCCGACTCCTCGTCCGCCGCCCCTACGAACTCTACAAAAACAAGGCGGGAAGAGTGGCCGTCATCGCCGGATCCATCGGCATGCTCGGAGCTGCCCAGCTCTGCACCGAAGCAGCCTTGCGTGCGGGAGTCGGCCTCGTCGTCCTCTACTGCCTGCCGGAAACCTACCCGCTGCTTGCCGCCCGCGTCTCGCCCGAAATCATGGTCAAGCAGGTGCAAACATACAAAAACATCGACGAAGACGATGCCCAGGCCCTCCTCATCGGCCCCGGCCTCGGCCAGCTCGACAACGCCAACCAGCTCGCCCTCCATGCCCTCGTCTCCTGCTTCGACGGCACCGTCGTCCTCGATGCGGACGGCATCAACCTGGCCGCAGAACGCAGCTGGCGCTTCGAGAAAAACCACATCCTCACCCCCCACCCCGGCGAAATGAGAAGGCTCCTGCCCTCAGCAGGCATGAACACTCCCCGCAAGGAACTTGTCAACAGCTTCCTGTACAACCACGACGCCACACTCGTCCTCAAAGGCGCACGCACCATCATCGGCCAGCGCAGGCAAGGCATGCTCTACAACAGCACGGGAGGCCCCTCCATGGCCAAGGGCGGACAAGGCGACGTCCTCGCCGGAATCTGTGCCGGACTGGCGGCACAGGGCATGATGCCGCGGGATGCCGCCGCACTCGCCGTCTACCTCTGCGGCCGAGCCTCCGAACTCGCCGTCAGCCGGGGCTGCAGCGGACACGAGCGCGCCCTCACCGCAGGAGACACGCTCCGCCACCTCGGCGCAGCCATGCAATCCACCGCCGACCTCTGCTACTGACCCGCCCGCCATGTCCCCCAGCCTCACCGCCACCGACCTCCTGCCACGCGAAAAACTCGCCGCCTCCGGGCGTGCCGCCCTGTCGGATGAAGAACTCATCGCCCTCTTCCTCCGCACGGGCATCCCGGGATGCAACGTCATGGAACTCTCCCGCGACCTCATCCGCAAGGCAGGCTCCCTCGCCAACCTCGGACGCATGGAAGCCGACGACCTCCAAAGCCTGTGCAAAGGCATCGGCATCGCCAAAGCGGCCACCCTCACCGCCGCCTTCGAACTGGGGCGCAGAGCCATACAGGAGGAAAAAGCGCAAGTCTCCATCAACACGGCACAGGACGTCTACGACTACCTCGCTCCGGAAATGCTCTGGCATGTTCAGGAACACATCGTCGTCCTCCTGCTGGACATCCGGAAAAAACTCATTCGCAAAGTCGACCTCACCGTCGGCTCCCTCACAGCCTCCCTCATCCACCCGAGAGACATCTTCCGAGCAGCCATCAAACACAACGCCCACTGCTTCATCCTCGCGCACAACCACCCCAGCGGCGACCCTTCCCCCAGCGAGGCCGACCGCCTCCTGACGGACTCCGTCGAAAAAGCAGGAAAAATCATGCACATCCGCATGATCGACCACGTCGTCATCGGCACGGCATCCGCGACGCGCGATCAACCGTACTACAGCTTCCGGCCTCCGTCATTCACCGCTGGAGAACTTGCCGATGCCGTGTATACGGTATGAACCCTGCAGCAGAAACAGGATCGCCCGTGCCTGCATAAAAAAGAAAATTCTCGCACCTCTGCCTCGTCAGCCGCTCGCGCAGTATTGCCCGTAAAGTGGGAGAACCCGTCCCGACATAACGAGGCAAAGGAGTCAACGATGCGATCATGAAATCACGATACGCCAGCCACGCCTCCTGAGCCGTCTTCAATGCATCTTCGGGGAAACCCTCAAGCTCCGGATGAGGATTGTTGTACAAACCTATAGGCAGCGCATCCAGAAAAAGTAAAAGGCGCTCGTCCCAATACTCGGCCACATTCTCGGCCAGAGCATTCATCAACGACATCGAACCGGCTTCATCTCTCAATCGCGCCAGATATCTGGCATAATCGTCCCGGGGCATTTCCATCACAGGCACATCGCCGCCGCTCCATTTGTCCGTTTCTTCTCCTTCACCGAAAACAAAGGACTCCTTCAGGGAAAACGCCGCATGGGCATGAAGCGCGACAAGATGCTGCATCACCACGGCTGCCCTGCAACCTGCAGCATACGCGGCGGCATCGAAACCCTCCGGCACCGGAAGACGACGCACCAGCGCATCCTCCGCCTCCGCATACCGCCTCCACGACTTCCTCACTTGGGACAGGCCGGCACGCAAGGCCTCTTCATCCTCGGCATCAATATCTCCACCCTCTTTCCATTCCTGAATAAACCGTTCCATCGCCACATCCAGATCAGCCTCATACTCGGACAGCATCCGGTTCCAGTACGCCTCGCGGGCATCCGCCGCCGCACGTTGCGCCTTTCGGTCGTGACCGCCAGCAGACTTCCTCCACGCCGATTCCACGGACTCGGCAGAATTTTCCGAAACCTCCGCTTCCGGCAGCACGACCGCACACTCGCAGACCGTCGTATCGGAAGGAAAAACAGGCGGCATCAGCCACACCGGGCAAAAAAAGAAAAAGGGTAGGAACATCCGCCACTTCTTGCCATAAAAAAGAAGCACCGTCAACCCCCGAAGCCGGCGAATCACAAATACTTTGCCAGCGACTCCCGCAGCGACTGGCGCGCGCGGAAAAGCAGGCTCTTCGTTGCAGAAACGGACATCCCGATCACTGCCGCAATCTCCTCATAGCTCATCTCCTGAAAACGGCGGAGTTGCACCGCCAGCCTCGCCTTCTCCGGCAGCTCGGCAATGGCGCGTTCGACGGCATCCTCCAACTCCCTGGCCTCCATATCCTCGGAAGGGGAGGGCGACGGATCGGTATGCAGAAGCTGCCCGTACTCCTCCTCCATCGCATCGGAAGAACAGGTCGGCTTGCGCCCCATGCGGCGCGTCTCGTTGAACACGAGATTGCGAAGAATCGTATAAAGCCAAGTCGTAAACTTTGCCTTCGGCTCATACGAAGAAGCCGCCTTCCACACGCGAATGAACGTCCGCTGGGCGATATCCTCGGCATCCGCACTATCCGAGAGCATGCGGCGGGCCGTCGCATACACGCTATCCTGATGCCGCTCGATAATCTCGCGCATCGCCCCGGCATCTCCGGCGCTGACGCGCAGCATCAGCTCCGCATCATGCCTGCTTTCAGAATCCAGCTCTTCCTCGTATGCCGCCATGTGACACTATTAACACCGGGAACCCGCTCGCGTTGCAAGAAAAAAAGCCGAAAACATCCGGCGGGGACGCATTTCACGCTTGCCTGAATTCGCGTGAAGGTTCACAATATCTGCGTTATGCTCGATATTCGTGTAATCCGGGAAAACCCCGAACTGGTGAAGGAACGCGTGCGCCAGCGTGGCGGCGACGCGTGGCAATTGGTGGACCGCGTTCTGGAATGCGACGAAACGCGCCGCCAGATCGAAACGGAAAAGCAGCAACTCCAGTCCGAGCGCAACACATCTTCCAAGCAGATCGGCATGCTCAAAAAACAGGGGCAGGACACCGCCGAACTCGAAACTCGCGTGCGCGCCATCGGCGACCGCATCAAGGAGCTCGACATTACCGCCGAACGCGCTGCCGCCGAGCAGAACGACATGCTCATGAGCATCCCCAACATGCCTCATGCCGCATGCCCCGTAGGACTGGATGAAACGGCCAACCCCGAAGTCAAAATCTGGGGCGAAAAACCCGCTATCGACAACCCGAAAGACCACGTCCAGATCGCCGCGGAACTCGGCCTCGTCTCCTTTGAAGACGGCACCCGCATCACAGGATCCGGCTTCGTCGTCTACCGCGGCTGCGGCGCCCGCCTCGAACGCGCCCTCATCAACTTCCTGCTCGACACCCAGACGCAGGAAAACGGCTATCAGGAAGTGGGCGTACCCTTCGTCGTCAAACGCGAATGCATGGAAGGCACCGGCCAGCTCCCCAAATTTGAGGACGACATGTACGGCACCGAAGAACAGCAAATGTTCCTCATCCCCACCGCCGAAGTCCCCGTCACCAACCTGTACCGCGACACTATCCTCAGCGAAGACAGCCTCCCCGTCAAAATGACCGCCCACACCCCCTGCTTCCGTCGCGAAGCCGGGTCCGCCGGGCGAGACAACCGGGGCATGATCCGCATCCACCAGTTCGACAAGGTGGAACTCGTCCAGATCCTGAAACCCGAAGACTCCTTCGCCCAGCTTGAGCAGCTCCTCGGCCACGCCGAATCCATCCTGCAGAAACTCGGTCTGCACTACCGCGTCATCGAACTCTGCACGGGCGACCTCGGATTCTCCTCCGCCAAAACCTACGACATCGAAGTCTGGGCGCCCGGCCAGGGCAAATACCTCGAAGTCTCCTCCTGCTCGTGCTTCAGCGACTACCAGGCACGCCGCATGCGCCTCCGCTACAAGGATGCCAACGGCAAAAACCAATTCTGCCACACCCTCAACGGCTCCGGCACAGCGCTCCCCCGCCTGTACGTCGCCCTGCTCGAAACGTACCAGCAGCCCGACGGCTCCGTACGCATCCCCGAGGCTCTCGTACCCTACTTCGGTGCGGAAAGCATCCGGCCCGCCTGATCCACCCAGACAACTGCGACGACCCGCATGAGCGAATTCATCACACGCATGGGCCCCCTTTTCTGGGTGATGAGCATCTTTGCCATCTACGGCATGGCCATCATCGGCGAAAGGCTCTTCTACTTCCACCGGGTAAACATCAACTCCGGCGACTTCCTGCGCGGACTCTCCTCCCTGCTTCGCAAAGGCAGGTACGACGAAGCCCGCCATGAAGCCAGCCTCCTGCCCGGCCCCACGGCCCGAGTCGTCGAGGCCGTGCTCTCCCGTCCGAAGCTGAGCCGGAGCGACCTGCGCGACATCGCCGTCGAAGCCACCCAGCTCGAAGTCTTCCGCGTCGAGAAAAACATCCGCGGCCTGCTCGTCGTCGCCACCGTCACCCCGCTGCTCGGCATGCTCGGCACCATCCTCGGCCTCGTCCGCTTCTACGGACAGCCGGGCATTCTGGAAGGCAAACTGCCGACCATTGAAATGTCGTCGGCCATCTATCAGGCCCTGCTCTCGTCCGCTTACGGCGTCGCGCTCGCCATCCCCGCCTACCTTCTTTACATGTACCTGGCGGCCCGCTCGCGCAAACTCATCCACAAAATCGAACGCGCCGCCCTCGAAACCGTCCACATCATCTGCGACGCCCGCGAACAGGCTGCCGAAGCCTCTTCCGCAAAAAGCTGACCCCATGCCGACCCTCCCCCAAGTCCGCTCCACTCTGCCCGACATCACCTTCATGGTGCTCGGCTGCGTCGTACTCAATGTGGTCATCCTCGTCGTCACCGTCACCCTGATGAGCTCCGGCATCATCCCGCGCTACGGCGTCACCATCCAGCCCGCCTCCTCCCAGTTCATGATGGAAGTGCAGAACCAGACCTACACCCTCACCATCGTACCGGGCGACGAACCGCGGTACTTCCTCGACAACAGGCAGATAGAATCAGGCTTCGACGGCATCGGCCCCGCCCTCGACAAAATCATCCGCAACACCAAAAAAGACGACCTGAACCGCGTCACCATCGTCGTCTTCGCGGATAAAAGCATCCCGAGCGGCGTCGAGCAAAAAGTCATCGACCTCATCCTCCTCAAGGATCTGAACTGCACCAAGGCCGCCGAACCCGCCCTCTAAGCACCCCTGCCATGACGCCGGAGGAAAAACACCGCTACACCCATTTTCAGGAACAGCTCACCTTCTTCGTCAAGAGGGCGCAGATCAAAACCCTGTTCCCGGTCTTCCTCGTCATATCCGGCATCCTCTACATCCTCGTCCTGCTCGGTTCGGACATCGAATTCGCCAAAGACCTGCCTCCCGCACGCCGAGGCATCGTGTACAACCTCGGGCCCGACCAGGCCGTCCGGCTCAACGCCCTGCGCAACAGAACTCCGCTCGACACCTACATTCCGCCGTGGGCCGACCCCGCCCACGACACCCTCGAAATCGCCCCGCTCAAACCCAAACGCGGCATCGAACCCACGCCTCTGCCTCCCTGCACCTCCGACGACCTCGCCGGAAGCGTCGGCCGCCACCGTGCCCTCTGGTACCTCACCCTTCCTCCGGCGGAAATGCCGCCCGAATACGCCCCCGAAACACTCGCGGCCGCCCTCGCCGTCCCGGAACTCGTCTCCGCTCCGGAAGCATGGGGAACCCCCATCACCCGCCCCGCCCCACAGCAAGGCGACGACATCGGATGGATCGGATGCAGCGCCTCCTTTGAAATCGTCCTGAGCACCCTCGGCACCCCCGAACAAATCGTCCTGCTCGACAGCTCGGGCAGCCCCCAGGCCGACACCGCCGCAGAAAACATCATCCGCCGCATGCGATGGTCACCTTCGGCGCAACCGAGAAACGGCATCCTGACACTCGGATGGAAGGAGGCGCAGCCATGAAATTCATCCAGGGCACTCCGGAAACATGGCTGCTCACAATCGTCCTCGCAGGCATTGCCGCCACCATCCTCACCTTCGCCTTCCATGCCATCAGCAGCAAAATACGCCGCATGAAGCTGAAACGTAGCCGTTGCACCTGCCGCCTCTGCGGCTACCGCTTCCTCGTCTCAGATGCGGAACGCACCTGCCCGCATTGTTCCGCCCGCAACGCTTGAACCCTACTCCATGTTCATCGCCCACATCCCTGCCGGGTACCTTGTGGCATCATGGCTGCACAAACGGGGAGTCGTCGCCGGAGGCCTCTTTGCAGCCTGCATCATCGGCTCCGTCTTTCCGGACATCGACCTGCTCTACTTCTACCTGATCGACGGCAAAAGCCACCATCACCACTCCTACTGGATCCACTACCCGGTACTCTGGCTCTCCCTCTCGCTCCTCTCCGCCGCATGGTACATCCTCTCCGGAAGACGCACCGCAGCCCTGCTTGCATTGGCCTTCTGCGCGAATGCCTTCCTGCACATCATGCTCGACGGCATCGTAGGAGACATCTGGCTCTTCGCTCCGTGGATCGACCGCCACTATGCGCTGGCGACCGTCTCTCCCGGATTCTCGCCGTGGTGGCTCAACTTCATCCTCCACTGGTCCTTCCTCTTCGAACTGCTCATCACCGGCCTCGCCGCATCTATCTGGACACGGCGCAACAAACTCCGCCGAACCATTGTTCCGCAAAGTAAAGACCGCCCGTAAAACATTCTGCCGACTCAAAGTCCGTCACCCTCCGATTCCTTGCTTGAAAGCCGCCTCTTTCCTGATAGAATAGGCTTGCGACGGTAGCATCCGTCCCCCAAAGCCATGACGGAGCTTGACGACCTTCAGACACGCCGCAACGAGCAGAACAACCGCAGAAGGGCTGTGACCAACAGGCGCAGAACCATATTCGGCGGTATGTCTCGTTGGAAAAGAAGGCTTCTGCTCTTCTCCATCTGGCTCGGCATCGGAGCCGTACTTGCGGCCATCGTCGGCTGGTTTGCCTTCGACCTCTTCACCCGCCCCTACAAAACATGGGCACAGGAATTCAACCTCGAAGACATCAACAACCTCAACCATCCCAGCATCATCTACGACCGCAACGGCAAGGAAATCGGCCGCATCTTCGACGAAAACCGCTCCTACGTCCACTACAGCCGCGACCCTGAAAAATCGGAAGTCTCCGAAAACATGATCAACGCCCTGCTCGCGCAGGAAGACTCCCGCTTCTGGGAACACAAAGGCTATGACCCCATCGGCATCGTTCGAGCCGCCAAGGAAATGCTCGTCGCCGGAGGCAAAGCCAACCAGGGAGCCTCCACCATCACCCAGCAGCTCGCCCGCAACGCCTTCGATCTCAAACGCCGGGCTACAGCCCGGGGAGAAAGGGACATGGGCCGCAAAATCGTGGAAATCTATCTGGCCATGCGCATCGAAGAACGCTTCAGCAAAGAACAGATCCTCGAATTCTACCTCAACCGCGTCTATCTCGGCAGCGGCTTCTACGGCATCCGCGCCGCCTCGCTCGGATACTTCGGCAAAGAACCCAAAGACCTCACCGTCCGCGAAGCCGCCTCCATTGCAGCCCTCATCAAATATCCGAACGGACTCTCGCCGCTGAAAAACATCGAAGGCAACAAAAAATGGCGCAATGACGTACTCGACCGCATGGTGCGCAGCAACTACCTCGAACGGAACGAAGCGGAACGCCTCAAAAAACTGCCCGTCGAACTGAACCCGAAACCGCTCAGCCGCGGTTCCTCGCACATCCACAACTTCATCGACGCCCAAACGGGAGAACTCTTCGGCGAGGACCTCGTCCGCAGCCGCGGCCTCCGCATCTACACCACGCTCGACAAAGACATTCAGGAAGCCTCCGGCAAAGCGCTGCAAACCCAGCTGGACGCTATCGAAAAACGCCCGGACTACAACAACCCGCTCATGAAGGACTACAAAGTCGGCTCGGGCGACAAACCCCTGTACCTTGACGGTGCGCTCATGGTCGTGGACAATGCCACGGGTGCCGTCCTCGCCTACCACGGTGGCCGGGATTTCAGCAAACGCACATTCGACGTCATCCAGGAAGGCACCCGCCCGCCGGGCACCACCATGCTCCCCATGCTCTACGCCACCGCCTTTGAAAACGGTTTCAACCCCACCACCGTACTCATCGACGACGCCATCGACAACCGCCGCAGCGGCATCGGCGGCTCCGAAGGCATCCTCGGCGAATGGGGCATGGAAACCGAACGCGGCCGCTACGAAGACGCCGTCACCGCCCGCCGCTCCCTCGCCTACTCCAAAATCGCAGCCTCGCTCGACCTCGTCAAACGCCTCGAAGCGGCCAAAGGCAGCAAACCATTCATCAAACTCCTCGAACGCATGGGCATCCGCCCGCCCGCCCGCGAACCGGGCAGCACGGAAGCCAACCCCTTCTACTACCCCCGCGTCTATGTCGGCACGGAACCCGTCTCCCTCAAGGAAATGGTACTTGCCTACACCGCCTTCCCCAACCTTGGCAAACGTCCGAGGGAAACCTACATCATCACCAAAATCACCGATGCCAACGGCAAAATCCTCTGGACCTCCCCTCAAGCCCAGGGAGACCTCCACACCGTTGACGTCATGTCGCCCATCGCAGCCTACCAGGTACACTCCATCATGCAGGAATCCCTGCACAAGGGCTCGGCCCAGCGCACACTCTCCTTCCTTCCGGAAGGCTTCAAGGGAGCCGTCAAAACAGGCACCAACTACGACTTCTCGGACAACTGGCTCTTCGGATACAACTCCCATATCACCTGCGGCGTCTGGATCGGCTTCGTCGAAAGCAAAAAGCCGATCTACCCCAACGCCTTCTCCTCGGACACCTGTTCTCCCATCCTCGGCGCCATCTTTGAAAATGCAGACAAGAGCATCGCAGATACAGCCGTACCCATGCCGCCCTCCGTCGAGGAAATCGAAATCTGCTCCGTCTCCGGCAAAAAAGCCACCATGTTCTGCTACGAAACCGAACGCACCTCCGTCGGCGACCGCTACACCCGCTGCACCTACAAGGAATATATGCCCAAGGGAGACTCCTCCCTCGGCAGCTGCACCGTCCACGGCGACGAAGGCATCTCCCTCAGCGACTTCTTCCCCTCCCCGGGCAATGCCCAGCAATCGGCACGCATCCTGCCCGTCAAACCCATCCTGCCCACCGCACCCGACCTCGTGGGCGACGACCCCTTCGGTTGCGTCCTGCAGAAAAACCCGCGTTACAAAAACGCATCGGGCATCGAAGACGTCTCGCTCGGCCACGACATCCTTGATGCCGACGAAGTACCGGACGACGACACCTCCCCCGCAAGCGGCAACGAAAGCACCTTGCCCATACCCGCTCCGGACAGCATCCGAATCCCCGTGCCGGAACTACAACTCAGATAATTCTCAAGCCGCATGAACACCAAAGCCTTGGCGGATACGCAGGAAAAAGCGTTCCAACTCAACATGGACAAATCGATCTACGGCGCCTTTGCCGAGATCGGCGCCGGACAGGAAACGGCCAACTGGTTCTTCCGCTCCTCGGGTGCGGCCGGCACCGTCGCCAAAACCATCTCAGCCTACGACATGACCGTCAGCGACACCCTGTACGGCCCCGTCAAACGCTACGTCTCCGAAGAACGCCTGCGGCAAATGCTCGACTACGAATTCTCGCAGCTCGTCAACCGTCTCGGCACCAAACGGGGCAAAAACACCTGCTTCTTCGCCTTCTGCAACACCGTCAAGGTCAAAGGCTACATGGACAACGGCCCTTGGAACGGCTGGATCGGCGTCCGCTTCCAGCTCCGCCCCGAAGCCCCGCCCTCCGACTTCATCGTCCACGTCCGCCTCAAGGAACCGTCCCATGAACGGCAAATGAGCGACCTCGGCATCCTCGGCGTCAACATCCTGCACGCCGTCTTCTACAAACGCGACCGCCTCCGCGAATTCATCGAATCCCTCGCCGACAACCTCGACCCGAAACGCATCGAAATCGACGTCGTCCGCTTCGAAGGCCACGGCTTCAGCATGGTGGACAACCGCCTCTTCGCCCTCCAGCTCGTCGAATCCGGCCTCTCCGAAGCCACCATCTTCCTGCCCGACGGCTCCGTCGCACAGGCGGCGGACGTCCTCTACAAACGCCCGGTCGTCCTCATGCGCGGCAGCTTCTCCCCGCTCTGCAACATCCATCTCGAAATGCTCGACAGCGTGCGCAAAACCTTCTGCAGCACCCTCACCGACACCCAGCGGGAACGCGGCATCGACATCTGCGAAATCTCCATGAGCAACCTGCTCCGGGGCGACTCCATCGACCACCTCGACTTCCTCGACCGCATGGACTGCCTCAAAACGCTCGGCAAAACCGTCCTCGTCACCAACATGGCGCGCTTCCACAGCATCTCCACCCTGCTGAACCAATACACCACGGAACCCGTCGCCATCGCCCTCTCCATCGGCCTGCTCAACGAACTCTTCAAGGAAAAATGGGTCGTGGACACCCCCGGCGGCATCCTCTCCACCATCGGCCACATCTTCCTGAACAAAACGAAACTCTACGTCACCCCGTGGATCAACCGTTCATCGGGAGAATTCGTCACCGCCAGCAACTTCCGCCCCCCCTCATCCTACAAATACCTCTACCAGCACCTGCTGGAAAACGGCCTCATCGTGGACGTACCCTACTTCAACGAAAAACTCCTCCTCCAGACCCCTCGCGACATCCAGAAAATGATCGCCGACAACAACCCCGCCTGGAAAGAATACGTCCCCCGCGAAGCCTACCGCGCCGCCCTTCACCTCCGATCACACCACCACCACCAGCCATCATGAGCGACCTCACCCTACTCGGCCAGCACAGCAGCTTCTTCACCAGCCCGGACGACGCCAAACTGGAAGCCTTCCCGAACCGCTCCCCCCAGCGGGCCTACACCATCGTGCTGGACACCCATGAATTCTCCTCCCTCTGCCCCGTCACCGGGCAGCCGGACTCCTGCCACCTCACCATCACCTACAGCCCGGCGGAACATTGCGTAGAAACGAAATCCCTCAAATACTACCTCGCTGCCTACCGCAACTACCCGGCTTTCAACGAGCAAATCGTCAACCGCATCCTCGATGACCTCATCGCCGCCATCCATCCCGCATGGATGAAAATCGAAGGCCGCTTCGGCGCACGCGGCGGCATCCAGCTCACCACCATCGCCGAACACCAACCGGAAAACCGCCCCCTCTGAACACCATGACCGCTCCGCAAACCGTCGCAGTCCTGCTCAGCGGAGGACTCGACTCCACCGTTGCCCTGCACTGGGCCGCCCGGCAGGGCCGCGTCGCCTGTGCCCTCAGCTTCGACTACGCCTCCAACCACGCGCAGCAGGAACTCGCCTGCGCCCGCTGGCAGGCGGACTCCCTCGGCATCCCGCACCGCGTCATCGACATCACCGCCATCTCCCGCCACCTCGACTCCGCCCTTCTGCGCGGAGCCGATGCCGTACCGACGGAAAACTACGGCACGGACAACATGAAACAAACAGTCGTCCCCTTCCGCAACGGCATCTTCCTCGCCATTGCAGCCGGCATTGCCGAAAGCGACGGCTGCGGAGGCATCGTCATCGCCGCCCACTCGGGAGACCATTCCATCTACCCGGACTGCCGGGAAACCTTCATGTCCGCCATGTCCTCAGCCATCCGAGAAGGCACCTACGCCCACCTGGAAATCCTGCGTCCCTTCATCGACTCCACCAAGGGGGAAATCGTCCGCATCGGCCAGCAGCTCGGCGTCGACTTCGCACACACCTACTCCTGCTACAGGGGAAAGGAACGCCACTGCGGCATCTGCGCCACCTGCCGCGAGCGCCGCGAAGCCTTCGCCGATGCGCACACCGACGACCCGACGGTGTACGAACAACAGTAAACGCCCCGGCAAGCGGCACTCAAAAACCGCCGGTCACCCACATCTCGGGAGAACCGTCCGGCAGCCATCCGAAAAAGGAAACGAAATCCTTCGCAGTCGAGCCCAGTTGCAGCTGATCGTCACGCCGGACATCATACGGCATCACCTTCGGCATACCCTGAGCATCCAAGGCAATCAGCAAGGGTGCATCATCGTCGCTGGAAGCGCCCACGCACCTCTCGATCAAAACAGCCTTCCGGTCAGGACGAATATGCACATGAGTTCCCATCTTGAGGGCTCTTCCCGGTTGCCGATGGAAGAACACTTCTCCAGCTGCCTCCTCATGCAAAGGTTCGGCACGATTGAGGACAAGCAACTGGCGGCCTGACGGAAACCAGACACGGAAAGCAAGAGCTCCGGCATACCCTTTCTGCTCACCGGAAGGAATCCTGCAATAGCCCTCCGAGCCGGGCATCAAAGCATCTTCCTTGCCATTGTACAGCTCCATGCCCACCTTCAACCCGCCATGTCCATAAGATGCGAGCACGGGCTTTCTGCCTCCGGCAGATTGATACTTCACCGACGAGCAGACGGGGGCTTCCTTCCGTAGAAGCGGCACCCGCGAGGTGAGTTTCAACCCAAGCCGTCCGCAAACCTCGCGTGCCGATTCATTCCCTTGCAAGGCCAAATCGACCAGCCGAACGGAAGCATACGGATCGGGCAAACGGCAATCGCCGGGTTTGGCGGCAACTGCCAGCCAGGAAACAGCCTTATCGGTATTCTTGCGGCGAAGTTCATCCTCCGCAAGCTGGAATAAAAGGTATTTGTCAGCCTGATCCATCACGCCCACATCCAGCAGGCACTGGAGAGCCTCCGCATCGTTTTTCTTTGCCGCGCTCTCAACGACGGCACTCAGAGCCTCCGCATCGCAAGTCCCAGTCTCCACAAAACGGCGGCAAACCGCAACGGAAGGATCAGACTCTCGGCGCCCTTTCAACAACGCTTCATAGGACGCCTGCTGATGTGGGGATAATTTCGGCAGATTCATTTCATTCGCAAAAACGAGAACCTGAGTATCTTGTATCGGCGAATGGGTCGCATGGCATCCACACAACCCACAAGCTGCTAATAATAAAAAAACAATATCATTGGACATAATTGGGTAACAGAACAGTACCAACAAATAGACAGCCTGTCAACACCTGACACTACAAATATACGATCATCCTGCTTCTACCGAAAAACACGGTAAAAACCTCGAAAAACAGCCAGCCCGATTCGGATCAGGCCACCTCTCAAATCCCCAGCTTCGCCTGCAGCAGCTCCGTCACGATCTTCGGGTTCGGCTTCACGGAGCTGGCTTTCATCACCTGCCCCGTAAGGAAGTTGATCAGCTTGGCGTTGCCGCCCTTGACGAGCTCCACTTCCTTGGGATTCTCGGCAATCACCTTGTCGAGTATCGCATCCAGGGCGCCCGTATCCGCCTTCTTGTAGCCAAGCTTGTTCGCGGCTTCTTCAGCGGAAATGCCGGGGTTTTCCCAAAGAGCTTCGAGCACTTCCTTCGCCTGATTGTTCGAGACGATGCCTTCTTCCACAATGTCCACCAGCCCGGCAAGGGCCTGCGGACGCACCGGGCATTCCTCCAGCGTCGTTTCCTTATCGCCAAGGATATTCGGCAGCGTGTTGATCACCCAGTTGGCGATCTTCTTCGCATGCTTCGAAGCCGCAGCGGCTTCCTCGAAGTAGGCGCACACGGCCATATCCGCCACGAGGGTATTCGCATCGTATTCGGAAAGGGCGTAATCCTCCATCAGGCGGGCATGCTTGCGGCCGGGCAGTTCCGGCACTTCGCCGCGCACGCGTTCCACGAGCGGAGCCGTATGGATCGGTACGAGATCCGGGCAGGTATGGTAGCGGTAATCGTGCGCATCTTCCTTGGTGCGCATCAGGATGCTTTCGCCCCGCTCGTCGTCCCAGCGGCGCGTGCATTGCACCTGCGCGATGCCCCGGTCGAGCTCGTCGGACTGGCGGCGGATTTCATATTCGAGGGCGCGGCGCACGGCGGACATCGAATTGATATTCTTCATTTCGATCTTGGTGCCGAGTTCCTTCTGCCCGTGCGGACGCAGGGAGACGTTCACGTCACAGCGCATCTGGCCTTTCTCCATGTCGGCATCCGAGATGCCGCCGCAGATCAGAATCTGCTGGAGGGATTTCAGGTAGGCGTACGTTTCGTCGGAGGAGGTCAGATCGGGCTGGGAGACGATCTCCATCAGCGGCGTTCCGGCGCGGTTGAAATCGATCAGGGAATGGTTCGTATGGTGCGTCAGTTTCGCCACGTCCTCTTCGAGGTGGATGTGGTCGAGCTTCACCGTGCGGAAGGGCGGCACGCCCGCAGCAATCACATCCGCCGGGTACGACCACGGGAACAGAGGCACCTCGCCGCCGATGCACAGGGGAAGATCGAGCTGGGTCAGCTGATAGTTCTTCGGCATGTCGGCATAGAAGTAGTTCTTGCGGTCCCACTTGCAGAGAGGGGGCGTCGTACAGCCGAGCATCATGCCTGTCAGAATCGTGCGTTCGATGGCGAATTCGTTCAGCACAGGCAGGGCGCCGGGCATTCCGAGGCAGGTCGGGCATACGTTCGTGTTCGGCTCGTAGCCGAATCCCGCCCGGCAGGAGCAGAACATTTTCGTCTTCGTCTTGATCTGGCAGTGTACTTCCAGGCCGATGGTCACTAAATAGTCGGAAAGAGCCATGTGTCTATTGGTAAAAGCGGTGGAGAGGGTCAGGATGCGGGAGTGGCGGGCTTCCCGGTATCACCGGAAGAGACAGGCGCGGTCTCACCGGAGGCCGGAGCGGAGGGAGCATCTTCCGGGCCGAAGGAATCCACCCCGAACCAGAGGTCGTGCGTACGGAGCAGCAGGTCGTATGTTTTGCTCTCGGCGAGGAGGGCTTCCGTCTCGTCGTCCAAGGCGGCGATCCGCTCGAACTCGGCATGAATCAGCGCCAGTTCCTTTGAGACGGGATCATACACCTTGCGGAACGCTTCGCTTGCCGTATCGTTGAAATAACTGTTGTCGATTTCCGGAGCCGGAAGGAGCTTGGCATACTCATTCGCCAGTTTTTCCAAAGCGGGTTGCGCCGCCTCATAGGAAGCTTCGTCGCGGATACCCTTGATGATTTGCACGAACTCCCGGTCGGGCTTCGCCAGCTTCGCCATGCGAGCCAGTTCCGCCGCTTCCTGTTCGGCCGTCATGGGCTGGGGGGTGGCCAGAGGAGCGTCCTCTTCACTCACGGGAAGGAGGGATTCTTCCCCGTTAGCCTCGGCATTCAGGCTCAAGGCCTTCTTCAAATCTTCGGAACCGTGGAACTTCACGGCGTCCAAACGGCTCAATTCCTTCGGAAACTCACCCATCAAATCGAAAAGCTGTTCGCTTGTCTTCAGGAACTTCTTTTCTTCATCCGCCGAAAGAGGCTGGGAGAAAAGCGCCTCCATCTGGGCATCCAGCTCCATGCACTGCTTTTCGATCTCCGCGATGCGCGGTGCAGCGGCCTTGGCGGAAGCCTCGTCCTTGATACTCCGCACGAGCTTCAGCTCTTCCTTCACCAAGGCAAGAATGCGCCCGATGATGGCGGAAGGAGCCTCAGCCGCAGCAGCCTGGCCGGCAGCAGGACACACCAGAACCGCACCGGCAAATGCGGCGCAGGAAAACGGAAGCAGGGAAGGCGCACCAAGGTTCATGACAGTTGAAAATACGGGGAAATCCTATGCCAATCCCGCCTCAAGTCAAGAACCCTGTGCGACATCTCCGGGAAAGCCGGGTCAATCGTTCAAGCGGTGCATCACGGGAATATCCGCGCGGGCATCAGCCGGACAGCTTCCGGCATGCAGCACGGGCGGAAGCTGCACACGTTTCCATGCGGAGACGATGACCAGCCTTTGCACGCGGCGCACATCCTCCTCCTTGAACGGACATTCCGGATCGGCCAGCAGTTCTCCGGCCGGGACGTTCCTGTCCACCAGATGCCCTAGAATGGCATCCAGCACCTCGTAGGGCGGCAGGCTGTCCTGATCCTTCTGCCCCGGAGCCAATTCGGCAGAAGGAGCCTTGTCGATCGTATTCTGCGGAATGATTTCGCGCTCCGCATTGATCAGGGCGCACAACCGGTAAACCTCCGTCTTGTACAGCGAGGCGATAGGGGAAAGTCCGCCGTTCGTATCGCCGTACATGGTGCAATAGCCGACGAGGGCTTCGCTCTTGTTGCCCGTATTCAGAAGCATGTGGCCGAACTTGTTCGCATAGCTCATCAGGAACAGGCCGCGGATGCGCGACTGCATATTCTCTTCGGTCTTGTCCGGCTCCGTGCCTTCGAACAGCTCCGCCATCGAGGCGCGCACGGCATCGAACACCGGAGTCACAGGCACCGTCTTGCAGAAAATCCCGAGATTGGCAGCCAGGGCATAGGCATCCTCAATCGAAGATTCCGAGCTGTATTCGCTCGGCATGGCGAGGCCGTACACATTCTCCGGACCGAGGGCTTCCACCGCCAAAGCCGCTACCAGAGCGGAATCCACGCCGCCCGACAGGCCGAGGCATACGCTGCCGAACCCGCAGCGGTTCACATGCTCGCGGATGCCGGATACCAGAGCCTGCCGCACCTGCTCCATCGGCTCGGGCAGCGAGGCGACCGGGCGCGCCCTGTCCGTATCCACCACGGCGTTCTTCGCGGCGAACAGAGGCAGCCTGCCCCGCAACACCCCATCCGGGGAATGCACGGTCGAACCGCCCGCATACACCTCGCCTTCCTGCGAGCCGACGGCGCGCACGCAAACGACGGTACTGTCGAACTGCCCCGCTTCCCATGCGCGGTCTTCCTCGGATGCTTCCAGCTCGCCGCGGAACCACGGCGCAAGCGGCAGCTTCACCAGAATGTTGAAATCCTCTTCAATCGGCAGCGAAAGCTCGCTTGAGCATTCGACATGCACGCGCATGCCGCCGTCCAGATGCACGGTATCCTCTTCAATCAGCGTCACCGTATCCTTCTCCAGCAAATAGGGGGAAATGCCGATCATGGAACGCCCTGCCGCTCCTTCCATCGGCTCGTCCTCCACCCATGCGTCATCGTCTTCACCGCTCTCGACCTCTTCCGGATCGAACTCGCGCGTCGCGCCGAGAATCAGCGGAACGGAGGAAACCTCCTGAGAAAGCGCATCGAGCGCAGCCGCCGTCTGCATGATAAAGGACTGGCGTGCGGCCAGATCCATGGGCTGATGGCCGCACAGGGCGAGGGAAGAAGCCACGATCAGCTCGGCCCCGCGGTCGAGGCACTCGCGGTAGCCCTGTACGATGGCTCGGAGATTCCCGGAAAAATCGCCCGTCACGGGGCTCGTCTGAATAATGCCTATTTTCATGATTGGTTACTTGTATTGTGAAGGGGCGATGCGCAGCTGCTTGATGCGGTAATGAAGCTTGCGAACGGTTGTTTGAAGCTCGCGTGCCGCAGATGCCACATTGCCCTTGCTGCGCTTCAGGGCGGCGGCGATCAGCTCCGTCTCGAAAGAAGCCGTCAGCCGCTCCAGCCCAGCCGTCTGCTCGTGGGAAACGGAAAGGGTCTTCACCGGAGCCGTACCGGTAGCGGCCTCCGTCTGCAGGGAGGCGGGAAGGTCGAACGAATTGATGACTCCGCTGCTGGAGACGATCACCGCGCGCTCGATCATGTTTTCCAGCTCGCGCACATTGCCCGGCCAGTGGTAGCTCATCAGCATATCGATCGCCGGAGTGGACAAGCGGACGACTTTCTTGTTGTAAACCTTGTTGTACTTGGCGAGGAAGAAGTCCGCCAGAGAAACGATATCCGACTTGCGGGCGCGCAGGGCCGGCACATGGATGGGGAACACGTTCAGGCGGTAGTACAGATCCTCGCGAAACTCGCCGTCGCGCATCTTCTGCTCGAGGTCGCGACTCGTCGCGGCGATGATACGGGCATTCGTCGAAATCGGCTCCTGCGATCCCACCCGCTCGAATACGCGCTCCTGCAGCACGCGCAGCAGCTTCACCTGCGTTTGCAGGGAAATATCGCCGATCTCATCTAGAAACAGCGTACCGGTGGAAGCCATCTCGAAACGTCCGATGCGCTGCTTGTGCGCTCCGGTGAAGGCACCCTTCTCATGCCCGAACAGCTCGGACTCGATCAGCCCTTCCGGCAAGGCCGCGCAATTGACGGCGACAAACGGGCCGTGGCGGCGATCGGAACCGTTGTGAATGGCCTGCGCGATCAGCTCCTTGCCCGTGCCGGATTCTCCGCGCAAAAGCACCGTTGCCGATGATCGGGCCACCTGAGCGATCTCCAGATGCACGGAACGCATCGCCGACGAATGGCCGATGATCGCCGCCGAGCTGGACTGCTCGCCCAATTCGAGGCGCAGGCGGTCGTTTTCACGCTCCAGGCTCTGCCGCTCGGCGAAATAGAGGCGAACGGATTCGACGGCATCGGCCAGAATATTCGCCACCACCACAAGCAGTTTCATCAGCTTGGACAATGTGTCCGGAAGCTGCACGGGGAAATCCATGGACAGCGTGCCGACCACCTGCCCCGAATGGATGACAGGTACGCAGAGGAACGACTCGGACTCGCCCTCATGCCGCGCTCCCGTCCTGTTCAGGAAACGGCCGTCCATCCGCGTATCGGGGATGACGGCGGGTTCCCCCGTCTTGCCGACCTGCCCCGTAATCCCCTCGCCCAGATGGTAGGTGCCGCGCTCCTTCTCGTCGGGCGACAGGCCGCAGGAAGCCTCCACCACCAGAGAATCGCCGCGCAACAGGGAAAGGGCGCCGCGCACGAAACCCAGTTGGCCCTGAAGAATATTCAACGCCTCCTCCAACAGCTCCCCAACATCGCGCCGCTTCACCAGCACCTTGGAAATACTGGAAAGCACGCGCAGCTCCAGGCTGTCGCCAGCCAGCTCTTCGGCGAGGTTCACTTGCGAAGGAGGAAGCATGGGGAATGCGGCCCGGAAGGTGTTCAGCAGTGCGAAATGACCTTGTCCTTGGGATAGCGCACCTTGGCTTCCAGCGCGTGGGCGTCTTCCGGGCTTCTGTACCCGAACGCCATACCGAGAACCGTACGGTAGGGGGAATCTTCAAGGCCGAGAATCTCGTCGTACTTGGCGGGAACGATACCGCCCATGATGCAGGTATCCACATGCAGGCAGGCGGCTGCGGCTGCCACAAAACCGGCAGCAAGATGCACCTGGCTCTCCATCCACGATTTGCCTTCGTCTCCCTGCCAGAACACGGAATAGCCCTTGTACTTGGCATAGGCGGACTGCATGCGCTCTTCCGACGTATTCAGCACCTCGTGCGCACGATTGATATGCGCCAGCAGGTCGGAATCCTGCACATCGCGGCGGGCGCACAGCACCACGTACTTGCTCGCATCCCGCACCTGCGTCTGGTTGAACGAGGCTTCGCACAGCTTCTCGCGGATTTCGCGGTCATCGACCACGATGAAATGCCAAAGCTGCAGCCCGAGGGAAGACGGAGCCAGATGGAACGCTTCTTCCAGGGCATCCCACGTAGCCGGGGCAATCCTCGCCGCCGGATCGAACTTCTTGCATGCGTAGCGCCACATCAGCGCATCCTTGTATTCCTGAGGTGTCATCATAATCGTGAATCAGTTGATGGTGACGGGGAACCTGTCCCCGGTTTCTCCAAGGGTAAAGCTCAGGCCAAAGCCCGTTTCGCGTTTGCCGCCGTTATCTCGGAAGAAAAGGCTCGCTCCTATGTACCAGGCCCCCACGTTGCGGTACAGGCTGTACTTCTGGATTTGAAGCTGCTTCTGCTCCGCATCCCAGCGCCATTCTCCAGAAATCGCGAAATTCTCGTTGATGCGGTACATCCCGTAGGCCGTCAGCTGGTTGGCATCTTCCAGAATCGGGTGGTGCGTCAGATAGCGGTGTCCGAGAGCAAGCTCCGTCGAACGGGTCGGCTTCCAGCTCATATAGTGGTTGTACTCGCGGTACCCCTGCCCCTCGCCCAGCACCGGGAACTGGCACTCCGACGAAATCGCCAGCCACGGCAGCGGCGACCAGCGCACAATCGAATAAAGATTCGAATAACGGGTATTCTGCTCGTCCTCCGGACGGTGCAAATACGCATCCATAAACGTATCCCACACCAGCCACTCAGACGAAGAACCGTCGCGCGACGTCATCAGCATATTGCGCACGCCGTAGCGGAAAATCGCCCAGTCCGACAGCGAATCGATCGCCGTAAACGTCCCCATATCAAGCGAGCGCGGATTCGTCGTCGATGTCCACCCGTCGATCTGCGGCACGAGCGGATTCACCCCCGTCGCATTCACGAACGAAAACGTACCGCGCGGCTGAATCACATGCCGCAGAGTATTCACGCCGAACGTATCGTTGAACACATTCGAAAACGACTTCGAAAACTTCATATCGAAATCGCACGCCGCATACACAATCCCGCGAGAATCGTTCCCCTGCCCCGCCACATCGTAATACCCCGTGTAGCCGAGACCCGTCTTCGGCGTCAGATTCAGGCAGTTCGCCACCTTGAACGACGTCGAAATCTCATGGTAGGAATGGAGGCGGGCGAAAGAATCCGTATTCAGCATGCGCTCCCAATACTGGCGGGCCGCCGTATTCTCGCGTATCTGGGAAATAATCTCCTGAATGTCCACCCTCTTCTCGGCCGGTACATTCTGGTTCATGAACGAAAAACTGTTCCGGTTCTCGTACACCACGCCGCTCTTGAAAAGAGGCGCGCGGGCGCGCGAATAGGACATCTCCACACGGCTGTCCGTCAGGTAGAAATCGTTCGGATCAAACCGCACCAACAGCGACGAAACGGAACGCTTGTCCGTCCTGTCGAACACCACCGTATTATCCGGCTTATCGTTGGACTGGTAAATATCCTGGAAAAAGTCGCGCAGAACGTACTGGTCGCTCAGATAATTGACATTCGCCTTCAGCCGGTACACGGCCTCCTTATCATCCTCAATGGGGAAATCCCAATATTGCTGGAGAGCGATGCGCGAACGGTCGGAACCCACGGGCTTGCGCGGCTCCCAGAGAGGATTGATGCCGGGGTCGGAATCGTTCACGTAATAGACGGAAAGCCCCGTCATATTGCCCGCTTTCTTCTTCAGGTTCGTATCCTCGAAATCGAATCCGAGGCCGATCCCGCGCCGCTCGCGGTAGTCCACATGGTTCAGCAGCAGATAATCCGAAACCGGAATACCCTTACCCTTCTCCACACGCCTGTTGCCGAGCAGAATACCGTACTCGTTCAGCAGGTACGGCCCCCAGATCGAACGCATACCCGGCCGGGGCGTATAACCCTCCTTCGGATTCAGCGAATGGATGAAATACGGAAAATAGAAAAACGGCGTATCCTTGTAATAAACGCGCAGATGCGAAAACTCCACCTTATCTTCCGGATAAATCTTCAAATGCCCCGTGCGAATCCACGAATTCGGATTCTTCTTATCCTCCGTCGTCACCGATGCATTCTTCGCCTCAATATACTTGCGGCCCTTGGCATCCACGGCATACTCGAAATTCCTGCTCTTCAGAATCATGCCGGACACCTTGGTACGCACATTCTGCACATTGAGCTCCTCCTCATCCGCATAGGAATAGACGGCTCTATCACCACGCGTTATGCTCTCCCCCTGAAACACGCAGACATTCCCGGTAAACGTCACCTCCTTCCGGGTCAAATCGATCTCGGCCCGCTCGGCAAACACCTCGGAACCCGTATCGGTCTTCATCGAAAGAATTGAACCTTCCCCGTCGCAGATCACCTTATTCTCATCCTTCAGGAAACGGGTACTGCCGCCATTGTTCACGATATTCACGGAATCCGGCATCTCGGGCTTCAACCCGCCTCCGGCAAGATTGATCACCCCCCTCGCCGTACCGGCGCCCAACCCCGGTTCGCTTGGCCTCTCCAGCTCCGGTTCGGTCATGCCCGTACGCTCCTGCAGCATGGAAATATCCATGCCGCCGCCGCTATTGAAATCATCGGCCCCCCATGAGGAAGACGACATCAACACGGATGCCGCGGCACATCCTGCATAAACGACACATATCTTCTTCAGCGTCCGCGAATCCATATCTCAGCACAGCTTGCCTGACGCACTCCGGGAAGTCAAGCATCAATCCGTACAGCGCGGAGCCGAAAGAAACGCCGAACAACACCTCCTCACCATCAATCAAAACACTATCCGTCAAGAACAAACGGCCATCGCAACATCGCATGCCGAACCGCCTCACGCGCCGGATTGCAGACGCACATGCGGCATCTGCCTTGAAAAACCATGCAAAAACCACCATTAGAATCACACAGGCAACGTCAAATAAAAAACATGACACACTTTCAAAACGTATTTCCAAATATAACACTCCACACAAAGCAACAATGTATTACACCGAAACCCATTCATCATGTAGAAACAACTCCGAAAACGCATATTCCCGAACAAACATCGCACCCCCAAAACAAAGCCCTCCCACCCGAAAAAAACCTTGCCCGCTTGACTTGCAATCCTTGATTGATACAATACTTCCATGCGGTTTTCCGGAACTCTCTCCATCCTGCTCTGCATCATCCTGACCCACATCCCGGTTCAGGCTGCAAACATTCACGACATCGAAGAACCCGGAAACGAAATCGACCGCGTCGACAACCCCGGCACCGCATTCTCCCGTGGGCAGGACTGCCGCAACAGAAACCAGCCGGAACAGGCATTCCAATGGTTCCTCAAGGCCGCTGAACTCGGACATCCCGAATCCCAGCTGATCATCGGAGAATGTTACACTTGGGGACACGGCACACCCAAAAACCACGACAAAGCCTTCTACTGGCTCCTGAAAGCGGCCGAGCAAAAACAGATGCCTGCCTACAAACTCGTCGCAGGCTGCTACAGATACGGCGTCGGTACGCCGATCAACATCCAGAAGGCAGACTACTGGCAGCGCAAATCCTTACAGGACAAAAAGGAAAAGATAGAACGGCAAACCGGAGTCCAAATTCTCGATACGATCAGCGACGAACCCCTCATGAACCACTATGCGGCGGCAGTCAAAGGCAATCCCATCGATATGGACGACGTCGCATGGGCATTCTTCGAAGGCAAAGGCGTCCCTCAGGACAAGGCGCAGGCCATCGCATGGTGGACCAAAGCAGCCAAACTCGGCGATGCACAATCCCAATACAACCTCGGCAAATGCTATGAATACGGCGAAGGCGCACCCCGCAACAAAAAAGAAGCCCAGCGCTGGTACGCGGAAGCCGACAAACCGCGCAACGGACAGCCTTCATCCTACTTCCGGCAAATCACCGGGAACAACAACCCTACCCGGGGCATGACTCCCGAAATAAAAGCCATTTACGACAAGGCGAAAGCAGGAGACGTCGAAGCCGAGCTCAAACTCGCCTTCTGCTATTACGATGGAGACGGAGTCGCCCGCAACCACGACGAAGCGCGGCAATGGTTCGCACTGGCCGCCGAACACGGCAACGAAACAGCGCGGCGCCTACTGCCGAAATTCCAGCCCATGCGCCGCACATACTGGCGAGTCGGCCGCAACACCGCCTCACGCACCTCGAAAATCAACCTTTGACCCTATCCGTCCACCGGCAAACAAACCTCGGCATTCAACGCCCGCGCCGGCGGCGGAACCAGGACTTGACCGCGATCCCGACATGCCATCCGGCCTGCACCAGCCAATAGCAGACCACGCCGAACAGCACGCAGGTCACCACGCAGCCGAACGCAAACTCGGCAATCGCCCAGCCGAAATGCACATGCTGCAACGGCTGGAGCAACCCATCGAAATTCCATGATTCCACACAGGCGGGAACCTTCATCGCGCTATCCTTCACCAGGCCGAGCGTAGCGCCCGACCCCGGCAGGCCCAGCCATGCAAAAATCACCGAACCCACCCACCACTGCACCGGCCACGCAAACACCTGATAACCGGGAAACGAAATCCAGGCCATCAAAATCGCCACGGGAATATTCCCCTTCCGCCACAGGCACGCAGCCACGCCGAACAAACTCTGCATCGGTACCGGAGCAATCGCACACGCCGCCCCCCATGCCGCACCCGTCGCCACGCCCCGCTTCTCCCACTTCCACAAATGCTCATCAAAAACGCGGGCCGAAAGCATACGCCCCATCCGGGTCTTCTTCCTTCTCTCCTGAATCAGGTAGAACCTGACCCGCCTCATGAGTGTCTTATAGCGTTCTTCCATAGCGCCGGCGCATTCCGGCCGCCTTCTGTACAAGGCCGCCAAAGCCTTTGTACATTACCAGAAACCATCATCCGCACACAAGAGAAAATCCCGCCAACATACAATCATAGGCTTTGACTCACCCCTGCCCCGAAGGTATAATCCCGAACATGTATAGGACGGATTACCACACCCACACACCCCTGTGCCTGCACGCCGAAGGCACACCCGAAGCCTTCGTGGCGCGGGCACTGCAACAGGGGCTGCGGGAATACGGCATCTCCGACCATGCCCCCATGCCCAACGAACCCTTCGACAACTGGCGCATGAAACAGGCCGACATCCCCGCCTACATCGAATGGATCGAACGCGCCAAAGCCGCAGCCGACGGCACCGGCCTCATCATCCGCGCCGGCCTCGAATGCGACTGGGTACCCGGCATCGAACCATGGATCGCCCACCTCGACAGCCTCTACGACTGGGACTACCTCATCGGCTCCATCCACTACCTCGGCAACGGCTGGGACTTCGACGCCCCCGAACGGGCCAACCAATCCAGCCCCGACGGCCTCCATGCCGACTGGGACCACTACTGGCGCGGCTATGCCTCCATGGCCTCCAGCGGACTCTTCCAGATCATGGGCCATTGCGACCTCATCCGCAAATGGGGAGACCGCCCCGAAGGAGACCTCTCCCCGTACTATGAAGCCCCCCTGCAAGCCATCGCGGCGGCAGGAGCCGTACTGGAAATCAACACCGCAGGCTGGCACAAACCCTGCCGGGAACAATACCCTGCCGCACCCATCCTCCGCATGGCCCGCGAAGCAGGCATCCCCCTCGCCATCAACTCGGACGCCCATGCCCCGGAAGAACTCGGCCGCGACTTCGACCGCGCCCTCCTCCTTGCCCGCGAAGCAGGATACACCGAACTCGCCTCCTTCGACAAAAAACGCATCATCCTGCACTCCATCGACTGAGCATCCCATGGCCGACGACCTCTTCGACTTCGCCTCACGACAAGCCACCCCGGCGCAGCGCGCCGAGGAACTGCGCCGCATCCTCCGCCGCAACAACGACCTCTACTACGCCAAAGCCGCACCGGAAATATCGGATGCCGAATACGACAAACTCTTCCGCGAACTCGAAGAACTCGAAGCGCAGCATCCCGAACTCGCCTCGCCGGACTCCCCCACACACCGCGTCGGCAACGACCTCACCGAAGGCTTCCGCAAAATCGGCCACCCGTCGCCCATGCAATCCATCGACGACATCTTCGAGAAAAAACCCGGTGAAGCAGCCCACACAGATCAGGAACTCATCGCCTTCTACGACAGGCTCGCGCGCACGCTCGAACAGGATGCCCCCATCGTCACCGTCGAACCCAAAATCGACGGCGTCGCCGTCACCCTCATGTACCGAAACGGCAAACTGGAATATGCCGCCACCCGGGGAGACGGCAAACAGGGCGACGACATCACCGCCAACGTCCGCACCATCGCCGCCATCCCCGCCGAACTCCCGGCGCCCGCTCCCGCCATCCTCGAAATACGCGGCGAAATCTTCATGCGCTCCGAACCCTTCGCGCAGCTCAACGCCCAGCGCGATGCCGAAGGGCTCCCCGCCTTCGCCAACCCCCGGAACGCCACCGCCGGCACCATCAAACTCCTCAACCCCGAAGAAGTAGCCGCCCGCCCGCTCGACTTCCTCGCCCACGGACTCGGCCTCTACGAAGGGGAACCGCTCACCGACGCCTCCGGCTACGAAAACCTCCTCACCCGGCTCGGCATCCCCGTCAACCGCCCCATCATCATCGCCCGCAGCCTCGAAGAAACAAGGGAAGCAGTCCGCACCGTCAGCAACCTGCGCCAGACACTCGGCTACGGCACGGACGGAGCCGTCATCAAAGTATACGACTTCGCCCAGCGCGGCGAACTCGGCTCCACCGCCCGCGCACCGCGCTGGGCCGCCGCCTTCAAATTCCTCCCCGAACAGCGCGAAACCGTCCTCGAAAACATCGTCATCCAGGTAGGCCGCACCGGAGTCCTCACCCCTGTCGCCGAACTCGCGCCCGTCCCCCTCTCCGGCACAATCGTCTCCCGCGCCACCCTCCACAACCAGGACGAAATCGAACGCAAGGACATCCGCATCGGAGACACCGTCCTCGTCGAAAAAGCCGGGGAAATCATCCCCGCCGTCATCAGCGTCAACAAAACCCTGCGCCCCGCCGCGAGCGAACCCTACAGCCTCTACCACGCCGTCCACGGCCGCTGCCCCTCCTGCGGGGAACCCATCAGCCGCTTCGAAGGACAGGTCGCATGGCGATGCACCAACATCACCTGCCCGGCGCAGGCCGCCACCCGCACCATCCACTTCTGCCGCCGCGAAGCCCTCGACATCGAAAGCCTCGGAGGCTCCGTCGCCGAAACGCTCGTCGCCCGCGGCCTCATCCGCACACCGCTCGATCTCTTCAAACTCGACCTCGAAACCCTCGGCAGCCTCAACCTCGGCACCGATGCAGAACCGCGCCGCTTCGGCGAAAAAAACGCAGCCAAAGCCCTGCAGGCCCTCGCCGACGCACGAAACTACCCCCTCGACCGCTGGATCATCGCCTTCGGCATCCCGAACATCGGAGCCGTCACCGCCCGCCTCGTCGCCACCTGCCACCGGGACCTGCACGACCTCTCCCGCTCGGACTACCTCGCCGCCCTCCTCGAACTCCAAACCATGGCGGACGAATACAAAGCGCTGAACCCGAAAGCCCGCGCCAACAAAACGGACGACGAACAGCTCAAACAGCAACGGGAACTGCGCCGCACCGAACTCAAGGAAACCATGGAACAACGCGCTGCGGAATACACCCGCCGCGGCTACCTCATCCTCAACGCAGACGCCAAAAGCAGCGAACCCATCCTCACCAACCCCGTCGGCAACGTCGCCACCCAAAGCCTTGTGGACTTCTTCCGCTCCCATGCGGGCCGCCATGCCGTCGAAGAACTCGAAACCCTCGGCATCAACCCCTCCTCGGCCACCTACATCGAAAACAAAAACGAAACCGTGGAAGGCCCCCTCTCCGGCAAAACATTCGTCCTCACGGGAGCCCTCAGCCGCCCCCGCCCCGAATACGAAAAACTCATCGCCGCGCAGGGGGGCAAAGCCACCGGAAGCGTCACCAAAAAAACGGACTACCTCGTCGCCGGAGAAGGCGGCGGCTCCAAACGGGACAAAGCCGCCCAGCTCGGCATCCCCGTCATCACCGAAGAACAGCTCCTCTCCATGATCCAACCTTAACCGCACCATGGCCACCATCATCCTCGGCATCACCGCCTCCATCGCCGCCTACAAAGCTGCCGACATCGTCTCCCTCCTCGTCAAACGCGGGCACGATGTCCACTGCATCTGCACCGAAAAAGCCCTTGCATTCGTCACCCCTCTCACCCTCATGACCATCTCGCGCAACCCCGTCCTCTCCAGCTTCGAGGATGAAACCCGCGACTGGATGCCACCGCACATCGCCCTCGCCGACAAAGCGGAACTCTTCGTCATCGCCCCCGCCACCGCGGACATCATGGCCCAAATGGCCTGCGGCCTCGCTCCGAACCTCCTCACCTCCGCCTATCTGGCGAACCGCGCCCCCGTCCTCATCTTCCCCGCCATGAACTGCCGCATGTGGGACCACCCCGCCACGCAGGCCAACGCAGCCACCCTCGCCGCACGCCCCGGCCACCGCATCGTCGGCCCGGCGGAAAGCGGCATCCTCGCCTGCGGAGCCGAAGGCAAAGGCAAACTCCTCCCCGTCGAAACCGTCGTCGAACAAATCGAAGCCGCCATCCCCGGCCATTAACCGGCCCCACTCCCGCCTTCATGCCATGCTGACCGTCTCCCAAATCGAAGCGGCCTACCCGCCGCAGGGCCTCTTCCCCCGCAGCGCGGAACGGACGGAAGACCTCCTTGATGCCGATGCCCCATCCACCGGCTACCGGCACTTCCCGTGGCTCCTCTCCCCCGCGCCGCTGGAACTGGAAAAACCGCTCATCCGGCAACTGCAGGGCCTCGGCCACATCCTCGCCAAATTCCAGGATGCCTGCCACGAACTCTACCACCGCTCCGCCGCTGGCGAAACACACCCGTGGATTGCAAAAATGCTCGACGCCGGCAAACCCGACTGGCTCGTCGCCGCCCAGCGAAGCCGCCGCCTCCGCCAAACCGCGCCCCGCATCATCCGGCCCGACCTCATGCTCACCGACGGCGGCTTCGCCATCACCGAACTCGACAGCGTCCCCGGAGGCCAGGGCATCACCGCATGGCTCTCCGCCCTCTATGCCGGAGACGGCTACTCCATCCTCGGCGGAGCCACGGGCATGATCGACGGCTTCCGCGCAGCCCACCCCGGAGGAGCCCACTTCCTCATATCCGAAGAATCCTCCGACTACCTGCCGGAAACGAACCTCTTTGCCGCCATGCTCGGCGATGGCTACACCGTCGGCCGGGCGGAAACCGCCGATGCTGCCGCCCTTCAGGGAAAAACCGTCTACCGCTTCTTCGAACTCTTCGACACCGACAACATCCCCCCCTCACGCGACCTCATCGACCACGCCGCACAGGGCAGACTCAGCCTCTCGCCGCCGCCCATCCAGCACCTTGAGGAAAAAGCATGGCTCGCCCTCTTCCACATGCCCGGCCTCCAGTCCACCTGGAAAACCCTCCTGCGAGGATCCCACTACGACCGCCTCCGGGAAATCATCCCGCACGGCTGGCTGCTCGACCCCGCCCCCCTGCCCGAACAGGCGGCCCTCCCGTGGCTCAACCTCCACTCATGGATGGAAGTCGCCCGGCTCAGCCAAAAAGAACGCCGCCTCGTCCTCAAAATCTCCGGCTTCGACCCCACCTCATGGGGAGGGCGCGGCGTCCACATCGGCCACGACATGCCATCCCCGGAATGGCAAGCCGCCATCGAAAGGGCGCTTGCCGACTACCCGGAAAAACTCTGGATCATGCAGGAATTCCACCCGGGCCGCATCATCGAACACTGGCACTACAGGCAGGATGAAGGCGACCCGCGCGCCAGCCTCATGCCCGGCCGCGTCCGCCTGTGTCCCTACTACTACCGCCATGCGGACGGCAACACCGTCCTCGGCGGATGCCTCGCCACCATCGTCCCCGCCGACAAGAAAAAAATCCACGGCATGAGGGATGCCATCCTCGTGCCTTGCACACCGGCCTGATTCATGTTATCCTACTGCTATGTTTGACGATCCGGACACCGAATTTGAGCCCCCGAACGAAGAGCTCGAACAATACGCCGACCGCACGCGCAAAAGCCTGATCGCCCGTCTTGAAAACTGGGAAGACCAGCGCAGCTGGGACGAATTCTACCGCACCTACTGGCGGCTCATCTACACCGTCGCCCTCAAGGCAGGACTGCGCGAAGACGAAGCCTGGGACGTCGTCCAGGAAACCATCCTCTCCATCGCCAAGCAAAGCCGCAAACAAATGTACGACCCCACACAGGGATCCTTCAAAATGTGGCTCTGGAACATGACCCGCTGGCGCATCAACGACCAGTTCCGACGCCGCAAAAAAGACACCTCCATGCTCCTGAACAACGACATGGCGGGGGCCGAACACCCGCTGGAGCAAATACCCGACCAATCCGGCGAAAACTTCGAAAAAGTCTGGGACAAGGAATGGCAGAACAACCTCATGCAGGCTGCCCTTGCCCGCGTCAAAACGAAAGTCTCCCCGAAACAATACCAGATATTCGACTACAACGTCCTGCGCGGCATGAGCCCTGCCGAAATCAGGAAAAAACTCCGAATCTCCATCGCGCAGGTCTATCTGGCCAAACACCGCGTCGGCGGAGTCCTGAAAAAGGAACTCGAATACCTCAAGGCGCAAGGCGAAGACCCGGCGAGCTGAACGCACCGACTCGCCCCCCTTAACGGGCAACCATCCTTTTTCTAACATTTATACTGCCGCCGCTACCCAAAAAGATACAGAAATGCTACAGTAGTGAATCACTCGGCACCCGCCATGAACACCGCCCGCATTCTCACCATCGCAACCGCTCTGCTGGCAGGCACGGGCACAGGCCGTGCCTCGAACGCATCCACGGCAGTAAACGACCCCGTCTCCAACCGCTCATCCCACACCCCTTGCCCCTTCACGCGCATCTGCACGCCGGACCGGCTCGACTACACCGTCGAAACCGTCTGGGGCAGCAAATACGAAGGCGAAGGCCTCAACCTCTGGGGAAGCAGCTACACCGCCATATCTATCGCGGCAGAATGCAACGACCTCATCTTCAAAACATGGTACGGCGTCGCCGACTCGGCCAACCACGGAGAACTGAAATACAGACTCGAATACAAACGGGAAATCGGCCGCCTCACCATCATGCCCTGGTACGAACACAGCTTCGTCTTCCCCGGCGACAGAGGCATTCCCCGCCCCGGCATCAAAATGGCATGGCATTTCAACGAAACCTTCTTCGCCGGGCCGGACGTATACTGGCAGGAAGTCAACGGACGCATGCTCGGCTACTACGCAGCATTCGCCGGAGCGCAATTCAAACCGGCTTCCAGCCTCCTGCTTGACACCACCCTGCGCTACGGATACAACGGAGGCTATGTCGGCGGCACCATACCCCGCGGATCCAACGCCCTCGACTACTACATCACCCTCACATGGAAATACGACGAACGCATCGAACTCGACCTTCACGCCAGCTACAGCCAGGCCCTCACCACCCTGCGCTCCCAGCACCGGGGCAACGACTTCTATTACGGAGCCAGAATTCGCATCAACTTCTGAACGGAACGGCCCACCATCACCACAACATCCCCTGCGAACCGGAAGGCACGGGCGCACCGATCTTCTCGTAGGCGGAAGGCATCGCCACACGGCCGCGCGGCGTACGCTTCATGAACCCCTGCATAATCAGGAACGGCTCATGCACATCCTCCAGAGTCGAAGCATCCTCACCGAGAGCCACCGCCAGAGACGACAAACCGACCGGACCTCCGGCAAACTTGAAAATCAACGCCTCCAGCAGCCGCTTATCCATCTCGTCAAGCCCGTCTTCATCGATATCGATCATCCCGAGCGCATCCTCGGCCACGGAAGCGGAAATCACCCCGTCCGCCTTCACCTGAGCGAAATCGCGCACCCAGCGCAACAGGGAATTCGCCACGCGCGGCGTACCGCGGGAACGCAAGGCAATCTCCTTCGCCCCCTCCTCCACAATCGGCACATCGAGCAACCCGGCTGAACGGTGAATAATCCGGCACAACTCCTCGGCCGAATAATAATCCAGCCTGTTCACCAACCCGAACCGGGAACGCAGCGGCCCCGTCAGCATCCCGGCGCGGGTCGTCGCCCCCACCAGCGTAAACTTCGGCAAATTCAACTGAATCGACCGCGCATTCGGCCCCTGGTCGATAATAATATCAAGGCGGAAATCCTCCATCGCCGGATACAGATACTCCTCAATCGCCGGATGCAGGCGATGAATCTCATCAATAAACAGCACATCCCCCTTCTCCACGCTCGTCAGAATCCCGGCCAGATCGCCGGCCTTCTCGATCTGCGGCCCCGAAGTCGTATGAATACGCCGCCCCACCGCATTGGCGATAATATTGGCCAGCGTCGTCTTCCCCAGCCCGGGAGGACCGCTCAGCAGCACATGGTCCAGCACATCGCCACGCTGGCGGGCAGCCTCCACCATCAGCAGCAACCGCTCCTTGATCTTCTCCTGCCCGCAAAACTCGCTGAACGCCGGGGGGCGGAGAGAAAGATCGAAACTCGTCACCGGAGCTTCCGTCGCCTGAGAGTAATAGGATTCGCCCATATTCGCCGTCCTTTCTATAGAAAAGGCCGCCCGAGGTCAAGCGCGGGAAACGTCAGGCTGCCCGTACACGCTGCGAGAACCCCGCGAACGCACGGCGAACCAGCCCTTTATCCCGGACAGACGGAAAAATATACTTGCCAACATTGCCGCCCGTATGCTAAACACTTCTTGTATTGTCATGAACATTCAACCCAAAATCACACCCGTACTCGACCCGGGCTTCGTACCGGCCGTTCTCTGGAACCAGGCATTCGAAGCGAAAGTCGCAGCCGAACTCGCCTCTCATCAAGTGGACATTGCGTTGACCCGTGTCGATGGCACCTGCTTCCGCTGGTCCGGAAAAATCCTTCCCCAGACGGGTGAAAACGTCGCTCTCAACAACCGCTACATCGAACGCATCGTCAAATTCCTCCTCTGGCAGAAAGGCGGCAACATCATCCTCGTCGCC
This sequence comes from Neoakkermansia glycaniphila, assembly GCF_001683795.1. Taxonomy (GTDB): domain Bacteria; phylum Verrucomicrobiota; class Verrucomicrobiia; order Verrucomicrobiales; family Akkermansiaceae; genus Akkermansia; species Akkermansia glycaniphila. Next base: position 40,704 of record NZ_LIGX01000021.1, read on the forward strand.
GGGGACGACGCCATCGCCGACATGCTCGCCTCGCAATATTGCGAAGGCGGAGCCCGCGAATTCGACTGGGACTTCATCGGCAAAAAAATCTACGGCGCACCGATCACCGTCCAAAAAACCACGGTCGACGCCCTTCCTCCCGAATACTCCGGATCGATGACTCTGGGCCGCAACCTCGACGGCTACCGCATCGGCTTCGACCTCGGCGGTTCCGACCGCAAATGCGCCGCCGTCGTCAACGGTGAAGTCGTCTACTCCGAAGAAGTCGTCTGGGACCCCTACTTCCAGAAAGACCCGCAATACCACATCGACGGCATTCAGGACTCCCTCGAACGCGCCGCCGCCCACCTTCCCCGCGTCGATGCCATCGGCGGCTCCTCCGCCGGCGTCATCATCAACAGCGAAGTCCGCACCTCCTCCCTCTTCCGCGGCGTCAGCCAGGAAGACATCGAAAAAACCCTCGGCAAAGTCTTCCGTACCCTCCAGAAGGAAAAGTGGAACAACATACCCTTCGAAGTCGTCAATGACGGCGAAGTCACCGCTCTCGCCGGAGCCATGGGCATGAACGACAACGCCGTCCTCGGCGTCGCCATGGGCACCTCCGAAGCCGCCGGCTACGTCGATCCCGAAGGCCACATCAAACCCTGGCTCAACGAACTCGCTTTCGCCCCTGTGGACTACTCGTCCGAAGGCGGCATCGACGAATGGTCCAAGGACATGGGCGTGGGAGCCCTCTACTTCTCCCAGCAGGCCGTTGCCCGCCTCGCCCCGCGCGCCGGATTCGACTTCGGCTCCATGCCCTTCCCGGAACAGCTCAAGAAAGTACAGGCTGCCATGGCCGAAGGCGACGAACGCGCACGCAAGATCTACGAAACGATCGGCGTACACTTCGGCTACGCCATCGCGCACTACGCCACCTTCTACGACATCCGCAACCTCCTCTTCCTCGGCCGCGTAGCCTCCGGAGACGGCGGACAGATCATCATCGACCAGGCCGAAGAAGTCCTTCGCACCGAATTCCCCGATCTCAAGATCGCCCTTCGCGTGCCGGATGAAAAGACCAAGCGCCACGGCCAGGCAGTAGCCGCCGCATCGCTGCCCAAGGTCGTCAAGTAAAACACCGAATTCACACAGCGGGGAGGATGGACGACACCTCCCCGCTTTTTGTTTCAAGCCATCACGCTTCCTGCCATGATTCAACCGAGCGACATCTACACCTGCCCCGATTGCGGCTCTCCCATGGACATCGGCCAACTCAGCCCCTTCTCCCTGGCGCAATGCCCCACGTGCAAATCCCTGCACAGAGTCCACACCCGGCTGGGCGTCTATGAAATCACGGACAAACTCGGCGTCGGAGGCATGAGCATCGTCTTCCGGGCCACGGACATGGTACTGGGACGCGAGGTTGCCCTCAAAATCCTCAACGAAACCTACTACGACAAACCCGAACGGGTCGCGCGATTCGAAAAGGAATCCGCCCTCATGGCGAAAGTCCACCATCCCAACGTCGTCAACATCTACTCCATCGGGCAGGCGCTCAACCACCTGTACATCGCCATGGAACTCATATCGGGCACCGACATCGAAACCATGATCGGCCAGCGTAGGCAAATCCCCGAAGCGGAAACGCTCGACATCGCCCTGCAGGTTGCGGAAGGACTGCAAGCCGCCCAAAAAGCCGGATTGCTGCACCGCGACATGAAACCGGCCAACATCCTGATCACCCCCAAGGGACAGGCAAAAATCGTCGACTTCGGCCTCGCCCTCCTCCAATCCGATCAGGACACGGAAAAAGAAATCTGGGTCACCCCCTTCTACGCACCGCCCGAAACCCTCAACCGCTCCAAGGAAGACTTCCGGTCGGACATCTACGCGCTCGGCGTCACCATGTTCCACATGCTCGTGGGCAAACCGCCCATCGCCTCCGGCATCAACTCCGTCAGAAAACTCCTCGAAATCAAGAAAAAACTGCCGAAAATCCAGCAGCTGGCGCCGGAACTCTCCAAAGCGACATGCGACCTCATCAACCGCATGATGGCATTCTCCATGGCGCGCCGCCCGCAAAGCTACCAGGCACTCATCGACGACATCAACGAAGCCCGCGCCATCTGCGACGCACAGGCCAACGGGGACCGGAAAAGCATGCGCGCCCTCTACTTCCGCCGCTACAAAAGAAAACAATCCAAATACCTTCTTCTCGGAGGCATTGCGCTCGTCCTCATCATCCTGACCGTCATACTCCTCCTGCCGGGCCGCAACCCGGAACCAGCCGCGCCCAAAACGGCCGCCACCTCGTCCGCGCCCACCGTACACCATCAGGAAACTCCGCTGAACGCACCGGAAACCGCCCTCCTCTACGGAGATTTCGGCAAAGCGGCCAAAGCCTACGAAGAAGTATTCCTGAACAATCAGGACGACACCGCACTCAGCGCATGGTGCGCCATGAACGCCTGCCTCTGCAAATGGATATCCGGACCGGGCAACAACCTTCAGGAAGGACTCGACCTGCTCCAGCAACTCGAAACCGTGCCGCTCATCAGACAGTCACCCCGGGAAAGCACTCGCTACATCATCACCCTGCGCGATTCCCTTCTGGACAAAAACTGGCTGCAGAAAACAGCCAAAATACCCGGCACCGACCGAATCAAACTCCGCGCGGCCGCCAACCTCGCGATCGGCCTGCGCCACCTGAACAGCAAACATCTCGAACAGGCGCTGCGCTCGCTGAAAGAAGCGCAGCAGGCATATATCGAAGAAAGCGAACCGCCCTACAAAGGCTACCTCAAACCCATCGGCCTCTGCATCGCCGACCTCGAAAACTTCGAGAAATTCCGCACCATGCCGGAAACCACCGCCACGGAACGCAAACAGAAAATCCAGAAAGGAAACGAACTGGCGCAAAACCGGAACAACCGCTACTTCCAATCGCCTTACCGCGACCATCTCGTCAACATCCTCCACGACGAATCCACGAGGCTGACTACGACCGACAAACCCTCCAACGAGCAGGAAACGGGCGTACAAGAAAGCGGCTACCGCAATATCCTGAAAAAAGGATCAGCCCAGCTGGACAAAAACCGCTTTCGTCAGGCAAGCAACCTCTTCTATGCCGACCGCGACAACTTCTCCGACCTCTCGGCGGAATACAAAGCGCTGTCCACCTACGCGGCCGCAGCGGAAATCGCGGACACCTACCTTCGGGCTACGAGCAAACGGCTCGCTGCATCCGCACTGCCGTCAAGCTACCCGGTCACCGACCGTAAAGGCAAAAAATACACGATCACGGGCTATGCGGACAACCGCCTCACCGCAGACAACGATCAAGGCGAACCCGCCACGCTTGATTGGAGCGACCTCTCGGACGAATCCCTGATCCATCTCTTCAAAGCCGTCATGCAGGACAAACCGGGCATCGACTCCGACAACAGCCGGAAACGCCATCAGGCACAGGTCGCCCAGGCCGCAGACGAATTCCTCGCCATCCTCCAATTGCTCAGAAACACAGGCAAAACCGCAACCATGCCTATCCTGCCAGCCCAAAGCTCGCAGCTCTTCCAAAGCATCTGGAACGAATGGAAACCCACTCTTCATTAACAGTCAATCCCTGATAAAACCATGACTTCCGCGATACCGCTTCTATTCCTCCTACCGGCAGCCTCCTTGCATGCAGCCGCACCGAAGCCCCAGCCTTCGGCACAGGAACAGGCGCTCACCGTTCCCATACGCGGACTCAACGAAAAACGCCTCATCCTCCCCGGCGTCAAAGCCGCCGCTAATGAATACGTCAGCTACGCCATCTACTACTGGCCCGACCCTGCGAAACCCGGCGATCCCTACCGCGTCATCGACGGCAAAAAAAACGCAGAACTCATGGAAAGCGGAGACCTGCAACGTCTCGCCGACATGCTGCGCAACGTCCGCATACTGGGCGATGCCTACGCCAAAACGCACGACAAACGCTACGCCGTCCGTGCGGGGCAATGGCTCCGCCACTGGTTCGTCAACCCCAAAACTAAAATGCAGCCTCATCTGGCATACAGCCAGATACGCCCGGGACACGAAACCAGCGGCCTCGGCGGAGGCATCATCGACATGGCCAACCTGCCGGACACCCTCCGGGCCATCTCCGGACTGCGCCGCTCCCCTGCTCTCACGCAAAAAGAATGGACCGCCGTCGATGCATGGCTGCGCGACTACGGCCGCTGGCTGGCTGACAGCCCGGCAGGCCAGCATGAACGAAAAACATCCAACAACCACTTCCTCTACTACATGGCCCAGCGTGCCGCCATCGCCAGCTACCTCGGCGACACCGCTTCCGCCCGCACCTGCCTCGAAGAAGCCCGCTCCCGCATGGGCGACCACATCGCCCAGGACGGCAGCCAGCCGCATGAAACCAAACGAGCCAAGGGTGGCTCCTACAGCATCTATGCCCTGAAAGCATGGTTCCTACTCGCCGAGCTTGGGGAAAAAAACGGAGTGAACTACTGGAACTACCATGCACCCAACGGTGCATCCCTCGCCAAAGCGTACGCCTTTCTCTACGCCATGGCTCAGGAGGAAAAACGGAACTCTTCCGCCAACGCACCTCAAATCTCCGACTCTTCGCTCAAAACCATGGGCAGAACACTCTCCTCCAAACTTGCCCCGAATTCTCCTGATAGAACACTGCTTCCGGCAACGTAAATATTGAAATATGAACCTTATCCCCTCCAAACAGGTCGTATCCGGCATGCTCGCCGCATGTCTGGCCGGTGCCGGATTTGCGCCTGCCGAACCTGCCGACAAACAGCAGGAAAAACCGAACATCATCCTCTTCATGGTCGACGACATGGGCTGGCAGGACACCTCCGTCCCCTTCTGGACGGATGACAAAGGCAACCCGAAACCCACCTTCCTGAACAAGCGCTACCGCACGCCGAACATGGAAAAACTCGCCGAACAAGGCGTCAAATTCACGCAAGCCTACGCCCAGCCCATCTGCTCACCCTCCCGTTGCAGCCTCATGTCCGGCATGAGCTCGGCTCGCCACCGCGTCACCAACTGGACCCTCAAAAAAGACACCACCACCGACGCCAACAACAAAGACATTCTGCCGCCCGCATGGAGCGTCAACGGCATCCAGCCCGCAGGCACCAAACCGTCCGGCGACACCACGCGACCCATCACGGAAAAACCGTTCAGCTACAGCATGGTCAAACCCTACACGGAAATCACGGCATTGCCCGAACTGCTCAAAAAACAGGGCTACACCACCATCCATTGCGGCAAAGCCCACTTCGGCAGCCGTGACACTCCGGGAGCCAACCCCAAACACTTCGGCTTCGACTACAACATCGCCGGCACGGAAATCGGCGGCCCCGGAGACTACCGCGGAAGCAAGCAATACGGCAACAACGACTTCCACGTCTGCGGCCTCGATGAAAACAACTACTACGAAAACGACACCTTCCTCACCGAAGCCCTCACACAGGAAGCGCTCAAACGCGTAGAAAACATTCGCACATCCCCGAAGGAATCCGGCAAACCCTTCTACCTCTACATGGCGCACTATGCCATCCATGCGCCGTTCGACCAAAGAGGCTACGACAAACGCTATGCCGAAACCTACCAGAACCCGAACGACGGCAAACCCTGGTCCGACAACGAAAAACGCTACAGCGCGCTCATCGAAGGCATGGATAAAAGCCTTGGAGACATCCGGACCTATCTTGAAAAACACGACCTTGCCAAAAACACCGTCATCATCTTCATGGCGGACAACGGCGGCCTTGCCATCAGCGGACGCCTCGGCAACAAACTTGCCAACTATCCCCTCTCCTTCGGCAAGGGCTCCTGCCGCGAAGGCGGCATCCGTGAACCCATGATCGTCTACTGGCCCGGCGTCACCAAAGCCGGAACCGTCAACGACACGCCCGTCATCATTGAAGACTTCTTCCCCTCCATTCTGGAAATGGCCGGAGCACGCAACCTGAACACTGTCCAGAAAGTGGACGGCAAAAGCTTCGTGCCCGCCCTCAAAGGCAGGAAAATGGATGTCGAACGTCCGCTCCTCTTCCACGGCCCGAACATCTGGGGAGAAGGCAGCGGCAACAACAACAATTATTCCCCGGCCACCGCCATGCGGCAGGGAGACTGGAAACTCATCTACTGGCATCCCGACCAGAGATTCGAACTCTTCAACCTCGCAAACGACATCGGCGAAGAGCACAACCTCGCCACAGCCGAGCCGAAACGCGTCAAAACCATGGCAGCGACCATGACCAAACTGCTGAAAGAACGCACAGCCCAGATGCCCTCCTTCAAGGCAGGCAACAGCAAAGGCATGCCGGCAGGCACCCCCATTCCGTGGCCGGACGAATCCGCCCGTCAGCAATTCAAATAAACACGGCTCCAGCCGCCTTCCCGCCCCTTCTCCGAATCACCGGGGGAGGGGCTTTTTCATACGGCATGCCGTCGAATCAAAGGAGCCAGCGCCTCCTCATAGGCACTGAACTTCTCGTCGAAGCCGAACCTGGCTGCCGCAGGGCTCGTCGAGGGAAGAAGCAGCACGCGACAACCGTCTTCGCCGAACAAAACGGGGAAATACCGTTTCAAATACCGGTAGGATGTCCCTCCATTGCAGCAAATCGTCTTGATCGTCGCATACTCGTGCAGCAGGGAGGCAACATCGTTCGGCCTCTCGTCCCGGATAGCCGAATCCAGACTGCCCGGACGCATCCCCGAAAGCACCACATCCCACAAGGCAATTCCCGCATCGTTCAACCTATCGAGACGATCCTCGTACGGCAAATCGGGCGAAAACCCGCACAACCTCCCCATAATCTTCCAAAAGGCATTCCGGGGATGGGCATAATACTGAGCCATCCGCAGAGAAGCATCTCCCGGCAGGGAACCCAGCACCAGCACGGAACATCCCGGTTTCACGGCAGGGGCAAACGAATACTTCAACATAGGCGCTCGGTTTTCCCATCAAGTACAACATATCCGGCAGGCAGGCAAGGCAAAAACGCACCTTCAGCCGCCATCTCTGAAAAACAGGCGCGAAAGACGTGAAATATTGATCTCTTCCCATCCGTATATACTGGTTGATTATGCGCACACACATGTCACGTCTTCTGTTGGGTTCCCTGTTGGGAACAGCTTCCCTCCTGTCGGTGCCCTCAGCATCTGCACAATCTCCCGACCGCCATCCACTCTATGAACCCGGCGTTCCGCAGGGCGGCAAAGCCTCGGCGGAAAACCTCTTCACCGGAGCCAAAGCCACCGCATCAGGCAGCTTTGAAAACTTCAAGCCCGAACTCGCCATCGACGGCAACTCCGCCAACGGCAACCAGTACTGGGGCTGTGAAAACCTCCCCGTCTGGCTTCAGATCGACATGGGCGTACCGAAACAGCTCTCCTCCATTCACATCTGGCCCTACTGGGCGGATGGCCGCATCTACAAATACATCATCGAAGGCTCGAACGACGGCAAAACGTGGAAAACACTCGTCGACCAAAGCGCCAACTCCATCACGGGCACAGCCGAAGGCTCGCAATACAGCTTCGCTCCGCAAAACGTCCGCTACGTCCGCGTCACCATCACCGGCAACAGCACCGGAGCCAAAAGCGGAGGCCACATCGTCGAAATACAGGGCTTCGGCCCCGGCCAGTCCAGCGGCCTGAATGCCAGCGCCATTCCCGCCGAAGAACGCATGCCCCGCACGGGAGCACCCGCAGCGGGCAGCAGGCTCGACGGCGTATCCGGCAAGGCATGGCGCGGCGAGCGCATCAACGGACAGGTAGCCGCCTGGTCAGCCCGCGACCTCAAACAACTGCGCGTCAAGGGAGGCGCCGTCGCCAATGCCTCCGGCGACAAAATCCCCGTCCAGGCATCCTTCATCCGCTTCACCCGCACCGGGAAAACGGCGACCGCCGACATCATCGGCACCGAAACCCGCGGTGAACTGGCCGGCGGCACCATCCGCCCCATCTGGGTCGGCATCGACGTACCCCAACAGGCGAAACCCGGCACCTACAAAGGCAACATCGTCGTTGAGGCCGAAGGCGTCCCCGCCGTCAGCGTACCCGTCAGCATCGACGTCCTGCCCTACACCCTGCCCTCGCCCGACAAATGGAAAGTCCATCTCGACCTCTGGCAGCATCCCGAAGCCGTCGCACGCTACCACGGCGTCGAAGCCTGGTCGCCGGAACACTTCGCCATCATGAAGCCCCTCATGAAGCGACTTGCCGATGCAGGCCAGAAAACCATCACCTGCTCCCTCATAGACGAAGCATGGAACGGCCAGACCTACGACTGGTGGCCTGCCATGATCGAATGGACCAAGGGCAAGGACGGCAAAATGCACTACGACTATGCCAACTTCGACAAATGGGTCGCCTTCATGCTCAACGAGGTCGGCATCAAAGACCAGATCATCTGCTACACCATGCTTCCGTGGTCGATGAAAGTTCGCTACATGGACGAAGCCACCGGAGACTACAAATACATCGACCTTAAGCCCGGCGATGCATCCTTTGAAAACATTTGGGGCCCCTTCCTTGCCGACTTCCAGACCCACCTGAAAAAGAAAGGCTGGTTCGACAAAGCCTGCATCGGCATCGACGAACGCCCGGACAAATTCGTCCGCGCCGCCAAAGACGTGATCGACAAGCATGCCCCCGGCATGAAAATTGCCTCTGCCGTCAATTCTCCTTCGGCAACAACACGTCTCGTTTACGACCTTTCCCCTGGAATCCAGCACTCCCAAACCGTCATGGGCGATATCCTGAAGGAACGCAAGGCCAACGGACTCAAAACAACCTTCTACGTATGTTGCGGACCCGACAAGCCGAACACCTTCACCACCTCGCCCCTCCCAGAATCGGAATGGCTCGGCCTCTTCGCCGCCGCCAACGACCTCGACGGATTCCTCCGCTGGGCCTACAACTCATGGGGCAGAAACCCGTTCGAAACGACCGACTTCGGCAACTGGAAATCCGGCGACTGCTACCTCGTCTATCCGGGCAACCTCACCTCCATGCGCTTTGAAAAACTCCGCGACGGCCTCGAAAACTTCGAGAAAATCCGCATCCTGCGCGAACAGGCGGACAAATCCCCCGCCGCCAAAGCCGCTGTAGACAAAATGAACAGCGAACTCAAAGGCATCTTCACCATCCAGCGCAGCCGAGGCAACGAACACGCAGCCGACGTCAAGCGGGCCAATGCCATCATCAACGAAACGGCCGCAGCCGTCTCTCCCAAATAACGGCGAAAACCATACCGCCATCTATTCATGATCCACACGGCCGGGGGCAACCCCGGCCGTCTTGCCTACTCCACTACCCCTTTTCCTCCTCCCCGGCCTCAGAACGGAATTTCGTCTTGCATTCCCGCACCGCGCGTGTAGCATTCGTACATGTCCGTCACTGACAACCTCCGCGCCTGGGCCCAGATCGATACGGGAGCTATCCGCCACAACCTGAACGTGGTTCGCCGGGTCATGCCCGAACACCACATGATGGCCATCATCAAAGCGGAGGCCTACGGACACGGCCTCGAAGGAGTCGCCACCGCACTCGACCATGAAAACCTCGCCTTCTTCGGCGTCGCCACCGTCGCCGAAGCCCTTCGTGTCCAAAAGGCGGGATGCTCCACCCCCATCTTCATCCTCGGCCCCTGCTTCCCGGCGGAACGCGAAATCATCGTCCAGCACGGCTGGCGCACCGCCATCTCCAGCATCGAAGAAGCGGAACACTTCGACTCCATCGGCCGCCTCTACGGCAAAAAAGTCTACACCCACATCTGCGTGGACACCGGCATGGGCCGCAGCGGCTTCCTTCCCACGGAACTCGGTGGCCTCACCGACAAACTCTCCCGCATGGAACACCTTCAGCTCGAAGGCATCTTCTCCCACCTCTCCGCCGCCTCCGAAGACATCTCCTTCACCCACCAGCAAATCCGCTCCTTCGAAGACTCCGTCCGCGAACTCGCAGCCAACCGAAAATTCCCCTACATCCACCTCTGCAGCAGCGCCGCCGTCTTCAACTACAAAGTGCCCTCGGCCAACATGGTACGCCTCGGCCGCCTCCTCTACGGCTACTCGCCCATGCCCTCGCCGTACAACCACGAACTCCGCACCACCCTCACCCTGTACAGCCGCATCACCCTCCTCCGCACCCTGCCCAAAAACCACGGAGTCTCGTATAACCACTGCTACATCACCACCGTCCCCACCCGTGTGGCAACCATCGGCATCGGCTATGCGGACGGCTACCTGCAATACCTCTCCAGCCAGGGCGCACGCGTCTACATCAACGGGGAATACTGCCCCGTCCTCGGCCGCATCACCATGGACCAGATCATGGTAGACGTCACTCACATGCAGGGCCTCGCCTCCGGCGACATCGTCGAAATCATGGGGCCGCACGTCAGCTGGGCAGAACTCACCGAACGGGCCAAAACCATCCCCAGCAACATCCTCACCAGCATCAGCGCCCGCGTCCCTCGCATTTATATCTGAAACAAGTTAGCCCCATCCCATGACACCCGAAACCATCTACGGCGACCTTCTCGAACAACAAGTCGATGCCATCGTCAACCCCTGGAACCGCAACCTGATCCCCTGGTGGCTCCTCCTGCCGCAAGGCGTCTCGGGAGCCATCAAAAAATGCGGCGGTTACAAACCGTTCCGGGAAATCGGCAAAGCGGGCATCATCCCGCTCGGCCATGCCGTCCTCACTTCCCCCGGACGCCTCCCCTTCAAAGGCATCATCCACGTCGCAGGCATCAACCTCTGCTGGTTCGCCACCGAATACTCCGTGCGGCAATCGGTACGCTCCGCCATGGAAATCGTCCGCCGCGAAGGATACCGCTCCGTCGCCTTCCCCCTCATCGGAGCCGGATCGGGCAACCGCTCCGCCGACTGGTCGTACCGACTCATCGAAGACGAACTGGGTAAAATCGAAACGGATGCCCGCGTCCTCATCGTCCGCTACCAAAAGAAACGCGGCTGAATCCACAGCTGCCGCCACCCCCTTTCTCCTGCCGTCTCCCGGCAAGCAAAACCCTCTGCGCCGCAACTGGCACAGAGGGTTCCTTTGCTTAACTCGGAGAGAGTCCTCGTTCCAAGAAAACCTTATTCGCCGCAACCGCCATCCTTATAGCCGCAGCTGCGGCAAGACTTGCACTTGCCGTCCTGCACATAGGCGAGGGAATGGCATTGCGGGCAAATGGCCGCACCGTTCAGGCCGGCTTCCGTCGGCGGATTCTTGCCGGGGGAGGCAGGAGCTGCCGGTTCGGGGCGGGACTGATCCAGCGGAGTGCTGATCATGCGGGGAGGCATGATGCTGATCTTGGCCGTCTCCTTACCGGCCAGCATATCGCGCGTCGATACTTCGAACACATCGCGCAGGCGGTAATCGTTGCCCTCGGGGAACAGCCATGCCAGAATCTTGGCGATGAGATCCACCACGGAGGCGCAGGAGCGGATTTCCGTGCAGGTATCGCCTTCCGAATCGTCGCCCACGCGGCAGAAGCCGGAGGGTTCGAACGAATAGTTGCGGAAACCCTTCACCACTTCCTTGAGCGGCACGCCGAATTGAAGAGCCGTCGAGAGAAGCTTGCAGTAGGCTTCGAACATGCCGGAAGCGAACGAACCGACCTGCCCGAGGCGGCCGAACACTTCGCCGCAGGTACCGTCCGTATACACGCCCACCGTCAGGTAACCCGTCAACTGCCCGCCCACGGAGAACTTCACCGTCTGGCCGAGGCGGCGGCCGGGAAGCTTGCGCTGGTGCGGCTTGGAAGCCTCGGCGACGATCTCGCGGATCGCTTCTTCACCGCTGGCGACGAGCTGCTCCCAGATATGGTTCGCCTTGAACTGGCGCGTCTCCGGCGTATCGACGACGTACACGGCATTCGCCTTCGATCCGGCGCGGAACAGGGCAATGCACTTCACGCCCAGCTCGTGCGACATCACGAGGGAATCGAAAATCTCCTGCCGAGTCGCGCTCACGGGCATATTCACCGTCTTGGAGCAGGCTCCGGAAATGAACGGCTGCAACGCGCCGAGCATGCGAAGGTGGCCGGAAGGAGCAATGGCGCGCACTCCGTTGCCGTTCGTCGCGGCGCAGTCGAACACGGCGAGATCCGCCTTGCGAAGCCACGGAATGCTCTCGATGTGCGACATACCGTTCACCACCGCGAGTTGATCCGCCGAGAAAGCGGGCGTATTCGCCGCATTCACGAGATAGGTAATCTTCTCCTGCACTTCGGGGCGGCCGTCCGTATTCAGGGCGATGCGCCTCCATGCGTGGCGCACGGGGCCGGCTTCTCCGGCGCAGGGATCGCCCATCAGGTGCGTCACCACATCTTCCACAAGACCGTTGCACGAAGTAATCAGGCCGTCGAGGCCCGCCACTTCGAACGCGGCTTCGCGAACGTGCGCTTCGGAATATCCAAGCGTACGCAGAGCTTCGAGCGCAAGGCGGTTGAACATCTTCATCGAACCGCCGCCAGCAAGCTGCTTCCACTTCACAAGCGTATAATCCGGCTCGATGGAAGTCGTACCTTCGTCGTAGCAGCCGAGGGGAGCGGAAATCGTACCCGTCGGAGCCATCACGGAAACGAACGAATTGCGGTACACATCGGCGGAAGCCACATCCGACCACAGATCAAGGGCGCGCTTCGCCAGATTAAGTGCAGGGGAAATGCGGGAGGAATTCAGCGTCGTCGGATCGACGAAGCTCTTGGCAAAAGCCTGCAGGGCAAAGCGGGCATCAAGTCCCTGAGCCTCGGGCAGCGATCCGGCGGCCTGCGACAGAATACCGTCGATCACCTTGTCCACCTCACCTGCGGCCAGCTTGCCGTCCCCCATCTGGGAACTCAGCTTCTGGGAAGCAAGGTGCAGGCGCAGCACGGCTTGCAGATCCTTCTTGGAATTCGGATATTCGATATAGGAACCCAGCTCGCGGCCCATCTCGGCGGAAGCCTTCCAGCAGGCAGCCGTCAGCATCGAGCAGAGCTGCGCGGCAATCCAGCGGCCTTCGTCGGAATCGTAGGGCACGCCGAGAGCCATCAGAGCTCCGCCTACGTTGGCGTAGCCGATGCCCGTCGTACGGAAACGGTAGGTGCCTTCGGCGATCTCGGGAATCGGGAAACCGCCGCGCTCGATATTCAGGTCGGCGCACACCATCGCGAGGCGGGCGGCGTGCTGGAGGGCGTCGGCATCGAACGTCGCCTTGCCGTCCTCATCCTTCTTCAGGAAACGGTAGGCATTGAACGAGGAAAGATTGCAGCTCGTATTGTTCAGGAACACATACTCGGAACAGGGATTCGACGTCGTGATGGAACCGAGGGATTTCACGGGGTTCCACAAATTGATCACGTCGTTGTTGTGCACGCCGGGTTCGCCGTTTTCCCAGATGGAATTAGCCATCTTCTCCAGCAATTCGGCGGCACGGAACGTACGGTCGATATGCGAAGGATTCGTCACCCAGCGGGTATAGGTATTCCCGTTATTGGCCAGAGCCTGCCAGAAATCGCCCTTCAGGGAAACGGAATGGTTCGCATTCTGGTGGGAAAGCGTCTCGCCGTACAGCAGAGCATCCATGTGCGGATCGAAATTCACGTCCGTCGCAAGCGGCAGGGACAGGATCACGCGGGCGGCCGTCTTCTCGGCGGGCGTCCCGGCGACGAGCTTCGTCTCGGCCAGCTGCTTCAGCTCCAAATGCACATTGTGCTCGCGGAGAATCACCTTCGCCACATCTTCCTGCCGGTTCTTCGTCTCGATGAACGTGAAAATATCCGGGTGATCGCTGAACATCAGCACCATGCGCGCCGCACGGCGCGTCTTGCCGCCCGAACGGATCGAACCGGCCATGCGGTCCCAGCCCCGGTCGAACGAAATCGGGCCGGACGACTTGCCCTTGCCGCGAATCGGTTCCTTGGAGGAACGCAGCGTCGAAATATTGATGCCGATACCGGAACCGGAGGCGAACACGCGGCCTTCCGTCATCAGGTGGGCGAGAATGGCTTCCATCTCGTCCTTCACTTCCGTCAGGAAACAGGCGGAACACTGCGGGTATTCGTAGGTAGAAGCCACCGTATGCGTCTTCAGATTGCCCAGCGCGCCCTTCGTGTGGTAAGCCTTGTTGCCGTTGCCGATGAAAATATCGCGAAGATCCGGACGCCCCCAGCGCCATTGATCCCAGTGGCCGATATTGAACCAGACCGGGGAATTCGGGGCCCATATCTGCCTCACCAGCATCGCCTTGATTTCTTCGTTGAACACCTCGGCATCCGTCAGGCTCTCGATATAGCCTTCCTCCCAACCCCAGACCGTATACGTATTGGCGATACGGTCGAAAATCTGGCGGAAACTGTCTTCATACTCCGGCGTACCGGGTTCGCTGCCGAAAAGGTACTTGTCCGCCGTGATGCGGACGGCATTCTCATCCCAGTGGGCGGGAGCTTCCACACCGAGGCGCTCGTAAATCGTCTTGCCGCTCTTCCAGTCCATGATACGGATATCGCGGCGGCCCCAGTTAACCTGATCGTAGGGATGGGCCGTCGGCGAGGAGAAACAGCGCGTAAAGCGCAAACCGCCGATCAGGCTCTTGCGCGGCGGCAGAATCAGGGAATGGCCATCGCGCAGCGGCAGCACGGTCTGTTCCGGCTCGGCCACCTTGGTCGTCTGGGTATCGATTTTTTTGCTCATTGTTGTAACTTTGAAAATTATCCTTCCGGCTCCGAAGCATCCGGTGCGGAGGGCATCGGGACTCAAGGGCAAGGTGAGAAGAATAGTACTAGGATTTTCCGGCATGTCAAAAAGAAAATACCCACGGCTAGAATACTCACTTATTCACACACACTACATCTTGTATGCGCGTTACGGCAGCATCGGGTTTGGCGCACCCATGACCGCAACTCCTAGCCCCTCTTTTTTTCCCGATTTTTTGTCCCGGACATCCGCCCGGCGCACCCCGAAACAGCCTTTCCGGAACGGTTACAAAAACCGGAACCGAACCGAATCGTCATCCGTATCGTACACGGCGAACCCGGCCCTGCGCCGCCCCTGCAACTCGCCGGGATTCACCATCAGGCACGCACCGAGCCGGAACGATTCAGCCTCGTGCGTATGCCCGAAAAAAACCGCGTCGTACTTGCCGGACTCCGCCAGCTTCATCGCCTGGGTAGGAAAATGGGTCATCGCGATGCGCTTTCCATCCAGATCGACACTGCCCACATCGCCATGCAGCTCCACTTTCGGCGCACGCTGCGCCATCATCAGAAAAGATTTCCTGTCGTACTCGTTATTGCCGAACACAGCGTCGATCGGACCATCCCACTCCGCAATCAGCAGGCGGAACGTCTCCAGCGACACGAAATCCCCCATGCACAGCAGATGCTCGCACCGCTCCCGCTTCGCCATGCACAGCGCAGCCAGCAGATTGTTCGTACGGTCGTGAATATCGGAAATCAGGGCAACTTTCATGATGCGGAGGAAGAAGAACGATGCAGCAGGCAGCAAAAGCCCCCTGCCCCGAAACCGTCGCGCGGCAACAGGCGGTAAGCCGGAAACCCGCACAGCGAAGAACGGAACGCAGCCAGGCAAGGCACCTCGACCGCCGAAAGATCGGGATAACGCTTCAACAGATAGCCCATCACCTTCTCATTCTCCTCGGGATCGTACGTACAGGTCGAATACAGCACATGGCCGCCCGGAGTCAGCCGGGGCAGCACAGACAGCAGAATCCCCTTCTGCCGCTTCGCGTTGCCGTTCACCATCGGGGCATTCAGGCAGCCGGGATTCTTCATCCCCTTTGCCAGCAACGACTGCCCGCTGCACGGCGCATCCGCCAGAATCAGATCGAACGATCTTCCCTCCTCTCGCGCCCACTGGTCGGGCCGCAGCCCCGCCACCTCCGAACGCACGGCTCCGCACTGCTTCAGATTATCCCGCAAAATACCGCGCCGCGCAGGGTGTACCTCGTTCGCCACATGCTCCGCCTCCGGGAACCGCGCCAGCATCAGCATCGACTTCCCGCCCGGTGCCGCGCACAGATCAAGGCAGCTCGCCGGAGCCTGCACCACGGACAACGCCGCAGACTCCCATGCCGACGACAAATCGAGCGGATAGTAAAAGCCCTTCCGGTAATCCTCGAAAGCCCCCGGCTTCAACTCGGGATCGGACGGCACGATCACCCGGGGAGGCAACCAGCCCCACGACGCCGTATCCTCGCAGGGAAACGGCGGCACATACCCCGGCGGAGTCAGAACCGTCAGCACCAATGCCTGCCGCGAAGACTTCCCCTCACGCAGAGCCTGCAAAAACGCCTGCGCTTCGCCGTCCGGCAGCCGCAGGCGGCTGCACAGTCGCAACTCGGCTTTCGAAGGTTCGGGCATGAGAAATCAACCCTTGTTCGCCAGACAATCCAGCGCATAGCGAGCCGCGCCGATCAACCCGGCATCGCCGCCGAACTTCGCAGGAATCAGCTCGATGCGGGTGAAATGGGAAGGCAGAAGCTGCGCCTTCATATACTCGCGCAACGGATCGAACAGCAGCTCCCTCGCACCCGCCACCCCGCCGCCGATCACGAACGCATGGGGATTGATGATATAACAGCAATTGATCAGCGCACTGGCCAGCTTGCGGGCAATCTCGCGCCACAGCTGCTGGGCCACCGGATCTCCCGCGCGGGCGGCATCCTCCAAAGGCCGGGGACCGCATTCCTCGATCGTCTTGCTGATGCCGACCGCCGCATAGGCTGCCTGGGCATCCGCCGCAATCTCGCGGTTGCCGATATAATCTTCCAGCGCACCGCGATTGCCGTAATGGCCGACGCGCCCCTTGTAATCGATACAGGACTGCCCCATCTCCCCTGCGCCGCCGAAATGGCCGCGGTAAAACTGATTATTGAGCACGATACCGGAACCCACCCCCGTACCGATCGTCAGGCACACAAGATCCTTATAGCCGACCCCCGCCCCAAGCTTCCACTCGGCGTATGCCATACAGTTGGCATCATTCTCCACAAAAGCGGGCAGACCCGTCGCTTCCGACACGATCCTGCAAATGGGCACCTCGTGCCACCCCGGCACATTCGTCAAATCTCCCACCACGCCTCGGGCATAATCCACCACACAGGGAATCCCCATGCCGACCGCACGTGCCGCAGGCCACTTCTTCACCAGATCCTTCAGCGTCTCCACCATGGCTTCAATCAGCAGTTCCGGCGTTGCAAACTCCTGAGTTTGCAATGCTGGAGCGCGATCCAGCATCTCGGTACCCTGAATAATGGCGAACTTGACGGAAGTACCGCCAAAATCCATACTGATCGCAATCTCCTCGGAATCGGTCATAACGGGCACGGAGAATATCATACTTCGGAATCGAACAAAAGCAAAAACACGAACTCCGGAACGCAGAATCGCATAAAAAAGAGCAGCCTTGAATGCCAGTGCATTCGGAGAATACCGCCAATCCGTTCCGCAAAACGGAAACGCATTGAAAAATTGGCTTCCATTATCGGAACGAACATGTAAAATATCCGTTAATCAATTCACACAATATGAATCTGAAACCATTTCTCGCCCTGGCCTGCGTATGCGCATTCGGCCTTTCGATCACGGCGGCGGAAGCCGCACAGACGCCTCCTGCCAAACAGGCAGCCTCCGCCAAAGCCCCCAAACTCTCCGCTTTCAAATGGTACACCACCAAAGCGGAAGCCCTCGCCGCCGCACAGAAATACAACGTCCCCGTATTCGTCGTCTTCACGGCGGACGACTGCTCCTACTGCAAAAAACTCGAAAAGGAAATCCTGGCATCCTCCACCTTCAAAAAAGAAATCAAAGGCAAGGCCGTCGGCCTCATGTTCAAGAAAAAATCGCTCCGCACCCCGTGGACGGGCGATGCCGCCGACTGCCAGCAATGGCTCATCATGCGAACCACTCCCGGCCTCGCCATCGTGGCTCCGAACGGCGAACGCATGGAACCCTGCGGCTACCGCGCTGAAAAGAAACCCAAGGAATACACCGAGCGCATCCAGCTCTGCTACGATAAACTCCGGAAGGAAGCCCAGCCGGAAACGGAACCTTCCTCCGACGCACCCGCCGAATAACTTCCCGCCCACCTTGCCCAGGCAACCTCTACTCTTCCGGAAGCCCCCGGACGGCGGCACTTGGCCGCACCTTGGCAACACGCAAACAACATCTTCTCTTTCATCAACATGAACATCACGACAATCATTCCGTCATGGAGCGCCGCTCTCGGCCTCCTCTGCCTCGCAGCCATCCCCGCCTCCGCCGCGAACCGCAAAATCGCACCCCGGGCCGCCAAAGCCCCCGCAGCGCAAACGGCAGACACCCAGAAGCTCCAATACGAAACCTCCGCCAAAAAGGCGCAGGCCAAAGCCAAAGCCGGCAAAAAAATCGTCTTCCTCCTCTTCACGAACGAACGCACCTGCCAGCCCTGCAAAATGCTCGAAGCGCAAATCCTGAGCAAGGCCGAATTTGCCAAAGGCCTTCAGGAACTGGCAGTACCCGTCAAATACGCCTTCCCCATCAGCGGTGAAGGCGCCACGCTACTCGGCAAATACAGCGTCGGCGGAACGCCCACCATCATCTACACGGATGCATCCGGCAAAAAGCTCGGGCAATCCGGATACCGCGGCGGCGACATCCAGTCGTACATCAACGAAGCCAAAAAATACCGCGACCAGGCATACGGTGCCCAATAACCCTCAGCTTCACATTCAACCATCCACACGCCCGGGAACATTGATTTCCGGGCGTTTTGCATCACAAAACGCAGCGCCGCCGCCGACCTCCGTTCCGGAACGGCAACAACTGGAAATCAAGGCTTGAAAAAACGCCGTCCATGCACGGAAAAAAGCTTGCAAAATCCCTCGTGCATACTAAAATGCGCGACCGATTTTTCGCTCAGCGGGCGCAGGCGCCTCATTCACCCGCTGCAGAAGAGGCCGCGAGAAACATCGGCAATATTAACTCAACATTCATATTAAATGAGCAAATCCGAATTGGAAGCTTTGATCGAAAGCAAGCTTCCGACCTATCACAAGGGCGACATCGTCAACGGCACCATCCTTGAAATCCGTCCGCAAGTCGTCCTCGTGGACATTGGCTACAAATCCGAAGGCGTCATTCCGATCTCGGAATTCGAAGACGAAGAAATCGAAGTGGGCGACCAGATCGAAGTTCTTCTCGAAAGCCTCGAAAACGACGAAGGCCTCGTCGTCCTTTCCAAGGAAAAAGCCGCCCACAAGCAAAACTGGGACAAGATCGTCGGCGTCTATCGCGATGGCGGCCTCGTCAAGGGCAAAGTCAAGAGCGTCGTCAAGGGCGGCCTGATGGTGAACGTAGGCGTCGAAGCCTTCCTTCCCGGCTCTCAGGTGGACATCATTCCGCCGAAAGACCTCAACGAATACCTCGGCAAAGTTTACGAATTCAAGATCGTCAAAGTCAACGACGAACGCAAGAACATCGTCCTCTCCCGCCGCGAAGTCATCGAAGCCGAACGCTCCGAACAGCGCCAGCGCTTCCTTGAAACCGTCAAGATCGGCGACAAGGTCGAAGGCCTCGTCAAGAACATCACCGACTTCGGCGCATTCGTGGACCTCAACGGCATGGACGGCCTGCTCCACATCACCGACATGAGCTGGGGCCGCGTAAACCACCCCTCCGAAGTTCTCCACATCGGCCAAAACCTCGAAGTCCTCATCCTCGAAGTGGATCGCGACAAGGAACGCGTCTCCCTCGGCCTCAAGCAGATGAGCGACAACCCCTGGGCGGACATCGAACGCAAGTACCCGATCGGCATGCATGTCAAGGGCCGCGTGACCAAGCTCCTCGCTTACGGCGCATTCGTCGAAATCGAACGCGGAGTCGAAGGCCTCGTCCACGTTTCCGAACTCTCCTGGGTCAAGCGCATCACGCGCCCGAGCGACGTACTCACCCTCGATCAGGAAATCGAAGCCGTTGTCCTCAACATCTCCGTTGAAGAACAGAAGATCTCCCTCGGCGTCCGTCAGCTCGACTCCAACCCGTGGGAAGCCATCGAAGCCCGCTTCCCGGTCGGCACCGTCATCACCGGCGCCGTGCGCAACCTGACGCCTTATGGTGCCTTCGTTGCCCTCGAAGAAGGAATCGACGGCATGATCCACGTCTCCGACATGAGCTGGACACGCAAGATCAACCACCCCTCCGAAGTCCTCAAGAAGGGCGACGTCGTCGAAGCCCGCGTCCTCAACATCGACAAGGAAAACCAGCGCGTCTCCCTCGGCATCAAGCAGCTTGAAAACGACCCGTGGGAATCCATCGACGAACGCTTCAAGGTCGGCGACCTCGTCTCCGGCCAAGTGGCCAAGATCGCATCCTTCGGTGCCTTCGTCAACCTCGACGGCGACATCGACGGCCTCATCCACATCTCCCAGCTCCGCGAAGACCATGTGGAACGCGTCAAGGACGTCATCAAGGTGGGCGACAGCATCCAGGCCCGCGTCATCAAGGTCGACAAGATCGAACGCCGCATCGGCCTCTCCATCAAGGCCGTCAGCTACGATCCGGAACAGCTTCGCCGCGAAACCGCTTCCTTCGAAACGCTTCGCGCCGGCGACATGGTTGGCCTCGAACAGGCCTTCAACCTTGCCGCTCTTCAGTCCGAAGAATGGAGCCCCTCCGAAAACAAGTAAACCTTCGGCTCATCCGAGCTTGAACAACAGCGCCGCAGGAACTCCCTGCGGCGCTTTTTCGTATCCCGGTCTCCGCTTTGGGCATAACATCTTCCTTGTCCTGTTTCATGAAATGGCTTGACGCGCAACCCGCGCATCAATAGTATAACAACATACATTCCGATCGAAATCGGAACATTTTATACCCCCAAATCCCGCAACACCAATGATCGAAACCACCCTCCTGATACTGAGCCTCGGAACACCGTTGCCGCAAATACTCTCTTCCGAACAACCGAAACCGGCCAACATCTGCGCCACGAACATCTCCATGCCGAACGGCACCGGACAGCCTGACGGAGCATCTACCTCCCGTCAAGAACCATGGTGGCCGCGGAAATACAGCAGCCAGACCGCGGACCCATGGGTCACGAACTCGAAACAGCCCAAACGCATCATCACCGACGAACAGGGACGACTCAAGGAAATATGCTTCATCGACGATGTCGGCAATCCATGCCACTACGACAACGTGCCGTTTGCCATCCTCCGCTTCCATTACGACGCTCGTGGCAATCTGATACGCGCCGAATACCTCGACGAACACGCACAATGGTATAAGCCTGACGACCTGCCCATCCTTTGCGGTCGTTTCGACTTCACCTACGACGCACAAAACAGGCTCGCCAGCCAAACCTCCATCGGCCCGGACGGCAAACCGTACAACCTCACCACAGGCACCCAGGGACTCCGGTATGCAACCTTTCGCCACACCTACGATACGCAGGGCCGCCTCATCGAAACACTCCTGCTCGATGCGGAAGGTCGCCCGATTCATGCAGAACCGCACCAGTACACGCGCACCAAACACGCCTACGACGACCGCTCGCGCACCATCACCACCACCTTTGAAGACGAACTGGGCCGCCCCAGCACATGGTTTTATGGAGCCGCTTCATGGGTGGAAACCTATGATGAACACGGCAAAAGAACCTCTCGCCGGTTCATCGATTCCACCGGCAGCCCGATCGAACGAGCCGATGCAACCGGAGAAACATGCACCTATGACAACAACGGCAGAAAAACGACCCTCACGGGCTTGAAGGTCCGCAACGGAACAGAAACACCCGGCATCACGACCCGTTATGAATACGATGAAGCCGGACACTGCATCCGCGAATCGCAATGGAATCCAGATGCCTCTCCTGCAGCCCACCGCAACGGGGCTCATGCCACAATCACCCGTTACGATTCATCCGGCAACATCATCCAGAAGTACGGTATCGATCCGGAAGAAAAACGCATCGGTTCATCGGCCATACTCGCCTACGATGACAATGGCCGCGTCGTGAGAATAACGAACGTCGATGAACAGGACAATCCGGCTCCACCAGAAAGTACAGGATACCAATACTATGCAGAGCATGCTGCCATTCGCCAATATTACGCGCGACCTCTTCCTGCCGCCATCCTTGAATACACATACGACCGTCTCGGCAATCGCACATCCATCACGAAAAAGGATACATCCGGCACCCCGGATCCCGACCAGTCGGGATGGACAACCGCACGTCAAACCTACGATACCCGGAGCAATTGCACCGGGGTCTCCTACTTCGATGCGGAAGGACGCCCGGTCATCGACCGCTCGACGGGCTACGCCTCCGCACGACACACCTACGACCGCAGAAACCGCCGCATCCGAAGCGAATACTTCGATGCAGAAGGAAATCCCCTTCCCGGCGAACCGCGCACGGAAACCCGCTGAGACGGCAAAACATCCACCCGGCATATTCACGCCGTCCGGCGGCGCCTCAGCAACAGACCGGACAGGCCGAAAAGGCTCAGAATGACCGACGACGGTTCGGGAACGGCAACAAACGGATCATTCGCCAGCGACCAGCCCATATCTTTGAACATCGCCAGCTCCAGATCGGAATAATTCCTGCGAACAACACCGCTCAAAGCCATATCTCCCATCAAAATATCCTTATACCCCACCCATTTGGAAATATGGGAACCGTCCTTGGACATCTCAACCCCCAGAGAAGCCATATCATTCGTCTCGTAGGCTGCATACGGATAATCCAGAATCCCCATCCCATGCTTCTGCAAATAGGCTACAGTCGTCGTCCCGTCGAAAAACTTGGGATCAATGCTTCCTGCATACGATTTCACACTCGTCAGCACCTCCAGAGCCGTCTTGCTGTCGCTCCTGCCCGGTGCATAAAACCCTAGGGGATGCGCCATTTCATGCAAAATAACCGTCTCCATATCAAACTGGAAGCCTTGAATTCCCGAAGCACTCGCACCGTAATACAATGAATTATTCAAATGCAGTGCCGAGCTGATCGTCACCACTACATCCGCATAATCCGAAGGCAGATAATGCCCATACTTCCAGACATCCTCAAGATTATTGACGGATGCCGCACTGCCGGAGGCTACCCCGCGGCCACCGAGATCGTCGGCCGTCCAAACTGTCTTCGTTTTCGGTGCGTAGGGCGGAGAACTCTCCGTACTCATGAGCGGCACGGCGGAAGCAGCCGTACCGATAGTCTGGTTGACATAGACGAATGACACATTCACCTTGCGGCTGGCTTCGTTGGAAAAAAGCCCCGCAATCGTATCCATCGCACGCATCACACTGGCAATCTGCGCATCGCTCCAGTCCACATTTCCCGGTGTTCCCGTCCATGACTCCGTCTCTCCATCATTGTAAAACGTACAGGAAAACGCACCATTTTCCCGAACGACAGGAGCAGCGGCAACCATACTGACCTGCACCAGCAAAGCCAGTGCGGCAACGGCGAAGAGAGAACGCAGTTTCATACTTGATTCCCTACCACAGACATCAGCCAAGCGTCAAGAGAAAAAGAAAAACACCTCAAAATGCATCCGTTTTTTTCCTTAGCCATTGACGCTCCCAAACATGAAGTATATACTGAAATACAAGAAATCCACGCTTTCCATACACAACATAAAACCCTAATAACAAAACAAATAAATGAAACCCACCTACCTTATTCCACTTCTGCTCGCCCTGCCTGTGACAGCCTATTCCGCGCCTCATCCGGTACAACAGGCCGCGCTTGCTGCAACCGCAGCCAAAAAGACTGCCAAACAGCTCGAACAGGACGTCGAAACCGCCCTCAAAAAAGGCGATGCAGCCGCCTACGAAAAGGCAGCCCAAGCCCTCTACGATCATGTAAACGGCATTATGGCCGCCGCCTATGATCCTATTCTCAACTTTCAACCGCCATCCAATCCTTCCCTTTTGATTGTCAAAGAGGAACCTGGCATGGGCACCAAACCCGCCGAAGCCGTCGTGGCAAAACTGCAGAGCATGAAGGCAACGCAGCAGGCATGGCTCGCCTTTCGGGAAGCCGAAGACGCCGCTATCCTCTATCCATGGAATGGAGACGGAACAGATTACCTCGACCGCCGCCCAAAAAGCATCAGCGAGCAAGGAGACAAAAACCTCTTCAAGGCCGTCCGCATACTGGAACGATTGCGCTTTGCCAGCGCCGTGAAAGCTCAATATGACGATTCTACCGAAAACACCCCTTATCCTTACTTGCCTTTCTCTGAAAATGAACCATTAGACAAATTCCTGAACAATCCCGATACTCAAAAGGCCATCGACCAAGACAACATGGCCTGGAAAAACTCCATCGGGCTGAATGCGCTGTACGAGAGTACCAGACTCCAGAGATATTTCTCTTTTTATCTCCATGGCGGAATCTGGGCGGCAGTCACGAAAGAAAAGCATGCTGCCATACAGCAGTTATGGGAAAAATACCGCGACTGCCTGCTCCACGAACATAGAGCCCATCCCGCTTATCTTCAAAGGATCACCGGCCTGAACCAACTCTGCGACGAAACAGGCCTTTCCAAACAACGCAGCCATGACATCCTGCAATACATGGGAGTCCTGCCCTATCCCAAAGAACTGGAGAACGGCCTCATCGATTACGCTCCCGCACCGTGGCCGTTCAAAACCGCAACAGACAACCTGCCGGCAGGAACCAAGCCCTGACCCGCTCCGGCAGGCTGCCCCTCCCTGAAGGCAAGTCCTCCGGAAACCGTCTTCCGGAGGGCTTTTGCCATACAGCGAACGAACCGCACCGTTTCCCGGAAAAAGAGGTTTCCGGGAGAGGTTTGCTTGTCAGGATGACACTCAATGACACGACTCCAGATAGATGAATCGGCCTTGCCGTAGTATACTGGCAGCGTGAAAAAGTGCCAAATCTGTGGGGCCAATGCGACCATGTTCCTCACACAAATCATCAACGGTCAAGTCACCGACCTCTCGCTATGCGAGAAGTGCGCGCGGGCTAAAGGGCTGTTCGATCCACAGTCCCTTTCCTTCGCCGAACAATTCTTCCCCTCCATGATGAAGGAGAAGATGGAAGAAATCGTCAACTCCATCTCACAACCCCGGCCGCAGTCCGTACCGTCGTCCGACAAAATGGACAACATGATCAGCGTCTGCCCGGCGTGCTCCTTCCGCATCGAGGACTTCCGGAACACAGGCCGTCTCGGCTGCCCCCACTGCTACTCCATCTTTGCGGAAGAAGTCTTCCCCTCGCTGGAACAGTGCCAGACGGGCAAGGAACACGCCGGCAAGGAACCGGAACAATCCAGCAAACAGGCCGAAGTGCGCCAGAACCGCCAGCAGCTCGAGCAGCAGCTCAAGCAGGCCGTGGCGCATGAAGACTATGAACTGGCGGCGAAACTGCGCGACCAACTGAAAGAACATTCATGAGAGCATCGGCATCCTTCCCCATGCGTCTCTCGACGCTTCTGAACCATCCTGCGCCCTGGCTCACCAGCCTCGGCGACGGGGACGACATCGCCCTGTACACGCGCATCAGCCTCGCGCGCAACCTGCCCGACCTGCCCTTCCCCGGCTGGTCTCTGCCCGAGCACAGGCAGGCCGTACTGAACCGCGTCCTGCCCGTCCTGCAGGAACTGCCTGAGCTGAAAAACGGCTTCTACAGCGAAATCTCCGATCTCCCCCTGCAAGAGCGGCACCTTCTGCTCGAACGCCAGCTCCTCTCCACCGAACTGGCCGCCAGGGATGCAGGGTGCGCCGTAGCCGTCTCGCGCAACCAATCGCTCGACATCCTCATCAACGAAGAAGACCACCTCCGACTGCGCCTCTACCAATCCGGATGCGACATCCCCGCGCTCTGGGCCGAAATGGACAGGCTGGACACATGGATCGAAAACCGCCTGCAATACGCCTACGACGCCCAGCTCGGCCACCTCACCTCCTGCCCGAGCAATCTGGGCACAGGCCTCCGCATCACCGTCGCACTTCACCTGCCCGGCATCTCCATGGCCAATCTGGCGCCGCAGCTCATGAACGCCGCGGAAAAACTCAACATCACCATCCGCAGCCTCTACGGCGACGGCCCCGAAGCCTTCGGCAACGTCTACCAAATCTCGAACAAAAGCACGCTCGGACAATCCGAAGAAGAAATCGTCACACAAATGGCGGCCATCGTCAACAGCATCGCCGAGCGCGAACGGCAGATCCGCCTCAAACTGCTGCAACGCAACTTCACGGATGTAATCGACCGCGTCGGCCGCTCCGTCGGCACCCTGCACTTCGCCTGCAGCCTCAGCTGCCGGGAAGCGGCGGAACACCTCTCGTACGTCCGGCTCGGAGCCGCCCTCGGGCTGGTCAACTGGGCGCCCGCCCCCCAGCGGGCCGAAGCACGGGAACAGCTCTCCTCCATCGCCCTGCACATCCTCCCCGCACACCTCAAAAAAGCCATGATCGAAACCTTCGGCGACAGGGCCGAGGAAAGCGACCAGCAAACCCTGCGGGCCTTCTACATCCACAAAAACCTCTGCCCGGCTCTCCCCTACGGAGCCAAGGAGCCGGATGCAGCCCCGACAAACGATTAACCACCATTTCCACATGAACCCCTTCACACCAAGAGCACAACAGGTACTTGCCCTCGCACGGCGCGAAGCGGACAGATTCCGCCACAACTACATCGGAGCCGAACACATCCTTCTCGGCCTGCTCCAGCTTGAACAGGGCGTCGCCATCAGCGTACTGGAAGCGGCGGATGTCAACATCGCCGACCTTCGCACCCGCATCGAGAAAAACCTCGTCCCGGGTACCAACAGCAACACCGAAGGCAACCTGCCCTACACGCCGCGGGTCAAGAAAATCCTCTCCATGGCAGGCAAGGAAGCCCAGAACATGAACCACTCCTACATCGGCACCGAGCACATCCTCCTCGCCATCATCCGCGACGGCGAAGGGCTTGCATGGCACGTCCTCGCCGAGGCAGGCCTCACCTACGAACAAATCCGGCAGGGAGTCCTCCACGAAATCAACCCGCGCTTCACCGCCAGCATCGACGATGACGACAGCGACCTCAAAAACTCCCGCGACGACGAGGAAGAAGAGGAAGAAGAGCCCACCTTCCTGCGCCGCTCCGACAACGAACGGCAAAGCGGAGAACGCTCCCGCACCCCCGCACTGAACGCCTTCGGCCGCGACCTCACCGAGCGCGCCCGCAAAGGTGAGCTCGACCCCGTCATCGGCCGCACGGGAGAAATCGAACGCGTCATCCAGATCATCTGCCGCCGCACGAAAAACAACCCCGTCCTTCTCGGCGAGGCGGGCGTCGGCAAAACCGCCATCGTCGAAGGCCTCGCCCAGCTCATCGTCTCCGGCGATGTGCCAGAATTCCTCCGCGACAAAAAACTCATCTCCCTCGACCTCGCCCTCATGGTCGCCGGCACCAAATACCGCGGCCAGTTCGAAGAACGCATCAAGGCCGTCATGGATGAAATCCGCAAGGAAAAAAACATCATCCTCTTCATCGACGAAATGCACACCCTCGTCGGAGCAGGCTCCGCCGAAGGCACCATGGACGCCTCCAACATCATCAAGCCAGCCCTCTCGCGAGGCGAACTGCAGGCCATCGGAGCCACCACCCTGAACGAATACCGCAAATACATCGAAAAGGATGCCGCCTTCGAACGCCGCTTCCAGCAGGTACAGGTCGGCGAACCCTCCGTGGACGACACCATTCTCATCCTCCGCGGCATCGCGCCGAAATACGAAGACCATCACAAGGTGCATTACACACCGAAGGCCATCGAAGCCGCCGCCAAACTCTCGCAGCGTTACCTCACAGGCCGCTTCCTGCCGGACAAAGCCATCGACATCCTCGACGAAGCAGGCTCCCGCAAACGCGTCGCCCGCATGACCCGTCCGGAAAAAATCAAAACCATCGAGCAGGAACAGGCCAAAATCATCGAAGCCAAATACCATGCCATCGAAACGCAGGACTTCGAGGAAGCCGCACGCCTGCGCGATGAAGAACACGCCCTCCGAGCCTCCCTCGAAGACACCATCCGCGTCTGGAAAGACGAAATGGAAACCAACTACCTCCAGGTAGACGAAGAAGACATCATGGTCGTCCTCTCCAAATGGACGGGCATCCCGCTCGCCCGCATGGAAGAAAAGGAAACCGAAAAACTCCTTCGCATGGAAGACGAGCTGAAAAGCAAAGTCATCGGGCAAAACGAAGCCGTCTCGGCCATCTCCCGCGCCCTGCGCCGCAGCCGCGCGGACATCAAGGACCCCCGCCGCCCCATCGGCTCCTTCCTCTTCATGGGCCCCACCGGCGTCGGCAAAACCTACCTCGCCCGCAACCTTGCGGAAATCATGTTCGGCACGGCGGACGCCCTCATTCAGGTGGACATGAGCGAATACATGGAAAAACATTCCACCTCCCGCCTCATCGGTTCGCCTCCCGGCTACGTCGGCCATGAAGACGGGGGCCAGCTCACCGAACAGGTGCGCCGCCGCCCCTACGCCGTCATCCTCTTCGACGAAGTGGAAAAAGCCCATCCGGACGTCATGAACCTCCTCCTCCAGATACTGGAAGAAGGTGTCGTCACCGACTCGCTGGGCCGCAAAATCAACTTCCGCAACACCATCATCATCCTCACCTCGAACGTCGGTGCCTCGCAGGCCAAACGGCAGAACGCCCTCGGCTTTGGAGCCATCTCCAACGACGAAGCCGACTTCGAAACGATGAAGGAACGCATCACGGAAGCGGCCCGCAAACAATTCCGCCCGGAATTCATCAACCGGTTCGACGAACTCATCGTCTTCCGCATGCTGGAACGCAAAGACCTCGAACGCATCGTCGTCCTCGAAGCCAACAAGCTCATCGACCGCCTCGCGCAGAAAAACATCCACCTCACCCTCTCGCCGGATGTCGTCTCCATGCTCGTGGACAAAGGCTACGACTCCCAGTACGGAGCCCGCCCCATGCGCCGCGCCATCGAACGCCTGCTTGAAGACCCCATCGCCGAAGCCATCCTCCGGGGCGATCTTTCAGACGGCAAAAATGCCACGGCCAACAAGGCGGACGGCAGCGACCTCATCAGCTTCTCCGACGACAACGCCAAACCTGCTGCAAAAACGCCAAAACCGCGCAAAAAAACGGCCGGCACGGGAGACGCCAACACAGAAACGCCCAAATGGCGCACACCGAAAAAGAAAAAGGACGAAGAATAAACGGAAAAGCTGCCGGCTCAACGCTGGCAGCCTACCCCGATAACCTCACACAGAAAAGGCGGGCAGCAGCCCGCCTTTCTACGTACAGAACGAAAACCTGCCATCCTTACCGAATCGTCACCGGCGTACCGATGGGCGTATTGGCAAAGAAAATCTTGGCCATCTTTTCCGGCAGGCGGATACAGCCGTGACTCACAGGATAACCCGTCACCTCACCTTCATGCATCCAGAAACCGCCGACGATCTGCATACCGGAGAACATGGGCGCACCGCGGTACTTCAGCCCCGCGGGAATGGGCCTTGACCCCATCACGAAATCGGGATCGACCACATTGCCGGCACTATCCACCAGTTCCCCATAGGAATTGGAACGCTTCTTGGCATCCTTGGCGAGAATCTTGAAATTGCCCCGCGGCGTACCGTGGCCTTCCTTGCCCGTCGAAATGGGTGCAAGGCCGATTTCCACCCCGCCCTTGTAATAAATCATCTTCTGCTGCTTCAAATCGATCACGATATGCAGAGGCCCGGTCAACGACGGATCATTATCCCAGTGGCCCTGCAGCAATCTTTCCTCCGGTGACTTGAATGTCACCGGATCGTCGCCGTACAGATAGGAAGCCGCCACGGGAGGCTTCGGATTCAAAAGATCGGAACACGAAACCAGAGACGACAAAGCCAGTCCGGCAGCAACGAGACGCAACATATTCATGGAATTTCGGGGTACGAAAAGTGTCACCGCGGTTTATGAAGCCTGAACCATGTTTTGTCAAGCCATATCGGCCCTCAAAACGCCGAACGGGCACAAAAAAACCATACCGCAGGCCAAGCGTATAAGGAAACCCTTCCGGCCCCGTTTTCCGAATCGTCAACGAATCGTCACAGGAGTGCCGACAGGCGTATGCTCGAAGAAAATTTTGGCCATCTTCGAAGGCAGCCGAATACAACCGTGGCTGACCGGATACCCTGTCACTTCACCCTCGTGCATCCAGATGCCCTTGTAAATATGCATCCCCCAAAACATCGGCGCACCGCGGTAGCGAAGACCGGCGGGAATCGGCTTCGACCCCATCTCGAAAGCCGGGTCCACCACATTTCCCTCCTTATCGATCAATTCTCCGTAGGAGCCGGAACGGTGCGTGGCATCCTTGCGGGCGATACTGAAATTCCCCCGAGGCGTCCTGTGCCCCTCCATCCCTGTCGAGGTCGGAGAAAGGCCGATCTCGACGTTGCCCTTGTAATAAATAACCTTCTGGTGAGACAAATCGATCACGATCCGAAGAGGCCCCTTCAGCGACGGATCGTTGTCCCAAAACCCCATATTCAGAATCTCTTCGGGAGACTTGAATGCAATCGGCTCCTCGCCTCCAAGATACGGCATCCGGTTCTGCGAACAGGAAACGAGGCCGAAGGCTAAAAAAGACAGAACTGGAACGGCGGTAATTTTCATCGGTGATCTTGCGGCGTCGGACTATCTTCTATGGCCTCTATCACCGATTTTGTCAAGAATTAACGCTATCATCTAGGCCGGAAAAATGTATTGGAAAGCATGGCCCGAAAAGCCGGAACGGCACATCATTTCCGACTGGCCGGAACAGGCACATGATAGAACGGCCTGTCCGGTTGAAAGTCCAGCATGAGCTGATCCAGCACAATCCCCATATCCAGAGCCTTCACGCTCACCGTATGGTCACCGGGCCTATCAATGACAATGGGAATGGCCCTGACGCTTTGCTGCCTCAGAACATTCCTTTCCCATTCTTCCGAATGGAATGACGTTTTGATATCGACCGTTGCAACTTCCCGGCCATCCACAAACACCCGATATCGGAGATCGCCTCCGTTCAAAGGATGGGTCGGCAAGGCGAAGAGGCGCAGCACGGCGTCTCCGCTGCTCGTTGTAGTGAAGCGGTAGACGGCTTCTCCGGGTTCTTCTCCATACATCATCACGGCATTCATGCTATGACCCAAAAGAGGCACCGGCACCACGGAACGCGATGCACCGGACTCGTATTCGCAAGCATTCCAGGCAACCACCCCGCCGGCTTCGACATGAGGCCGCTCTCCCGCCCGTTTGGCCGAAACGGCAACTTCATACGTGGCATCTCCGATTTGCAGCATGGCAACGCCCTCGGTATCGGACTGTACTTTTCCCCAGTCCGCTTCCAACACGAGCCTCTTTCCGCTCATGATCGGCAAGGGCATTTCCCGAACCGCGAGCCAGTCCGGCTTCCGCGCCACACTCCATGAAGGAGATTCACCCGTTCCCGCATACAGGGACATAACGGCTTCGTTTTTGATTGACTGCACAAGATCGACTGTGTGAGGCACCGAGGCTTTCAGCGGCTTCTCATACCCATCCAGCAAGACAATAGCACCCTGCGCACGAGAAGAAACCGATACGGGAGCAGGAAGCTGAGGCTGAGCGAACACGGGTAGCTTTCGCGGAGCCATATCCATCATACGATTCCATTTCCCGCCGGATATCTCCTCATTGTAAGTACGCGTCAGGCTGCGGATGTCTTCCAGTGCCTGACGGCTCAACCGGGCATATTCGTCGGCAGCGGGAAGATTTAATCCGGCGCAGTCATGTGCCTTCCGGGCATAGAGAAACTTCCGGTTCATCGCATCGCTCGCCAGCACGGGATACTTCACGAGCTGAAAGAAAGCATCCTTCCTATCGGCCGGAATGCGCTGTTCGATCTCACGCACCTGACCGGCCAAATCCTGCCATTCATCCAGCCGCGCCTGCACCTGATCGCCGAAATGGTTCGAGGCGAATTCGGTACCGCCCATCCTGCTCTGCTCTTCAACGCGGCTCCATCCCATGAATTCGGGCCGCCGGATGCCGGACAGTCGATAGTACTCCTTCATGGCGGCGGCGACGGGTTGGGCGCAATCCTGCCCCAGCTCTCGAGCCCAATACCGTTCCGCATGCCCGGCAATCGTCTCCGGGGTCACTGAATCAATATCCCACGCCATATCAAGCCCCAGCTCCATCAGATACTCGGCCGGCTTGATATCGCCGACATTGAAAATCCACAACCTGCGAGAACCGTAATCCCATGCCTGCCTCAACTGGTTGTACACCAGTCCGGGCTGAGTCGTGGCAAGCCAGAGGTAATCATGAGGGCTTCCCCAATAGGAAAGATGATAATAAAGCCCGGCTCCACCGCTGCGTTTTCTTTCCTCTGCATTGGAAAGGCGCGTAATATACCCGTGATTGTCATCGCACCAGACGAGCGTCACATCTTCCGGCACTGCGAGCCCGGCATTGTACACATTCAACACCTCCTTATAGGGAACAAAGGCCTGCGGCACCTTGGACATATCCTGATCGACATACTGTTTCAGAAGAGAACGCTGCACCCCGATCACCTCGTTGAGAGCGTCTTTGTATTGAGCCGTACCCTTGACGCCGAGCATGGGACCATCGTGAACCCCGCGCATGCCGATCGTATAGAAATTCTCCGACTTCCCGACGGCTTGCAGGCGTTCCGCCCAGTAGGAAAGAATATTGTCCTTATTGGTGAAGTAATTGAATGCTCCGAAGTTGGCCCTCTTCCATTCCCCTGCGTTATTGCGCATCAGTGGTTCGCAATGGGACGTACCGACGACGATACCGTATTTATCCGCCATTTCCTTATTGCCCGGCACGCAGTAGAACGGCACGGTCGTCTCATGCATCGCGGGCCAAACGGTATTGGCGCGCAAACGGAGCAGAAGCTCGAAAATCCTGCCGTACGTTTTCGGACCGATCACTCCACGCGCCGCCGGTTCGAATGTGGAACTGCTCCATGGCTGAAGCCCCCAGTCTTCATCATTCAGGAAAATGCCTCGATACGCAACCGAAGGTTTTCTGAACATCGAAAAACCGGCAGGCAAATCGAATCGCACGATCGGGCGCGGTGCTACGTCCGCCCACCATTCCCATGGAGAAACTCCCATCAGCCGCGACAATTCCAGCACACCGTACGCCGTTCCCCGAGCATCGCTGCCGATCACTGCCAGCACAGGCGCCTTATCCGCTTGGATCACCCTGATCTCGAAGGCCTCCCATTGCCCCTTCAACCGGGAATCATCCCAGCCGTACCGCTTCATGAAAGCATCGACCTCATCCGACCTGCCCAGAGTACCCACAAAAAAACCTGCATCCTGAACAGCCGCCACCGCTTCCGGCTTGCGGTGCCCCAATTTTTCCATATCACCGCCAAGAATCCCCAGCGCCGTATGGACGATGGAAGCTTCCCCGGAAGGAACAAAGCTTCTCAATGGCTTGTCAGGGACAAGAAGCGGCAAGGCTTGTTCCTGCTCACCGAATGTTACGTCTGCAAAGGAAAAAACGAGTAAACAAAAAACAAATCGAACAAAACGGTACATAAGCAACCATGAAAGGAGGAATCAAACCTTCCGAACAGTATATACGGAAAAAAACAGATTATTTTATCAACAGAAAACTCTATATCCCTTGCGACTTCTTCCATTTCACGAGCATTCCACCCAGCGTCCCCATTCTCCGTCAGCCTCTGCGCCATTGCGACTCCTGCACACGGCACGCAGGAAACATCAGGCATACGCGATTTGGACTCGCCAAGAGCGGCAAAATATCTTATAATCGATTTTGCATGGATAACATCAGGGTTTACACAGGCGGAATCGCCGCTTGCAACGGCTATCTTGTGATCACCGGAGACAACACCTACATTGCCATCGACGCCCCCCTCGGCTTCGTCGACTGGATTCTCTCCCGCAAACCCGATGCCAAAATCACCGACCTGCTCATCACCCACCAGCACTTCGACCACATTCAGGATGCGGCGAAATTCAAAAAACAGTTCGGCTGCACCATCCATGCCCACTCCCCCTACAGCCCTGAGCTCACGCTCGAAACCCTCGCGCGCAACGCATGGGACCCCGACATGCACGTCGAACCCTTCGAGGTAGACGACATCGTGGACGAAAAACGCCGCACCGCCAACTGGGGCGGCCAGCTCTGGCATATCCACTTCGTGCCGGGCCACTCCACGGACAGCAACGTCTACCACCTCGTAGACGAAGACAAACTCTTCTCCGGCGACGTCCTCTTCGCCGGATCCATCGGACGCACGGACCTTCCCGGCGGCGATGAAAAACAGCTCTTGAACGGCATCCATGCCCGCATCCTGAACCAGCCTGCCACCACCATCGTGCTTCCCGGCCACGGCCCCTACACCACCGTCAAGCATGAACGGCTCACCAACCCATTCCTCTCCTGACATCCCGTGATACCGGCCATCGGCGCTCCCTTCCCGGATCGCCGATTTTCGTTATACACACCTTCATTTAGATCAAAAATCATGTTGTTTTCCGAATTAGGACTCTCCGAACCCATCCTCCAGGCCGTATCCGACTGCGGCTATCAGACCCCCACCCCCATTCAGGAACAGGCCATCCCCATCGTCCTTGAAGGGCGCGACCTCATCGGCGCATCGCAGACGGGCACCGGCAAAACCGCCGCCTTCGCCCTCCCCCTCCTGAGCAAAATCACCCACACGGGCCAGCCCCAGATCCTCGTCCTCGAACCCACGCGCGAACTCGCCGACCAGGTCTCCGAAGCCTTCCGCGAATATGCCAAACACACCGACCTCACCGTCGCCCTCCTCTATGGCGGCGTCGGCTACGGCCAGCAAACCGAAGATCTGAAAAAGGGAGCCGACATCATCGTCGCCACCCCCGGCCGCCTCGTGGACCACTTCTACCGCGGCACCATGCGCTTCGGGCAGCTCAAATGCCTCGTCCTCGACGAAGTGGATCGCATGCTCGACATGGGCTTCCTCCCCATCGTCCGCAAAATCATCAACCTCTGCCCCTGGGAAGGCCGCCAGACACTCTTCTTCTCGGCCACCATGCCCCCAGTCATCGCCGGATTCGCCAAATGGTGCCTCACCGACCCCGTCGAAATCAGCATCGCCCGCCGCGAAGTAGCCGCGACCATCTCCCATGCCTTCTACCCCGTCGGCCTCGACCAGCGCGACGAACTCCTCCTCGCCCTCGTCAAAAGCACGGACTTCCAGTCCCTGATGATCTTCACCCGCACCCGCAAGGAAGCGGACAGCGTATGCTCCCTCCTTCAAAGGGACGGCCACGGCGACAAAGTCACCGCCATGCACTCCGACATCGGACAAAAGGAACGCATGCAGGCACTCAAAGGCTTCAAGGACGGCCAGTACAACATCCTCGTCGCCACGGACGTAGCCGCCCGCGGCATCGACATCAACGGCGTCACCCACGTCATCAACTACCGCGTACCCGAAAACGCCGAAGACTACGTCCACCGCATCGGCCGCACCGGCCGCGCCGAAGCCACCGGAGACGCCTTCACCCTCCTCACCGCCGATGAACTCGACTTTGCCAAATCCGTCGAAATCTTCATCGGCAAGGAAATCGAACGCCGCAAGCTCGACAGCTTCGACTACGCCTACACGGCCCTGCTCGACGGCGCTCCCGCACGCCCCCTCCGCAAGTCCCGGCCCGCGCCCAAAAAACGCCGCCGTTGACCGCGCCGCCGCCCCCCATGCGAGTACTCGCCATCGACCCTGCCATCCGCCACACGGGATACGCCGTCATCGAAGGCAACTCCCGCGAGGCGCGCGCGCTGGAATACGGCACACTCTCCATCCCCCAGAGCCGCAGCCAGTCCGAATGCCTGCTGCTCATCCACGAACGCATCGGCGAACTAATCGCTTCATGGCAACCCGATGAACTTGCCATCGAGCAGATCATCTACGTCCAGTCGCACCGCACCGCCATCACCATGGGATCGGCCCGCGCCGCCGTCGTCATCGCCGCCGCCGGGTGCGGATTGCGCATCATGGAATACCCGCCCACATGCGTCAAACTCGCCGTCGTCGGCAAAGGCAGCGCACAAAAACAGCAGGTCGCCTTCATGATGCGCGCCCTGCTCCACCTCACCGAAACGCCGCCCCCCGATGCGGCGGATGCCCTCGCCATCGCCTTCACCCACCTGGCCGCCACCGACCCATTGCGCGCCCATCTCTTCGACAAGAGAAAATACATCTGACCTCACCGGAAACAAGCCCCCCCCCGCCCACATATTGCGGCTCATTTATTTGGTGAATACCCAAAAACAAACCAAATAAACGCAAATATGTAATTTTCCACCGATTTGGGCTTGCAAAAAAACCGGAATATGGTACATCCTTCGTCCAGCACAAATGCCGCGCAATGTGGCATTCACCAAACAGCTAAAGCAAAGAAACCATTATGGCACGTCTTTTCGGCACAGAAATCCCTAACGAAAAGCGCATCGAAGCCGCACTGCCCTACATTTACGGCATCGGCGCTTCGACCGCTAAGAAGATCCTTGAGCAGGCCGGCATCGACCCGGACCTTCGCACGGGTCAACTCACCGACGAACAGCTCACCAAGATCGTTCAGGCCATCACGTCCAACGGCATCCTCATTGAAGGTGACCTTCGTCGTGCAAAGCAGATCGACCTCAAGCGTCTTTCCACCATCAACTGCGTCCGTGGCATCCGCCATCGCCGCGGCCTGCCCGTCCGCGGACAGCGCACCCGCACCAACGCTCGTACCCGCAAGGGCAAGAAGAAGACCGTCGGTGCCCAGAAGAAGAAGTAAGACAACCACGTAGAACATCTCATCATGGCTGAAGAAACCATCACAGAAATCACCGAAGAAGTGGTTGCCCCCGCTGAAGCTGCCGCTCCCGTGGCTGCTCCCGCCGCCGCTGAAGAAACCAAAAAGCCTGAAGCACGCCGCGACATCTTTGCCGAACTCGGCCTCGGCGATGCCGACGACAAGGTCAAAATCCTCAAGGCCAAGGGCAGCAAGAACGTCACCTCCGGTATCGTTCACATCTCCTCCACCTTCAACAACACCGTCGTCAGCGTGACCGACCTCAAGGGCAACGTCATCGGCTGGTCCTCCGCCGGCAAACTCAACTTCAAGGGCTCCCGCAAGAGCACGGCTTATGCCGGTCAGGTCGTCTGTCAGGACGCTTGCCGCCAGGCCATGGGCCACGGCCTCCGCGAAGCCGAAGTGCGCGTGAAGGGTCCGGGCTCCGGCCGCGAATCCGCCGTCCGTGCCGTCCAGGCCCTCGGCATCGAAATCACCGCCATCCGCGACGTCACCCCCATTCCCTACAATGGCTGCCGTCCTCCCAAGGCTC
The DNA here is from genome assembly GCF_001683795.1 of Neoakkermansia glycaniphila. Taxonomy (GTDB): domain Bacteria; phylum Verrucomicrobiota; class Verrucomicrobiia; order Verrucomicrobiales; family Akkermansiaceae; genus Akkermansia; species Akkermansia glycaniphila. Next base: position 78,122 of record NZ_LIGX01000021.1, read on the forward strand.
GCCGCGTCTAATTCATCAAACACTACATACAAGAACATTTATCATGGCTCGTTATACAGGTCCCCGCGATAAAGTCTCTCGTCGTTTCGGCGTTGAACTTTTTGGCCCCAGCAAGTCCTTTGCCCGCCGCCCCTTCCCCCCGGGTCAGCACGGCGTGCGTGCCGGACGCAAGAAGAAGTCCGACTACGGCGTGATGCTTGCCGAAAAGCAAAAGCTCCGTTTCCAATACGGCGTGCTTGAAGGCCAGTTCCGCAAATACTACGAAGAAGCATCCCGCCGCCGTGGCATCACGGGCGAAATCCTTCTTCAGCTCCTTGAACTCCGCCTCGACAACGTCGTGTACCGCCTCGGCTTCGCCAACACGCGTTCCGCCGCCCGCCAGCTCGTCTCGCACGGCCACGTCACCGTCAACGGCCGCAAGGTCAACGTCGCATCCTTCAGCTGCTCCCCCGGCGATGTCATCGCCGTCGCTTCGAAGGCCGCTTCCCAGACCCTCGTCACCCGTTATGCGGACCTCACGCAAACCGTCGTCGTCCCCGACTGGATGGAATGCGACAAGGACAAGTTCACCGGCAAAATCTCCCGCGTACCCACGAAGGAAGAAATCGCCCCCATCGTGAACGAACAGCTCATCGTGGAACTCTACTCCCGCTAAACGCAGGAAAAACTTCACACAAGCTTTTTCAACCTGCCGCCGCTTTCGCAAGAAAGCGGCGGTTTTGTTCATGGAGTACCGCGCGCTTCCGCATACCATTCCGGGAGCTCCGTCCCCCATGAGCGAAAGAACGTGAAAAAGTAACTTGACATGTGCAGGCAAACACTTATACTTGCAGAGTCAAACACGCCATGAAAGCACGTCTCATTTCCACATGTTCCGCACTCGCGCTGCTCCTCTCCGCAGCCTCCGCAGCACCGAACGTCTCTCCGGCCGATCTGTCCGTAGATACGCTCAAGCGCACCGCCACACCCAAGCAGCAGGCAAGCATCGACGAATATGCCAAAGCAAAGGAACGCGCCGAACAGGAACGCCTGAAATCCATCCAGCAGGCCAAGGAAATCACCGAAAAGAACAACATCGGCCAGAAAAAGCGCATTCAGGAACGCCAATTGAACGTCATGCTCCCCGCATGCGAACGCGAATCCTCCATTCCCAAGCGCTAACCGTTCCGACCAACCATTTTCCAAACGCCGCACCCTGCAAGGTGCGGCGTTTTTTCGATATCCCCGAATACACACGGCACAGACCCTATTTGCTGTGTACATTCCGCCCCTCTGCGCTATAATCGCCCCGTGCCTCCGCCCGCAGACCATCCCGCCCGACAGGCGCTCGACATGGCCGCCCGGCAGCTCGGATTCTCCGATTGCAGGGTAGCGCACGCCGTACCCACGCCCTACGGCCATACCCTGCAGCAATGGCTCCGCAACGGCTGCCATGCCTCCATGGAATGGATGGAGCGGCAGGAAGAAAAACGCCTTGATCCCACCCTCGTCCTCCCGGATGTACGGAGCATCGCCATCCTCTCCTATCCCTACACGCCGCATAACCTCCGAACCGCTCGCGGACGCATCGCCCGCTACGCCCACGGCCACGACTACCACAAACTGCTCGAAAGCAAACTGGCCGACCTCGACGAAACCCTCCGATTCTACGGAGGCAGCCAGCGGTACTACACCGACTCCGGCCCCGTCAACGAACGCGACTACGCCACCCTCTCCGGCATGGGATGGATCGGCAGGCACCGGCAAATCATCCACCCGCAGGGCGGCTCCTGCATCTTCCTCGCCACCATCCTCACCACGCTGGAACTCCCGGCGGATACCCCCTGCTCTCCTCGCTGCGGCTCCTGCCGCCGCTGCATTGATGCATGCCCCGGAGGCGCTCTCGACGGCCACTCCGTGGATGCCCGCCGCTGCATCTCCTACTGGACAATCGAACACAAAGGCAGCATCCCCGAAGAATGGAGATCCCTCCTCGGCGACCGCCTCTACGGCTGCGATACCTGCCTCGAAGCCTGCCCGTGGAACCGCTTCGCTCGGGAAACGCACGACACACGCCTCCTGCTCCCCCGGCACCTCCGCACCCTCCAGCCGCGCGACATCCTCACGCTGGATGACCAAACCTTCACCGAACACTTCCGCCACTCCCCCATCCGCCGCATCAAAAGGGAAGGTCTCCTGCGCAACGCCTGCTGCGTCCTCGGCAACATCGGCACCGCGGACGACCTCCCCGCACTCGAACAGGCCCTGCACGATACCCCGCTCATCGCCGAACACGCCGAGTGGGCCATCCGCCGCATCCACGATAGAACAGCCTCCTCTTCCGAACCATGAACGAAACCGCACGCCTAACCGTCTACCGCACACTTGAAGAACTGGGAATCTCCTACACCATCGCCGAGCACGCGCCCATGCACACCGTCGAAGACATGATGAACGCTACTCTCGGCACACAGGGCACCATCGCCAAAAACCTCTTCCTCCGCGATGCCAAAGGCCGCAGGCACTTCCTCATCGTCGTCCGCTGGGATAAAAACGTCGACATCAAAACGCTGCGCACCGTCATCGGCTCCACCGCCCTCTCCTTCGGCTCGGAAGAACGCCTCATGACCCACCTCGGCATCCGCCCCGGCTCGGTCTCCCCCTTCTGCATCCTCAACAACACGGAAAAAAATGTCGAAGTCTTCTTCGACCGCGACCTGGCCGCCTGCCCGCTCGTCGGCGTCCACCCCAACGACAACACCGCCACCGTCTTCCTCACCTTCGCCGACCTCGAACGCACCGTCCGCCACCACGGCAACCCGGCCACCCTCATCGGCATCCCGGAAGCCTGAGGCACTTCATCCGGCGCGCCTTCATTTCTTCCTTGCCATCAGGAGCTTCTTCCTGTATGCTCCACGCGCCGTATGAAGACGTATATCATCAGAAGACTCCTGCTGATGCCCCTCACCCTGATTGGAGTCACCTTCCTCGTCTTCTGCGTCACCCGCTTCGTCCCCGGCGGCCCCGTCGATCAGATGATGCAGGAACAGACCATGGGCGCGCTCTCCGGCGAAAAAGCCACGGCACAGGGGGACTCCAACATCAGCGAAGAAGACCTGGAGCGGCTGGAAGAGCAATTCAACCTTCAGGAGCGCACGGGCATCGCCTACCTGCAATGGCTCGGCATCCTGCCGAAAAAAACGCTCATCTCCAAGGCCGAACTCCCCTCCGGCGGCAACGAAACCGTCCTCACCCTCAGCGACTCCGGCCGCTTCGTCCGCCTCGCCAAACCCGAAGAAGGCACCACCCCCCGCCTCCTCGAATACCAGAATGGCGACGTATCCGAACCGGCACGGGAAGGATGGATGTTCGCCCTCGAAACCCCGCGCGACCGAGCCGAACGCTGGGCCAAACGCCTGGACAAAACAGATGAAACCGCCATCGCCGACAAAGCGGCAGGCTACCGATGGCGCGCCGTCGCATGGAAAGAGGATTACGACGGCATCCTTCAGGGCTCCTTCGGAAACTCCTTCAAATACAACGAACCCGTGTGGGACATGATCGCCGAGCGCATCCCCGTCTCCCTCTACTTCGGCATCCTCAGCGCCATCATCACCTACGCCGTCAGCCTGCCACTCGGCATCATGAAAGCCATCCGGCACAAAACTTGGTTCGACAACATCACCTCCGTCCTCATCTTCCTCGGCTATGCCGTACCGGGCTTCGCCCTCGGCGCCGTCCTCGTCGTCTACTTCGGCGCGCGGCTCGAATGGTTCCCCCTCTGCGGCCTCACCTCCTCCGGGTTCGAACACATGGGCTTCTGGGCGCAGGTGCGCGACCTCGCCCATCACACTGTCCTCCCCCTAGTCTGCTACGTCATCTCCACCTTTGCCGTCACCACCATGATGATGAAAAACAACCTCATGGAAAACCTCTCCTCGGACTACATCCGCACCGCCATGGCCAAAGGCGTCACCTTCCGGCAGGCCGTCTACGGGCATGCCTTCCGCAACTCCTTCATCCCCCTAGCCACCACCCTCGGCACCCTCGTCAGCACCATCATCGCGGGATCCATGCTCATCGAACGAGTCTTCGACATCCAGGGCTTCGGCATGCTCAGCTACCAGGCACTCATGGACAAAGACTACTCGCTCATCATGGCAAGCCTCCTCCTCACCTCCTTCTTCATGATGCTGGGCAACCTTCTGGCGGACATCGTCGTCGCCTGCGTCGACCCCCGCGTCAAATTCGACTGAACATGATCCGCAAACTCGCCTACCTCCTGCTCGCATGCGCCCTGCTCTCCGGCATCGGCGAAGCCTGCGGCCTGCTCCTCCCCACCCTGAGCTGGCCCTTCACCGCAGCACGCGAAATGGAGTTCCTCCACACGGCAGGCTTCAGCGACTCCTGGATCACGCCCGACGGCAAATTCCTCTGGTTCGGCTGGCTCTGCACCGCCGCCGCCCTCGCCCTCTCCATCTGGCTCCTCCGCCAGCCGCCGGGCCGCTTCCGCCTCACCCCCATCAACGCCCGGCGCATCGCCCGCTTCAAAAGCATCCGCCGGGGGTATGCCGCCTTCCTCGTCTTCCTTGGCCTCGTCTTCGTCGCATGCCTCGACCAGGCACTCGTCGGCAAACGCGCCCTCCTCGTCATCTATGAAGGCCGGTGGTACGCGCCCGCCTTCACTCGCTCCGTCATCCCCGGAGAAACCTTCGGCCTCACCGGCGATGCCGCCAAAGCCGAACCGGACTACCGCCGCCTCAAAACCGAAGAAGGCCACCCCGGCAAACCCTCCCTCGTCCTCCTCCCCCTCATCCCTTACGACCCCTCGGGCGATGCCGCCGCAGAACCCGTAGTCACCCTCGAACGCCGCAGCGACGGCCTCTGCTACGCCCCCGGCGAACAACGCCCCTACAACGGGCAGGCCTCCCGCCTGTATGAAGAAGGCACGGGCCGTCAGCACATGCGCCTCCGCTTCCGGCAGGGCCTGCCCGACGGCCCCGCGCAAGGCTGGCTTCCGGACGGCACGCAGGTACTCTCCGCCCACTACGCCAGGGGAATGCAGGACAAAGCCAAATACACCGGCCCCGGCACCCTTGGCGACTTCCTGACACGCACGCCGGAACACTCCTTCCACATCATCCACCACCACCCCTCGCCGCCACTCGCCGGAGGGCACCTTCTCGGCACCAACTCGCAGGGATCCGACATCCTCGCCTACCTCTACGGCGGCTTGCAGGTCAACCTCAAGGCGGCCTTCTTCTACCTCCCTTGCGTCTACCTCATCGGCATCTCCATGGGCATGCTCATGGGCTACTTCGGCGGCAAATACGACCTGGCCATGCAGCGCCTCATCGAAATCCTCTCGCAGGTGCCCTTCCTCTTCGTCGTCATGATCATCTCGGACCTCGTGCCGCTCCGGTTCAAGGGCCTCTTCCTCATCCTCGCCCTCCTCAGCATGTTCGGCTGGATGCAAATGACCTACCTCCTCCGAACCTCCACGATGAAGGAAAAAGCGCGCGACTACGTCTCCGCCGCCCGCGTCATGGGAGCATCCACCCCTCGCATCCTCTTCGTCCACATCCTGCCGAACCTCATCGCCATCCTCGTCACCCTCATCCCCTTCAGCGTCTCCGGCCTCATCCTCGCCCTCGCCTCGCTGGACTACCTCGGCTTCGGCCTGCCGGACACCTACGCAAGCTGGGGCCGCCTCCTCAACGACGGCCTCGCCAACCTCTCCAAACCGTGGATCGTCTCCTCCGCCTTCTCCGCCCTCGTCTTCGTCCTGCTCCTCGTCACCTTCATGGGGGAAGCCGTCCGCGAAGCCTTCGACCCGAAAAAATTCACCACCTATAAATGAAACACGGCTTCCTCAGCTTCTGCACCCTGCTCTTCCTCCTCATCTGCCTCAACGGATGCGGCGACTCGGCTCGCGCACGCGGCGTCGCCTGGCAGCCCGAACCGGAAGAACAGGACATGCCCCTCGGCTTCCCCGGCAAAAACACGCCCGACTATGCGAAAAAATGGCGCATGCCCCCCGGCTTCGCCCCCACGGACAAATCCCCCGGCTTCATCGCCTCGTGGAACGCCCGCTGCCGCTCGTGGCTCGAAAACGCCATCAAACAGCAAGAAGAAACCGTCGCATCCCTCGAACGCCTCAAGGAACAGGCACAGAATCCGGCCGAAAAACGCCATCACGAAACCACCCTCAAAACAGCCCGCAACCAGCTTGCCGCCTACCGCACCCGCCTCGACGGCGGCCCCTACATCCGGCTGCAACGTCCCGAAGACCTTCCGGCAGCACTCCCATGGGAAAGCAACTGGGACGAACCGGAACTGGGAGACCCCCGTGCCACCAAAGGCGGCACTCTCCGCCTGCCCATCACCCGCTCCTTCCCGGACACATTCCGCCCCTTCGGCCCGAACAGCAACAACGGATTCCGCCGCTACCTCTACGACGACATCGCCATGGACCTCGTCACCATTCACCCCGGCACCGGAGCCATCATCCCCGGACTGGCGGACAAATGGGCCGTCTCGGACGACGGACGAACCGTCTACTACCACATCGACGACAAAGCCACCTTCACCGACGGCACCCCCATCACGACGCGCGACTTCCTCACCGCCATCTACATCCGCACCTCCCCCTACGCCAAAGCCTCCTACTACCAGAACTACTACCTCGAAAACATCGCCGGCATCACCCTCTACGGCCCGCGCACCTTCTCCGTCACCCTCCCGGCCCGTGCGCCCATGCCCGTCTACAAAGCCGCACTCACCTGCGACCCCACCCACTTCTACAGCGAATTCGGCGCGGACTACGCCGAACGCTACCAGTGGCGCACACCGCCCGGAACCGGGGGCTACGCCGTCTCTCCGGACAACGTCATCCGCGGCACGCAAATCGGCCTGCGACGCATCCCCGACTGGTGGGCCAAAAACCGCAAATACGCGCGCTACTCCTGCAACGTCGACGACATCCTCTACCTCTTCTATGCCGACCCGGCCAAAGTCCGCGAACTCTTCCGTATCGGCGAACTCGACGTCCTCTCCCTCCGGGAACCGGAACACTGGTACGAAGGCATGGAAATTCCAGAAGTCCACCACGGCTACATCCGCCGCGCCGAATTCCACAACATCTGGCCACGCTCCCCCTTCGGCTTCTTCCTCAACACCTCACGCCCCCCCTTCAACGACAAAAACATCCGGCTGGGACTGCATCATGCCATGAACATCGACGGCATCATCGACACCGTCTTCCGGGGAGACTACCGCCGCCTCCACTCCTACGCCACCGGATTCGGCAAATACACCAACCCCTCCATCCGCGCCCGCGAATACTCCCCGGAAAAAGCCCGCGAATACTTCGCCATGGCAGGCTACACGCGGACAGACCGCGAAGGCTACCTCTGCACTCCCGGAGGAAAACGCCTCACCGTCGAAATCTCCTACGCCAACGAACCCCTCTACAACATCTTCATGAGCAAACTCCGGGAAGACGCCGCGCGATGCGGCGTCGAAATCCTGCCGGACTCGCTCGACACCATGGTCTTCTTCCGCAAAGTCATGGACAAACGCCATCAGGCCGCCGTCTGGTCCTGGGGCTTCACTCCGCCCATCCCCCGCCTCCATCAGGGATTCCACTCCAGCTTCGCCTACGACAGCAAAGGAAACGTCGCCACCACGACCAACAACATCACCGCCTACGCCGACGACGACCTTGACGAAGCCCTCATCGACGAACGCGACGCCACCACCGAACAGGAAGCCGTCGCCGCCTCGCACCGCGCCCAGCAGCTCATCCACGACTCCGCCACATGGATACCCGGCTGGACGACCGACTTCTGGCGGCTCGCCTATTGGCGCTGGATCCAATGGCCCCGCAGCGAAACCACCAACTTCGCCCCGCCCCGCTACTACGACCCGCTCGACAGCCACCTCTACTGGATCGACGAAAACGAAAAAGCCGCCACCATCCGCGCCCGGCACAACGGCGAAACCTACCCTGAAAAACAGGAAAACATCCCCCTGCCTCCCGGCCAGACACCTTAACCAGCCATGAGCGACAACCTCCTTGAAGTCCGCAACCTCGTCACCGCCTTCGACACCGACGGCGGACAGCTCCGCGCCGTCGACGACATCAGCTTCACCGTACCCCGCGGCTCCTGCGTCGGCATCGTCGGAGAATCCGGCTGCGGCAAAAGCGTCACCGCCATGTCCATCATCCGGCTTCTCCCGCAGCCCATGGGCAAAATCCTCGGCGGCAGCGTCCTCCTCAATGGAAAAGACCTCGTCACCGCCAGCCTTGAAGACATGTACCGCATCCGGGGCGGAGAAATCGGCACCATCTTTCAGGAACCCATGACCGCCCTCAACCCCGTCCACACCATCGGACGGCAAATCGCGGAATCCCTCGCCATCCACAAAGGCATGTCGCCTGCCGAAGGCCGAAATGCCGCCATCGAACTCCTCCGACGCGTCCGCATCCCCGCCCCCGAACAACGCGTCGACGAATATCCGCACCAGCTCTCCGGCGGCATGCGCCAGCGCGTCGTCATCGCCATCGCTCTCGCCTGCACCCCCTCCCTCATCATCGCGGACGAACCCACCACCGCCCTCGACGTCACCGTACAGGCGCAAATCCTCGACCTCCTCCGCGAACTCCGGGAAGAAACACACGCCTCCTCCATCCTTATCACGCACGACCTCGGAGTCATCGCCCAGCACTGCGACTCCGTCGTCGTCATGTACGCCGGGCGCATCGTCGAAACCGCCCCCGTCCGCGAACTCTTCACCCACCCCACACACGCCTACACCCGGGGACTCCTCGCCTCCATGCCGCGCCTCGACACCCCGCGCAAAACGCACCTTCCCACCATCCTCGGCCAGGTGGCGGGCATCGGGGAATTCGCAGCAGGCTGCCGCTTCTGCCAGCGCATGGGCCGCCCGGCAGACGAACTGCTCGAAAGGCCGCCCATGAAGGAAATCTCACCGGGCCACCTCGTCGAAGCATGCCCCGTCTGCTGCCCGTAACACCCTCACCGCACACCGCCATGGAAACACCGCTCCTCGACGTCCAGCACCTTAAAACATATTTCCCTGTCCGCAAAGGCATCCTCATGCGCCGAGCCGGATGGGTCAAAGCCGTGGACGACGTCTCCCTCACCATCCGCGAAGGAGAAACCCTCGGCCTCGTCGGTGAATCCGGCTGCGGCAAATCCACCATCGGCAAAACCATCGTCCGCCTCCTCAAACCCACCGCAGGCCGCATCCTCTTTCAGGGAACCGACATCTCAAACCTCTCCGAACACCGCCTCCGTCCCCTCCGGCCCGGCATCCAAATGGTCTTCCAGGACCCCGCCGACTCCCTCAACCAGCGCATGTCCGTCGGCCAAATCGTCGCCGAACCCTACCTCATCCACCGCATCGGCACCCCTGCAGAACGCCGCGACCGTGTCCGCGCCCTCCTCGACCGCGTCGGCCTCCCGCCGAACGCCATCGACCGCTTCCCCTTCGAATTCTCCGGCGGCCAGCGCCAGCGCATCGGCATCGCCCGCGCCCTCGCACTCAACCCGAAACTCCTCATCCTCGACGAACCCGTCTCCGCGCTCGACGTCTCCGTCCAATCGCAAGTCCTCAACCTCCTCCTCGACCTGCAGGAAGAAAGAAAACTCTCCTACCTCTTCATCGCGCACGACCTCGCCGTCGTCAAACACATCTCGGACCGCGTTGCCGTCATGTACCTCGGCAAAATCGTCGAAACAGCTCCCTCTGAAGAAATCTACAAAAACCCGAAACACGCCTACACCAAGGCCCTCATCTCCGCCATCCCCGAACCGGATCCGGCGAAGAAAAACAATGCCCGGCCCCTGCCCGGCGATGTCCCTTCCCCCATCGACCCGCCCGCAGGCTCCGCCTTCGGCCATCGCATCGGCCACCCGGCCTACGAACAAAGCATCGGCATCGACCTCACGCCCGTCGAAATCGCCATGAGCCACTTCGTCGCGCCCGATCCCTGCGCTCTCGAAGCAGACGACCTCTTGCAGGCTCAACAGGCTGCAAACCGCCGGACATCCTGAACCGCCCGGCAACCGTTCAAAACGGCATCAAACGAAAGTACGAATAATCGCCTTATTGCGAAGCCGCTCCACCCACTGGCGATAACGCTCTTCACTGCGCTTGCGACGCACGGAGGCATCCACCTCTTCCTTCACCTTGCTCAGAGGAGGAGCGGGAGCCAGCGACTTATCCACCACACGCACAATCGTAAAACCACCGTGCTGCAACGTTTGGGGGTCCGGCCTGTCAACCAGCGGCCCTACAATTTCCCCAACCGGCGCACTGAACACCACGGAAGCAAACTCCGCTGCCAGCTCGCCGCGCTTGATGCGATCCCAGCGCCCCCCCTTCTCCGCCATGGAATCCGATGAATACTCCTTGGCTGCGTCGGCAAATGAAATCTCTTTATTCTTCAGCTTCTTGGCCACCTCTTCAGCCAGCAGAAACTGATCGTCCGGAGTTTTGGACGGATCATACGGAATGAACGGAATGAAAATCTTATCGTACACGATCGAATCCTGCGTCAAATCGCGGAAATCGGACTTGATCTTCTGATACTCAGCATTGATCTCATCCGGCGTAGGCGGAATATTGCGGTCGAACCGGCTGCTGCGCATCGCATTCACGATCTCCTGCTTCCTGATCGACTCGCGGAAATCCGTCAAATTCTGCCCCGCCGCCTGCAACCCCTTGAGGAAAGCATCGCGGTTACCGTTGAAACGCGTCAGAATATGGTAATTGATCGCCGTCTCGATATGGTCGTCGCGCATCATATACCCCTTCTCTTCAAACTCGCCCAGCACCAGCTCGCGCTCAATCAAATCATTCAGAATCATCTTCTTCGCATTGGCCAGCTCCGAAAAGAACTTGGGACCCTGCTTGGGATACAGCACCTGCAACTCCCGGAGAATCGGATACAGGGAAGCTCTCACTTCCGCCGTCGTAATCGGACGACCGTTCACCGAAGCTGCTATGCGATTCACCACGCGCTGGGGCTTGGGCCTGCCGGCCTCCGGCTGCTCCTGCGCCGAAACGGGCAACACACCGGACACGAACAGAAAAGCGCAAACGGGAAGTGTAACAGGGAAAAATTTCATCATGAGTTCGGGTGAACTCTACCTGTAAAACACAAAAACCACAACCCCAAACTACGTCTTCCGCCGAATCCTTCCCGGCAAACCGCCTCCGAACACCGGAATGCCACCTCAATCACCATCACCATCGGAGGGAATCTGCGGCGTGCGCACCGGCACATCCACCTGAGGCAAAGCCTTATCCTCCGCCTTCGACTTCGCCGCCACTCCCATCTGCGCCAGCTTCCGCGCACGAGGCAGCAGGCGGGACTCCGCCGTACCGATCGCATTATTGTAATGCGACACAGAACTCTTCAACGCCACACCCAATTTCCCCAGATTCTCAAGAAACGTCAGGCAACTCTCATACACCTTGCTACCCTGCTCCGAAATCGCCTTCGCCCCCAGCGCCAGCTGCTCCTGCCGCCAGCCGTAGGCCACCGCCTTCAGCAGGGCGATCAGCGTCGAAGGAGTCGCCATCACCACATTGCCCTCCAGGCACTGCTCGAACAAAGCCGGATCCGCCTCCATCGCCGCATGCAGCAGAGATTCGCCGGGCAGGAACATCACCACGAACTCCGGCGTATTGTCGAACATCGCAAAATACCTCTTATCCGCCAGTGCGCGCTGGTGCGCCCGCACCTGCTTCGCATGCTGCGCCAAATGCGCCGCCTGCTCCTCGGGACTCGCCGCCTCCATCGCCAGCAAATAGGCATCCATAGGCACCTTCGCATCGATCACGACACAACGCCCGCCCGGAAGATTCACCACCATATCGGGGCGGAACGCCCGCTCATCCTTCACCGAAACCTGCGTCTCGAAATCGCAATGCTCCACCATCCCCGCCAGCTCCACGATCCTCCGCAACTGCAGCTCGCCCCACCTCCCGCGCGCACTGCGGCTATGCAGGGCGGAACTCAACTTCGACGTCTCCCGCACCAGCTCCACGTGGCTCTGCCGCATCTGCGCCAGATTCTCGCGCAGCGAACCGAGATTCTCCTTCCTCTCCTTCTCGATCTCCGCCATCACCGCATGTACCTTCTCCAAAGACTGCCCCACCGGATCCAGCAAATGGCGAATCGCCATCTCCTTCTTCTCCAGCGAACCCTGGGCCTGCACCTGCTGCGTCTCCAGTTCGGACTTCGCCATCGTCATGAACTGCCTGCCCAAATGCTCCAGACTCTTCCGGGACAACTCCGAAAAATCCTCCGACATCCGCAGCCGCAGCATCTCGCTCAACTCCTCCACCTTCTCCGCCCGCAAACGCTCATTCTCCGCATCGCGCCGCGCATTCTCCAGATCCGCCGCTCCCCGCACCGCCCGATCCCTCTCGCGCATCCACAACAAAAAAAGCAGCAAACTCACCCCTGCCAGCACACACAGCAAAACCGTCATCACCACCTGACCGTCGGAAGACATACTCATGCGCTCATCTTACCACGAACAGCCTCCCGCACCAAGCGAGAAAACCGCATCCTACCGACCCGCATCTCCCTCACGGCCACGCATGCCGGGCCTCACGCATTTAGGCGCATCCTTCAAATCACAGAGCTGCCTCACCGCCCTCGCCCTCAACTCCGCTTCCGCCATCTCCCGCCGCATCCTCCTCCTCGCCCATACATCATGGAGGCACAATCCGAACAGACTCAGCCCCGCCGCCATCAGGCTGGAACGCAGCATCTCCCATTTGAACCTGGCATCACGCTCTTTTCTCGCCTCCTCAGACGCCTCCTGCATATACATGGAAAACGTCTCCTGAGCCGCAACCGAATCACCGTGATCGGCAGCCCGCTTGTACAAACGCTGAGCCTGACCGCTATCCTGCGGCACTCCTTTTCCCTCGCGATAACACCACGCAAGCGCCCGTTCCGCCCGGCCAAACCCTTGATCGGACGATCTCCTGAACCACTGCGCGGCTTGCACATCATCTTTCGGCACGCCGATACCCTCGGAACACGCATGGCCCATCCTGCATTGTGCGATGGGATCACCCTTCTCCGCCGCTTCCCGAATCTCCGGCACCTCCGCAGCCGCCATCTTGTAAAGCTCCTCTTCTCTGGAACCTCCCGCCATATAATCGCGATATCTCAAAACCTCCTCATCACTCAACGAACCTCCGCCGCCGGACAAACACCAATCGTCTCCGAACCATCCATACGTATCCGAACCTTCCCGGAAAGACGCATGGCGCATATAAACGGACACCCCGATTCCGGCACACAACAAAACGGCAGCACAGATAAAAGAACGGCGGCCATGGGCCAAAGGTATCGATTTCACAGGAGTCATGCACGAAAGTATAGGTAAAAACAGACACGGAATCAACCGGAATCCTCCGCGACGCAAAAATGCCGACAGCACATCCGATAAACGCCTGCCCTCGGCAGGCACACACCGGACACGCCTCCTCATGAATGAAGAACCGCCCACCCTTGGACAAGCCGTCGGACTACGGCACCGCCACGCCATTCAAACCGGCCATCGCACCCTGAAGAACCACGCTCATCCATCAGGGCAACGCCAGCTTGCTGCATCCGAACAAGGTAAACAACACACTCCCGGGCATCACGCGAATCCGCCGCCCTGCGGGCCCCTCACTCCGCCTGTTTACCTTGTTCAAACGCTTCCTGAAACATATCCCGCATGGGAGGAGCATCACCGAGAGGGGCAAGAGTGTCACTGGGAACAGGGAGCGCGCTGCTTGCCCTCTGCCGCAAGATCTCTTTTGCAGGAGCAAATCCCTGCTGTGCCGCCTTCTCTAGCCAGAAAACACCTTTCTCCTCATCCTGTGACGTTCCTTTGCCCACCATATAGCAACCGCCCAGATTATATTGCGCCTGGGCATCCCCCTGTTGAGCCGCCTTCTCCGTCCATGAAAATCCTTTCTCGACATCCTGCTGCACGCCTCTGCCTTCCAGGTACAAAACACCCATTGCTGTTTGAGCATCAGCATATCCCTGCTGTGCCGCCTTTTCATACCACGTGAAAGCCTGCCTGTCATTCTGCGGTACTCCTTTGCCCTTCTGATAAATGACGCCCAAATTACACTGAGCTGGAGCATAACCCCGCTGAGCCGCCTTTTCATACCATGCAAAAGCCTGTCTGTCATCCTGCGGCACGCCTTCGCCATCATGATATAAATTGCCAAGCTGATATTGCGCTTGAGAATTCCCCTGCTGTGCCGCCTTCTCCATCCATGCAAATCCTTTCTCGGCATCCTGCGGTGCTCCTTTGCCTTCCAGATAGCAAAAACCCAGTACCATTTGAGCCTGGGCATCCCCCTGCCGTGCAGCCTTCTCTGCCCATGCAAATGCTTTCTCGACATCCTGCGACACTCCTTTGCCTTCCAGATAGAAGAAACCCAACTTACCTTGAGCCTCGGCATTTCCCTGTTTCGCCGCCTTTTCATACCATGCAAAAGCCTGTCTGTCATCCTGCGGCACGCCTTTGCCATCACAATAGAAATTGCCAAGCAGATATTGCGCTTGAGCATATCCCTGCTGGGCCGCCTTTTCATACCATTCGAAAGCCAGCCTGTCATCCTGCGGCACTTCTTTGCCTTCCAGATAGCAAAAACCCAGTACCATTTGAGCTGCGGCATTTCCCTGCTGTGCCGCCTTCTCCAGCCATGCAAATCCTTTCTCGACATCCTGCTGCACGCCTCTGCCTTCCAGGTACAAAACACCCATTGCTATTTGAGCACCAGCATATCCCTGCTGGGCCGCTTTCTCTATCCATATAAAAGCCTGACTGTCATCCCGCGGCGTTCCTGTACCATCATAATAGCAGAGACCCAGATTATATTGCGCCTGGGCATTTCCCTGCTTCGCCGCCTTCTCCATCCATGCAAATCCTTTCTCGGCATCCTGCGGCGCTCCTTTGCCTTCCAGATAGCAAAAACCCAGTACCATTTGAGCCTGGGCATCCCCCTGCCGTGCAGCCTTCTCTGCCCATGCAAATGCTTTCTCGACATCCTGCGACACTCCTTTGCCTTCCAGATAGAAGAAACCCAGCGTACCTTGAGCCTCGGCATTTCCCTGCTCTGCCGCTTTGCGCATCCATTGCGCCGCCTGATCGAAATCCTGCACGGCACCGCCGGTACCCCGGCCATAACGCAGGCCGAGTTCACATTGCGCCAAGGCGTCACCCTGCTCCGCAGCCGCCATCACAGCGGACAAATCTTTCTGTGAATAGCCGGAGGCATCGCCGGATCCGGCCATCAATACTTCACCCCCTCCGTTCTCGGCAGCAACAAGCGCAGCCATGCCGCAACATCCCACCCCCAGGGCAAACGCAACAATCTTGCCTGCTACCCTTGCAGAATACTTTTCAAAGAAACAATAACGGTACATATATAGACATTAATTGAATGAATCATACCAGGGAATACAAAGAAGTCAAACACCCCATTCGTCCCTTTTCATCTTGAATAACGCTCCAACAACCGCATCGTCCGAAATCAGACGCTCTTTTATCAAAAAAAATCTCTTCGCCCCAATAAATGTCCGGCACATCCGGTTTATCACATCCTCTTCCGCCCCCCCAAGAGCAGCGCTCTCAATCGCAAAGCTCATTCCTCGACACAGCCTGCCATGCGAGCCCGATACGAGCCTGCATTCGGCAAACTTCGCCGCCTCCTCCGCATCATGTTGCGCTTTTCAACCCTGAGTCACCCCGCAGCACCCGGAAAAACCGCCAGCGTCGCCCGCCGGAAGGCATACTCTTGCAGCCGACTTGCCATAAAAAGGCTTCTCCACCCAGAGCGAAAACACCTTCCGTCCACAAACAGGAAGGCAACTTATTGATCGGATGAACCGGAAAGCCTCTTCAACACAGGCTCCACAGCCTCGGCCATGCGCAGAGCACCCTGCGTATTCGGATGAAGAGGGCCGCATTTTCTCCCCAGAAAATTGACCTCCCAGGGATCATAGAAAAGTTGTTCATTGACCGTATTATCAGCATTCAAAAACGATTTCTCCATATTCAAAAACGTTGCATACGGCACATCCCGCAAAAGCGCTTCGACTCTTTGATTCACGAGGCGGTCGGCAGCCCATTTGGCTGCCGGATCCTTCGCGCCAATCACATGCCAGTCCCGTATATCATTCGGCAGAATGCCAAGCACCAGAATACGCGCCGTCGGCAACTTTGCATGAACGAGTTTGACGATATCGGAAATCCCTTCCACAGTCTGCTCGACAGAACGCCCCGTTCCGGTATCATTGGTACCGATCAACAGCATCACAACCTTGGGCTGGAGCTGATCCAGCAAACCGCCCTGAATCCGCCGAATCACATCAACCGTCTTACAACCGCTCACTCCGAAATTGACAGCATGATACGGAGCATAATACTTCTTCCAAATCGGCTGAAAATCTCGCAACGGAGGTTCCGATTTCCTCAAATTGTCCGTAATCGAATCGCCCAGCATGACCAGTTGGACATCCGCTGCCGGCACACCCTGAATCACGGCTCCGCCGCCATCCGTTCCGGGATCTGCGGCCACCGCATCCATCCTGAACAGGCACAGACACGACATCATCGCCATCAGACAAACAATAAAATGATTCTTCATAAGTATAGATGAAATACGCACACCCCATCAGAAAACTTTCAACATGCCCGTTCTGGCCTCCATACTGCCCCGATCCATACTTGCCCGCCGTGGAAACATTTCTTATACTCGCCTTGATGGATCTCTTCACGCCACACGGACGAAGCGACGACACACGCACGCAGGCCACCCCGCTCGACACCATGCCGCTGGCCGCACGCATGCGCCCCCGCACCATCGGTGAAATCGTCGGGCAGCAGCACCTCCTCGCCCCCGGCAAACTCCTCCGCCGTGCCATCGAAACCGACCGCTTCTCCTCCCTCCTCTTCTACGGCCCGCCCGGCGTCGGCAAAACCACCATCGCCTCCGTCATCGCCCAGCAGACAGCGGCCTACTTCGTCATGCTCAACGGCGTCGAATCCAACGTCTCCGAAGTACGCGACCGCATCGCCGAAGCCCGCACCCGCCAAACCCTCCACGGCCAGCGCACCATCCTCTTCGTCGACGAACTCCACCGCTTCAACAAAGCCCAGCAGGACGTCCTCCTCCCCCACCTCGAAAAAGGAGTCATCCGCTTCATCGGAGCCACCACGGAGAACCCCTACTTCGCCATCAACACCCCGCTCCTCTCCCGCTCCCAGATCTTCCCGCTGGAACCCGTCTCCGAGGAAGACATGATCGCCCTCCTCCGCCGCGCCATCGCCGACGAAGAACGCGGCTTCGGCACCCGGAACATCGACATCACGCAGGAAGCCCTCGACCACATCGCCCTCAAGGCCGACGGAGACGCCCGCAAAGCCCTCACAGCCCTCGAAGTCGCCGTCCTCTCCACCGATGCGGACGCACAGGGAATCATCCTCATCGACCTCGCCGTCGCCGAAGAATCCATCCAGAAAAAAGCCGTCCGCTACGACCGAGGGGGCGACGGACACTACGACACCATCTCCGCCTTCATCAAATCCATGCGCGGCTCCGACCCGGACGCCGCCCTCTACTGGCTCGCCGTCATGCTCAACGCCGGGGAAGACCCGCGCTTCATTGCACGCCGCATCGTCATCGCCGCCAGTGAAGACGTCGGCCTTGCCGACTCGAACGCCCTCCGCGTCGCCCTCGATGCCGCCCGCGCCGTCGAAATGATCGGCATGCCCGAAGCCCGCATCAACCTTGCCCACGCCACCGTCTACCTCGCCACCGCCCCCAAAAGCAACTCCGCCTACCTCGGCATCGACATGGCCCTCAAAGACGTACGTGAAGGCAAAACCCTCGCCGTACCCGCCCACCTCTCCACCCCCACGCGCAAAAAACTCGCCAAAGCCGGAGGCGCCGACGACGCCGACCTCCAATACAAATACGCCCACGACTACGACGAACACTACGTCCCCCAGGCCTACCTCCCCGAAGGCCGCATCTACTACACCCCCACCGCCAACGGCCTCGAACTCCGCATCGGCGAACGCATGGCACACCTCCGCAGCCTGCGCGACCGGCAGCCTGCTCCGCCCCAACAACCTCCGCACTGAACCGCCCCTCCGGCACAGCGCGGCATCACCGCCGAAAAAACACCCTTTCGGCTTGAAATCGTCCCATCCGTGGCGTATCGTCCCCGTATGAGCACCACAGTACGCACACGCTTCGCACCATCGCCCACCGGATACCTGCACATCGGCGGCGCGCGCACCGCACTCTTCAACTACCTCTTCGCCCGCAAAATGGGCGGCACCTTCGTCCTCCGCATTGAAGACACCGACCACGAACGCCACGTCGAAGACGCCACCCGCGCCATCTTCGCAGGCATGGAATGGCTCGGCCTCGACTGGGACGAAGGCCACGGCAAAGGCGGCGACTACGGCCCCTACTTCCAAAGCCAGCGCGACGGCATCTACGACGCCTACTTCCAGAAACTCATGGCCACCGGCCGCGTCTACGAACAGGATGGCGCATGGCGCTTCCGCTTCACCCGCGACGGCATCGTCACCCTCCACGACCTCATCTGCGGAGACATCTCCGTCGACTACTCCAACGAAGACAACACCCCGGACATGGTCGTCAAACGCTCGGATGGCTCCTACATCTTCCACTTCGTCAACGTCGTCGACGACATCGAAATGGAAATCACCCACGTCATCCGCGGGGAAGACCACATCATGAACACCTTCAAGCACATCCAGCTCTTCGAGGCGTTCGGAGTCACCCCCCCGGCCTACGCGCACATCCCCCTCATCCAGAACCCGGACGGCTCCAAAATGTCCAAACGCGACGTAGGCGCCGCCCTCGGCACCTACCCCGAAGACGGCTTCGTCCCCGACGCCGTCGTCAACTTCATCGCCCTCCTCGGCTGGTCGCCCAAGGATGATACCGAAATCTTCACCAAAGAAGAACTCATCCAGCGCTTCAGCCTCGAAGCCGTCAACCGCTCCGCCGCCAAATTCGACATCGCCAAATGCAAATGGATGAACCAGCAGCACATCCTCCGCATGGCTCCCGACCGCTTCGTCGAAATGGCCCTCCCCTTCTGCCTCGCAGCCGGCATGCAGGACACCCCCGTCCTCCGCATGGCCATCCCGAGCGTCCAGACCAAAGTCCAGCTCCTCAGCGAAGTACCCGCGCACCTCGGCTTCATCGAAACCCTCGAATACGAACAGGAAGCCCTCGGCAAACTCCAGCCCAACGCCCCCGAACTCCTCGCAACCTTCGCCCAGACCATCGAACACATGACCATCTTCGACGGCCACGAAGCCGTCTCCCTCATCAAACCCCTTGCCAAGGAACGCGGCCTCAAACCCGGAGCCATCATGTTCCCCGTCCGCATCGCCCTCACCGGCTCCCATGCAGGCCCCGACCTCGGAGACATCATCGCCATCCTCGGCCGGGATGAAACCCTCCGGCGCCTGCGCCTCCTCCAACTCCCGGCCTGACCGCCGCACGCCACTCCAACCCAAACCCCACTACCCCATGAACCCCATCCGCACCTGCCTTGCCTTCATACCCGCCTTGCTCGCCGTCTGCACGGCGGACACACTGCCCGAACACGCCCGCGAGCAAATCGGTGTCACCGTCACCTACGACCCCTCCTACGTCTCCCTCCCCTACCCGGGAGGCGACGTCGCCCAGGATCGCGGAGTCTGCACCGACGTCGTCATCCGCGCCATGCGCCGCAAAGGCCTCGACCTCCAGAAAGCCGTCCATGAAGACATGAAGGCCAACTTCTCGCGCTACCCCCGCCAATGGGGGCTCAAACGCCCCGACAAAAACATCGACCACCGCCGCGTCCCCAACCTCATGACCTTCATGTCGCGTCGCGGCTGGAGCCTCCCCGTCACCAAAAACCCGGCGGACTACCTGCCCGGCGACATCATCACCTGCACCGTCCCACCCAACCTCCCCCACATCGCCATCGTCTCCGACCGGAAAAATGCCGAAGGCACTCCCCTCATCATCCACAACATCGGCAGCGGCACACAGGAAGAAGACATGCTCTTCACCTTCCCCCTCACCGGACACTATCGCCCCTCCTGGAGCAAATAACGCCCTCCTTGCGTCACCTGCCTCGCCGCACGGCACAGCCCGACAGGCAACAACTCACCCTGCACGAACATCACACAATCAAGCAACAACGCAAACAGACACACACAAACCCGAAAAACTCGAAAAAAAGACTTGCAAACATCGGGAAAACATGTAGAATCTCTCCCGCAACAAGCCCCCTTCCGGGCAACTTGCAACAACCTGTGAACCAAACGGTTCACGCATCCAAGCGGATGTAGCTCAGGGGTAGAGCGCAACCTTGCCAAGGTTGATGTCGTGGGTTCGAATCCCATCATCCGCTCCATTTATACCTGTGAACCAAAAAGTTCACGCATCCAAGCGGATGTAGCTCAGGGGTAGAGCGCAACCTTGCCAAGGTTGATGTCGTGGGTTCGAATCCCATCATCCGCTCCATTCTTTCGCCTTCTTGAACACAGGAAGGCTTTTTTATTTTAAGCCTCTCCCTGCACGAAACCTGAACGCAAGCACTCACGGTCAGGAAAACGAATAAACTTGTACCGGCGATAGCCGACTCATTCCGAGCTATCGCATCCCAACACTCGCCGGCCCTTCCTTCCCGAGCCACTAGCCCGGCCCGAACCTGGTCCTTGTTGTGACTTCGCGGAACCCTTGCATGAAAATCGACCCTGATAAAACGATTGATGCACCATCAGCCGCTTGAAATCCGAACGGGCATAATGCCACAGCGTCACGAGAACAAACACCATCACCAGTAAAACACACCATAAAAGAAAAGCGACAAAAGAGGGCTCTCCGTTAAAATCGGTGGATGACCACCAAAGGAAGCAAAAAGGAAGCAATCAGCAACGCACAAAATCAAGCCCCCCGACAAAATGAATTGAGCATGGAGGGACGTATCCCTGCCATGCCCTGTGTGTATCATCGAAACTTCAGAATACTTCGCACCTACGGCCTACGGCAAGCCAAAACTTCGCGTGTTGAATACATCTCTCCACGACGCGTGGTCTGCCCCCAATGTGGGAAGAGCAGCTTAAAACTCTACGACCACTACTCGCGTCAAGCTGCCTTCATCAATGATGAAGGAGCAAAAAGAACATTTCTCATCCAAGCAAAACGCTACAAATGCCAACACTGCACCTACCTCTTTCGCGAACCCATCGAAGGCTTGCTGCCCAAAAAGAGAAGCAGCGAACAATATCGCAAAGCCATCACTCACGAATACATCAAAAACGTCAACAACAAAACCATATCGAAAGAATTCGGTGTATCCCCCAGCACAGTGGAACGCATCATCCACGAACGATTTGAACTCAAAATCAAAGAATCCTTAAACTACCCCGCCCCCCTCATGATCGGCATCGACGAACACACCATCCACAAGGGACGCAAGTTTGCCACCACCATCGCCGACCTGGGCAACCACCGCATCTACGACATCATCGAAGGCAAATCCCTTGCTCAAGTAGAAAGAACCTTAAAAACTTACAAAAACAGAGACAAAGTACAAATGGTCTGCATGGACCTAAGCTCAAGCTACAGAAACATCGTCCGCAAATGCTTCCCCAACGCCAAAATAGTAGCGGATCGCTTCCACGTCATCCGCATGATCCAGCACCACTTTATGGAATTCTGCAAACAAGCTCAGCAAACCATACGCTGGAAACGCCTCATCATCCATCCCCTGAGAAAAAGAACCTGCAACCTCACCTCCCGGGAAAAGCAAACCTTGCATCAACTCTTTGAACTCAACCCCGCTATTGGCATCTCTCATCACTTCAAGGAACAACTCTGTGACCTCTTGAGAATCAAAACGCAGAATGTAAAGCAATGCAAACGAAACATACGAAAACTCAGGGAAATGATGCTCATGCTCACTCATCAGGCTCCGCCTGAAATGAAGAAAATAGGACTCACCATCAGGAAATGGTATGCCCCCATCATCAGAATGTGGAGATACCTCCAAAACAACGGAATTACGGAAGGCTTCCATCGAAAAATGAAACTCATCCAGCGCCGGGCTTATGGGTTTCGCAACTTTCAAAACTACCGCCTCAGAGTACTGGTCGAATGCGGAGGGTTTAATCTATGATTTTCTCTCTATAATCCATCTTCCCACCGATTTTGCCGTTGACCCCAAAAGAGTGCCCAAGATGAAAGGAACCTCCGATATCTTGATCCACAGCATCGGCATACGACCCCAAACACATCACAAGACAGCTTATGCCTGAAAAGAAAAACAACTTGGATACATAGATGGAGAAGCATCGGCGAAGACAAGGAATACAAGCTTGCACGATCAGCAACACCGTCACCGCACACCAGAAAACGAACCAATCCCAGAAACTCAAGGAATGAAAAAATCCACTTATCATCAACAGCATAATCACAACCGTAGGAAATCTCGTTTTTCACACAAGCACACAGCCCCCAACCTCTCACACTGACGTAACTCCCGGAGACCAACCGGCAACACCGTACCATGATGTCCATTATCGAAAGGTACAGTCATATCTTCGATCCTGAACCCTATTCTTTCCATCTCCCTATAAAGCATCCAGCACTCGTCCGAAGCAACCTTGTGCATCAGATGAACGGTAAAAGCATTCTTCAAATCGGCATGCCTCTTCAATTGTTCCAGAGAAGCATAGCGTATTCCAACATATTCGAACTCAACCTTCCCTTTGGAACACCACACGCGAATGGACCGGTTCGTCCCCGTATCGGCATACTTGAGCAACTCGATCAATTGATAATACTGCTCGTCCGGCAACACGAGATCCGCCCATGCATTGGATCGTCGCTGTGCATCAGATGCCGAACAGACCCGAGCCAAAGACACCCTGCCAGCCTCCTTGCCGTGAATATCCAGAAACACAAGATCGGGAGGCATTCGGAAAAAATCGACATCCGCATCCAACCGGCGAAGAACACCGGAACGGCTATCCTCCCTCAAAATCTTCACCACCTCCTTCGTTCGCGCTGGATCGATCATCTCCGAAGGCGAACTTCTGTCGATCCATTCAAGCCTGATCGCAGCTGTCCGCTTCAGCACTGCCACCAAATCATCCTTCGCCACCTTCCCTCGCCGCACCATGGCAACAGCCTTCTTCTCCTTGGAATCCGAAGAAAAAGAAGCACACATACAGCACGATAACGAGCCGCAAACCAGCCAGAATATCCTGAACATATCAATATGGGTAATTGGAGTATTGGAAACAGCCGACATAAAAATGCCCAGCAGCTTCCATCTACAACAATCATACCCCATGCAACACCTGAGACAAGACAAAACTCGCGCAGACAACCGGCAGCTCACTCCGTTTCACGTCATCCCTTTCTCATCGATGCCAGACACCATCTTTTCACGCCAACAGCACCGAACCGCGTCAGCAAAAGGATTACTTTTAGCCACGCCTTCCTCTCTATTTAGACTTCACAGGCAAATGGAAATAAGATAGAATACCGCCAGTATGTCAGCCACCAATCAAAGAACCTTAGCAAAAAGCGCCTCGCTCGAAGGCACATCCCTGCACACGGGCCAGCCCGTCACCCTGACACTCAACCCCGCCCCGGCTGATTCCGGTTTGAAATTCCGCCGCGTCGACCTGCCCGACCAACCCTTCATCGCCGCCGATGTAGACAAGGTTCAGACCGTCGAACGCGCCACCACGCTCGCCGAAGGCTCCGTCAAGGTTCACACCGTCGAACACATCCTCTCCGCCCTCACGGGCATGGGCGTCGACAACGCCATCATCGAAATGGACGCCAACGAGCCCCCCATTGCGGACGGCTCCTCACGCCCCTACGTCGAACTCATCAAATCGGCCGGCATCGTCGAACAGGATGCTCCCCGCCGCGTCTGGCAAATCCGTCAGCCCGTCACCATCGAAACCAAAGGCGGCTCCATCCTCACCGTCCTTCCCTCGAAAGACTTCCGCATCTCCGTCACCTGCGTCGGCCCGGAAGGCCGCTTCACCCAGTACTTCGACGCCGTCATCACGCCGGAAACCTACGAAGCCGAACTCTCACCCGCGCGCACCTTCTGCTTCTACGAAGACGTCGCCCCCCTCATCGAAAAAGGCCTCATCAAAGGCGGCAGCATCGAAAACGCCATCGTCCTCAAAGGCGACCAGATCCTCAGCAAAGAACCCCTCCGCTTCCACAACGAACTGGCCCGCCACAAGGCCATGGACATGATCGGCGACCTCATCCTCAACGGCCGCCGCATCCTCGGCCACGTCATCGCCATCATGCCGGGCCACGGACCGAACACCCAGCTTGCAGCCAAGCTCAAGAAGGAATACAGCAACATGCAATCCCTTCTGCCCAAGCCTGCCGACATCCCCACCGGCGAAGCCGTACTCGACACCCGCGAAGTCATGAAACTTCTGCCGCACCGCTACCCCTTCCTCATGGTGGACCGCATCATCGGCTTTGAAGGAGAAACCAAGTGCATCGGCCAGAAAAACCTCACCATGAACGAGCTCTTCTTCCAGGGCCACTTCCCGGAACACCCCGTCATGCCCGGTGTACTTCAGGTTGAAGCCATGGCGCAGGTAGCCTCCATCCTCATGCTCCGCATCCCCGGCAACCAAGGCAAAATCGGCTACTTCATGAGTGCGGACAAAGTCAAATTCCGCCGCCCCGTCATCCCCGGCGACATCCTCATCATCGAAACGGAACTCGTCAAAATGCGCGGAGCCATCGGCCAAGCTATCGGCCGCTGCCTCGTCAACGGTGAAATCACCGCCGAAGCGGAACTCAAATTCATCGTTCAGGACGCATAAAAAGCCCAAAAACGAGGATGACGTCTTGACATGCGGGAAAAATCGGTTATGATTCCTCACCCGGTCGTGTGTCAAGCGGCTCCGACGGACGTATTAACTTAACATCGATCTTTTACTGATATGAGCAAGAGAACCTACCAGCCTTCCAAGCGCTGCCGCAAGCGCCAGTTCGGATTCCGTGCACGCATGGCCACCAAGAACGGCCAGGACATCCTTCGCCGCCGTCGCGCCAAAGGCCGCAAGCGCCTCCTTCCCAAGGGCGCCGAAGTGCACTACAAGCGCCACACCATCCAGCACGGCCGCTAAGCCTTACGTCAATAAAAGACATAGGCTTCCACCGGAAGCTTATGTCCTTGTTGAACAAGGAGCACCTCCCGGAGCGCCCTGTGAACGATGCGATTGACACGCCGGCAAAGTATGACGCGAGCCTATGAGTTCGCCAAGGTACGTTCGGACGGAGCATCTTCCGCGGGGCGCCTTCTTGTATTGAGCGCAGCCGCTCTACCCGATCCGGCCACCGAATCCCGGTTCGGCATCATCTGCACGAAGAAAGTCGGCAACGCCGTCCTTCGCAACCTGTTGCGCCGCCGCATCCGGGAAATCCTTCGCCAGCACGGCGCACCCCTTGCCTCAGGATACCATGTCGTCGTCATACTGCGTTGGCGTGCAGCGGAAGCGGACTACGCCCATCTGGACAAAGACTTCCGCAAAACGCTGCTCCGACTGCAAACGCAGTTGAATGCCAAACGAACTCCGGCCCCCTGCACTGCATGAAGCACGTGATCCGCCTCCTGATAGCCTTCTATCGCCACGTCATCCGCAGACCCTTGCACATCCTCTGCGGCCCCGGCAGCGGATGCCGCTTCACCCCCTCATGCTCGGAATACTTCATGCAGGCCGTCAACGCGCACGGCGCATGGAAAGGCTCGGCACTCGGCATTCGCCGCATCCTCAAATGCAACCCTTGGGGCCCCATGGGCTACGATCCGGTACCTCCGGCCAAAACGCCCAAACCGTAACCCTTCCCCCCAGCATCACCCCTCCGATTTTCACGATACACCACCATCAGACATACCATGGATAAAAAAGCTTGGATCATCGTCATCCTGTGTTGCGCCTGCCTCGGCCTGAGCCTGTACTACAGCGACCAAAACCAGAAAATCAAAGAACAGAATGCACAGCTGGCAGCGGCCAAACAGCCCACCATGCAAACGCAGCCCTCCGCCGCTCCTGCGGCACCTGCAGCCGAAACCGCAACAGCCACTGCCGAAACCGCCGCTGCACCGTCCACCCGCTTCACCCCCAAAACCATTGCCACCCTCGTCTCCAAAGACAACGGCAAGGACATCGCCAAATTCGCCTTCTCCAACAAGGGCGGCTCGCTCGAATACGTCGAAATCTGCGAACAGCAAATCAACAGCCAAACCGTTCCGGACCATCACGTCCGCATCAATGAAGACAGCCCGGTCGGCATCGGCTCCATCGCCTACAACCTCAGCGGCCACGCCGCCCCCCTGTACGACGAAACAGAATACACCCTCCTTGACTCCTCCCCCACCACAGTACGCCTCCTCGGCAAATCTCCGGACGGCAAACTCGGCATCATCAAGGAATACAGCCTCAAGCCCGCCGCCAAGGACGACGAAAAAAGCAACCTCTACACAGTCTCCCTCAAAATCACCATGGAGAACATCTCCAAGGAACGAGTGAGCCATCGTGACATCGGCATCATGGCTGGCGGCGGCTACCCCATCGCCAAAAACGAAAATGCAGACGCCTACACAAACCTCGTCTACCAAGCCGACGGCGATTACGAACACGAAGCGCCTTCCTACTTCAAGGGCGGATGGTTCAGCGATGCCAAGGACCGCGAATTCAAAACACTCAACAACATCACATGGGGCGGCGTCATGAACCAGTACTACGCCACCCTCCTCATCCCCGGCAAAGACTCCACGGGCGAAGCCATCTACACCGCCCCCCGCCACTTCAAACTGAAACATGAAAACAGCTATGGAGTCAACGGCGTCGAATTCGCCATCCTCATGCCTGCCATCGACCTCCGCCCGGTCGAAGGAGAACACCGCGGCGACCAGAAAACCGTCCAGTACGACATCTACGCCGGCCCCAAACTCAACCAATACCTGAGCGGCATGCCCAACCAGCTTGACTCCATCATGGGCTACGGCTGGCTCTGGATCCTTGCAGCACCGATGAACTGGCTGCTCAACCTCTTCCACGGCTGGCTCGGCAACTGGGGCTGGTCCATCGTCTGCATGACCATCGTCGTACGCCTCCTTATCTGGCCGCTGCACAAAAAATCGTACATGTCCATGAAGCGCATGTCGCTCATGCAGCCCAAAATGAAAGAGCTCAAGGAAAAGTACGGCGACGACAAGCAGAAAATCAACATGGAAATGATGAAACTGTACCAGCAGTACGGCATCAATCCCGCCAGCGGCTGCCTGCCCATGCTCCTGCAGATCCCCATCTTCTTCGCCTTCTACCGCGTACTTCAATACTCCGCAGAACTGCGCGGCCAAGGATTCCTCGGCTGGATCCACGACCTCTCCCTGCCGGACACCGTCGCCACCCTCCCCATCATGGGCTGGGACCTGCCGATCAACATCCTTCCCATCATCATGGCCGCTACCATGATCATCCAGATGAAACTCACGCCGAAGGCGGGCGACCCCACGCAGCAGAAAATCATGGCCTTCATGCCCTGGATATTCTTCTTCTTCTGCTACAACTTCGCCAGCGCCCTCGCCCTCTACTGGACAGTGCAAAACCTCATCTCCATCGGCCAATCCTACATCATCCGCCGCCTGCCCATGCCTGAGCTGACCAAACAGCCCAAGAAAAAAGGCGGCTTCCTCCAGCGCATGATGGAAGCCCAGAAAGCCGCTCTGGAAGAACAGCAGAAACGCGCACAAGGCCAGTGCCCCATGCGCAACGTCACGAAAAAATAACACAGGCACTCCAACCTGACGAAAAAGCCGGAAGCCCCCCTTCCGGCTTTTTTGCAGCCACGCCGCCCGCTTTACAAAAAGGCGGCGGCATGCTTCAATAAATGCACACTTGAGGCTATCCCTCATCCTTTTGCATGGCAGCAAGGAAAACGGAACAGCCTCGACACCTTCGCCATGATACAGGAACTCCTTGCCCGCGTCGCACGCACAGCGGCATTTCGCCGGAAATTGTCCGTTCTGGGCAAGGAAAACACGCGCAACACTCCTGTCATCTTCGAACAAACTCCTCCGGCGGCGCTCTCCTTCCTCATCTCCCTCATCGCCTCCACTGCCGGGCCGAAACAGCGCATCTGGATACTCACACCCGACCTCCCCCGGCAGGAACGCCTCGCAGCCGAACTCCCCATCTGGAAACAAGGCCACACACTCTTCCTCCCCGAACAGGAAATCCACATCAACAACGGACTCTCCGACCCCGACCTCCTCGCCGAACGCCTCGACATCCTTCAAAAACTCTCCCTGCCCTCCGAAGAACGACAACTCGTCGTCCTCACGGAAACCGCACTCATGCAGGATGCCCCCGCCTCCAGCACCATCGAAGAACAAACCTCATACTTCAGCATCGGCGACACCATCGAGCAAAATGCGCTCATCGCCATGCTCACCGAAGCCGGATTCGAACGCAGCGACCAGGTCATCGCACGCGGGCAGTGGTCCGTCCGGGGCGGCATCGTCGACGTATTCCCGTTGCAAGCCCCCCACCCCCTCCGCATCGAACTCTTCGGCGACACCATCGAATCCATCCGAGCCTTCGACATCGACTCCCAGCTATCCTTCAAAAAACTCAAAGGAGCTCAACTCCTCCTCTCCGAACCTCCGTCCAAACAAAAACTCAAAAACTGGATCAGCCCCGACGACTGGATCATCTCCACCCCCGACTGCCGGGAAAGCGGCAACATCGTCATCCTCGAAACGCCTCCGGAAGACATACCCGACGCCGCCGAACTCGACCGCCCGCAAAACAACGACAAAACCGCCTTCTACGGTACCCCGCTCGGCAGCTTCGACACCGGCGACTTCGTCATGCAGGAGGCCAAACGCAACTACGCGCACGGCCAGCTTGAAAAATGGAACAGGCAGGCATGGGAAATCGCCATCTTCTTTCCCCATCCCGGAGAAGAAAAACGCTTCCGCGAAATCTGCGGCAACGACCCCGCATGGGAACGCGTTCACCACTGCCAGGGTGAACTGCCGCACGGCTTCACCGCCCCGGGAGCCAAACTCGCCGTCCTCTCCTCCTCCGAACTCTTCGGCCGCTACACCACGCCACAGGCCCGCAAACGCGCTGATCGCGAAGACGCCGCACGCCGCGAACGCGCCCAAACACCCCTCCGCGAAATCCTCCCCGGCGACCTCGTCATCCACGCCTCCCACGGCCTCGGCAAATACATCGGCATCGACAAAAGCCCCGACACCGGCGAAGAAGAAATGTACATCGAATACCGGGGAGGAGTCAAACTCGGCATCCCCATCCGGCAATCACACCTCGTCTCCAAATACATCGGACTCGGCACCAAAACGCCCGAACTCAGCAAACTCGGGGACGCCAAATGGGTACGCGCCTGCAAAGCCGCCGAAAAAGCAGTCGCCGACTACGCCGCCCAACTCCTCGAAGTACAGGCCGAACGCGAAACCAACCAGGGCTACGCCCACCCGGCAGACTCCGCCTGGATGTGGGAATTCGAATCCTCCTTCCCCTACCGCGAAACGCCGGACCAGCTGCGAGCCATCCAGCAAGCCAAGGCGGACATGGAATCCCCGCGCCCCATGGACCGCCTCATCTGCGGCGACGTAGGCTTCGGCAAAACGGAAGTCGCCATCCGCGCCGCCTTCAAATGCATCACGGGAGGCAAACAGGCCGCCATCCTCGTACCCACCACCGTCCTTGCCGACCAGCACGGCCGCAGCTTCAAAGCGCGCATGAGCGAATACCCCGTACGCATCGAAATACTCAGCCGCTTCACCCCCGCCAAAAAAGAAAAGGAAATCCTGCAAGGCCTCGCCAACGGCTCCGTCGACATCGTCGTCGGCACCCACCGCCTCATCTCCAAAGACATTCGCTTCAAAAACCTCGGCCTCGTCGTCATCGACGAAGAACAACGCTTCGGCGTTCGGCACAAAGAACAATTCAAAACGAACTTCCGAGCCGTCGACATGCTCACCCTCTCCGCCACCCCCATTCCGCGCACCCTCTACATCGCCCTCATGGGCGCACGCGACATGAGCACCATCGACACCGCTCCCCTCAACCGCCTCCCCGTACAAACCGCCGTCTGCCCCTACGACGAAAAACTCATCAAAGATGCCATCGAACGCGAACTCAAACGCGGCGGACAGGTCTTCTTCCTCCACAACCGCGTCCAAACCATCGACCACATGGCTCACCAACTCCACCAGCTCGTCCCCAAAGCCCGTATCGTCATCGGCCACGGACAAATGGACAAAAGCGACCTTGAAAACGTCATGGGGCAATTCGTACGCGGAGAAGCGGACATCCTCCTCTCCACCACCATCATCGAAAGCGGCATCGACATCCCCAACGCCAACACCATCATCATCGACCGCGCCGACCGCTTCGGCCTCGCCGACCTCTACCAGCTCCGAGGCCGCGTAGGCCGTGCAGGCCACCGCGCCTACGCCTACCTCCTCCTCCCGAGACACGCCCTCACCACCGGAGACGCCCGAAAACGCGTCTCCGCCATCAAACAATACACCGAACTCGGCTCCGGCTTCAAAATCGCCATGCGCGACCTCGAAATCCGCGGAGCCGGCAACCTCCTCGGCACCCAGCAAAGCGGCCACATCGCCGCCATAGGCTTCGAACTATACTGCCAGCTCCTCCGGCAATCCATCGAACGCCTCCAGGGCAAAACACCCACCCTCCGCACCGACTCCACCCTCAAAGCCGACTTCATCTGCTGGAGCGAAGCCAAAATGACCATCCAGGAAAGCCGCAAAGGCATCATCGGCACCTACCTTCCCTCGGCCTACATGGAATCCACCCGCACCCGCATTGCGGCCTACAAAGACCTTGCCAACGCCACCCACCTGAACGACCTCGACCAACTCCAGAAACACTGGATCGACCGCTTCGGTTCTCTCCCCGCAGAAGCCGAAAACCTCCTGCAATGCCAGCGCATCAAACTCCTGGCCTCCCGCGCCAACATCGCTCAGGTCGAAATCGTCGGCCAAAAACTCATGCTCACCCGCAACCGCGACTACATCCTCCTCGAAGGCCGCTTCCCCCGCCTCAAAAAACTCCACCCCGTCGATAAACTGCGGGAAGTATTGGAATTGCTGCTCACTCTCTAAAATATTATTCCCGACCAAAGATAACCATGATGCAAACAATTCCTTCTCAAATTATGGAAAAAGAATTCTATCTATTCCTACAAAACAAAGCTTTAAAACCTCGCACATGTCAAAGCTACATCAATGCCATCAAAAATAAAATCTCAAACTATTTACAAAACGAAAAAATTCTTGCCCATAATCACACCCTATTCCATATAAACGATCCTGCTCTTTTATTTGCGATACAACACGGCTTTGAACTTTCCGAAAGTTTCCGGGAATCCAATATTATTGGACACAATATGTACAGTTGCGCATTAGGCCATTATATCCAATTCATTCATTCGTACACAAAAGACAATCCATCCTCCATCATCAAAGAACAAACCGCACTGATTGTACGAACAGAGGGTGGCAGAAGAGTTGTAGTATCAACTCTGATTGAACGCAATCCTGCATTGAGAAATGCCGCTATCGCCATACATGGCACAACATGCTTAGGTTGTGGATTTAATTTTGGAGAGACGTACGGTACATACGGAGAGGGATACATTGAGATCCATCATGTTTATCCTCTTGGTAAAGAAACACGGTACGTCAAAACATCCGTAGCAACTGATTTAATCCCTTTGTGCTCCAATTGCCATTGTATGGTTCATCACAAAAAAGATTATGTACTCACTCTGAACGAGCTACAAATGATACTAAAGTCACCTCAAAGTCGCAGTTCTGTAACTTATACAACAGGTATTTCCCTATCAGGCGAGCTCCTCCAATAACCAGACCTTCTTCACAGCGGCATCACTGGATATAACGATGCGAATGGCTTTCACCTCCACCATATCAATCACCCTTTTATCTTCGCACCGCGAAAGGTGAACGTATGCGCGAGCATTCAGGTATTGAGAAGGATGAAATGAAACAGGGCGATAATGGAAACAGCATCGGTGAAGATACCCTCATTGCCCACAACAACGGCAACGAAATCGGTCTGCACGACCTGGCGGGCAATGTACAGG
>NZ_LIGX01000022.1 GCF_001683795.1 Neoakkermansia glycaniphila
AGCTCTGGAACCGCTTCCGCCCCCCCCGCCGCCGCCCGCTCCTACTCCCCAGAACAAACCGAAGCCCAACACGGCTCCGCCCCCCTCATCAGCCGCCGAGCCGCCGAGCGATGCTCCCTCCACACAACTCGATCCCGAAATTTTCTACAAAGATCCGCTCATTCAAAAAGCGTTGGACGAATTCCACGCCCGAATCATCTCCTGAACTTACAAAACCGACCATACGACATGAATCTGCAAAAACTGATGAAACAGGCCCAGCAAATGCAAGCCGGGCTGGCCGCAGCACAAAACAAGCTTGCCGAACAAACGCTCACCATCAATGCCGCAGGCGGCAAAATCAAAGTAACCGCCACTGGCGCCGGCCTGATCACCGATCTGCAAATCGACCCTTCCATTCTGGATCCCGATGATGCGGAATTCGTACAGACTCTCATTTTCAAAGCCATTCAGGACGCCATCGAACAAGCCAAAGCCATGGCGGAATCCGAAATGAAAAAACTGACAGGCGGAATGGGCCTCCCAACCGGCCTCGGACTCTGACACTCCATCCCGGAAAGATCCGGCGGCAAAGCCGCAGAACGAATTCTCCGGAGAATTCCGCAGGCTCATGAAGCATTGGAAGAGCATACTTTCCGCACTGAAACCCAGATCATCCAGCCAAAAGGCAGGCATGTTCCTCACCTGTGTTTCATTGGCGATCTGGCTGATCTTCATCATGGCCATGTGGAGCGGGTCGGATCGCATCGCCGCCCTGCTCCTGCTGCCGGTCTGGCTCGTGACCATCACAGCCGTTGCCCCGGCCCTCCTCGCATGGCTCTGGGCAAGGGAATGGCTCGCCTTCGGCACCGTCATCCTGTGGACATTGACCGCCATCATGGTCAGCGACGTTTTTCAGGGCATCGGCCGCATCGGACTCGACCAGGATCCGGCACGCATTGCCAATGAGCGCCTCACATGGAAAATCATTTCAATTGATTGCCGCAACGGCTCCTCTGTCCCTGCGGAAATTCTCCAACCTATCCATCCCGACGTCATCTTCCTCCAAAATCTGCAGCACATTGATCAGGCGCAGACTCTGGCTGTCGATCTCTTCGGAGCCAACCCGTCAATACGCACCAACGGCAACAATGCCATCATCGTACGGCACGGCCAGCTCGCTCAGGCTTGGCCTATTATCGGCAACGGCAGTTTTATCGTCGACTGGTCTCCCGACCGCACCGTCGTTCCCGTACGACTCGTCAACGTCAACCTCACGCCCGGCCCCGAAAACAGAAACCTCTTCTCCGCGGACTGCTGGAAAGCCCATGCCGAAACACGAGCCACGCACCGCAAAGAAATCGACTCCCTTCTTGAAGCGCTCAAAAACATGGGCCGCCGTGCCGGAGAAATCCCCGTCATCTGCGCCGGAGCCTTCTACTCACCGCCCCAATCTCCCGTCTTTGACCCGTTCCTCCATGTCATGACCGATGCCTACGGCTCATCCGGCGTGGGCTACGGAGCAACCTGCCCTTCCGACTTCCCCATTCTGCGACTGCACCGCATCGGATACACATCCCCGCTGCGCTCTGTTCATTCCTCGACACTCTACATCCCCGGACTTGCGGCTTACGCCGTCATGGCGGACATCAAACCCCTGTAGCGGGTCCAGCCTTCACCAGATCCAGCAATTCATCCGGAGACATCGCCAGCAGCAGCTTCTCCAGCCCGCCGGACAGCAGAGCATCCGCCATCGCCCGCTTCCCCTCCAGCATCCGGTGGATATTCTCCTCAATCGTCCCCCGGCACACGAACGGATGCACCCACACGGGCTTCACCTGCCCGATACGGTAAGCCCTGTCGCTTGCCTGATTCTCCACCGCCGGATTCCACCACCGGTCAAAATGCACCACATGGCTTGCACGCGTCAAATTCAACCCTGTACCCGCCGCCTTGAGAGACAAAATGAAAAACGGCGGACCGCCGGGCGATTGAAACCTGTCCACCAGCTCCTTCCTCATCTCCAGCGGAGTGCCGCCATGCAACGCCAGCCCCGGCCTGCCGAACACGGACTCCAGCAAATCGTGCAAAGGCTCGATCATACTCCTGTACTGCGTGAATACCAACATACAATCTCCCGCCTCCGCCACCTCCCGCGCCAAATAGCGGAGGCGCACCATCTTCCCCGATTCTTCAGGAGCCATATACCCTGTCCCCAAATACTGGGCAGGGTGGTTGCAAATCTGCTTCAACCTTGAAAGATACGGTAGCACCAACGCCAACCTCACGGCAGGATCCGGTTCCTGAATCACCGCCTGAAGCTCCTCCACCTGCCTCTTGTACAGCCGCACCTGCTCCGGAGTCAACAGGCAGAAACACGGAGTCTCCGTCTTCGTCGGCAATTCGGGCGCAATCCCTTCATCACTCTTCAGGCGGCGCAACATAAACGGGCGAACCAGCCTTCGCACACTCTCGTACCGGGCTCCCGATTCCCGCAACATCGCAGCAAACTCCTTCGAACTCCCCAGCAGACCCGGAGTCAGAAAATCGAACAAGCTCCACAATTCCTGCATGGAATTCTCCACGGGCGTACCCGTCAGCGCCACCCGGCGCACGGCATTCAACCTCCGCACCGCCTGGGATCGCCGCGAATCCGCATTCTTCACCGCCTGCGCCTCGTCGAGCACCACCGCAGGCAGCTCCACCCGCCCCAGCTCCTCCAGCCGCGCCACCATACCGTACGTCGTCAGAGCCACATGCCCGCGCTGCAACAGCCAGCCGGGATTCTCACGCAAAAGCACACAATCCTTCTCATCCAGATAATCAGGATGCAAAACCGCCACATCCAGCTCCGGAGCAAAACGGCGCAACTCATCCTGCCAATTGCCCAGCAAAGACGCCGGAGCCACAATCAGAGACGCCGCCCCATCCAGCACCCCCCGCAGGCGCAGAGACTCCAGCCAGGCAATCACCTGCAACGTCTTGCCCAACCCCATATCATCGGCCAGGCATGCGCCGAACCCCACCTCCGTCACCCCGGACAGGAACCTCACTCCATCCTTCTGATACTCACGCAGCACCGCATCAAGCCCAAGGGGTAACGACTCCGCATCGCGACCGCTCCGGCCAAGTGCCTCCAAAGCCTGCTCCAGCACATCGCCCGCTTCCAGCCTCACCTCCTCATCCGGCTCCGGCAACCACGGAAGAGCCTTGCTCCTCCCTCCCAGCAGCAGCCGCAACCCAGCTAGCAAAGGCACACCTGAAACAGACGCCATGCGGGAAGCATTCCTCCACTGCTCCAGAATCTGCGCAACCTTCTCCCGATCCACCCGCACCCACTCGCCGCGAAACCGCACCAGCCCTTCATCACCGGACAACAGCTCCTCCAACTCCTCCTCCGAAAGATGCCGCCCCCCCAGCACCGCCGCCGCAGAAAACGTCAGCAGCGAATGAATATTCAAAGACGGCGCCCGACCATCCACAGCCTCACCCTCCACTCTCACCTCAACCTCCACCTTCGGAGGCAGAGACTTCCACAAATTCACCATCCGCACATCAACACCCGCCTGCTCCAGCAAAGGCACCGACTGTAAAAAATCATAAGCCTGCCGCGCCGTCCACACCTGCGGGCGATACACCGACTGCGAATCCACCAGCTCACGCAAAAACGGCGACACCTCCGCCACCTCCCTCAATGGACGAAGCAGCGCCAGCAAAGCCTCACGATCCTCTTCATACAGCTTCAGAGCCATCCCCAGAGGCACATGCTTCGCCTGATGGTCCTTCGAAACCTGATGCACCAGAGTCGCCAGAAAGGCAAACGGACGGCTTCCGTCCGCATCGTGGCCGTTCTCCGCCAAATGGAAACACAACCGCCCCACCTGCTCCCACCCCTCTCCCAGCCCGGCAAGCCACGCCTCGGCAGCCACACCCGCCAGCCTCGCCCGTTGCGCCAAAGCCGGCCCCATATCCTCAAACCACCTCTGCAAACTTCCGGCAGACACATACCCGTGTCCACGGCAGGGAGGCATCTCTGCCAACCACCGCGCCGCTTCCGCTGCATCCGGAGCCGCAAGCGTGAAATCCCCCCCTCCCCGCACCCGCAACGACCGCACCAGCACCAGCCGCGCCTTCTCCTTCAACCAATGCAGAACGGAAGCCGCATCGGACGGCACATCGAACCTCACCAAATCCAGCAACCCGAACCCGGCTCCGCGCTCGAAAGCCCGCGCCATCCGTGGAGCCGCCCCCGCCGGGGCGACGGAAGGCACCCCACCTTCAAGCACAGACAGGAAAACGGACTCCACCACAGCCATCCCTCCTACCCCCTTCCGCAAATCCTGCGCAGCAACCGGACGGCATCACACCACATGATACGGAACACCGCCGTCTTCGGCGTCTTGCGGAACAAAACCCAGAAAGCCCTCCTCACAGCCCTGTTGATCCTTGCACTCTCGGGATGATTCTTCCCCTTCAGCACATGCTTCACCAGATAAATCTGGTGAAAATTCTGCGCGAACAACGCCGTACACCACATCCGCCGCTCCTTGCCGGGCATACCTTCCGGCAGCTCATCCAGCACCCGCAGAAGCGCAAAAACAGCGCACTCGTAATAATGGGCGGGGGCCTCGCCGCGCACGAAACGGAGAGTTGCGGAAGAATGGCGGCGACGATAATGGTACAGACTCCTTGAAAGCACCGACACCTTCCTGCAATACAGCAGATAAAGCTGAATGAACAAATGATCCTCGCTGAACGGAATATCCTCCGCATAAGCCAGTCCCGTCTCCCGAACGATCGACGTCTTCAGCATCTTGTCCCATGAATAGCGCGACATCGACTCGATCATCGAAGCATTCACAGGCTGCACCCCCTCATCCGTCTTCCCGTGCCGCAACGGGGGCCGCTCCAGAACCGCACCGGAATCCTCATCATGCTCCCACAGGCCGCACACCACCATATCCACCTCATCGCGAAGCATCGCACCATACAGCGTCTCAATCATCGCAGGATCGATCCAATCATCAGAATCCACCATGCAAAGAAACGGCGCCCTTGCCATCGAAATCGCCAGATTGCGGGCCTGCGACACCCCCCCGTTCTCCTTGTGAACCACGCGGAACCGCAAATCCCGCGCCGCGTACTCATCCAGAATCGCACCGGAACCGTCCTGCGACCCGTCATCGATGCAAATCGCCTCCCAATCCTCCATCGTCTGGGCCAGCAGAGAATCCAGGCACTCTACAAGATACTGCTCCACATTGTAAACGGGAACAACAACACTGACGGCTGGACACTCGGACGCACTCATACGCTCTCCCCCATCGTAGCCAACAACCCTTGATCCGTCAAGGCCGGACGCAAATCCCTTTTCGCGCCAGCCCGGCACTTTAGGCTTCCCTCCAGCCATCCGGCATGGTAGAATCGCGCCCGCATGAACTTCGACCTCCTTCAGAAGGCCGCCAATCAGGCACGCGGACTCGCCATCGACGCCATTCACGATCGCGCATCCGGCCACCTGGGGCTGCCCCTCGGCTGTGCAGAAATCGGCGCCGTCCTCTACGGCGACCTCCTCAACGTCAACCCTTCCGAGCCCCGCTGGCTCAACCGCGACCGCTTCATCCTTTCCGGAGGCCACGGGTCCATGTTCCTGTATTCCTGGCTCCATCTGGCCGGCTACGGCCTCACTCTGGATGATGTCAAAGCCTTCCGCACCAAGGGAGCCATCACCCCCGGCCACCCGGAATACAACTGCGCACCAGGCGTCGAATGCACCACCGGCCCGCTCGGCCAGGGCATCGCCAACGCCGTCGGCTTCGCCATCTCGGCCAAACACGCCGCCGCACGCTTCAACACGGCGGAACACACCATCTTCAACCAAAGCATCTTCTGCCTCGCCGGCGACGGATGCATCCAGGAAGGCATCGCCCGTGAAGCCGCCGCCATCGCAGGCGTCCTCAAGCTCGACAACCTCGTCCTCATCTACGACTCCAACGACATCACGCTCGACGCACCGCTGCACAAATCGCAAACGGAAGATGTCGCCGCCGTCTTCACCGCACTCGGATGGGACACCGTCACCATCGACGGGCACGACATGGCCGCCGTAGCCGACACCATCCGCTGCGCCCGACTCGAAACCAACGGCCGCCCGAAACTCATCATCGCCAAAACCACCATCGGCAAAGGCGTACCGGAAGTCGAAGGCACCACCAAAGGCCACGGCGAAGGCGGAGCCCAATTCTGGGAACAGGCCCACGCTGCATGGGGCATCCCCGCAGGCGAACGCTACTACGTCTCCGAAGACGTCCGCTCCTACTTCTCCGGCGTTAAAGCCAAACGCGAAGCCGCCTACACCGAATGGAGCGAAACCTACCAGGCATGGTGCGCAGCCAACCCGGACCTCGCCGCGGAACTCGCCTCCGGCATCGTTGCATGCGAACAGGGAGTCTGCCCCAAAGAATCCGGCAAAGCCATCCCCTTCTTCTCGCCCGACTTCGCCGATGCCACCCGCTCGGCAGGCTCCATCGCCATCAATGCACTGG
This sequence comes from Neoakkermansia glycaniphila, assembly GCF_001683795.1. Taxonomy (GTDB): domain Bacteria; phylum Verrucomicrobiota; class Verrucomicrobiia; order Verrucomicrobiales; family Akkermansiaceae; genus Akkermansia; species Akkermansia glycaniphila. Next base: position 6,525 of record NZ_LIGX01000022.1, read on the forward strand.
CCAAGGCTGAACCCTACCTCCTGACCACCAGCGCCGACCTGTACAGCTCCAACAAAAACTACATCAGCGGCGGCGGCGACTACAGCGCAGAAACCCCCGCCTGCCGCAACTTCTGGTTCGGCATCCGCGAACACGCCATGGCCGCCATCTGCAACGGCATCGCCTATGACCGCATCTTCCGCGTCAGCGCCGGCACCTTCTGCGTCTTCGTGGACTACATGCGCGCCGCCATCCGCGTCGCAGCCCTCTCCGAACTCCCCGTCACCTACATCCTGACGCACGACTCCGTCGCCGTCGGCGAAGACGGACCCACCCACCAGCCCATCGAAACCTATTCCGGCCTCCGCATCATCCCGAACCTCGACGTCATCCGCCCTGCCGACCCCGAAGAAACGGCCGGCGCCTGGATCGCCGCCATGGAACGCAACGACGGACCGACCGCTCTCATCCTCACTCGCCAGAAAGTGGACACCCTCAACTCCATCCCGGCAGAAACACGCCGCGAAGGAGTCCTGAAAGGCGCCTACATCGCCCGCAAGGAAAAAGGGGCACTCACCACCATCATCATGGCCACGGGATCGGAACTCTCCCTTGCCCTGCAGGCAGCCGAACAGCTCGGCGACGGCGTACGCGTCGTCTCCATGCCCAGCTTCTTCCGCTTCGACAAACAAAGCGCCGAATACCGGGAAAGCATCCTCCCCGCCTCCTGCAAAAAACGCATCTCCATCGAAGCGGGCATCACCGCCCTCTGGTGGAAATACCTCGGCAGCGAAGGCAAAGCCATCGGCATCGACCAATTCGGCTTCTCCGCCCCCGGCGACCTCGTGCTGAAAGAACTCGGCATGACCGTCGAAAGCATCCTTGAGGCAGCCAAATAACAAGGCAGCCCCGCCTCACCCCGTCCTCTGCCCCATGTCGCCGCATGGGGCAGATTTTTTCCTCCCGACTTCCGCACAGGCACAGCACCCTCACCCGCCCCATCTTCCCGCATGACGCGCTAGAAGCACGCCAACAGCGGAAAAAGATGATAAAAACGAGTCAAACATCCAGTAGTTTACCCAGCACACACCATGGCCCGCACTAAAATCCACGTAGGACTTGAAATCGGAACCAGCAAAACTTGCGTGGTCGTCGGGGAAGTTCGCCCGGATGCCACCGCAACCATCATCGGCATGGGCGAAGTACCCAGCGCAGGAGTACGCAAAGGCGAAATCGTCGACCAATCCATGGCTCGGCAATGCGTATGCGACGCCTGGCAAATGGCACAGGACCACGCGGATGTAGACATCATCTCCGTCTTCGTCGCCGTCACCGGCCAGCACATCTCCTGCATCAACAGCTCCGGCACCTACCGCCTGCCCGACGACCGCGAAGTCATCGAACAGGAACACCTCGACCTCGTCGACGAAAAAGCCTCGGAAATCCAGCTTGGCCCGGACCAGTACACCCTCCACCGCGAATGGGGGGAATACTCCATCGACGGCCAGGACCCCGTCGCCAACCCCGTCGGCCTCTGCGGCCGCACCATCGACGTCAACTGCCACCTCATCCACGGCATCAAAACGCGCATCACCAACACCCTCCGCTGCGTCCGCCAGGTCCCCCTCGAAGTCGAATCCTTCGTCTTCGCGCCCCTCGCCGCAGCACAGGTCATCCTCACGCGCCAGCACAAGGAAGCCGGGGCCCTCGTCATCGACATCGGCGGCGGCACCACCGACTACGTCTTCTACCAGGGCGGCCAGCTCATCGCCTCCGGCTGCATCGCCATCGGCGGCAACACCATCAACGCCGACATCGAAAAACTCACCGAACAGCGCATCTCCAAACGCGTGGCCGACATCCTCAAACGCACCGAAGGCAACGCCTTCGGCGACGTCAAAGACAAAAGCCTCGCCCGCTTCACCGGAGACCTCGGCATGCACGACGTCGCCATCGAACGCGGCATGCTCAACCGCATCATCCGGGACCGCCTCGCCGAAGCCCTCATCCTCATCAAAAAACGCCTGCCGGCGGACATCTGGAAACCCAACTCCGGCATCAGCGTCTTCTTCTCCGGCGGCACCAGCCTCATGCGCGGCCTCGACAACCTCGCCGACTACATCTTCGGCGTACCCGTCCACCAACCAGCCCCGCCCCGAGACACCAAAACCCCGGCCTACCTCGAAGACCCGCGCTACTGCACCCCCATCGGCCTCATCCGCTACGCCCAGCGCCTGGATGAAGACTACTCCCCGCGCGCAGGCCTCCTCGGCCGCCTCTCCTCCCTCTTCCGCCGCAAATAACCTCTCATCACCATGCTCCCGTACCAAAGCGCCAACCTCGAAGAAAACAGCCGCAACATCGCCATCATCGGCCTTGGCGGCGCAGGTGCCAACATCCTCAGCTGCTTCGCCGGGCAAACCAACGCCGGCATCAAGCTCTGCACCCTCTCCCTCGACGAACGCATCGGCCGCGCATCGGCAGCAGGCACATTCATCCAGCTCGGAGCCGCCAGCAACCACGGCTTCGGCTCCGGCGGCGACCCCGCCATCGGCGCACAGGCTGCCCGCGAAAGCGAAGCCGCCATCGTCGACCACCTCAAAGGGCACGACCTCCTCGTCCTCATCACCGGCCTCGGCGGCGGCACCGGCTCCGGCGCGGCTCCCATCGTCGCACGCCTCGCCCGCGAACTCGGCATCTTCCTCGTCGTCGTCGCCACCATGCCCTTCACCTTCGAAGGCCGCCGCCGCCGCCAGCAGGCGGAAACGGCGCTCCGCGAACTCGAAATCAGCGCCAACGTCCTCCTCTGCTTCGAAAACGACCACATGAGCACCCTCATTGCGCCGAACAAAGGAGTACACGACGCCTTCAGCGAAGCCGACCAGCTCCTCGCCAAAGCCACCGCCGCCGTCCCCATGCTCGCGGCCTCCCCCGGCCTCATCAACCTCGGACTCGACGAACTCACCCAGGCCCTGCGCGGCAAAAACAGCCGCTGCATCTTCGGCTCCGGCTCCGCACGCGGCAGCGAACGCGCCGCCCGCGCCGCAGAACGCGCCCTCGAATCCCCCCTCCTCGCCCAGAACAACGCCCTCGCCTGCGCCGAAACCGCCATCGTCCACATCGCCGGCAACGAAACCCTCACCCTCGAGGAAATCCGCACCGCCATGGACGCCATCAAGGCCAAACTCCGCCCCGGCGTCAACATCCTCTTCGGAGCAGCCGTCAAACCCCGCCTCAACGACGAACTGCGCATCACCATCCTCAGCTCCATCGAACCGGAACGCATCCCGATCCCCGAACCGGCGCCGGAACAGCCAGCCGAACCGGAAACCCCTCCGGCTCCCACCGACGAACCGGAACTGGCGCCTGAGCTCCCGGCAGAACCTGCACCACAGGAGGAAACAACGTCCATCATCGCAGAAACGCCTGCTGAAGACGCCACATCCACCGACGCCCCCCCGGTCGCCGAACCTGCTCCGGAACCCGAAAAAGAGGAAAAACAACCAGTCGAATCACCAACCGCCGAAAAACAGGCAGCGGAACCGGAAACACCCGTACAACCCGAACCTGAACAAAACCCCGAACCGGCGAAAAAAACAGAACCTGCTCCGGCGGCCAGACCGGCGACCGTGGCAGCTCCCGCCGTCAAAACACCTGCGCGGGCACAACAGGTACAAGGCTCCCTCCTCCCGGCCGACTTCAAATTCCCTGCAGCCCCCGCCGCCGCCCCGGAAGAAGAACCCCTGCCCGAACCGGAAGCACCGATCGACCTCCCCCTCTCCCCTGAACTCCCGTTCACCGACACCCCCATCGTCAAACAACCGGAACTCAACCTCCCGAACGCAGCCGCCTACGGCCTCGACGACCCGAACATCCTCGACGGAGAAGACCTCGACATCCCCCCGGCACTGCGCGGCAAACAATGGGACGACCAATTCCCGGGCTAACCCATAGCACCCCCCAAGCGTGGAAAACGAATCCTACCTGCGGGAGCAAATCGTCACCTACCTGGGCAACAAACGCGCCCTCCTCCACTTCATCGGAGAAGCCGTAGCAACCGTCCGCCAAAAACTCGGCGGCAGAAAAATCTCCTGCCTCGATGCCTTCTCCGGCAGCGGCATCGTCAGCCGCTACCTCAAACAGCACGCCAGCCACATCATCGCCAACGACCTGGAGGCTTACAGCTCCATCATCAACCGCTGCTACCTTGCCAACAAAAGCGACCTCGACCTCCCTGCGCTGGAACACCACCTGCAGCAACTCCGCCACGCCATCCTCCACCACCCCGTACCCGGCTTCATAGCCGCCACCTACGCGCCGAAAAACGACGACGCCATCACCCGCGAAGACCGCGTCTTCTACACCCGTCAAAACGCCGTCATCCTCGACACTGCGGCGCAATACATCCACTGCACCGTACCGGACCCCCTGCGCCCCTACCTCCTCGCCCCCCTCCTCGCCGAAGCCTCCATCCATGCCAACACCTCCGGCGTCTTCAAAGGATTCTACAAAAACGACCGCGGCTGCGGAGCCTTCGGTGGCCGGGCCGGCCACGCCCTCACTCGCATCATGGGTGCCATCGAACCGGCGCTTCCCGTCCTCTCCGATCACGACTGCACCCACAGCATCTATCAGGAAAATGCCAACACCCTCGTCCGCGCCATCCCGGAAACGGACCTCGCCTACCTCGACCCGCCGTACAACCAACATCCCTACGGCTCCAACTACTTCATGCTCAACCTACTCGTCAACTACACACCGCCTGAAGACATCAGCCCCGTCTCCGGCATCCCGGCAGCATGGAACCGCTCCGCCTACAACAAAAGCATCGAAGCGGAAAACGAACTCCTCCGCCTCATCGACGACTGCCCGTCCAAATACATCCTCCTCTCCTACAACTCGGAAGGCTTCATCTCACAAAAAACCTTCCGTTCGCGCCTGCAAACCATGGGCACCCTCACCGTCTCCGCCATCCCCTACAACACCTTCCGGGGCAGCCGCAACCTCCGCAACCGCCCCATCAAAGTCACGGAATACCTCTACCTGCTGGAAAAAGCGTAAAAACGCCTTGACAACGCAGCCTATTTCCGGTCTAATCATCGCACCTTCCAGTGCCGGCTTGGCGGAATGGTAGACGCGCTCGACTCAAAATCGAGTTCTAACGAGTGTGGGTTCGAGTCCCACAGCCGGTACCAATATTTTGTAGAACAGCATTATAGTGTATGATGCTGTTGTTTTCATAACTACTTGTTACAGTTCAAATCGAGGTATATTTTATTTCTCATGGGTTACTTCGTTGTTTGTATGAAGCCCAATCATGAACCTAGGCTTTTTTTCGAACAAATTCACATCCTGCTCCATTCATCACGGTGTTAATTCTCTGTTTTCGCGAAGAACAGTAACTTCTTTTTTCCCTTCTCTTCCCAGCCTAATTAATGGTAGAGCATTGGTCATTGGCGTCAAAAGAGTATAACCCCCTATCTCGCGTGGTACTCCGGAAGCAGGAATGATAATTGCATTCAGATGGTCATCCGCAAATTTCGTATCTTTTCCCAATTTTTTCAAGAGCTGCTCACGAACCTGACCTGCATACCCTTCCATCCTTCGCACCTCTTCGCCAGACATAAAAGCATGCCGTAGCAATTCGATTGAAGTCTTTGGCATTTTCGACAATGCGACCTTACCAGACGTACCAGGTTTAAAAGCACAGGCTGTCTTAACAAGTTCCTCGGCCATTGTCAACCTGTTTTCTGATTTTCCACTCTTTGTAGCATGTTGTGGCATAGTATGCATGCTAATATTATTCACAAATTTTGTCAAAAAAATTTCATTGAACTTCTCCAGTGCTATCGGCGTGTATTTATCGCTGGGTACTTGCAATTGAGAATTAGCACGATCCATCTTAACGGCAGGCCACGTTTCCTTTTTTCTATTCTCTAGCATCCGAATCACCTTCCTGCTTTCCGAATCAAGTTCCCCACTTATGGGCTTGGAAGCAATTTCAAGCGGAATTGGTACTAGGTTTCCTGTCAATAAGCCTTCCACTTTTTTGTCATCCATTACGTTATCAATCGCTAGATAACCATAATTTGTTTGCAATAAGGGTGTTCTTTTCAAATAACTCAATTTTTCTTTTAAAAAAAATTTTCTGTTTTGATTTTCGATTGTCTTTGGTTCTCGCTTCGGTTTGTATCGATATTTTTCTTTCAGATACACATTTATGTCTCCTCCCTCTATTTCTACTCCCCACATGAATCCTTCCTGAGAGGCCGAAATCATCTCTGTCCAACCTGCATAAGAACTAAATTCGCTTACAGCTTCGCCTTTTTTCATTTTTTCTTTCTTCTCGGCTTCATCTTGATTCCGGTTGCGAAGCTTGACTAAAACAAATTTATCCATCTTCTCCTTTTCGGGACCAATAAGAGACGCTTTCAATAGATTCCACTGTGCTAAGACGATTTCCCATGGCATCTCTCCGATGCTCCGAACCAATTCGCTATTGTTCCATTCATCGAGCAAAACCACTTCTAAGATCCTGCCGTATGCCAAGGTTTGTTTCTCAATATTCTGCTTCATTTGAAGCAAATCACCTTCCAAGGTATTCTGCAAGCTTTGTCCATCTTCATCCTTTTCTTGGAGATGCTGTAATGAGGCAAGATATTGATTGATGGATTCCAATCTTGTAGTAAGCGAAGCCTGGGTTATGATTGATTCTTTTCCTATTCCTGTAAGAATTCCTGAATTTTGGCATTCAATTCTGCCAGCTCCTTTGAAGGAACTCGTTGCACCACTTGTCCATTCCCTCTCTGCCTGTATTGTCCCAGTATATCCTCCATTGAGACAGTCTGCAATATTCCTGAGATAGAATCCAGTGTTCTTGAAATCTGTTTTTTAGACGTAATTTTTTCTTTCATATCATGATCGCATAGTAAGTTCTTATTCTTCTATATAATGAAATTCTTTACATGCTGTTACGGCTTGAACATCCATAAAGCAAGAAAATCATCGGAATATCTCTACTGTATCTTTTCAAAATAGAATGCTCACTATCAAGTTATGCTTCTTAATGTGGCTTTGTTCGCGCGACTGTTCTTCCTAGCGTTTCAGCTCTTCCTTATCCAGCGCTTCCCTCAGCACATTCCTGCTCAGGCAATTTTCTTTTTTGCTCAGCAAATGCAAAGCACACCGGCGAATGACATTGGAAATGGAGCCACCGGACAGCTCCGCTTCGGCCGCCATATTGATCAACGCATCCGCATCGCTGCCCAGCCAGTTTGACGGCAGCATTTTCTTCCACAATTCAACCCGCATATCCCGTTCAGGCATCGGGAAATAGATGACGGACTGGAATCGTCGGGAAAACGCTTCATCGATATTGGCGCGAAGATTCGTCGCCAGAATAACCGTACCGGGAAAATCCTCGATCCGCTGCAGCAGATAGGCGACTTCCTGATTGGCATGGCGATCATTGGACGTATTGGCGGACGTGCGTTTTCCGAACAAGGCATCCGCTTCATCGAAAAAGAGAATCCAGTTCCTGTTCTCGGCCAGATCGAAAACAACCGCCAGATTCTTCTCCGTCTCGCCGATGTATTTGGAAACAATCATGGACAGATCCACCCGGTAGACATCCATCCCGTTCCTTTTGCCGATCAGCGTGGCGGCCAACGTCTTGCCCGTACCCGGAGGACCGTAGAAAAGCGTGCGGTATCCCGCTTTCAGGAAACGGGACAACCCCCACTCCTCCATCACGGTTCGATGCCCTTGAATCCATGTATTGATCTCGCCCAACTCATTCTGCACCCGATAATCCAGAACCATATCCTCCCATTCCAGAGCCGTTGTGACGCGCTTGGCCGGAAAACCCATGCGATAATCCGGTTTATACTCCCTGCCGAAGAAAACCCGGCTCAGCAACTCATCCGAGGCACGAAGCTGCCCGCTCAAAAACGGTTCTCCTTCTCCGCCGCCTTCCATATGCAGAATATTCCGGACATGGAGCCGATGATCTTGATGAAAAAGCTTGATGACATCCTGCCTCTTCTCCGCATTTTCCCCGGCCAGAATGAAGGCAGCCGTTTCTCCCGTCGGCAAAAAACCTCCGTGAGAAAGCCCCTTCCACCCCCCGAACTCCGTATAGGGGCGGCCTACGCCCGTATTCTGCACAAACAGGATATCCAGCCCCTGAGGACAAACATGGGGCATCAGCGCCAGCATAACGACAACCTTCTCGCGGAAATCCAAATCGTCCACCCCCGTCATCCGCTCCAGCCAGCCATCCTCCGGAGCCTGCACCTCTTCCAAATCGGAATATTCACACTCCTGCCGGAAATAAAGCGCAAGCGATACCCTTAAAAGCCGATTGAACCAGAGAATATGCTGTTCCATGAACTCTGTTTTTCTATCATTAAAACCACATATCAACGATATGCATACTTGTCCGTTACAAGAGCGTTATCAAATACGCCTCACACCAGCCTTAATACCGCCGTTCTTGATTGTTGATAAGCGGACGGGGTCGAATGTTTTGGAAATTGCAGTTTGAGTATCAAGACTGACGAGATCCCATTCGCCATTGATCAGATGTATAAAATCCATGAAATAATCCTTCTTCTTCTTCTGCACATCCAAAGCCTTTTCTACCAAATCACTTGCTATTAAATCATTTTCTCTATCAAGGCCATATGGGTTTTTGATCTTCACCTTATACACCGTATTAAGGCAATCTTCAATGTCACCAGCTATTTTTTCTGCAAAAGGATCGTTTTTAACTACTCCCCATGCTTCCTGCCCAGTACCTGTAATAGTTTTTACACTGGCACCCTCCGCACCCGTCACCGTTGCAGTTGCAGACGGCCAAGTCGCCAGAATGGCATTCTTGACCGTATCAATCACAGCATCCGATCCACCGCGTGTCAAGGCAGTTCCCGCATCGCATGACGTGAAGATGATATCGTGATCGCCGTCCGGCATGGCTGCCTCACCTTTGGTCAACTTGTCCGCAATCTCCTCTCCCGAGTATTCACCGGATGAGCCAATGCTTCCATGCCCAACCATTGCAATCTTCTCCTTAGAACTCAGTGTACTGAAATTCGAATCCTCGAAATTCTCAATGATTCCGCCAGCAATTGTTTGGCCGAATGCAATAGAATTCAACGTCACATAATCTGCAGAAGAATCCTTATTGTCACTGGTGACCGACACCCGGCGTTGTATACTGCCAGACAATCGATGGTCTCTGCAATCAAGAATACTGTAACTTTGCACAACCTTATTCGGAATCAACGGATCCAAGGTCCTTCCTACTGCATTTTTTACTATTCTGCATTTCATCTTATGTTTTTCTTTGATTTACCTTCTTTGAGCAATATCCCATACCCCGATTGTCAAATCATATCGTTCGCCTTGTTACCCATCACATCCGCCTCATGTTCCAGCATCGCATCGTCATTGACCGGCATGCCTCCTATTTCAGTCGTCGGCGACACCTCGTCGCCCATCTGCTGAACCACATGCCATGCTTCATGCGGAATGTGCTGTTCCTGTCCCGGAGCTACATGAATATCAGTCCCCTGCGTGTAAGCCAGAGCCTGCACAGTCGCAGGCTGGGATGAATTGTAGTGTACCCGCACGTCATCCATAGAGAACCCGGAAAGCTGCTCTACTCCCGATTTCAAATGATCCGGCAAGCCTGTGAGGTTCGGTCTTTGCTGGATGGGGGCGAGCTCTTCATCATCTTCCTCCATCTGAACGGGAGTGGTTGAAAATTTACCTTGAAGGACATCTTCCTCGTCCAAAGCCAGCCGTTGAACGGCTGGCTCCGGTATTCCATTCGTATGGCGGTTATCGACGAATTGCATGGTGCCTGCATCCCTGACCGGCTGTATGGTACGCGCAACTTTTTCCTGATATGTTTTTTCCGTTTTCATCATTTTCTCTCTTCTTCATATTCAACCCTGCTTGCCGGGATTTTTCATCTTCTTCGTTTTACCCAATGACCGATACCATTCGATCAGCATCAGACATTCCTCCATTCAACAATAATCATTTTTTTCAACCATGGAAACCGTATCATTTTATATGACCACGGAAGCGAATCCAAGAGCATGTCGTAAGCACGTTGATCCACGGTCAACAGCCATTTTTCCTCCAACTGCTCCAAACGGCCTGAACGCGCAATAAACGCATTCCGAAATCCCTGCACGGAAGTATTCTTCAGTTTCTCCCAGTTTGCCATCACCCCCTCCATCATGGAGGCAGCCGTCTCCATCTCGTGTGGCGTCAGTTCCAGAGATTTGGGCAGAGGGCAGGAAAAAGGGCACTCAGCCAGAACACGGTTGAAGGCCAGTTCCTGTTCTTCGTATTCCGTGTTTTGCCCGGTGACAAGATACTGCAGGATGAAGATCGCCCGTATCCGGGATTCCGTATTCTTGAAGTCCCCCATTTCTTCATTCAACAGACCCAGCATGGAGAATAAACGGCGAAACCACGGCACAAGCAAAACAAGTCCGGCATTGTGCACCGTCAAATACTTCACATCTTCCATGGTCGGGCTGACTGTCGCTTGATCTTCCGATGGGGAAACGGACAGTTCACCCAAAATCGACTCCGTTGTTATGTTCTTTGAATCCATTTGTTTGTTATTTATTGGTTGTTGTTCTGAAGGTTGTGCTTCTTCTTCCGAAAGCATGAACTGCAAAAACAGCTTCGCAAGCGAATCGGCTGTCATCTGGCGGGAATAATCGTTTTTGATACGCAACAGCATTTCCAGCAATCCACGTTTCAACGTTTGTTCCGATACGGAATGCCTCTCCCTCAACCTTTCGATGATTTGGTTCAGCATTTCCGCCTTTGCCAGAGAAATGCGAGCAATCAGGCCCACCAGAGACCGTGTATCCATCCATTCGCAGATGCCTCTGTCAGAGCTGCCGCCGACACACTGCAAAACGACTTCCACAAGAGCGCCAGGGCATTCTTCTGCATGAATGGCCAATATACGCTTCTTCTCTCCGGCAGAAACTTCTTCATCCTTCAGCCATGCCAGCAATCTCCCGGCATGCAAGGAAGCCACGGAAGCAGTCTCTGACGAAAGCATGGATTCATGCCCATCGATCGGGCGGAGATTCAGTTCATCCAGCAATCGGCCCACATCCTGCCGGGATGCTTCCATATCCGTCGAACCGCTCTTTTCCCTCTCAATCCGTCCGTCGGCAATACGGTGAAGATTCCCAACCAACTGCCGGACCATTTCTTCATGACTCCACGTCCTCAGCAGAAGAGCTTTCCCTTCCACAAGCCACAGCAGCAACGCCTGCCCGAGCCAGGCCTCCCATTCCGCACGTCCGGCCGCAGCCACACCGTATTGCTTTCCGCCGCTCCGCATGATGGCCTCGGCAGCACGCGAAAGCAGCTCTTTACGCTCCGGCACAATGCTGCCGAAAACCTTCATCAAGTCCGAATAGGGCAGCGCTCCGGCCAATCTCCGGAAGGCGTCTTCATCCCTGCTGAAGCTTTCCAAAGCCGGAAGCAGGGCGGCTGAATCCGAATCCACAAGTTTTCGCAAGAGCCTTTCTTTCTCTTCCGAAGTTCCGGACATCTCTGCAATCAACCGCACATCATGGCCGCATTCCGCCACACTGTATTCCACTTCCCCGGATTCCTCCACAATCCCCATGCTTTCGCCGGATACAATGCCCTGCGACGAGGAAGCATTGCCCTGTGTATGCGAATGGAGCGACCGTATCAGGATCTTCCATAAGTCGCCATCCGCCACACCGCGATCCGCATTCTTTCTTGCCGTTTTGCCCGTCAAATGCTTTTCCAGAAGAAGAAGCGCCTCTTCATACCCGCTTTCACCCACCAGAGCACACATGAACCGCCTGCACAGCGCTTCCGGCACCAATGTCGCAAAAACACCGGATTCCGTCCACTGGGCCAGTACCGCCAAAATGCGGGCATCCATTCCGGCCTGCGATGAATCCGCCATGAGTTCACGCACCGCACTGCTTGCACACATCCACCGATACAGAACTTTCACCTGCCGCAATCGTTCATTCCCCATGCTCTCGAACAGGAACTCCGCCATCGACATCATCAAGGGATGCCCGCCCAATTCCGCAAAACGGTGCAGCAAGCCATTCCTGCGCAGCTCAAGAAGCATCTGCGGCCAGCTTGTCTGGCAGGCTTCGAGATAGGCGGCCAGCAGCATCCTGCGTTCCTCTTTACCTGGTCGTTCATGGGTCAGGATGGCATGCAAGCGGGAAAACAGACGTTCATCGGGCACAGCATTTTCCGGCCATTCCTGCTCGCTTGGCGGCAGAATGTTCCCGCCGTTTTCATAAATCCATTCGTTGAACACGTTCAAATGCAAAGCTCTCGCCACCACTTGCAGCGACCGGAACACATGTTCCTCTCCAGATTTCATTTCAGGCAGAGGATTCCCCTCTTCATCCAACCCATCAAGGAAAGCGGATACCAGTATTCCGACCTCCTCTTCCGGGCCGGCGCTTCGGCCTGCATGATGAAGCCAAAAATACAACAAGCCTTTTTTGACGGACCATGCGGAAACTTCCCGACCACTCGCAGCCATCGCCCCTGTGCCGGACGCCGGATGCTCCATCGCCCACACGGTTTGCCGAGCCAGTTCGCAAGCGCGCAAAGACGACAAGGACAACAGCACATACAGCATCTCCCGATCCGCCAACTCGGCGACCAGCCTGAACATGCCTTTCCGGCGGAGCAAGGCGCAGAGCATGGCTTCCGTGCCGCGAGGCTCTTCCCGGAAACAGGCAGCCAGATATTGCCGGCGTTGTTCCACTGGCAGGGACTCATCCGCCACCATCTCCGCAAATTGCGTTTCGAGCCTCCGGGGCAATCCGTCCTGCAGCGGAGAAGATACCGCGCCGCTCCTCTTCGCCGGAAATCTCAGCAGGGAAAGCCTCATGAACATATGATACAGCTCCATGTTGAAATACCCTCCATCGACCGGAGTGCCGTCCGCATGGAGCGGCTGCCGCCTGTAAAGAACGTCCAGCACATCCAGATAATATTCCCGCCCGAAGACTTCCAACAGGAATTGCACGGTCAATTCCGCCTTCGACAAATAGGCGGCATCCATTCTTTTTCTGATAAAAGAAAGGAATTTGACATTCAAGTGCTGCCGAAACTGTTTCTTGTCGCCGAACGAATACACGCCGTTGAACGGATAATTTTCCAGAAACCAGTTGTAGAGGTAATGCCAGTAGGGCGGAACATCCACTTCCGCATGGCTCTCGCATTCTTCCACCATGATCCTCTTCACCGTCAGGGAATCCAGCAACTCCGCCAATGCGGGCAGCATATCGCCGCCGGATTCATGAATGAAGCGCACGACGATTTCCGGCGAGGATTCCAGAACCGCCGCCAGATACCGCTGCTTTTCAAAATGGCTGATGGCCGGGCTGGACAGCCAGAACATGCTGCCCGCCCATTGCGCCAACAGCAGAGGGCGCAGGTTTTCCGGCATCCTCTCCACCAATTTCATCCTGACGGCGGTACGGGTGGATTCCGCCAGGGTACGATCGGCATCCAGTCCCGCATTCAAGCAGGCCGCCAGACGACGCAGCAACTCCGCGTCGCCCTGCACAGCCTCCAGAAAACCGGCCATCAGGCCGGGCCGGGCCGTTGCCAGAGAGGCCAGCATCCTCTGCCGGTCATCCTGACCGATTTGTCGGCAATCATTCCATGCCGTCGCCAAGATGCCGAATTGCCGCCCGTCCGCACCGGATAAGAGCCGCTCCATGCGGCGCGCTTCCTGAAAACAGCTCCGCATCAAGAGAGCCAGCGCATCCGGCGCATGCTGGATGATGAACGCCAGCTCTTCCCGCATATCAAAACGGCCGTCGTGCCATTCCGGCTTGCAAACACCGCAGGACAAATAAAACAGAAGATTTTCCAAACGTCTCTTCGCCAATTCCCGGCCGAAAATTCTCTGCATCGTGCCGGGACGGAAGACGCGCTCCAGCTCCTCCCGCACACGCACAGGAAAAACCGTCAACAATTCTTCTTCCTCCATACGGCCCAGATTCAGGGTCAGGGAATCCACTTCGATCAACTCGTCCCTTCCGTCAAATCCGGAAAGAAAATCGTCCAGCACCTCCGTGAAGCACCGACGGCAAAAATCATCCCACCCGGCATACAGATCGGCAGCGAACGTTTCATTGTCCGCAACGAATTGAAACGATAGCCGGTCTACGGTAATCATACATCGGAAACAGATTTGGAGTGGTTCAGAATGTGCAGAATGCCGTCCGCATACGTTTCACTGCCGCTTCGGTGCAAACTCACGCACCACTTGCGGTAATTTTCCTCGAATCTCTGCATTTGAAGAACATCCAGCCAATGCAACCGCGCATTCAGGTGAGCCGGGAGAAGGCTTCTGACCAGTTGCTTGCATCTTTCCCGGAAGCGGGCTGATTTGAACCGCGCCGTCCAGTCGGGAAAGACGAATGAAACGGTGAAGTATTCAGGCGGATTCAGCAACTGGCGTTCCACGACATACACCACCTCACTCTTGAGATTCAGCTCCCGGAGATAATGGCGCAGCGTCCGGGCCAGCTCCAGCAGCCTTTCCCGATCGTTCATGCGGCCCAGACAACACCATTCCCGATCCTCATTGTTCCAGAAAGCGAGCAAATATTCCCCCTCTCCGAGATGAACCAATTTATAGTTATCCAGACAGACGCCCCCCCGGAACAAGCCACCGCTGATCATATTGGTATGGAAGAAGCCCAATTCCCGCCGCAACGCTTCATACCGCCCGGCGCGCTCCTTTCTCCCGCATTGCCGCCACTCGTTTTCCTCAATCGGCGAATAGCCGATTTTTTCGATATTCCCGATATTGGCCCGATCCATCCGGCTTTCATCGATCAGCATGGAAGTCATCCTGTCCCTGAACGGCTTGTATTCAGGATCATCCCCCATCAGAATCAGATTATGGCTGGGAAGGATATTGCCCACCGACACCGTCTCATCCGCATTCATGCCGAGCAGCCATGACAAATAAGCCTTGATACCGGAAATATTGCTTGCCGACAAACCTCCCTCGATATCGCAGGCGCGAAAACGATTGCGCACAAGATGCGGCACTTGCCGCAAGAAGGCCATTCTCCTTTTCAGCAATTCGTCTTCCGTTTCACCATCCGCACTGAATTCGGACAGCCAGTCCGGGCAACTTTCCACGCCGAACAAACGATCGAGAAAATCCAGATAGCGCGTTTTGACGCCGAAGACATCCCGAAACCGATCATTCGTCTTGTACCGGATCTGCCCTTCCTGCGGCAAAATATCCATGGTCGACAAAACCGCAGCATGCCCGTTCTCAAGGGAAAGCAGATCCTTGACCAGGCGCAGTTCACTCAATCCTCTTCGGATCACACGATCATACAAATCCAGATAGGAGGACAAGGGGGCGGAACATCCCTTCCCTGCGTCCGTTGCCGATGAAGGCAGAGCTCCATTCCTCAGGCCATAGCAGCCCGGCATATCGGCGGCAATGGGCTTATGCCCGAACACCCGGCGATACACGCCCCCGGGCAGGAAACGGCAGGCATCGGCGCCCTTTTCACCACCCTCTGCGGCAGCCGGGCGCAGGCGGGCCAACACATCGGATTGATGCAACACCTGCAGGTTTTCCATGAATTGATCCGCATCAAAAGAAACTTCCAGCTCATCCACAGTCATTCGAACCCGGAAATCCTGCTGCTGCCGGGGTATCGCAACCTGATACTCCGGGCTGAAATTCGTGATGATGCGGCCCTTCTGATCCAGAAAATAACAGGTTTTGAAGCCCCTGATGCCCGGGAGAGAGGCAAGCTGCTTGTATAATTCGTGTTCCGTATTGTCCTGCCGGGGTATCGTCACCCTCGTTTTCCCGGTCGGGCCTTCCAGCCATTCTTCCGGAGACAATCCGCCGGGTATGCACTCTCCCGCCCGCTCCACCAGCACGGAGCCGGACAGATAACGGATGATATGCCAATAAACCAGCGCCAGCAGCTCTGCAGGATCGGCTCCTGCCTCGATTTCCAATTCCGCATGGAAAAACAAAGGCAGCGTCTTTTGCAGCCGGACGTTTTTCAAGGTTTCGCACAAATTGCGGTGAGCCTGAAAATGAGCCTGCACTTTCTCAAGAATATCCGGTGATTCATCCAGAGGCGAACACCGCACATTGATATTGTAAGCCCCGGTCGCCGCATCGCACTGAATCCCGATCCATTCCAAAGCCGGAAATTCGGCATACAGCAGTTTCCGATAATCGTCCGGCGTCACAGGCGCATTTGAATAAACATCTTCCGGAAAGAACAATCCGAAATGTTCCGGAGAAAAGGCTTCCGCTTCGCCCGTCAAATAATCCTGCAAATCGAAACCGAGTTTGTAATCCAGCTCTGTCAGGGCATAATTGGCCACATCAGCAATGGTGACTCCCGGATCATGCGCGTTGAAATCCGTCCATACGCTGCCCGACAGGCGCTGTATCTCGTCCAGCGTCTTTTTCTGCAGGACAGAATACAAAAAATCCTCTTTGCGCTTCTGCTCGATGTACAGGCCGTCGGTATCCATTATCCTTATCCCTTCTTGATTAGTTCAGACCCGGAGCCTTATTCTTCCATACTTCCGTCATCCGGTAGCGTATCGTTCCCTCGTACATTCGCCTGCCCCGCATTTGAAGAAACAATCCCCCGTTTTTCCTCTTCCACCGGAGGCAAATGGGACCGCGCCATATCCCCCACCGTTTCTGGGGAGAAGAAAGCCTCAACTGCCCCCCGCCGCAATGGCTGGCCTCGGCCTCGGCCATGCGGCAGCACGTCTTTCCGCGATGGTAAACGGCCAATATCCGGTACACCCTGCATCCGTGGCTTTCCCTGCCGGCTTTCGCCTCAATCGGCAAATCGTGCCAATAACCGTCGGCGGGCATCATCCGGCAGGCATCCCCGGCATCAGGCTCTACGGCAGGGGAAATGGTACGCCCTTGCGCAATGACAAGCACCGATTTTCCCGTTTCATCCTTCAGAATCAATTCCTTGTTTTGACCCGCAGCAAGAGTCCAGCAAGGAAGCGCACCACCGCTTCCCTCCCCCCCGAAAGCATCCGCGCCTTCCGGGGCGTTTCCATAGAACGAGGCCCATGTATCATGCCCCTCCCGAGAGTAAAAGGCGATACCGTCGCGGGCTGTGCGGACGACGCCGTCTTCCCGTATATTGGGCATCGAGTCGATCAATTCGGCAAACTGTTCCTCCGTAGGAGCATTGCCCGACTTGAAATATTCCTTAAGCGTGTTCCTGTCTTTCATAACTGTTCCTGATAATGAAATTGGCTCCGATCTCGGCCCTGCCTATCCCCGCATTCAACGGCAGCAGCCTGATGCGGGTAATATGAGGAACGAGAACGTACCATGGTTTTTTCGCGGCAATGTATTGCCCGTCGGACTGAACGTCTACATAATCTTCCCAGCCTTCTCCCGCGCTGATGGACAATTGGTGCAACTGCACGATATCCTCATCATTGACCAGCCGGGAATGCAACTCCCGATAGGAATAATGCCACCCAAGCTCCGGCAGAGAACCCGATGCCATCCATCCGGAAAAATAGCTGTTGATGCGCCTGCACATTCTTCGCACGACCGCCTCTTCATCCACAGAGCCGGCTTTCATGACAGCCGCGCAGGCCACATTGATCTGCGGATACTCCGGATTGCACACCCGCAGGGGAGCAAAAGGCGAAGCATATTCTGCAAGGCAATTCCCGATTGCGGACAGTTTCCACGCCGGAGTCCACGGATACGGGCTGTCCGCCTGTCGGGACAACACAACGACACGCACCTCCGCAGGCGCAGATTCCTTCCTCTGCGGAAAACAATACACCTTCTCGATTTCGGAAAACCTCTCCAACACCAGCCGCTCATAATCCTTCGGCGTAATGGCCCGGCGCCTGTCCGCCATGCGGGCGCTCTGCCGCACGGCAACCATATCTTCCGTCTCCTCCGGCTGCCCCCCGCATCCGGGCAAAGGCTGGCACACCGCGCCAATCCTCTCATCGGCCTCCAGCAGCTCCTGTATTGTCCCGGCGGGCAGGGAATGTCCGTCGCCGCCTTCGGCCTCGACCACCACGCAATTCATGTAAATGCAGCGCACGGCGAGGCACTGCCCCACATCTCCGCTTACACGCAGCCGCAACCAGAACAGCCCATCCCTGTCCAGCCAGCGTGCATTCACATCCTCCGGCAGCTCGACCTCCATAAAACCGCTTCTGGTCAATCCTCCCGTCCCGTCTTCAATCACCGCCACACCATCATAATCGTTCCACAACCCTTCTCCCACCCCATAATCACAGGAAAGAACCGGCAAAACTCCATCGCCACCCGCCGCACAGCAAACGACATGGCCTCCGGAACCCAGATCGAAATACATCCGCACTCTGCGCACTCCCGGAGCATGGCGAAAAGCGAAATAAAGCAGATGCTCCCCGGCCGGATTCCAGGCGAATGCCTGCGGCTCCTTCATATCCACAGGCACAAAACCGGACACCACGGAAATGCGCGACAACTCCACCCCCTCCGACCGAAAGCGGTTGATCTCCGCCGTGGCCTTGTAAGAAAGCGACAGATCCGACAGCACGGGAACCACTGGCATGACAGGAAGCGCCCTTTGCCGCTTTTCCTTATTCCTGCTGTTATGGATCATGGTTTCCGCGAACAGGCGCCTGTACGCTTCCATGCCGAACCCCATTCCCGGCTCCTGAAGTACGATCCGGAAAAAGCCCGTACGATCCCGGTGGTACTCAAAGGCCTCGCAGGCTGCACCATCCAGGGCTATCTCCCTTGCCGCCTGCCTCCGAAAAGGAATGACGGCATCTTCCTGCAAGCGGCCCGTCTCCGGCGAGAGTGTAAAAAGCGGTTCGGTCGCGCCGTCGCGCAGGCACGGATGCCATTGCCCGTTTTTCTGCCATTCCGTCTTGATGCGGAAAGAAGCATTGGTAATCGACGAAGCCGCCGGATAATTTTTATAAACATCGGCATATCCCCCATCCGTTTGAGGCAGCCTGTTCCATACCCCTCGCAGCTCGATTTCCGTCCATTTTTTGAAACTCAACTCCTTGTGTCCGAACATCAACCACGCCCCCCGTTCCGCCTGAGTACCGAAAGGATATACCGGCTGGGAAGCATCCAGCTCTCCCAGTTCATTATACAAGCTGATCGCACGAATACCGCTCGCCTGCACCTCGATTCTGACAGCGGAAAACACGGCGCCCGTCATCCATTCATTTCCGGGAACTCCGCAATCAACCAGAATACGGACAATCGGGTCACGGGACTCCAGGCCATGCAGCGCATCCGTGCATGGCACGATAGCGGCGTCCTGCATATCCAGCTCAAATGAACACGACAACTCCACATCCTCGGAGGAATCGAGAGAAAGAACCGCCGTTTTGCAGATCCAGCCTTCAGCGCCGCTCACCTCTACGGCAACATCCTGCATACCCTGCCCCAAGGTGGAAGAGGCCTGCATCCCATCCAGCCGGAACAGAAGACGAATACTCCTCTCCCCCTCTTCCAAGAGCAGCACACGGGATTCGACCATCCAGCCGCATGGCGCCCTCAAAACAGCCTCGGTATTTTCAGGGAACAAGCATGTCTCAAAAGCCGGATCGGAAAAATCGACCGGCAGGCGATAAACTTCCCCTCTGCGCTCGAATACGGAATGGACGGCCTCCAGCTTCATGGCTGTCATGAACTCCCTCGATAACGTGCCGTAAAGCAGCTCCCTGCCGTCCGCCAAAACTCCGGCCTTGAACTTGGTACCCGCTTCAAGGAAAAAACCATTCGAGCATCCCCCGGAAGGCTCAATGGAGACAAAGGTTCTATCCTGAATGCACGCTCTGGCTCGGGCTTTGAGAATCTCCCGGAAGTAAAAATCTGGCAGCCTCTCGATCGTCCTGTTGAACTTTCGGACAATCTCGCCGTAATTCCGAACAAACGTCAGCAAAAGAGCCAAAGACGGCTCCATATCACACCCTTCCTCCACCATCCGGATATACTCGTCACTCCGCTCCTTGATACAGTGGACGGCATTCAGCATCCTGTAATACGGCAGATTGGAGCGAATGCCGATTTCCTTGCGCCCGGCGGGCTGGCTGTCCGGAAAATCCAGTGATTCACGCAACGTTTTCTCGATGAGCCGCGCCGCCTGCACATCGGAAGTCCGCGAATATTCCGCCCCAACCTCATGGTAGCGCGAATTCAGAAAACGCCCTATTCGTTGCAGCCAGTCCAAAACCTTGTTCCGCAAATCATCGTCGTATTCCTGTTGCCGGGATGTACCTTTCCCCTGTACAAAAGAAGCCTTGTAGCTCCGCACATCCTTCTGGACGATTTCAATCAGAATAGTCAGAATATGATCCTTCCAAAGATCCGCCGGCATCACAACCCCTTGGTTGTGAGTATACTCCGAAGAGGCAGCGCCGCCTACGGATGTAATCCAGCGAAACAGCTCCCGCCAATCGCATTCCATCGCATCGAACCCGCCAAGAACCGCCCGACCCGACCGACAATCGGATTGAGACATACCCTTATTCACATAGACATCTGCCCCGGCCATAGCTTCTAAAGAATCAAATCCGTACCTTCATTCAGATAAAACGGGTACACCATATTGCTGCGCCTGTTGACGCTATTGATCGTGTAATCCAGCAGAATACGCAGTATCCCCTGCTCATGGTCGATTTTGAATTCGACCGATATCAGTCTGATACGGGGTTCAAACAAA
Organism: Neoakkermansia glycaniphila; assembly: GCF_001683795.1. Taxonomy (GTDB): domain Bacteria; phylum Verrucomicrobiota; class Verrucomicrobiia; order Verrucomicrobiales; family Akkermansiaceae; genus Akkermansia; species Akkermansia glycaniphila. The sequence goes on from NZ_LIGX01000022.1 coordinate 27,302, forward strand.
ATCACGGCCCTCTCTATTTCATTCCGAAGAAGAGTCTGTGCCGCCGTATCCATCGCTTCAAAGGCGTATCTGCGCAGATCGCAGCCATAATCGGGGCGGTGTACCCGCTCTCCCGGAGAACAGCTCAACAAAACACACAAACTCTGCTGTATGTCCTCGTCGCCATCGACCATGTTCACACCATGAGACCTCTTACCGAATTCCGGAGGAAAACTCCAGCCCTTGCCTAAAAACGCATTATCATTCATATGATTATCGTTATCATCCTATCCAAACATTCGGGCAGCCCAGTACAATGGAGCCTCCGTGCGCCGTCGTATCCCCCATCCTTGCTGCCGGTTTGCCCCCTATTAACACAGTAGAGGAACCTTTGACAATAGTATCCGGCGGGCCGACGCACACGCACATGTCTCCCATGACGGCTGCCGGCAATTTGCCGATCAGCACCGTAGGCACGCCCGGCCCCGCCACAGGGCCTCCCACATGAGGTATGGGAGGAAGCCCCGGCGTCTGCATGGGGCAGACATGCATATCGCTTATTCTTGCTGCTGGTTGAGGCATTGTTTTTCCTTTCTTTTCTAGTTGATCATAACCATGGCTCCCTTGATGACCGTCTGCCCCGAAGCGGAAAGCTCCGTCGAGGCATTCCCCTTGATCGTAAAAGAAACCTTTGCCGAAGCCTTCACATTGGTTCCGGTAATCACGATATCCGAATTGGCGCTGATTTCAGCCTTGGAGCAGGCTTTCGCGACAATATCGCCTTTCGACTTCAAGAAAATATCCTTTGCGGACGAAAGAGAAATACCGTCCTTGTCCATGCAAATCTCGTTTTTATGTTCATCGCACAATCTGATGGACTTTTTCTCATCATTGATCTCCACCGTATTCTTGCCGGGAGTATGCAGAATGATCGTCTTCTGTTTTTCGTCAAACTTCAGCTCCAGTTTTTCCCGGGTCGTCACGGTCTTGATGTCATTATCCTGCTCGAACCCGAACGGGGGCTGGTGCTTTTTCCCGTAAAGACTGCCCAGCACGACGGGGTGGCACGGATCATGATTGATGAACCCCACGAGCACCTCATCACCTTTCTCGGGCAGAAACAGGCCACCAGCCGCAGCGGTGGCATACGGCGAAGAGAATCGCGCCCAAAGCGCCTTCTTCGAACCATCCATCCAGGGCAATTCCACACGAATACGGCACTCCTGCCGGGGATCGTCATGGAGCTGCGTGACAACTCCCGTATGCAGGCCTTCCAGCCCCGGAAGAAACCCGGCTCCCGGAGGAGACGCCACATCCGGCTCTTCCGTAATCATGGAAGGGCGCACGCCGATGCCCGCCTCGGTCACCCACTCGTTATTCTCGATGGAATGGTGAACGGAACCGATAAAAACATTCCCGTTGAACCGCTTGCCCAGCCCCTTCAAGGCAATCAGGCAGCCGGGTTCGACTTCGGGCGATCCATAAAAACTGAAACTCCCCTGATAGCGGGACAGCCCCGCCTTCAACGCCATGCTGTTCACCCATTCTTTCAGGGCGTCGCCTTCTATCGGGGCATCCGTCTGCAGCAGGAGATCTCCGCCGCAGGCAATATCTCCCGGCTGCAAATCACCCTGTTTATTCAGAGCCGGAGCCGCCGAAGCGATCTTCACCTGCTTTTGCTGCGACGGATCCCATGAAATCCCGGAATAGCGGGCAAACTGCTCTCCGCCCGACAGGGAACCGTCAAAAGCGATCATATCCAAACCGCAAGTCACAGTCAGCACGGGAGAAGAAGACACCTTCGGCTTGATCGCCATGATCTCCTTCCCCTTCACACAGATGAACAGGCCGCAGGCATCCGCCCGAGACAGGGCAAAATCCCAGTCCGTACAATAATACTGCACCATCTCTGGATGCTGGTACGCCGTCGCATCCGCCTTCACGCTCCCATAGTCGGAAAGCGCCTCCTTGATCATCTCGCTATCCTTCTTCTTCTCGAAAATACGGTTCTTGCGCCCCTGCGTGGCGGGATAAGCGCAATCGCGGCATTCCACAACCATATGGGCGCGTTCTCCCCGCCCCGCACGAATACCTACCTCCGTGACAATCCCTTCAAAAAGGGTATCCTGATGATTCACATCGCCAGCATCGAACCGTATCGTACTGCCCGGCTTGAAACAAGCGGCATCCGTCTCCGGAAATACCTGCTTATCCAAATCGCCTGCATTGAACTTCAATGTGGCCATCCCGATTCTGTTCAACTCCAGCCGGATGGAGGCGGATATCAATTCATGGGAATCATCCAGCCTTTTGCCGTTGCTGTAAACGCTCCATGCGAGCACTCTGTCTTTATATACCGATGGTGATTTCTCCATAATATCATTCTTTCTTCAAAGGAGGAAACAGAATAGACGTTCCGGCTGGAATGTCCCTGAATCCGTTGAGGTTATTAAACCGGGCCACTTCTCCCGCAAACAGGGAATCCCCGTAAATCCGGTAGCACAGGCAGGCCAGCGTATCGCTCTCCTTCATCACGATAATCCTCGACATATCGGGAGACAGCTTCGTAAACATCTTCTTGTCTTCCCCGCTGCTTCGGAACCCTGAAAAGGACAACTCGACTTTTGCCCGCAGAGGAATGCCGCTCGTATTGAAGAGTGTATACTCCACCTTCATGGAATCAAGCTGGCCCTTGAACACCAGCGTTCCATACACGATTATCACATAAGACGGGCGATGCCCTTCGCTATTGTACGAATACACACTGTCTTCCAGCGCCTTGATCTTATCATACACCCGGTCCTCCTTCCGTGTGCCTTCCACCACGCCCGTACAATCCACAATGAAAGCAAAAGCCAGAATCTCCGGCTTATACTTCTCGAAAACATTGTTTCCATTGGTCGTCCCCAGAGCCTTGTCTTCCTGATACACGATCCCTTTCTCGAATTTCAACGATTCGGGATTGAGCGGCAAGGTCAGCTTTGCCTTGTGCTCCTGTGAATAATTCACATCGGTGTATGAAAACAATGACAAGAATTCCATTGGGACGCTCCTTCTCTATCTTCTGTTTTTTGATCTTTGCAGAGGTTGCAATCTTTGACGGTTCAAAGACAATTCGCGGATCACATCCTCCTTGAGTCTGCGATACAACTGATCGGAAATCTCCGTCTTCCCGACAATCTTTTTCTCCACGACCGTATTTACGCGGATCTCCTTGATGACAATCGCCATTATATTTTTCTTTCCAGGATATTATAATTCAATGTCAGCGTCTCGATGGCCAGTCCGCTTTTCTGAGAATCCAGAGCGGACAAGCCCCATTTGATCGGAAACGCTCTGGAACATTCCCATGAGGCTGCAACCTCCCCGCGCTCGTTGCACAGAGTGATCACCAGCAGGCTGGGATTGATCCACCCGTTCCGGGAAAAAGCCAGGCAACTTTTCACCCATTCCGTGATCTTTTCGGAAAGCGGTTCCAAAGGGCGTTTCAACACCAGATTGCCGTGTTTGACCTGTCTGGGCAGCTTCAGCCATGCGCCGTCATCTCCCTGTTGTTGAGTCTCCTGAAAAACCATTTCCTGATCGAGACCGCTTATCTCCATGAATGAAGCCGCAGCATGGTCGCTACCCCACTGAAATTCAGCGTGAAAGATAAACCCCAGGGGGTAGCTCCAATCTTCATTTGACATAAGGATCTACATCAGGCCAACGTAATGCCTTCATGAACAAGTATCAGCGTCTCCATGGCAACATTGTTTCCATCTGCCTTGAAGCCTTCTACCGTGATCTTCTTCGGCCAGGCATTGGTCAGCTTCCAGCTTTGGGCAGGCGAGCCGCTTTCATCCAGCAGACTGATCGTCACGGCGCGCCGCTTGATCGTATTCATCTTGACTTCTCCGATCCAATCCCAGAACCGCTTGTCAGAGACGAAAATACCCTTCTTCAAGGTAATATCCCCGCTCTTCCTCAATCCCGGCATCTTGACCTTCGTGAAATCCTTGCTGTCGCCCGCCCTGTATTCGATCACATCAAACTCCATATCGAGGCCGGAAACCTCCTTGAACGACATATCTCCTATATCGTCTATACTGACTTTGAAATAAAATTCGGGCAACGGCCATATTTCTTTATCCTGTGCTTCTCCTGGCATAATATTTTTATCTAATGGTTAATTGTTTATCCAAATAATAACGACTATCCGTCAACTCTTCTGCATTTGTTGCTGGAAGGTGATTTCAATGAATTCCGCAGGGCGGGAAATGGCGACCAGAACGGTAATCCGCAACATCCCTTCCAGAATATCTTCGGGAGCCATGGTATCTCCCAGCCCGACATGCACGCTGAACGCATCCTCGGGCACAGAGCCGGCCAATCCGCCACGCTTCCATACGCCACGAAGGAAATTCTCAATCATGCACTTCATATTCAGCCATGTATTCGCATCATTAGCTTCAAATACATAAGCGCGGGCTGCATTCTTGATGGATTCTTCAAGGAACAGCATCGTACGGCGCACATTGATATAACGCCAATCCAGAGAATTGCCGTCCAGCGTGCGGGCGCCCCATACCTTGATACCTTCACCGATAAACGAGCGGATCGCATTGATGGCTTTTCCGTTCATGGGTACATTCAAATCCATCTGAGCAGCATTGTCGATAATCTCCGAAGGACTTTGCACATAATTCACGGAAACATTGGCCGGAGCTTTCCAAACGCCCTTCGTCTGATCCACCATCGTATAAAGACCGGCCATCGCAGCAGATGGCGGCAGCAAATTCAAATGGCTTTTCAGCGCTTTCATAGCCGTCTGATAAAGAGGGGAACTCTTCACGAGCAGGTAATGCAGATTGACCCGGTTCACGGTCTGCGACTCCGGGCTAATCTCAATGGTATTCTTCTTTTGCTTCTCTTCCGGAGTCGCTCCACTATCGTCATACTTGTACAAAACTCCATTGATGATCTGGCTTTGCCCTACACTGAGTGTAATCTTTTTCGCCATGCACTGCTCAATCGCTTGAGCCAAATGGGGATCAGAACCGAAAAAGCGGCGGCAATGCGTTTGGAATCCTTCTCCCAGCTCCACCATGCCCGGCTTGATCTCCGACAGCACGGAAGTATTCAGCCACGGATAATAGGCCGCGCCATAGGACAAACCATTGGCGCCGATACCCGTTTGGAATTTTGATATCTGGAGGGCCATCGGCTCATTTTCATCGCTCTTGGGTTGAACATCGAAAATGGCAAAGCGGTTTTGCATCTTGACGCAGTGATTCAGCATCTGCGTCTGCATATCGCTGCAACTCGCGGAATACGCGGCTTCAGGAACGACGACCATCGTAATTTCCTGCTCCTTCTCCAAAGCGGATAAGGCGCCTGCAACACTTTCCTTGCTGAGCATCGCACCGTATGTACCTACGGACACGATATAACACGTGCCGCCGCCATTGGCAAAAAACATCAGCATCTGGCGGTACAGCGTGTATTTATTATCCCCTGTAACGCAAAAGGCATACCCTTTTTTGACCGACTCGTTCTTCTCATTGGTTTCAACAACCTCCACGACCTGCTGAAATATTCCCGGATCCGGCTTCATCACAGCGTCTTTAGGAGTAATAGCTCCTTCCGAGTCACGTGAAGCTCCCGGATCATAGGTCTTGATATCGACCTTGAAATCAAGGGAAGGTCCTTCTCCGAAATACTTCACATATTCCGTCATGGAAGAAATCTTCCACGGCTTCATCAGCAAGGAATCCGCTCCGTTTTCGGCTTTCTGCGTGATTCCGATAAAGGCGGGAATCGCCGTTGGCGCTTCCACGACCGAATTGGGAAAAGCGCTCTTTTCCACAATATACACACCTGGTGTTTTGTATTCTCCCATAGTATTTATTCTATTTTAACATTATTTTATATATAACAGATTTGTCGGATGGCTCCCTCGCTGCCGGAAGAATATCTTCCGGCCTGAGGACTCGGCAAAAACCGGGCGACTATTCTTTTTCTGGGCGGAACTCTCTGAATAATTTCTGAAAGAATCAGATGATATTCATCCTGTTCGAAAGATTTAACGGGTTCCAAAGATGCAATTCTCCAAACGTTTGGTCCGAAGATGCTATCCTTTTGCGCTTCAGGTGTTCCGAACGAAACACACTGCGAAGCATCTTCCAATAAAAGCCGCGGCCCGCGGTCATCGTCCGGATGCCTGAGAATAAAGAAATACTCCCAGACATAACTGCGGGCACGAAACCGCAGCGTCACATCGCAGGATTCCCGATCCATCCGTGAAGCATCCGCTCCTTTGCCGCCGGGGCGTCCTGCTGTATCCTGGGCTGGGGGAACCATCTTCTCTTCAAGCCATTGCTTGCTGGGTGACCAGACAATCCGGCAGAAATCATTCCCATACCGTTTCTCTTCCCCATCGATCGGCCTTAATAGGGACATCACATCCAGCTCTCCGCTGCCTTCCACATCGATTCGATACACCTTGCGCGGGTCGTAGCCGTCACATACGGTATACGGGAAAAAATCCGGCCTGCATATGCGCATGGACAAGATCAATTCGTCACCGTCCATCAATCCGTGAAAACCTTCCCGGAGAGCCAGCCATTCCCACATGCCATGCGACAGTTTCCGGAACAGTACCCCACGGCGGCGCATCAACTCGGCGGTACACGGCAAAGGCATCAGCTCAACCATGTCACCGCCATTGGTATACTCGTGGCGCACACCTACGCGACCCAGGCTTACCCACTCGCTCATGCCTCCTCCTTTCGTATGCCGGAATGAACGAGGGGAGGATCCGTGACAATTCTTCCGCTTCCGGAGCTTTCGGCAGCATCAATCGCAAGCCTCCGCAATTTGCACATCACGGACGGATAATACTGCCCTCCCAATGTCGTCCAGATATTGTGTACATCCTGCAAAGACAACCCCGCCATCTCTACCGAATACACTTTCTTTTCAAATTCGAAAGTCGGCGCCGACTGGATGAAATGCAAGGTCGAGGAAAGAACCGCCAGCGATTCCGCATATCTCTGATCGTCATAAACGGCCGACAGCATCAAATCCAGATTCAACAACAGGGGAGGATAGCTCCGGATATACTCGCCGGAATCCCGCCGCATGCCGGATGCGTATCCCCCGGCCGCCTCCCGTTCGATATTGATGAGAGAAACAATCAGTTTACAGGGAGGTTCCCCTGTGCGACTGCCAAGAAAACCGACCTCCGCCACACCTTCCGGTCGGGCAAATTCACGGCGAAGGTATTCATCTAAACGCGCAGCATAAGATGTCAGGATCCTTTTGATCATACTTATTTTGAATGATTGATTGTCGATATGTAAAATCGGTTTTTTGATCCTGCTTTAAAACGCTAGATACACACATCTTATCCAGCTTTCAGCCAGATATGCTTCATGTGTCTACCCGCACGAAAGTGCCAAAAACCTCATATCTTCATGCGCAATTATTCATTTGAATATATTCCATGCACCGATATGAAAATCTTTCAGCCTTCTCTTCATTGTATGCAATATTATTTTATTTTCAAACATTTTATACTAACAAATTTATTATTGGGTTTTAAATATAAAACAATTTATTGAAATAAAGCAAAATACGAAATTCGAAGATTGTTATTATTCTTTTCTTCTCTTTCGGATAAAAAACGAAAACCCAACCGCAAAAGACGTATCAGGGAAATGAACAAGTGCCCCTATGCGGTCAGACATTCTATGAGGTGATCGCATGGTCGACATCTGTTTTCATGCACCGCCGACAAACCCAATCAATACATCAACTGTCCTCCGCCTCCTATCCGCAAACAAGACGAAGCCGCAGTTCAAAACAAGAAACGTGAGCGGAAGAATACTTCAGACTGAGATAAACATTCCCAGATATTGCCAGTTCGCACCACAATGTAAACTCTAGACCTACGCCGGGATGTTGTCTTGCCCCATCTTTTGTAAAATGCGACAAAGGACAGAACAATTTTTAGGAAAGGTAAATCTCCTATCAATCCATTCGTCATTATGAAACATCAGGACCGTGACGCGCTACCGCCAGCAAAAATTCATCGGCACCTTCCATAAGAGCATCGATGGGGCACCGCAACACCTTGGCGAACAGACACACCTCCGCATCGTTCACACGGCGCAAGCCCGTCTCCACCTTCGCCAGCGATTCACGCGACAACTGCCACCCCATAATCTGGCAATGAGCGATCAACGCCGTTTGCGTCCACTTCTTCGACTTGCGGATACGCCTTAAATTTTCACCGATAATATTCAACCCGATTCGTTTTTGTTCCATAAGTCGAACATTTTAGCCGTCTGACGCAAAATAATGTTCGCATTTCCGAACATTATTTTGTATAGTCTGAACACCGCAACATATAGATACCCTCCAGTACTTCATTTATCATATCAATCGAACCCTCACATCCAGCAGAACAAAAATGAAACGATACGAACAGTCAAAACGATGGAGCTTGTTGTACCCCGCACTCATGCTTTTGGCTTGTACCACACAAGCACAGGGACACTTGGGTGAAACAAAGGAGCAAATAACACAAGCTCTAGGATCAGCGATTACCCAAAACCAACCGAATTCAAACGGGACGGTAGAGATCTGGAGAAAAGGAGCCTATACCATCCAAGCGACATTTCATCCTTATGGAAATTGTACCAAGTTATTAATTAGGAAAAAGGCGAATACTGAGTTTTCCAAGGAAGAGGCAATAAAAATTAGAGCATTTTTGTGCCCAAACCATGTTTTCACTCCATTAGCTGATTTCCAGCGAGAATTCACCAATGGAGAATTGGAATTTGCCAAAGATGGAACTTACCAATCCGTTTTTACAAAAACGGCAACTGGCAATATTTTAATGCTCCGAGATACAAGACCAGATAAAAACACCAAAAATCCCGGTATTGCCAAAAAATGGGCCGAATATCAACAAACAGAAACTAAACCTGCTACCATAGGTGCCACTTATAAAACATTTGAAGATAAATGGGGGAAGTCATATCAAACCGAATTGAGTACATACGGATTTAACGCAACATGGATTGAACAAGGATACGAAATTACAGCGATATTTGCAGGTAAAACAGGCCCTTGTTTCAAAATTGTCATCCACCCTATTGCCCGCCAATCAAGCGGATTCCCTGCCGACATTTTACCGTCCATGGAAAAGCGTTTTATCCCACAAGCGCAATTTAATGAAATTTGGACCGAAGCACAACTTTCGGAGCAAGAGAAAAAAAAGAGAAAGGCGCAAGACAAAAAAGATTTTCCCTATGGTACGGGAACACCTCATCCGAATAGATTCTTTTTTAAAAATAAATCTATCATTCATATTTCAGAAGATGGTCGTTTCCGATCGGTATATTTAAACTCATACGATGCGCTTGGCACCGAGTTAGGGATATGGCTCATTGATATGTCGCTCGACGTGACGGCACAGAACTCTACAAGTAGTAACTTGAAAGACTTATAACCTCCCGCATACCATGCAACTTTACTTTTATACAAATACACAAGGAATCGTTTGCGGCCCAGTGACCGCAGATTCGTTGCAGGAAATGCTTGATCGGCGACAATTGAATCCACAATGCCAAGTATATATAGAAGAAGAGCAAACATGGAAACCATTGGCCTGTTTCATTACGGCACAACCTAGGCAACAAGTAAGCAGCACCAAACACCGTTCAGCAAATATCCCGCAAAAATATCGGCCCAATAATACGCCTAAATCACACGATTTACTGATATTAAAAATCTGCATATTTATCATTGGTAGTGCATCATTGATATATTATACATTTCGAAATCCCAAGCCGTCTCAATCAAGTCTCTCAAGTATCACCGAAGCCATCAGCCATACATCCAACTCATCTATAGCCATTCCATCTCCCTCACATCCTCAAAATTTCAAACTGGTCGGCACTATACAAAGCTCTACAGATGAATTCGGATTCACTTATATATATGCCCAAATCAAAAATGAATCCGGCACCAATTATCAATCCGTACACGCCTCATTCGCTATAAGGGATAAAAATGGCAATGTCGTCTCCATGGCATATGGCTGTTGCCTCAATATGAAAGCGGGAGAAACGAAAGCATTTGAAGCCGTCGCCCAAATAACTGTCTTCGATGGTATTACTCTAAATAGCGTATTCGGCACATAAAGGATCTGCTCTCTACCCTCTCTCAATGAAAAACCATCATGACAAAAGTTGCATTAATAGTGGAATATGTTATCGTCTTTCAAACCTGTAACGATGCATCCTTCCCACATTCCTGTTTGCCTCTTCCAATCCGCACGCCTCGACTTCCGCAAGCTTGCGGAGGGTGATTTCGCTGCACTCTGCGCCATTCTTCAGGATGAACGGACCATGTATGCATGGGAACACGGCTTTACGGCCGAAGAAGTCCGCGCATGGGTTGATAAAAACCTGCACCGTTACGAGACGGACGGCTTCAGCTATTTCGCCGCCATCCGGCGCGATACGGGCGAACTCATCGGTGTGATGGGACCTCTGATGGAGGAGGTGGAAGACACCCGGCATATCGGAATCGCCTATATTCTGCGCCGGGATTGCTGGCACTGCGGCTATGCTGCCGAAGGAGCCGCCGCCTGCCTGCAATACGCGTTCGAGGAGTTGCATGCCGAACAGGTCATTGCCCAGATACGCCCCGAAAACACGGCTTCACGCCGGGTTGCCGAACGTCTCGGCATGACCGTAACCGGCCAATTCGTCAAAACCTACCGGGGAAAGGACATGCCCCACCTGATCTACGCCATCGGCAGGGCGCAAGCCCAAGCCTTCATGCAAGCATAGTCCCGCGCTGATTCCATGCGTTGCCGCCGGTCCTATCGGCCGCCTCGTCAACAGGCCATCATTTCGAGGCGCCATTTCCCATCGCGATACCGGAAAGAGCATGACATCACATCCTTGCGTGCCTCTCCATCGGAATCTTTGCTTTCGAACCAGATACCGAGACTAATCCGGTCATCACTTATACACCAAATACCACCGCTAGGCTGCATCGTCAAACTGATGGGAATCGGCGAATCCGACCCTTTTTCGAGATTTCCGACAATCCTGTCCCATACCTTTCGTAACGTTTCCTTCTTCACCTCGGCAGGAATGCGCACATGCGAGCGGGCGACCCACCCCGAATCATCCGTCCAGACGTTCCGCCCATCCACACGCTTGTGGCTGCCTCTCTGCGCCCGAACAGGCTTGCCTTCCACACCGTATTCCGTCACCTCAAGCGCACCGTCCTCCACCTTCACGATAAACTCGGCGTCCTTGCTGAAAAGACGCAGCGTTTCACCGTCGAGAATCTGAAAAACATCCGTCTCCGCCTTTTCCGTCAGCAGGCTGCCCATCATCTGCCGCACTTCGGCAATATCGGGAGCTACTTTGGATTCAGCCGCACGCTCTGCACCGAAGGCGGAGGATACAGCAACAGCGGTACAACCCAGCATCAGGGTAGTATGTATATTCATATAATCCTGTACTATCACACGGGTCTTCTCCAGTCAACCGAAAACATCCATCAACACGCACTGATAAAAACCTGCCATTTCCCGTCGATCCATCGGCAAAGACAAGACATCATCCGGGTAGAGCCGTCTCCCAAGATCATTTCAATGCCGATACTGATCTCACCCGAATCATGCACCGTCATGCCCGAATGTGCCTTCTGTTCCGAAACGCCCAGATCCTCATGCACTTTCCGCACCCAGTCCCGGAGAAAATTCGCCGATACGGCAACAGGCACGCGATATTGCCGCACCGCCTCCATCCCGGGATCATCCACCCAAACCAATCCGCCGTCCTCCTGCACGTATGTGCCGCGCTTGCTCCCGCCGGAGGGGCTTCGGCAGGCACAGCGGGCGGAGATTGATACGAAGCTTCCCCCGGCAGCGACAAAAAAGCCGTTTTTCCGAACAGCCGAATCGTCACGCTCATACCGATCAGTTTCCCGTACTGGTACTCCTTCATCACCTGCACCGCCGCTGCTGCGCCCTCCGGCAAGCCTCCCTCCAGATAAATATACGGTCTCGGATCCCCCGCTGCCGGGCCGGATGCAGATGCAAAGGCGGACAGCCCCGCCACGGCGGCAAGCCCGCACCCCGGCATTAAAGAAACGAAGCGATTCATCACACTGCCCTTCATACTGCCGGCAGCACATGAAGTCAACCTGAAATTCGATCTCATCTGCATCACAACGGCCGACATGCACCATGTCGCCGCTGCGGGGAGATTGCCCTTGAACCGCCCATCGATGTCGGGTACAATCCCGCCATGCCGACGGTTACTTTGTCTCTGGGAAAGGATTCGTACGATGTCCATGTCATGAACGGCGCTCTCGACCGCCTCGGCGACCTCGTTCACCGCAGCCGCCTGACGGGTCATGCCGCCATCGTGACGGATACGACGGTCGTACGCCACTACGGTGAACGCGCCCGCCTCGCTCTTGAAGAGGCCGGCTACACGACCTCCCTGCACGTCGTCGATGCCGGCGAGCAGAGCAAGAGCCTTGCCACTGTCGAAACGCTGGCCTCCGAACTGGTCAAGGCCGGAGTGGATCGCTCCGGATTCATCGTCGCGCTCGGCGGCGGAGTCGTCGGAGACCTCGCCGGGTTCACGGCCTCCATCCATTACCGCGGCATCCCGTTCGTTCAGGTACCCACCACCATCATGGCGCAGGTGGATAGCTCCGTAGGGGGTAAAACCGCCGTCAACATCCCTGCCGGGAAAAACCTTGTCGGCTCCTTCCACCAGCCCCGCCTCGTCGTCGTCGATCCTCTCACGCTCACCACGCTTCCCGCCCGCGTCATCCGCGAAGGCATGGCCGAGATGGTGAAACACGCCGCCATCCGCGATGCCGCCATGCTCTACGACATCCGCGCGCTCGCAGAAGAAACCGAACTCGGCTTCACCCTTTCGACCATCGAACGCCTTCCCGACCTCATCGCGCGCAACATCGCCATCAAGGCCCGCGTCGTCGAAGAAGATGAAAAGGAAACCAAGGACGTACGCGCCTTCCTGAATTTCGGCCATACCCTCGGCCACGGCATCGAAGCCGCCGTCCCCTACGGCGAGCTGCTGCACGGCGAAGTCGTCAGCCTCGGCATGCGTGCCGCCCTCTTCCTCAGCGAAAAATATGCCGGGCTTTCCGCCCATGCTTCGGAAGATGTTCTCTCCACACTCAAGGCGCTTGAGCTTCCCCTCGTCCTGCCCGAAGGAATCGACCCCGCGACTGCGCTTGAAAAGACATTGACGGACAAAAAATTCCAGGCAGGCATGATCCGCTTCGTCCTGCTCGGAGCGCTCGGACAGCCGACCATCTCGGACGATATCACGATCGACGACCTCAAGGAAGCGCTTGCTCTGCTGCAACGGCCCGCGTAAAACGCAGCTCCATTCCCTCCCCATGCACGGTTCCGCTCTTGACGCACCGGGGAGCATCCTGCTATAAACAGTCCACATGACGGACATTGCGTAACAAGGGATTTCCATGGCGATCCCGAAAACCGGGCCATGGAACTGCCCTCCGCCTTCTCGCGCCCGACGCACGGAAGGATTTTGAACCACCGCGGCAATAGCGTTCCCATCGCAACGGAACGGTTGCCTACCCATTCATTTCAAAGATTACGCAATCATGAACCTGCAAATACGCCCTGAAAACGATCAGGATTTCCATCTCGTCGAAGACCTCACCCGCAACGCCTTCTGGGATGTTTACCAACCCGGATGCACCGAGCATCTGATTCTCCACAGGCTGCGGCAGTCGCCCGGCTTCATTTCCGCACTTGATCTCGTCGCCGAAGACGAAGGGGTCATCGCCGGACACGGCATCGCCACCCGGGCAACCGTGACGGATGCTCAGGGAACCTCCCACGATGTCCTCTGCCTCGGCCCGTTGAGCGTCGATCCCTCCCGCCAGGGCCAGGGCATCGGCGGCAGCCTCATCCGCGCCCTGACGGACAAGGCCCGCGCGCTCGGCTACCGGGCCATCGTCCTGATCGGGCATCCGTCCTACTACGGGCGCTTCGGATTCCGCTGCACGGAGGAATGGGGCATCACCATGCCGGACGGCAGCTGCTTCCCGGAAATGATGCTCGTCGAACTCTACCCCGGCGCACTGGACGGCATACGCGGCACCTTCCATCCGGACGCCGCTTTCGATGTCTCACAGGAAGAAGCCGATGTCTTCGACCTCCGGTTCCCCCACCGGGACAAACACATCACCGACACCCAGCTCAAGTAAGGAGGACGTTGCACGGACATTGCACTTGTCGCACTCTCAAGGTTCGTGATAGGATAGCGCCATGAAAGACCCACGTTTCGACGCGCTCGCCCGGCAACTGGTCGGCTACTCCACCCGCCTGCAGCAAGGCGACCACATCCTGCTCGAACTTTCCGATGCGCCCGATGAAATGGCCGTCGCCCTCATCCGCGCCGTGCGTGCAGCCGGAGGCTTCCCCCACATCCGGCTGCACCACGGCCTCGTCTCCCGCGAGATGATGGCCGGAGCGCAGGAAGAACAATACGCCGCCGTGGCGGACGACCTGATGCACGAAATGAAGCGCATGCAGGCCTACATTGCCATCCGCGGAGCGAACAACAGCTTCGAGAACTCCTCCGTGCCGCCGGACAAAATGCAGCTCGTCATGAAGCACATGCGCCCGGTCGTCAACCAGCGCGTCACCCACACCCGCTGGTGCGGCCTCCGCTGGCCCACCCCCTCCATGGCCCAGCAGGCGGGCATGGGCACCGAAGCCTTCGAGGACTTCTACTTCCGCTGCTGCCTGATGGACTACGCCCCGCTCAAGGCCGCCATGGACATCCTCGCCAAGCGCATGGAAGCCACGGACCAGGTCCACATCACCGGGCCCGGCACCGACCTGCGCTTCTCCATCAAAGGCATGCCCGCCATCCCCTGCGCGGGAGAATACAACATGCCGGACGGCGAAGTCTTCACCGCCCCCATCCGCGACTCCGTCGAAGGCATCCTCCGCTACAATGCACCCACCGTCTTCCAGGGAACGCCGTTCGACGGCATCGAATTCCGCTTCGAGAAGGGCCGCATCGTCGAAGCCCACTGCAACGGCAATGACGAAGGCCTCCGCCACATCCTCGACACGGACGAAGGCGCACGCTACATCGGCGAATTCGCCCTCGGCGTGAACCCCGCCATCCTCCAGCCCATGCGCGACATCCTCTTCGACGAGAAAATCGCAGGCTCCTTCCACTTCACCCCCGGCGAAGCCTACGACGTCGCGCCGAACGGCAACCACTCGCAGGTTCACTGGGATCTCGTCTGCATCCAGCGCAAGGACTACGGCGGCGGCGAAATCCGCTTCGACGGCGAACTCATCCGCAAGGACGGCCTCTTCCTCGACCCCGCCCTCGCCTGCCTCAACCCCGAGCCGCAAGCCTGACCCCCTCCGGCATGGATACGCCCGACGACACGCCGCAACCCGGCCAGCCGCGCCGATTCTGGACCCGCCGCCGCTTCCTGACGGCGGGCCTGCTAGCAGCGGCAGGCACGGCCTCCTACGGATGGTGGGAAGCCGACCGGCTGGAATGCAACGTCATCCGGCTTCCCAAGGGACTGCTGCCCGGCATTCCCCGGCTGCGTATCCTGCACCTGTCCGACATGCACGACGATGTCGCCATGCTCCGCCGGGCCATCGACAAGGGGATCGAAGCCAAGCCGGATTTCGCCGCCTTCACGGGCGACCTCGTCACCAGCTTCACCCGCCTGGCGCGCACCCGCAGCTACATCGAACCGTTGAAATACCTCGCGGAGAGCATCCCCTGCTACGCCTGCTACGGCAATCACGACATGGAAAAGCTCGAAAGCGTGGAGCGCATCTTCCAGACGGCCGGAATCCGCATCCTGCGCAACGAAAGTGCGCTGTGGACCGCACCCGACGGCAGAACCCTCCGCATCGCCGGAATCGGCGACTGGACGGAAGGGGATGAAGACCCGGGCAAATGCCTGCAACCCCTCTCTGCCGGCACGCCGCCCCAGCCCGTCATCGTCCTCTCCCACAACCCGGAAAGCCGCTTCGCCCTCGAAGACTATTACTGGAACCTCATGCTCTGCGGCCACACCCACGGCGGCCAGATCGGCATCCCCTTCACCGGCAAATACCTCAGCTTCCGGGGAGACATGGTCGCCGGGCTGTACCCCTTCGACGGCAAATGCGACAACCGGCAGGTCTTCGTCACGCGCGGCGTCGGCAACATCGGCGGCATGCGATTCTTCTGCCCGCCCGAAGTCGATATCCTCGAATACGAGGGATGAAAGGGTTTCAGCCACAGATTTCACAGATTGGCACAGATGTTGGATGATTGAATCCGGCTGATTGCCGGATGGCAAATCGAATTGTTTGATCAATATTGCATCAAACAATAGCAAGATGCAGGAAATACATCTTTCATTCATCTCTTGCAATCCGGCTGATCGCCGGATTCTTACTTGAAAAATCTGTGCCAATCTGTGAAATCTGTGGCTCAACCCCTCCTCACCGCCCCAATCCCCGCCACCCGGCAAGATAGGCGTTGACGTTTCGCGGCAAGGTTGTTAGCATGGGCCATCATGAAACCTACCGATTCTCCCGGCCTGAGCACCATCGTCATTCGCGGCGGTTACAAAAACGAACCTGCGACCAACGCCTGCGCTGTCCCCCTCTACCTGACGAGCGCCTACAATTTCCCGACGAGCGACTACGCCGCCGACCTGTTCGCCCTGAAGCAGCCCGGCAACATCTACACCCGCCTGAACAACCCCACCAACGACGTGCTTGAACAACGCCTCGCCGCGATGCACGGAGGCACGGGAGCCCTCGTCTTCTCGTCCGGGCAGGCCGCCACGACCACCGCCGTGCTGAACATCACCAGCGCGGGACAGAACATCGTCGCCTCGAACGCCCTCTACGGCGGCACGATGAACCTCTTCGCCTACACGCTCAAACGCCTCGGCATCGAAACACGCTTCGTCAACACAAAAGACCTCGCCGCCGTCGAAGCCGCCATCGACGAAAACACTCGCCTCGTCTTCTCCGAAACCATCCCGAACCCGCGCAACACTGTGGAGGATTACGAAGCCATCGCCGACATCGCCCACAGGCACGGCATCCCCTTCATCATCGACAATACCGTCACCCCTCCGAACTGGTTCAACCCCTTCGAACACGGCGTGGACATCATCGTCTATTCCCTCACCAAATTCATCTCCGGCCACGGCACAGTACTGGGCGGTGCCATCGTCGAAAAAGGCACCTTCGACTGGAACAACGGCAAATTCCCCGAAATCTGCGAACCCGATCCCTCCTACCACGGCGTCAGCTACTGGGAAAGCTTCCCCGGCATGTCCTACGTCCTCAAGGCGCGCGCACAACTCCTCCGCGACTTCGGCAACTGCCTCTCCCCCTTCAACGCCCACCAGATCATGCAGGGCATGGAAACGCTGCCGCTGCGCCTCAAGGCTCATGCCGACAATGCGCTGTCCGTCGCCGAATGGCTCTCGAAACATCCCGCCGTCACCTCCGTCAACTATCCCGGCCTGCCCGCCCATCCCGACCACGCCATGGCGGCCCGTTACTTCAAGAACGGCTTCGGCGGCATGATCGGCTTCACCATCAAGGGCGGCCGCGCAGGCAGCCGGAAATTCATGGACGCCGTCCAAATGCTCTCCCACATGACGAACCTCGGCGATGCGAAAACGGTCGTCACGCATCCTGCGTCCACCACCCACCAGCAGCTCACCGACCAGCAACTCATCGACTGCGGCATCTCGGAAGACTTCATCCGCATGTCCGTCGGCCTCGAAGACGTCAAGGACATCATCGCCGATCTCGACCAGGCGCTTGCCGCCTCCCAGTCCTGACGCGGCAACAGCTCCCTCTCATCCGGCGGCATCAGGCTTCTTCAGGCCCGGTGCCGTCCGCTTTTTCCGGGGAAGCGCTGCGACGGATGCCGCCTTTGCCCTTGTTCCTGTCCACGCGGGAGAAAACGAGCGAACTCAGCGCGCACAGGCAGCCGATCGTCACGAAAGTGGCATGAAACGCCGTCATTACATCATCGGAGCTGCGCCCGGCATCCTGCCCTCCCAGCGCATCGAGCAGCAGAGAAGCCGCCGCAATGCTGATGGCGATGGAAAGCTGCATGATCATCGAAAGTAGAGAATTGCCGCTGCTTGCGTACTCGTCCGGCAGGTCGATCAGGGTCAGCGTATTCATGCAGGTGAACTGCACCGAGTTTGCCGCGCCCAGCACCGCCAGCAGGGCGAGCAGCGTCAGATCGTCGCTCGACTGCGTGATGAAGGCGAAACAAACCAGCATCGCGCCGATCGTCACCGTATTCAGAATCATGATCGTCCGGTAGCCCAGCGTCTTGATGAGCCGCGTCGCCACCGTCTTCGCCAGCAGGTTCGAGAGAGCCAGCGGCAGCAGGAACAACCCGGACTTGAACGCGGAAAAACCGAGGGCAACCTGAAAGAACAGAGGCATCAGGTACGGCAGGCAGCTCCCACCCAGGCGGCAAACCAGATTGCCCGCGATGCCGATGGCGAAATTGCGGATGCGGAACAAGGCCGGACTGAACAGCGGCGCACCGCTGCGGCATGCGAACAGCCAGTACAGCAGCTGCAGCAGCACGCCCGCCGAACCCAGCACGGCCATGTGCAGCTTGTCCGGCATGCCGTGTGCGCTCTCAAGACTCACCGACAACAGCACCGCCGAACCCGAAAACAGCAGAAACCCCTTCCAGTCGAACTTCTGCGCCTTCACGGCGTGCAGGTCGGGCATGAAACGGCGCGTCGCCCAGAACCCTGCGATGCCCACGGGAATATTGATCAGGAAAATCCAGTGCCATGTGGCGTACTGCACCAGAATGCCTCCCAGCACAGGTCCCAGCAGCGGGCCGAGCAAGCCTGGAATCGTCACGAAGTTCATCACCTTCACGAACATCCACCGAGGATAGGAGCGCAGAATGGCCAACCTGCCCACGGGCATCAGGAATGCACCGCCGATCCCCTGCACGACGCGGCATGCCGTCATCATCTCCACGGAGGTGGACAGCGCGCAAAGCAGCGACCCCAGAGTGAACAGGAAAATGGCCGTCAGAAACGTGCGCCTCATGCCGAACCTGTCGGAAACCCAGCCCGAAGCGGGAATCAGCACGCACACCGTCAGCATGTAGGCCGTCACAAGCGAGTGGAGCTGCAGAGGATCGCAGGCGAAACTCCGGGCGATCGAAGGAATCGCCGTATTCAGGATCGTCGCATCCAGAAGCTGCATGAAAAACGCAGCCGCCACGAGCAACGGCAGCCACCGCAGGGCTTCTGGTTTCGCAGGCAACGGATGCATGGCGTACAACGGAGTATGCACCCTCACACCGGAAGGGACAAGCCCCGAGTCTGTCCGCACCTCAGCTCCGGCCGCAGAACCGCGCCACATCCTCCCAGCCGCAGCCGGAACAGGCTCCATACAGCGGGTGCGCCCACAAACGGGCGCGCAGGGAAGCAGGCGAGGAAATGCCCAGCAGAAAGCGCACCCACTGCGAAGGGCGGCTCAGAGCGGAAAGCCCCCTGTCCGCCAGCTCGTCGAGCTGCTCCCTCAAATCGTCCGGGAACGCCGATTCCATATCTTCAGGGCAGGCGATGCGCTCGCCCCTGCACAGGAAACAATGGCCGCACGGCTCCTCGCCGGGAAAACCGAAATACGCACCGAGCGCACGGTTCAGGCAATCATGCCCGGTGAACATGCCGAGTACGGTATCCAGCCTCTCCTGCGCCGCGCGGCAGCGGCCCGCATAATAATCCGCCAGCAGATCCGCCACATCGCGGGGAGAGGCCGCGGGATCGAGAGTCCTGACCTGCAGCGCGCTCTGCCTGAATGCAATCTTCCACTCGCCGGACTGCTCCATCTCGTCGAGGCAGGCGCGAGCCTCCGTCCAGTCCATATCGAACTCGAACGCCAGATCCTCCACCTCGCCCTCGCGATGGCCGTCCAGCCAGAGCAGCACCTTGCGCTCTTCCTCGCTGCGGCCGTCGAGAATGGTGCCGATCGGGAACAGGGGCCGGGCCTTGTAATACTTCGCCCCGCGTGCGGCTACCTCCACGATTCCCTCATCCTGCATGCGCTGCAGAATGCGCTGAATCACCTCTTCGGGAAGATCGCACTCGGTGCCGAGCTCCCACAGGGAAACGACGCGGCGGGCGGCGGGCAACAGCCAGCGGACGCAGCGCATCAGCCCCTCATCGTCCGGCACCTCGCCGCGTATGCGGTTGCGCGCCGTCACGAGATCGCCGGGAGACAGGAGAACGAGGCTCCACGACGGCCCGCCGTCGCGCCCCGCACGGCCCGACTCCTGAATGTAGGATTCCGGATTGGCGGGAAGATGGTAGTGGACGACGGTGCGGACATCCTGCTTGTCGATCCCCATGCCGAAGGCGATGGTAGCGACGAGCACATCGCAGCTCCCGGAAAGGAAATCGTCCTGAATCCTCGCCCGCACATCCGTCGGCTGGCCCGCATGGTAGGCTCGCGCGGAGAAACCCGCTTTCCCGAGCCTGTCCGCCACCTCCTCGGTGCTTTTGCGCGTGCGGCAGTACACGATGGCGGGCAGATGCTCCGGCTCGCGCAGGAAGCCTTCCAGCAGCCCGTCCCTGCCCTCTTCGGAAACGCTGCAAACGCGGCGGTCGATACCGGGGCGGTACGGCGACAGGGCGAACACATGCCCGGCGGCAATGCCGAACGCCCGGCACAGGTCTTCCTGCACGCGGAGGGTCGCCGTGGCAGTCAGAGCCATCACGGCATGGAAACCGTGCGGCTCGGCCCACGCCGGGAGCTTCAAATAATCGGGCCGGAAGCTGTGCCCCCACTCGGAAACGCAATGAGCCTCGTCCACGACGAACAGCCCCTTCGGCACATCCCGCAGGGCATCCGCCAGCTCCGCATTGTCGAGCGACTCGGGAGCCACGAACAGAATCGCCAGCTCCCCGGCACGCAGCGCCTCCAGCGTCTCCGCCCGCTCGGCGGGAGAAAGGCCGGATTCCCAGCGGCGGGCGGCGATGCCCAACGCATGGAGGGAATCCTCCTGATCCCGCATCAGGGCGATCAACGGCGAAACGACGACGCTCGTACCGCCGAACAGCACGGCGGCCGCCTGATAGCACAGGCTCTTGCCGTGGCCCGTCGGCAACACGCCGAGGCACGACTCGCCCCGCAGGGCGCAGGCAATCAGCTCCCGCTGCACGGGGCGGAACGAAGGCTTGCCGAAAAGGGAAAGCACACGGCTCTCATCCTCCGGCGAAAGCAGGGTCGTCATGGACATGGGCGCAGGAAGGCAAAAAAGGCGGGAGGCTTGCCGCCGCCCGCCTTCCGCCGCATCAGCTTTCGGCGCGGAGTTCGAGCGAACGCCCGTGGGCATCCAGCCCTTCGACTTCCGCAAAGACTTTCACGAACGGCACGCTCCGTTCGGCGGCGGCCTTATCCATGCGCACGATGCTCGTGCGGCGCTGGAACTGGTCGGCGCGGATGCCGGAGAACGACTTGCCGCTGCCGCCCGTCGGCAGCGTGTGGCTCGGCCCGGCGAGGAAATCGCCGCAAGCCACCGTCGAATAATTGCCTACATAAATCGCACCTGCCGTATGAATGCCGGCAAGGGTTTCCTCTTCGTCTTCTTCGTTGACGACGAGAACGAGATGCTCCGGAGCGAAGGCATTGGCGAGTTTCGCGCCGTCCTTCAGCGTCGGCACGAGGAAGCCGAAGGCGTGTTCGTCCAGCACCTCGCAGATGTAGGCGCCGCGGTTCAGCGTAGCCGCCTGCTTCTCGATCTCTTCCTCGACCTTTTCCAGCAGGGAGGAAGAAGTCGTCACCATCACGATCACGCTGTCAGGCCCGTGTTCGGCCTGCGCCAGAAGATCGGCGGCGACAAAGGCCGGATTGGCCGTCTCGTCCGCCAGCACCATCACTTCGCTCGGCCCCGGAAGGAGGTCGATGGAAACGGCACCGACAAGCTGGCGCTTGGCCTCGACGACGAAGCGGTTGCCCGGACCGAAGATTTTTTCGACGGGCTTGATCGTCTCGGTACCGAGGGCAAGGGCGGCCACGGCCTGTGCGCCGCCCACCTTGTAAATCTCCGTTGCGCCCGCTTCCTGCAGGGCATACAGCAGGGCGGGATTCATCTTGCCGTCCGGCCCGCAGGGGGACACGGCGACGATCTCCGGCACGCCGACGGCGAGAGCGAAGCCGCCCGTCATCAGCGCGGAGGAAACGAGGGGAGCCTTTCCGGCGGGCACATAGATGCCGACGCGCCGGTAGGGAACGAAACGCTCGCCGACTTCGCAGCCCTGGGCATTCACGCCGCTCCAGTCCTGGCGCATGCTGTTTTTGGAAAAATAGGCGATATTGTGCAGGGATGCCTCGATGGCGGCCTTCACCTCGTCCGACACGGCTGCGCGGGCTTCCTGCAGCTCTTCATCGGTCACACGGAGAGTATCGGGCGTCAGATGCACATGGTCGAAACGTTCGGCGTAATCCACAAGAGCCTCATCGCCCCGGGCCTCCACATCGGCAATGATCTTCTCTACCGTCTCCCGCACATTCCGGTCGGGTACGGCGCGGCGATCCATCCGGCTCAACGCCACATCATAATCCTCGTCTGTTTCGCGATAAATTTTCATACACAAAAAGCGGCTGCCGTCCTGCGGAAGCGCGCACATCATGGCAGGAGCCACAGGCAAAGTCAATCCCGGAGTAGGGCTTGCCCAAACGGGCCCGGTAGACCGCCGCCAGAAGGAGAATCACTCTTCGCCCAGCAGACCGCGTTCCTTGGCGAAGCGGGCGATCGCGTGCAGATCCTCCAAAGGAATCGCGCTGGAAGACAATTTACAGGCGCGGTTCTTCCCGTCCCACAGAGTGAGAGTGAAGATTTCGGCAGCACCCTGGGTTCTGTCGTCCACTTCGGCGCGGACGACCTCTTCCCACGGCAAATCCTTTTTCACCATGCCGCAGACGGTGATCCGCACGCCCTGTTCGGAAACGCGGATGGCATACGTCATATACAGCAATCCGCCGATCAGCACGACGCCGCTGCCCAGAACGATCTGCCAGAGCCTCGCCGTATCTTCCGCCCTCATCCATGCATACACGGCCATCAGAACGATGGCGGCAATCGCCATGCCGAAGAAAGCGCGATTGGGCGCACGGTAGGTTTTGCTTTCCATGTGCAGGATGAGCCGTCAGACTGCAGCCGGAGTTCCCGCCGCAGGGGCAAGCGGGGAGGCGGCCGGCACAACGGGTCTCGGGTCGGAAATGGATTCGGGAGCCTTTTCCGGAACAGCCGGAACGGCGGAAGGAGCAGGTGCCGGAGTCGCATCGGCCGGATTAGCAGCAGGAGCGGCTGGCGTTTCCGCAGGAGCAGGCTTGGGCTCGGGTTTCGGCGCGACAGGCTTCTTCTTCGGCACCGGAGGATTCACCGCCGCCACAGGCTTCAGGTCGGAGGCAGAGGCATGGCCGCTGCTGTCCTCGATGCCGTTCGTGACGATGACAGGCGTACCGACGGAGGTAATGCGGAACAGCTTTTCAGCCGGAGCCTTCGGCATGCGGATGCAGCCGTGCGAACGGGGGGAACGCCCCACCTTGCCGACATGCAGGCCGACGCCGCAGTTGGTCAGCCGCTGCCAGTACGGCATGGGAGAGCCGACGAAAGCTCCGCCTTCGGGCGGCGTTTCGGTGAAGGCATCGGCATCGCCGTTCGTCGTCTTGCCGGAGGCATCGACAAAGCGGCCATAGCGGTTGGACGCATGCTTGACTTCCTTGCCCAGCACCTTATAACTGCCTGCGGGCGTAGGGCGGCTGCGCACGCCCGTGCAGACAGGCCAGTCCATGCCCACCTTGCCGTTCACATAAAGCCGGGCGCGCTGTTCCTTCAGGCTGACGACGACTTTGGAGTTGCCGCCATTCGCCTGAGCCAGCAATGCATTGTCATAAAATACATCGTAGGTTTTCGGATAATCCTTGCGTGCGACGAAATGGTTATAGGTGTTGGCCGGATACGGATTCTTGTACAGGGGATCGCTCTTGTTCACGGAGCGGGGGGATGCGGGCAATCCCGCATCATCCTTTTTCTCCGGCTTGACCGACGTACAGGATCCCAGTATCAGGGAGCAACCCAGAAGGCTCAGAAAAATTTTATTCATAGCAAAAGGCGGACGCTGATTCATCAGGTCCTAATGTGTATCTTCCATGCGCACCCTGATCGTCTGCCCCGTTCTGATACGGGCTTTCTTGTTCAGGCGGGAGTCCTTGCGGATTTCATCCGCAGTCGTACCGAATTTTTTGGCAATGGATTCGAGAGTTTCCCCTCTCTTGACAGCGTAGGTATGCAGGTGGCGTTTCGGCTTTGCTGCGGAAACGCCACTTTGCTTGCCCGCATGCAGCGCGGCAACAGCAGTCTCTCCGGACGCCGTACCTCCAAAGGCCGCGATGGCGGCGATGCAAAGGCAGGCAAGAGTCGAGAAAATGTTGTTCATGGCGCTTTTATGCGTTCAGCGGCAGTTACTTGGGGATCTGCACGGTCTGACCGCGCTTCACCTGAGCCTTCGAGGAAAGGCCCGATGCCAAACGGATGGCCTTGGGTGTAGAACCCATTTTCTTGGCAATGGATTCGATGGTTTCGCCCCGCTTCACGGTGTAGCTCATCGTGCTGGCGTGCGTCACGCTCTTCGTTTTCGACTTGGAAGAGACCGACGATTTTCCGGAGGAAGGAGCATCACCCTTGTAGCGCACATAGATCACATCGCCGGGATAGATCTTGTCGTTCTTGAGCTTGGAGTCCTTCATGATCTGCGAAACGGTCGTGCCGCTCTTGCGGGCGATGCGTTCCAGCACATCGCCCTTCTTGACGGTGTACTTGTACACAGCGGGCTTGGCAGGCTGCTTCTTCGTCGAGCCGATCTTCTTCGTCGTACCCGTCTTGCCGCCGGTGTTCGATTTCACCTTGGGCGTGTTGATGACGGGTTCGTCATAGGAGCCGACATCCGGCGTTTCAGTCAGATATGAAGGCACCGTGTCGTTGGAGGCAATGACATCGCCTTTCACCCACGGCGGCACTGCATCCGCGGGAAGTTCGATAATCGGTTCATCGATGCCGGCCGTATCCTTGCTGGACTGGCAGGAGACGAGCGCCAGGGACAGGCCCATCAGGCACAGGAGGGAAGCTCTTTTCATTTTCATGTTGGTTTTGGATTTTTTGGGGGTGGATAAGGATGGTTATTTGGGAATGCGGACGGTCTGGCCCGGTTTGACCCTGGCGCTGGAGGAAAGCCCCGTTGCACCGCGGACGGCTTTGGAGGTGGAACCGAATTTCTTCGCAATGCTTTCAACCGTATCGCCCTTCTTCGCGGTATAGCTTACCGTTTTGGCATGCTTGACCGTAGGCTTGAGCTTTGTTTCGGTCTTTCTGGAAGACGAGGAGGATTTGCGCGAAGACGAGGAGGAGGAAACCCTGCTCTTGCCGGAGGACGAGGTGCGCGTACTCTTGACCGTGCGGCGGGATTCGGTGCGGGAGGATTCCGCCTTCTGCGCCTTGAAGGGCACGATGATCGAGGTGCCGGGCTTCACCTGCGACGAGGTGAGGCTGGACAGGCGCATGATGTCGTCCACCGTCGTGTTGCTCAAGGCCGCGATGCGGCTCAGGTCGTCACCCTTGCGGAAGGTGTAGCGATACAGCTTGTAGCCATTGGCGGAAACGCGGTTCGCCGTGGAGGCGGCCGGCCCGAGCTGGCGGTCGCTCGGCGTCTTCGCCGTATTCACGACGCCATCAATGTTGCCGCCCGTCTCGTCGGGAATGGTCACGCTGTTGTTGGCAAAGTAGTCCGGCGTGCGGGAACCGGCGGCCACCTGCGGACCGTCTTCCTGCATCCAGGGCGGGATTTCGCCGTTGGCGATCGGAGTCGCCGTTTCAAGATCGTCCAGAGAAAACTCTCCGGCATTTTGGGTAGATTGGCAAGATGTTACGACGAAAGCCAGGCAGGCGCTCACGCCGAGGAGTAAAAATTTTTTACGCATGTCGCCAATTCCATAACAGCTGAAGGCTGCAAACTCAAGTTTTTATCGCGTCACAGCCTCGCTTTTTCCATGCCGGGAGATGCGGTGTTCACACATGGTCAGGCAGCCGGAAGAAGCGGCGGGCATTCGCCGTGGTCGCCGCCTCGATTTCCGGCACGGGCAACCCGCGCAACGCGGCAATTTTGTCCGCCACGTAGCGCACGCGCCCCGGTTCGTTCTGGCTGCCCCTGTATGGTTCGGGCGAGAGGTAGGGGGCGTCCGTTTCCACCATCAGGCGGTCGAGAGGGCACCAGGCGGCGACGTCCTGCACCTGCCTGCCGTTCTTGAAGGTGACGATACCCGTGACGGAGATCATCCCGTCCAAACCCGAAAAGATGGTTTCGGCCTGCGCACGGTCGCCGATGAAGCAGTGGAATACAGGCTTCACGCGGGGAAAGTTGCGGGCAATGGCCACGGCATCGTCGAAACTGGCGGAGCCCTTGCGATCCCGCGTATGGATGGAGATGTTCAGCCCGAGCGTTTCCGCAATGGCGAAGTGGCGCTCCAGCAAATCGCGCTGCAGGGCATGGTAGCCCGCTTCATCGCATCCTTCGGGCGCAGGATGGAAGTAATCCAGCCCCGCTTCGCCGATGGCGGCCAGCGCATGCTTCCCGCCCAGTGCCTGCAGCAGCTCCATATCCTCCGGGGTAGCCAGATGGGCTTCCGTCGGATGGATGGCCAGGCAGGCCGAGACGTAATCCGGCATCGCCGCCGCCAGTTCGAGCTGGGTTTCCCAGTCCGGACGGTGCGTGCCGAGGGAGATGCAGTGCGTCACGCCCAGCTCGCGCGAGCGTTCGGCCAGTTCCTGCATGGATGTTTGTGCGTAATGGTGGGAGGCGAGATGGCAATGGGTATCGATCAGCATGTCGGAATATCAGGATGGTTCTTCTTCCTTGCGGTGGGAAAGGATGCGCCGGGCTGCGTCGAACTGCCGGGGTTCGGCAAGGAACATGAGCCCGTCTCCCCCGAGGATGCGCGTGTTGCCTTCGGGCACGACGAAGCCGTCGCCGCGGCGTATGAGGAAAATGCGCGTTTCCTTCGGCAAATGCAAGTCGCGGATCAGACAGTTTTCCGCCGCTGTGCCCGCTTCGATTTCGTATTCGATCATTTCCCCGGCAATGGTGTTGGTCTGCTCGAACTGGAGCGGGGACCTCCGGCGGACGACGAAGGGTTTGTCGAGCTTCAGCAGCTTGGCGACGGGCATCAGCGTCGATCCCTGAATCAGTACGGAGGTGATGACGATAAAGAAGACGACGGTGAAGTATTCATGCGCATTCGGCACGCCGTAGATGGCCGGAAAAGTGGCCAGCACAATGGGGGCGGCTCCGCGCAATCCGA
Source organism: Neoakkermansia glycaniphila (assembly GCF_001683795.1). Taxonomy (GTDB): domain Bacteria; phylum Verrucomicrobiota; class Verrucomicrobiia; order Verrucomicrobiales; family Akkermansiaceae; genus Akkermansia; species Akkermansia glycaniphila. The sequence goes on from NZ_LIGX01000022.1 coordinate 54,768, forward strand.
CCCACGAGACGAAGGTGCGCTCCCGCCATGTGTAGCGGCTGCCCAGCATGCACAGATACACGGCTGCCGGGCGGGCGACCAGCATGAGTACGACGGAGAGGACGAGGCCTTCCACCGCGATGCCGGGCAGTTCCCGAGGGTTGACCAGCAGGCCGAGCATCAGGAACATAGTGACCTGCATCAGCCATGAAATGCCGTCGTTGAAGTGGATGAACCCGTTTTTGTACAGGAATTTCCGGTTGCCCATCATCAGGCCGCAGACGTACACGGCCATGAACCCGTTGCCGCCGGCTATCTCGCAGATGCCGTAGCAAAAGAGTACCAGCCCGATTCCCAGTACGAGGTAGAGGCCATCGTATTCCAGCCCGACGCGGTCGAAGATACGCGCCGCCGCATAACCGATCGCCAGACCGAAGGCGATGCCGAGGCTCATGCGCGTCAGGAAGCTGGTCAGCACCGTCCAATAGGAATCGCCGGGATTGCCGATCATTCCGATCATGAAGATCGTCATGAAGGCGGCCATCGGGTCGTTGCTGCCGGATTCCAGCTCCAGCAGGGGCTTGAGCTGCCCTTTCAGGCTGACTCCGCGCGAACGCAGCACCGCAAACACGGCGGCGGCATCCGTCGAGGAAATGATCGCGCCGAGCAGCATGGCGTATTCGAATTGCAGGTCGAAGAAAGCCATGCCCGCCAGAGCGACGACGAGTGCCGTCAGCAACACGCCGAGGCTGGCAAGGATGCCGCCCGTCACGGTACAGCGCTTGATGCTCTGCCAGTTCGTGCCAAGGCCTCCCGAGAAGAGAATGTAGCACAGGGCGACGGAGCCGAAGAAGTTGGCTATTCTGTAATTGGTGAAGGAAATGCCGCCCCAGTCGATGAAGGACAGGCGGGCTATACCGTCCGTTCCGGCCAGCATGCCCACAGCCAGAAACATCAGCAATACGGGCGTATTCACCCGCGACGAGATCTTGCTCGCGAGAATGCCCAGAATAATGAGGGCGGCACTTCCGAAGAAGTACCATTCCATCGGTATGGCATGCGTGTCCATCGGTGTTTTCGGGAGATGCGAAAGGAGAACCGGAAGAAGGGCCGCCCGAGCGGTTCGCCTTCCTCCGATTCTCCCGGCTTATTCGTTCAATGTCGGAATCAGGCTTTCTTCTCGTCCGGCATCTTGCCGTTGGTGAAGTATTCCTCGATTTCTTCAAGCGTACGTCCCTTGGTTTCCGGGAGGAAGAACGCCGCCGTGATGAAGTAGATGACGGTGAAACCGGCCAGCGTGTAGAACACGCCGGAGTAGCCCCATGCGCTGACCCACGGCAGGAAGGTGCCCGCGATGACGGTCGAGACGCCTTGGTTGATCAGCAGTGCGATGGCCATGCCGTTGGAACGGATGCGGGTGGGCATCAGTTCGGAGAGGGCAAGCCAGACGCAGACGCCCGGACCCACGGCGTAGAAGGCGATGAACACGACGAAGAAGAGAGTGACCAGCCAACCGGTCGTGGCGCTGGGCTTCTGGCCCAGTTCAGCCTTCACGACTTCGACGGTCTTCAGATCGCCGGGTTTGGCCGTTTGCTTCTTGCCCCACATATCGTCCCACCACTTGCCGAAGCTGCTCGGTTCAAGCACAATGCCGGGAGTCACGCTGACGCCTTGGAAAGGAGCGGCGGCGATTTCTTCCGTTTTCTCCACATCGCCCTGCTTGTAGCTGACGGCGAGTGTCGGATGCTGACCGGCCTTGGCCGTATCGTTCGTTTCGGCGAGCTTCTGGGCGGCCTTCTTGTCGGTCGCCAGCTTCATTTCCATCAGGAAGTCCACATCGTTGAGGGTGACCTTGACACCGCCGTCCTTGACTTTCTTGGACAGTTGCTCCGTCACATCCACTTCCGTGCCTTCGACGGTTTTCCATGTCGCCTTGTTGATGGCAAGATCCTGCTTGTCCTTGGCATAGACGGCAAAGACGGGGTTGTGCTGGGTCTTCTTCGCATCGGCATATTTCTGTTCGCCGAAGAATTCGCCCACGGTCAGCAGGGATTCACCGTCTTCCTTGTACTTGTAGGTCACGATGAGCTGCGTGCCGGGCGTAATCGAATCAAGACCGAGCTTCTTCTGGACGTCCGTGTCCGCCAGATCGACATTGAGTTTGGAGGCGTCATCCTTCAACATGGCCTGCACCTGTGCGGTCACGTCCTTGCGTTCCTTCTCGACGGTGAGGAACAGCGTAGCGGCACCGGCAAGACCGACGATCACGCCGGAAGTACCGAGCTTGAGCAGGAACTTGCGCCCCTTCTTGTCCACCAAAGCGACGGCCACGACGGTCATCACGCAGTTGGCGATCTTCAGGGAAAGGTCGGCCCAGTTGCCGTAGGTACCTTCAAGACCGGCCTGCTGGAAGACCTTCACGGAGTAGTTCAACACGGAGTTGATACCCGTGGCCTGGTTGCACGCGAGAATGACGACGGCAAGAATGAAGGGGATCACGTACTTGCGCTGCAGGATGCTGTCGCCGCCCTTCTTGGCAGCCTGCTTGGCTGCCTTTTTGGCTTCGGCCTGCCTGCGTTCTTCTTCTTCCGTCTCTTCCATTTCTTTCAAAATGGCCTGAGCGTTTTCTTCGCCGTTGTTGCGGGCGAGGGAAGCCAGAGCTTCATCCTTGCGGCCTCGGCGGAAGAGCCAGCGGGGAGATTCGGAAAGGCGGAATGCGCCGAAGAAGAGAATGATGCCCGGAACCATGGACACCCAGAAAATCACCTGCCACGCATGGGCCTTGGTGCTTGTCACGATTTCCTTCGTGGCTTCCGGATCGGCAACGACGCTATCCACATGCTGCGCCGTGAAGAGGCCGATCAGAGCCGCGAAAACGAGGCCGACCGTCAGCAGGAACTGGAACATGCCGGTACCCTTGCCGCGGGCGTCCGCACCGAGACATTCCGCCAGATAGAGGGGAACGACGACGCCGACAAGGCCCGCGCTCGCACCCTGCAGGATGCGGCCGCCCATCAGCATCGAGAAACTGCCGTCGGAAAGGCAGATGACGGGAATGCTCAAGGTGAAGAGCAAGGCCGACAGGATGATGACCGGCTTGCGGCCGAAGATATCGGAAAGCACCCCGGCGAAGAGCGAGGAAAGCACGCTGCCGAAAAGAACGGCGGCCACCACCTGCGAGAGCTGGGATTCCGTGTAGGAGGAGGTATCCTGAATGTAGGGGAGTGCCGCGGCGATGATGCCGACGTCCACCCCGTAGAGGAGACCGCCCAGACCCGCCATGATGAGAAGATAGCGGGCATAACTTTTCACTGAAGCCGGGAGTGCGGCTTTCATAGGAGCATCGTTACTCATAACGGTGCCATGTTACCCGTTTTCACGGGGCTCTGCAACCACAAATTTCACGCTTCCCCTTACCAAACCTCTGCATACATGAGGCTTGGAGGTGTTTTTCACACCCTTGCCGCCCTGCTTCCACGAGTGGAAACGGGCAAGAGAGGGCGGCGATTCCTATTCGGCGGACATGCGTGCCATCCACGCGGCGTAAACGTCCGGCGAGATTTCGGAAGGCTTGATTTCGGAGCGTTCACCCCAGAAAACGGCCGTATGCAGCACGGGGATGCCGCAGGCTTCGAGATGCTCATCAATAGCGGCCTTGTGGGCCAGCACAGCATCCCGCTCCAGCCCGTGCACGACACCCATGATCTGCGCGCCGCCGAAGGCCTCGCCGCCCGTGCGCCAGTAGCAATGGGTCATGCAGTGGTGGCGGCCGCATTCCGCACCCGCGCGCACTTCCATGCCCTCCGGCACCGTCCAGTGGAACAGGCCGTTGTGATGCGTCACGGGACCGTCCGCACTGCGCGTGCGCACATGTTCGAGGAATGTGGCGAAGCGCCCGATCACCTTGCGTTCGTTCAGGCTTTCGGCGATGGAGCAATATTCATCGCAACTCAGGCCGATGGAAGCCGCACGCACGGTCCACGGATCGGGCACGATTTCTTCCGGGGCCAGCTGCTCCTTCAACGTCAGCAGCACGCGCCATTCGAGCGGAGAAAGGCTCACCTTCGCCGTCGTCTGCATCGGCGCGGGTTCCGGTTTCCGGTCGCCGGGCTTCAGGCCGCGGCGGCGGATGTGGCCCACGCCCAGCGTGAACACGCCCTTGGCGGGCAGCAGCACGTAATGCTCCGCTCCGATGTGCCTGCCGAGAAGATCGCAATGCCCTTCGAGCGTATTGGAACCGATCGGCACTTTCAGCGTCGTCCAAAGCCGGTAATCGGCTCCCGGCAGAGAGGGATCCGCATTCCGCAGGACGACATGGCCGGTAAAGGGATCGTTTACCTTCAGCCACTCGTAGGCGGCCTGCAATTTTTCTTCCGGCAGTTTCCAGGCGACGAGCGCGCCGTCCGCCAGCTTGGTAGCCAGCAGAGTCTGCCGCACGCGGCGGACGACTCCCGCCTCCAGCATGGCCCGCAGGCGCTGCATCACCGTTTCGGCATCCAGCCCGCAACGCTCGGCAATGGCATGGAACGGCAGCCGGTGAAAACCTTCGACACGGTCTTCCGCCACGGCAAGAATCTGCGTATTGACGGGATCGTTGGGGGAGGTCGGTATTTGCATGGATTACTGGGGGTTGACGATGCCGGTCCAGACAAACAGGGTGGGGTCCAATTCCGCCACAGCCTTCTGGGCGATGGCCTGTGCCTCATCGGGAGAGCCCGTGAGCGCAAACATGGAGGAGCCCGAGCCGGACATCAGCGCGCCTTTCACGCCATCCTGCCGCAGCAGCCATTGCTTCATCATGCCGAGGAAGGGGTATTTTTCAAAGGCGGGCCGTTCCAGATCGTTCACGAGAATCACGCCGTCCGCATTCTGTTCCGCGTAGGAAAATCCTTCCACGGGGCGGGAGTCCGCCCAGCGCCTGTAAGCATCCGGCGTCGCGATGCCGAACGAGGGTTTGAGTACGACGATGGGACTCGTCCACCCGGCGAGAGCCTCCAGCGGTTCGACCTGTTCGCCGCGTCCCGTGCAGCGAGAAACTGCGGGATGCAGAAAGAAGGATGTATCCGAACCGAGTTCCGCAGCGAGCGCCGCCATCTTTTCCGAGGAATACCCGGTGCCGATGATTTCATTCAGGGCCAGCAGCGTCTGCACGGCATCGCTGCTGCCGCCGCCCAACCCGGCGCCCGCAGGAATGCGCTTGACGAGGTTGATTTTTTGCTTGGCCTTTTTGCCGTACTCGCGCTCGAAGAGGCGCACGGCTTTCATGACAAGATTGCTTTCGTCCGTCGGCACGCCCGGAGCATCGCACAGCAGCGTCGTGGTGCGGGAATTGGCGAAATGGATTTCATCCGCCAGATCCAGAGGAGCCATGACGGTATCGATTTCATGGAAGCCGTCTTCCCGCTTGCCGAGGATGCGCAGCGAGAGGTTGATCTTGGCCGGAGCGGTCACAGTCATCATACCCCCACCTTACCCGAACCCCGGCCGTTTGGCAATTCCATATTGTGCCCGGCAGAAGGAGCAAAAAACGGAAAACGCGCGGACAACAGGCCGAAAAACAATTCGGCCGGATACCTGCAGAGTCATACAAAACTCGTATTTCATTATTTGATCATCAATGAACTATTCTATTTTTCAAAATCGCGGAAATTACATAAATAAATCACAATATACTTATATTGAATACTATACAAAACCTGTCATTTCGTTCAAAATTTTTCGCGCTTTCCCTTGACAAAAAACGTACAACATAGTAAAGCAACCGCGCTCCTCCTTGTAAACATATCAAAAATTATATCTCAATGATGTTGCTCTTATGTTTCACTGCTTGCGGTACCACCGCTATCTGATCGCGTTATGTTTTGCTTCCGCTCCGCAAATCATGGCTCAGGACGGCTCTATCCGCCCTCTTGAATCGGAAACGGAAAACAGGGATTATTCTCTCTCCCTCTCTTCGGCAAGAACAGGCAACCCGGCCGAGTTCCAAACGGAGACCTATGCCGACACGGCGGCATCCGACCCGCTCGGATACGGATACTACTTGTGGACGGGCAAAGGCTCCAGCTCGAATGTGCTGGACAAGAACAACTGGACGTATGATTCCGGCACTCCGGATCCTTCCAACAAAGCGACATGGGGCTCTTCCCAGACGCCGACATTCCTGGTTCTCGATCCGAACCTGATGTCGACCTTCCCCAATGGGCTGCTGCAGAATGCCCAGATGAGCATCAACTTCACTCCGTTGACCCTCAGCGGCATCATTGTCAAAGCCCGCACCGACGGCAAAAGCGATAAATTCGCCATCACTAACGTAGCCGGAGTCGGAGAAACCAGCGGCAACCTCGTCCGCTACCTGAACCTCGTGGGCGTCAACGGAGCGGACGTCACGTTCCAGATGGACGGCAGCCTTGAACTCGGCAACGCCACCAATCCCTTCACCGGGGTCAACGTCGATTCGAACTGGAACATCAACTTTGCGGACGGCAAATACCTCAACGTCTACGGCAGCATGCGCAGCATGGCGGGTACGCGCATCTCCCTGACCGGAAAAGGCACACTGAACCTGTTCAACGCCAACCGTGAACTGAACGCGGAATGGCATCTGGCGGACGGCGCCTCCATCGTGTTCAACCGCAATGCCGACATTTCCATCAACAGTACCAACTTCCTCGGCACGGGCGACATCCATGTCACCTCCGGAGTAGGCACGCTGCAGATTGCCGGCGACAACGGCGCGCTTTTCAGCAACAACGTCATCATCGAACAGGGAGCTACCTTCCACCTGATGGAAGGCATTCGCGATACGACGACCGTGGACTTGATCGTGTACAGCAACATGACGGGCAAAATCTCCGGCTCCGGCAACATGAGCTTCGAACGCCAAAATTCCGGCAAGAATTACTGCAACGAGTCATGGGTATTTACGGGCGACAATTCCGGATTCACCGGCAACTGGCTCACCGACCGCGACATCAACTCCTACAATGACCGCGACAAGCGGTACGGCATCATTCCGCTGATGTTCGGCGACGGACAGACCCTGAAAGGAACAAACGAATCCATCGCCGGCACGGGCGCCATCATCGGCACTTCCGCCAACAATCGCGGCGGTTCGCTGGTAGGCATCAACTATTCAAACGACGTTACGCTGATCAACAGCCTTCAGGGAGAGCTGCGCCTGCACCACCTGACCGATTCCACGCTGACTCTGACAGGCAACAATTCCCATATCTACGGCACCTACGTCGAAGCCGGGGGTACGTTGCGGGTCTACGACGTTTCCGCTCTGGGCGATGCCAATACCTACACAAAATCGGGCGTCAATAACCGCGGCGGCGCAGTCGTCGCGCTCAATAACGGTTCGACCTTCGAATATGCCGGCGACAGCAATGCCAATGCCATCACCAACGGCCTGTTCAATACGGAAGGTACATGGGGCATCAATATTGCCAAGGAAACCACCGTTCTCACTTGGGATATTTCCCAGAAAGCCGTCTATAAGGATGCATTCAACGCGCAATCGGCCAGGCGCGAAGGGAACTTCACCAAATCCGGCGCGGGCACGCTGAAAATTACAGGAGCCTCTTCCGCATGGGATGGCCAGGGCAAACTGTTCACTTCCTCGACAAAGGCAGGCACCTTGTTCCTGAACGAAGGCACGCTTGAAATCGGCGACAATGCTTCGCTCGGCAACGTCGGCAAAATCGTCATGGGCGGCGCTACCCTGAAGCAGTCCGGCGGCAATCAGGTCTTCACACTGGGCAGCGGAGTGACTCTGACGACGGACAAGGCTATCCGCTATGCCATGAACAACACCATCGACGGCGGACTCAAGGTCTCGGGAGGGATCATGGAATTCGTGATGAGTCCGAAAGACATCTTCGGCACGCCGGGACTGCCCGCCTATTCCTTCCTGAACAGCTACAACGTCACAGGCAACTTCGATCTCAGCTCGACCGGCACCTTCAGCTTCGTCCTCGACGGAGGCATGGCGTTCGACAAGGAAGGCTACTACCTGATGTTCACGGCGGCCAATGACATGTCCTCGATGGACTGGAGCCGCTTCAAGCTCTCCGGCGTAGAAACAGGTGAAAACTCCCGGCAAAAATACGCCATTTATACGGGCGGCACGGTCATCTCGGCTGAAGAAACGGTAGCCGGCACCTCCAACGAAGTTTACCTCCAGGCCACGCCTGACCTCGTGGACCTTCGCTGGAACCGTGCTGACGGCGGCACATGGATGGCAGGCAAGGACATCAGCGCACAGTCCGACTGGCACCTGCCGAATTACGACGATTCCCGCTTCTTCCAATCGGACCGGGTCATCTTCGGCGACACCATCATGGTGGACGGCAAAGCAGTCACCCTGACGGGCGAACAGACCATCACGCTCGGAGGAGATGTACGGCCCTCGCGCATCACTGTCGAAGGCAATGCCGATTATGTCATCACCTCGCAGGAAGGAGCCTCCTATGGTATCGGCGGCCAAGCCGCCCTGTACAAGACCGGATCCGGCCAGCTGGACATCCGGACTTCCAACACCTATTCCGGAGGCACCATCGTCTCGGAAGGCGCTGTTCGCGGCATTGCAGCCAATTCTTTCGGTTCGGGACTGATCACCATCAACAATACGGGGCAGGTATTCACCTTCGCCGAGAATGCTCTGGGTTCCTGCGATATCAAGATCGAAGGCGGCCAGCTCCTGCTCTACAGCACCAACAGGAATCAAGGGGACGTCACCATGAACGGCGGCACCATCACGGCAGGAGCAGCCCTCTCTCTTGGCGAGACAGGCAATATCACCATCAACGGCGGAAGCCTGTATGCCACGGCTCAGGGAGCTTTGGGAAACAATACGATCAAGTTGACGGGCGGACACATCTACGCGCACAACGTCAACTCGCTCGGCTCCAGCAACATTGTTGCCCACGGCGCAGCCGACGGAGCCGAAGCGTGGATCCATACGAGCGCCTTCGACCATGCATCCTCGCTGGGAGCCGGCAAAATTGCTTTGCAGGAAGGTTCCGTCCTTTATCTGGAGGGAGCTCAAGGCAAAGCACTTGATTCTCTGTCGCTCCTGACATTCGACGGCGGCCGCGTCTACGTGGACGGCACGGTTGATGCTTCCGGTTTCACCAATTACCATTCAAACAACGGACGCAATGCCATCTTCGACGTGGAAGGAGCCAACGCACAGTTGACCGTCGCCGACTACGCGGGTACCGATCCGTCCATTACGATCGAAAAACTCGGTACAGGGATACTCTCCACCACAGTGCATACCGATATCAATGCCAGCCTTCTTGTCCGCGAAGGCTCCATCGTCCTGAACATGTCGGATAAGGGCGGAAGCGCCTACCAGCTCAACGGCTCCATCGCAGGCGACGGCACGATCGTCATCCGCGGTTCCCATGCGTTCCGTGCAGGCCCTACGCAGGATTTCAGAGGCACGTTCTACATCGACCAAAACGGTGAGGATAAAATGATGATCGTCTCGGGCAACTCCAATAGAAAGGATACCTACTACGATGTCGTGCTGAACCGGGGCAATATCTCCATGTGGGACAGCTCGTCCGACAATCATCTCGTCTGGGGGAACCTGAGCTCGGGAACAGGCGATTATGCCTCTCTGTGCACGATCGGCGTCAACTCCATCGTCGATGCCGGAAACGTATACGATCCCTTCATGCTGACTGTCCACCAGACGCGCAACGAAATCTTCAAGGGAACCTTCATTGATGGCGGTGTCGGGAAGAAGGTTGTCGCCGACTTCGAAAAAATGGGGGCTGCCACACTTACCCTCACGGGAGACAGCACCAGCACCGGCACCATGTACATCCGGGAAGGAGCCATCCAGCTCGGCAACGGCGGAACGACCGGCCACTGGGCAGGCAACATCGAAAACAATGCCAGGCTCGCCATGAACTACGGAGCTGTCGACAAAACGTTCAACAGCACCATTTCCGGCACGGGCGCCGTATCCATCCAGACGGGAGGAACCGTCACGATCACGAAGGATAATACCTATGCAGGAGGTACGGAAATCGGCAAGGGCCGCGTTCTCTTGGACAATACGGGTACGCTCGGAAGCGGTGAAATCACGATGTCCGGCACATCCTCGCTCGAAGTGGCTGCCACAGCTGCCGCAGACAAGGGGCTGGTGAACAGCAGCGTCCGCGTTGCCGACAATGCGAATGCCAGCGTCAAAAATGCTGACCTCGGGCAATCGGGCCGCATTTACACCGCCAACGGAACCATCAGCGTCAAGGGCGGCCAAAACACCGTCACCGTCACGACGGGCAGCAGCAAGAGCACACTCTCCGGCACGATGAAAGGCGCGGCGGTCAGCCTCAGCACCATCGATACGAACATGGTCGCCGTCCTGCAGCACGGAAAGCTGGATACGGGCGCCAAAGTCACCGCGACTGCGGGAGAATCCAAAATCTCCGGCGGCCTGTGGGCCATCTACGATGCTTCCTCGCTGGATCTCTCCAATGAAGCGATCCTCACGGAATCGAAGCTTGCCATCGCCGACACGGCCACCATGAACGTCGGAGATCTGAGCGTGATCGTTCTGGACCTCAACCAATCCATACTGGACCAATTGACAGGTGCAGGCAAGGAACGCCTGTCCATCAACCTCTTCGATTCGGTGAGCGATATGAACAGCCTGATCAACGGCGGCTCGCAAATCTATATCGACCTCAGCACCAATTTCAGGGAAGCGGGATGGTCGGTCAGCCGCAGCTCCGTCGATACGGCAAGCGGCACCGCATGGTGGGACAACGGAATCGTCGTTCTGGAACATAATGTGCCCGAACCTTCCAGCGCCACGCTGATCATGTTCGGAGCCGCATCCTTGCTTCTGCGCCGCAGGCGCGGCAAATAAGCGGCAAAACCTGCATGCAACTTCCGAAAACGCCGATCCTCAGATCGGCGTTTTTTGTCGTGCGCCGTTCGAAAGGCTCTCACGCAGCCGGGCGCGGCCCAGCTTGCCCATTTCATTCCTGGGCAATTCGCCGCAGGAAAGGAACCGCACCCGCTGGTATCCGGGCACGGAGGCATTCCACATTTGGGCGGCCTGCCTCATGATTGCCTCCTGCGGGCCGCACAGAACCAGAGCCAGCCCCGCGCGTTCGTCCGGCACCGTCTCCACGCAACTGTCCGGCGCAACTGCACGCAAGGCATGCTCGACGGCGTCAATATCCACCAGCTCGCCCAGAATCTTGACCTGACGATCCACCCGGCGGATGAATCGCAGCCGACCGCCTTTCAATTCCACCAAATCCTTCGACCTCCACCACGCACCGGGTTCATTCCCCGACAGGGAAAACACCCCATCGCCATCCTCCGTCACGATACCGCTGAACAAGGCCGGGCCGTTCAAGGCAAGCAAGCCGTCTTCCTCCACGCGCAGGTTCCAATGAGGAAGCACGGGCAGCCATTCATCGCCGAATTCATCGCCGGGAAGAGCCGTCGCAATCTGCGAGGCGGCTTCCGTCATTCCATAGCTTTGCACGACAGGCCAGCCCAGCCTGCGAGCCATGCGCCCGGTTTCGCGTTCAAGGCTTCCGCCTCCGACCACGATGCCGCGAAGGCAGGCGGGAGCTTCGATCCCCTGCCGCACCAGATCCACCACCTGTGCCGGAACGAGGGAAGACCACGCGCTCCCCGTCTGCCGGACGAGATCGGCATAGCGGACGGCATCCCATTTACCGGACAACTCATGAACGCGCGCACCCGCCTCGCGCGCCCTCCAGCCGATCATGCTGCCGCCGACATGGTACAGAGGCAATGGGCAGCACCAATCCCCCCGCCATGCCGACAAATGCTCCACCGCGCCACGGGCGGAAGCCTGCAGGGCGTCCGGGGTAAAAAGGATCATTTTCGGCGGATTGCCGGACGACCCGGAGCTGGCGAAGCCGACCATGCCGGGAAGATCCTTCCGGCCATCGAGAAAGGCCTTGACGCGCTCGCACCACGCGAACAAATGCGGCGGAGCATGCAAAATGTGGCGAGCCATGGCCTAGCAGGTTTCGCCGCGCCTCCGGAGAACGTGCAGGCGTTCTTCCATGCGGGGGCGCAGATGGTGTTCGATCCATGCATACGCGCCTTCCAGACCGTCGCTTTTGAAGACGCGGCCGATCTGGGCTTCCACCCCAGTGGCATTGCCGGTAAGGCGAAGGAAATCGTTGCTGGTCATTTCGATGAAAAGCTTCCCGTCAATCTCCTTTCGGAAGGAAAGTATCCATTCCCGCACATAAAGCGCCAGAATGGCATCGCCTACCCATGCTTCGGCGCGCACGCGGGGGTCCTGGTCTGGTGGTAATTTCGACATGAAAACGATCAATCAGGCAACGACTCCAGGAGCAATGGACGAAGTTGCAGGAGTTGGCGGTGCAGGAGCCGGAGCAGCGGGAGCAGGCGCCGGAAACGGCTCCGCCGCAGGGGCGGCAGGCTGAACGGGAGCGGGCTGCGAAGGCTGCGGCTGCACAGCGGGCAGCACCGGGGAACTTATGGGCGGCTTCGATCCCTCAAGCCTTTCGATACGGTTGCGCAGCTCTGCTTCGGAATCTGCGCTCCAATAGCCGGAATCCAGCTCAATGCAGATATTGGAATAAGGCAGAATCGTATTCGTCTTGATGACGAGCACGCGGAATTGCTTGATGGCATCCTCGACCTGGCTGTTGATGATGCGGTTGGGCAGGCTGTAATGGAAACGGCCAGGTATAAGTTTACCGATGCTCTGGCGGTACTTGCGGATGCCCGGCGCATAATCTTCCGTCACGGCATCCATTTCCTTGCATATCCAGATGCGGGGGATCAGCTTCCCTTCGGCCTCCAGAATATCGAGAACTTCCATGAAGACCGCATCGGACGGCGCATCCACCGCGATGGTCTGCACACCCGTTCCTGCATAGACAGGGTACGAAGCTTCCGCAATGACGATCCAGTTCCTCGCGCCGAGCGGCGTCACATTTTCCGCGATCTGGTTGCGCAGCTCCATTTCCGGCCCGGTCGGCATCTGCATGCACGATACGCACAGAAACAGGGAAACAGCACAAGTCAATGCTGTTTCAAAGAAGAATCCTGTCTTGCGTGGGGATGGGGGCATGGAGGGGACAAGGGGGATGCATGCATCTCCCCCCTCAGCAGTCGCAACCTCGTTCCCGGGGTTCGCGTTCGGCACTGGGGCATACGCCGGGCCGTGTCGCGAAGGGCGCACCGCCTGTCGGAGCCTTTTCCGTAAACGCGACTCCGGGCAGTTCAGTGGGGATACCTTGTACGGGGAAGTCTTTGCGAAGGGGATAATACGGATATTCTTCCCACATCATGATGCGGCGAAGATCGGGATGGTTTTCGAAAACGATGCCCATCAGGTCGTAGGTCTCGCGTTCCAGCCAGTTTGCGCCCCGGTAAACCGGTACGCAGGAAGGCACGCTGCCGCCTTCGGCAACGGGAACCCGGAATTCGAGGTTCACGCCCTTTTCGGCCTGAGTGACGACGTAGATGACTTCGAAGCGCGGTTCCGAACCGAAGTTGTCCACCGAGCAGAGGTTGACCAGCATGTCGAAGCCGGCGGCATCGCGGGCATAGCGCAGCACGTCCAGAATCGCATCGGGCGTCGTCGTCAGAATCACGTCGCCCTGAAACTCGGTGCGCTTGGTGATGGCGGCTTCGAAGCGTTTGCAGATCTTGTCCGCGGCCAGGTTTTGCTGTTCGGTCAAAGTCATCATGATGGTGAATGGAAAGATTGGATTATTCGAGGTTCATCGCCGCCACGACGGGATCCGGGCAGTTGGCCTCGCGGGGTTCCGCCGTCTTGAAGAAAGTGCGGGCGGGCTTGTCGCGGTCGATCTTCTTGCGCAGGGCGAGAAGGGATTCGAGAATGGCTTCCGGACGGGGAGGGCAGCCGGAGATGTACACATCCACGGGAATGATCTTGTCCACGCCCTGCAACACGGAATAGCTGCGGAACATGCCGCCCGTGGAGGCGCAGGCACCCATGGCGATGCACCATTTCGGCTCGGGCATCTGATCCCAGATGCGGCGGATGGCCAGAGCCATCTTGTAGGTCACGGTACCGGCCACGAGCATCACGTCCGCCTGGCGGGGAGAGAAACGTGTCACTTCGGAGCCGAAGCGGGAAAGGTCGTAACGGGAACAGGCCACAGCCATGAACTCGATGGCGCAGCAGGAAAGGCCCATCGGCATCGGCCACAGCGAAGTCTTGCGTATCCAATTGATGGCGGCATCCAGCGTGGTGAAGACGAATCCGCCTTCCGCATTCTGGTCAACGATACTTGTTTCCTGCATTTCTTCAGTGGACATGACGATACTTCAACGGGGGATGATGTTCCCGTGCGGCTTCCAGCATACTTGTTTCCACCCGCTTGGCAAGCCAAAAGTGCGTGTTTTGCAGGGAAAACGGGAAATCCCGGGGCGGGCGCGGCACCGTTTCAAACGCAGCCCGGCATCAGACGTGCCAGTCGTCCAGAATCCACTTCGCCGGCAGCACGCGATGGTGCACCTTTTTGCCCCGGAATCCGTCCACAGCCTGATCCGGATCGGGATTGCCGTGAAACACGAGAATCTTCGTATCCGGGCGGGCGGGAGCCTTCAGAAGATTCAGAGGAAATACGGGGCGGCATGTGCGCTTGAAGCTCTTCACCCACTCTTCCGGCCACCAGCAGGGGTTCTTCATCGCATGTGTCAGGAAAGCCTGTTCCGTAGGATACCGGCGATGATCGTTCGCCGCCTCGAACTCGCGGACGAATGTTTCGAAAATGTATCCCGAACGCCCGGCATCAAAACGGAAGATTGAGGAATTACCGATGGCCGGACGCTTGCGGAACAATGTCTTATGCCATTCGATCCAGTTGTGGATGATGCAGTTGCGGCCGGGCATGTAGTCGAAAAAGCAGTCGATATCCTGCATGATGACCACATCCACGTCAAGAAACAGCGTCGGCCCCTCCAACCCGGCAAAACCATCCTGAAGAATGGTCAGCTTCGAGAAAATATTGGGCCATTTCTCATAGCCCGGATTGTCCGGGAAAGGGTGAGGCTCTATCCCCTCATCCAGCCCGGAAGGATCATCCGTGACGCAGAGGAAGCGGAACGGGCGCGACAAATGCCGCTTGACCGAGTGGTACAGAATGTTGGTGTACGAAGCCGGATAGCGCGTCCCCCATTTCAGACAGATCACATTGCACTCCGGTTTCTTACTCATACACCCGGAAGTCAATCAATTTACGCCTCGCTTGTCAAGACAATTTCTCGTATTCCGGCAGGATATGCGCTACCGGACGCCCCCGGTGTTTGATCTTGACATCCAAAGGATGCCTTGTTACGGTTCCAAACGGAACCGCCGCCTCCCGCCGGGAGGAATCCGCAGGATTGCATACACGGCCGGCAACGCGCTTCCAAAGGTTCATCCACTCATGCATTCCATGCGCCAAACAAGCCCGTTCTGGGACAGTCTCGACGCCGTCCTCATCATCAATCTCGCCCACCGCACAGACCGCTGGGAACGCATCACCGCCATGCTGAGGGATCTCGTCCCCGCCGAAAAAATCCATCGCCTCGATGCGGTGCGCGGCATCACCATGCCCGGCTACCTCGAACAGCCGTGGTTCACGGATAAAACACCGGAAAAAGTCGCCGTCATGCGCGCCGGATCCGCAGGATGCATCGCCTCCCACCGCAAGGCCATCGAGACCGCCCGCGACAACGGCTGGAAAAACGTCCTGATCCTTGAGGACGACGCCAACCTTTTCGACACGCTGGAAGGCCGCAAGGGCGACATGATCGCCGAAATCATCCGCGACCCGCAGGCATGGGATCTCTTCTACCTCGGCTTCTACCAGCGCCACTTCAAATACACCGTCTGCCGCGAAGAAACGATCGACGGCGAACCGTTCCGCCTCGTCCGCATGGGAGGCCCCATCATGCTGCACGCCTACATCGTCAACCAGAGCATCTACCAGCCTCTGCTGGACGGCATGCCGACGCAGGACGACATCTGGGAATGGAACGCATACTACGGCTCTATCGACGCATGGATGCAGAACTACTTTACCCGCGACCGCAACATCAAGGTATGGGGCACTCTGCCTCGCCTGTGCATGCAAATTGCCGATTACTCGGACCTGCTGGCACGCCCCCGCACCGTGGAAGAGGAGATGGGCATACACCGCACCGTGTTTGAAAACCCCGTCACCCTCGCCAGCCTCGAAGCATCCCTGCCCCGCTCCATCTGGAAGAAAATGTACGACGCCTACAAATACGGAGGCCGCCTCTTCCGCCACCGCCGCCACGGATTCACCAAATAAGGCCCTCGTTCCACCCCGGCATGAAAGACACTCCGACGCGCATCAAAATCATCCGCAAGGGTATCGAACGGGAGCATCCCGAAACCTTTGCCTGGGACGACCTCCTCTTCATCACGGATGCGTCCTGCACGGAATACGACTGGCTGATCGTCTACGACGAATTCCCGAAAGGCAGCACCGGCACCATCCTCCAAGGCTCGGAACGCCTCGCATGCCCCCGTGAGCGCACCATCCTCATCACGGTCGAGCCTCCCAACATCAAAATCTACAGCACGCCCTACGTGCGCCAGTTCGGCTACGTGCTGACCACCCACCCCGCGCGCCTGATGAAGCATCCCGGCCACCGCATCGGCAAGGGCTGCCTGCGCTGGTTCTATGAAAAGGACTGGGCCGCCATGGATGCCCAGACCGACTTCCCCAAGCCGGAAACGGTCTCCGTCGTCTGCTCCTCGAAGCAGCAGAAACGCACGCGGCATTTCGACCGCTACTCCCTCGTCCGCTATCTGGCGGACCACATGCCCGAGCTGCAATGGTTCGGTCACGGCGTCAAACCCATCCGAAGCAAAAACGAAGCGCTGGACGACTTCAAATACCACATCGCCATCGAGAATTACATCGCCGACGGCCATTGGACGGAAAAACCGGCAGATGTCCTTCTGTCCGCCGCCCTCCCCTTCTACGCCGGAGATCCGAAAATCACGGAAGTCCTGCCGCCCGGAAGCATCATCCCCATTCCTCTCGACAATCCACCCGAAGCCCTGCGCATCATCCGCGAGGCCATCGCCGCCGGAGAATACGAAAAACGCCTGCCCGCCATTCTGGAAGCCCGCCGCCTCATCCTGCACAAGTACAACATGTGGGCCCAGGTTGCGGAAATCATCGCCCGACACAAGGATGCACCCGGCTCCGCACCCGGCTTCACCCTGAAAGGCCGCCACAGGCTGCGGCGCAATCCCCTGAACGCCATCCGCGAAGGCTGGGACATCCTCCGTTACAAGGCGGGCAAACTCTTCGGAGCCTTTCAATAAGCCGCACGGCCGACCGACTGCGCTCGCCTAACCTCCTCACGAAAAAACTCCGCAGCCGAACGACTGCGGAGTTTTTTGAAAAGATCCTTGAAGGAAACTTACTGGGCGTCCTGCTGAACCTGCACGAGGCGAAGCGGCGTGCGGGAGATGAGTTCGCCGTCAAGCGTCACGTCCACGGAATAGTTGCCGGTCTTGTCGAACTTGAGACCCTGGAAGTTCATGATCAGGTTGCGGGTGAAGAAAGCAGCGCCTTCGGGAAGAGCGACGGTAAGATCGCCAACGATCGGCATGCGTTCGGGATCGAGAGCGACACCGTCTTCATCGACAATGGAGATGCCGAGCTTGTGGTCGCCTGCATCCTCGGGGGTCATGCAGAGGCGAAGAGCCAGAGAGCACATCGGGTGCACCACCGGGAATTGACGGGCGAAGAGAGTATCGAAGGCGCCTTGCACGCAAAGCTTGCCCTGATAGTCGGCTGCGTAATCGCAGAGAACAGCAACTTGGATATCCATAGTCTTGAGTAGAGTTTACATTAAAAACCTCCGCCAGCGGCGAAGCTTACAAAACGTAAGCTACCATAGCGCAGGATATATTCAAGGGAAAAAACAGTATCATTCTGTCATCGAAAAAAAGCCGCGCAGGGAATGTGCGGGGTGCGCGGCAAAAAGTTTGCCTTCTGACATCAATTTGGCTTCACCCTTTGCGGAAAACTCTTTAGACTGATGGGCGTGCCCATTTGTCCAAAATGTTCCAGCAATTTCCACCGGGGCGCGGAAGATCAATGTCCGCGTTGCGGTTTCAGCCTGAAACAGGCGGAACATATATTCGGCATCCACGATACCCCCTTCCAGCGGGTCACGGACGAAGCCGGGGCCCTCACCCACAAGGAACGCTCCGCCCTCGCCCAGATTCTGGAGAAGATCGAGCGGCGCATCTCCCCCGTAGCCCTGAGCGTCTACTTCACCGACCACGGGCAGCAGGAGCACTTCCGCAGCCACGCCCTGTGGATCATCAACCACCTGCGCCTCCACCACGCCAGCTTCGGCAAACGCGAACAGGCCAGAGCTCTGGACGATGCTCCCATCCTCATACGAGAGCAGGCAGACCAGCCGCACGGAGCGCCGTCGCCCGCCGGGCTGGCCGGGCGCACGAAAGACGCCTTCGACGAATGGAGAGAGAGATGGCACGACTTCCTTCATCCCCTGCCCCCTCCCGTCCGCCGGGAATGGATGCTGATTCTCGTCATCGACGTGCAGCTTGAGACAGCCTGCTTCGTCTGGGGGTACATGCTCGATCCCTACATCGACCCCGACCGCATCAACAGCTCCATCCTGAAAGCCCGCATCCCCATCCGCGAACGGGATGTCGTCCAGGCCATCAAAATCATGATGACGGAGGCGGCCCGCGAAATCGCCTCCAGCGGCCATACCGTCATACGCCATGCCGGCAAACACGGCCTCCTGCCCCGCGGCCAGCGCGCCACCCTCTCCGCCCTCACAGCCGCCGCCCTCCTCACCCCCTGCCTCTTCGCCCCTCAAACATGGGCCGTCCCCACAAGCGCGCCATCGCCGCCCATTGCCGAGGAAGTGGAAGAACCATCCGCCGCCGGGGACGATGCGACGCCCGCATGGCTACCCGCCGACTCCCAGCTGCTGATGCAGGGCAAATGGTGGTCGAGCTATCCGCCCATCCTCTTCGAACCGGAACCCGGCGCACCCCGCGCCAGACAGGCAACCCTTCCCCAAAGCAGCCTCCTGCCCGATCCGGCGCAGCTTCCCGAAAACGACAAAATCGTTCCGGCCGCCTACCTGAGCCTGTACGCCCAGAACGACCCCAGCAAACGCTCCAACCTCATCGACCCGCAGATGCTGCTCGCCGAGGTCGAGAAGAACGATCTGGAAACCCTTCTCAACGCCATCCCGAAGAAGTGCAACTTTCGCATCTACGTCAGCCTCTTCGTGCGCGGGCAGAAATACGACCCGAGAATCGACGCCCAGCGGCTGATCGCCCAGGTATGCCGCCCTCACGAGCGCAGCGTCCTCATCCAGTACCACCTCGGGGACTCGGAGAGCGTCCAAATCGCCTACGACCCCAATTTCCATGACGAACTCCCGGAGGGGGACCGCAACCGCATCCTACAGGAAGTCAAGGAAGAGGTATCCCGGTACTCCAACGGGCCGGATGCCCTCTACGCAGGCATCACTTCTCTGGCGGCGCGCCTCCATCCCGAAGTGGCGCAGCTGCAAAAGCTCGAAAGAAGGCGCCACAAGGAAGCCCAGGCCAGCACGGATATCGAAGTGCCTGCCGTCGACATCCAGATCGCCAGGGAACAAACGGAGAAAAAGGAATCATGGAAGGCCAAGCTGGCGGAAATCGCCCAGAACCCCGCCATGCTGACCATGCTCTATGCCGTACTGGGCGTTCTGGCCCTGTTCGGCGCCTTCATCCTCCTTTGGCGCCGCTGGAAGAGGCATATCCACCTTCTCGACTCCCATCCCGATATCCGGCTGGGCGCACCCTACGGGGCCGGAGTCAGCCGCACCGTCCGCTACATGGACGGAAAAGAACCGGCAGCGGATATCAGGGACGTTGTTTAACACACACTCTCTCGCCCCTTTCCTCCGCCGGAGGCTCCTTTACCTTACCGGGCCCATCATGCCCATCTTCCGGCATCCTGAGCATCCGGTAAGGAAAAAGGGTATTGACGGAGCGGACCGCCAATACCCTTGCCGAATAATTTCTACGCTTACTTGCCCTTGTTCCTACCGTTCTGACGTTCGGTATCATCAGGTTCAGCCGCGAGGAAGCTTTCCGTTTCCGCGGGAATGGCATACTCCGGCATAATATTGCCCTTTTGTTCGTCCAACTTGTCAATAAACAACCGCAAGGCAATACGCAGAACCGCAGTGCGATCCAAGGCATATTTCTTGCAGTACTCGTCCATGCGAAGCTGGAGTTCTTCTGGGCACCGGAATGCTATTAGTTTCATTTTCATTGTCTGATGGAGAGAGATTACCCGATTATTCCTCGATTTTTCGTTGGGAGGCTTGCTTTTCTGCCGCAAAAAGATCCTCCGGGGCCTGAGTCAAATGGTATTCCGGCATGATGTTCCCTCCCTGTGCATCCAATTGCTGCAAACATGATCGCAATGAAACCCGCAAAACCGTCGTCCGGTCGACGCCGTATTCTCTGCAATATTTGTCCATGCGTCTCCGGAGTTCATCGGGACATCTAAATGCAAGTAGTTTCATGCTCATATAGTGTGTGTGTGAGGCGTTATCGTAACGAAAAGGCTGGGTCAAATCAACCAATTTTTTGTTTCCAACAATTCTCCTGCCGGAATGAATATACTCGATTTTTATGTTAGGACAACGATATTTTTTCTGTTATGCATAAGTATCTCTTTTTCCGAGAATGGATTACAGCATAATAGTCAACCTCCTAACTTAACAAAACTCCAATATAATAGTATTTCAATGTGAAAAAACTCCAATATTATGGCATACTTTATGACAAAATATTTTTATGCAAATAGAGTGCCATTTTGAAAGATTCTTCTTGCCATTCTCTAATTGATAGAAAAATGTCATCTCTATGGCATTTTTCTATCCCGTCATCATCCGCTTGCCTGCTCTGGCAGCCATACAGGCAATACTGCCCTGTTGCGATCATGCCGCCCTAACTGCCTCCATGAGGTGCCTCGGCAAGGTGTATTTCGTCGCAAATACGCCTTGACAAAACCTCTACCCTGTCATACATAGCGGCCGCCTTCAAGCCATCGGCCATGAATTCGGAATCCCTGTATTACTGCAAACGAGTGTTGATCTACTGCATCGGCCTCTTCCTGCTTGCCACCGGCGTCTCGCTCTCCGTACTCTCGAATCTCGGCGTCTCGCCGCTCAACACGCTGCCCTACGTACTCAGCCGCATCACATCGGCCGAAATGGGTCTTTGCACCTCGCTTGTCTTCGTCGGCTTTATCGCTCTGCAAGCGGTCATTCTGCGCCGCGAATTCAAAATGACCACCCTCCTGCAGATACTCTGCTCCTTCCTCTTCGGCTACTTCGTTTCGCTGGCATCGGCCTGTACCTCCTGCCTGCCTGCATGCGGCAGCTATCCCCATCAGCTCCTCTACCTCATCGCCAGCATGGCATTGGTAGCGCTCGGCATTCTGTTCTACCTGAGCGCCGATCTGCTCTCCCTTCCCGGCGAAGGTGTCATGCAGGCCGTCTCCTACAAATCCGGCATCGCCTTTTCGCATTCGAAAATCTGTTTCGACTGCACCATGGTCGCCGGCGCCATCCTCCTGTCGTATATCTTCTTCCAGAGATTGGAAGGGGTACGTGAAGGCACGGCCATTGCCGCCGTCGGCGTGGGCGGATTTCTCAACCTCTTCACGCGCCTCTGGAAAAACAAACTCGTCCATTTTCTGGATCGCCGGGACGAAGAAGAGGAAGATTGCAGCGAAACGGCCGGTTAAAAACATCAGGCAGCCTTTACCGGGCATTCATGGTCCATCGTCCATGGGAGGAATATCGATCTGCCAGAACTCCCACGGAGGTACGGCTCCCCTGAGAGACTATTATGGGACAGCCAGCCGGATACAGGCATCATCTTGTCCGCCCTTGCAGGCAGCACAGCCGGTACATGGCCGTAACGATCAGGATTTCGAAGGATTCTGCCCTTCTGCCGCTTTTTTCAGATCCCGCACATCCTTCACCAGCTCGGGCAAGCGGCGGATGCAGGCATATTGCTTCTTCGCCTGCATGAACTCGCTGGCAGGCGTGCCCCAATAAACCTTGCCGCCCTCCAGATGGGTGATGACCCCGGCTTGAGCCGCAATCGTCGCCTTGTCGCCCACTTTCAAATGTCCGGCAATGCCGACCTGTGCAGCTACGGTCACATAATCGCCGATCTGCGTACTGCCGGCTACTCCGGACTGAGCCACGAGAATGCAATGCCTGCCGATCGCCACATTGTGTCCGATCTGCACGAGATTATCGATCTTGGTTCCTTCACCGATGACGGTGCGACCGAAGCGGGCACGGTCGATCGTCGTATTCGCTCCAATATCCACATGGTCGCCGATCTCGACGATACCCACCTGGTCGATACCCTCATAACAGCCGTTGGCGCCCATCAGGAAGCCGAAACCATCGGAGCCGATGACGGCGCCCGGCTGAACCACAACGTGCGAACCGAGGCGGCACCGCTCGCGCACGACGACGCGCGCATGAAGCTTGCAACATTCGCCGACTACGGCGGACGCTCCGATCACGCATCCCGGGCCGATATCCGAACCGCTACCGATGCAGGCTCCTGCTTCGATCACCGCTCCGGCGCCGATGCGCACGGCAGAGGCATCCAGCTTCGCCGAAGGATCGACGACGGCCGACGGATGAATGCCGGGAATCCATGCCGTGGACACGCTCATGAAATGCTTCACAAGGGCATTGAACGCCAGCGAAGGATTGGCTACTTCGATCAAAGCGATGCCTTCGGGATACTGGGGAAGACCCGGAGGCACGAGAACGACCCCTGCACGCGTGGCAAGAAAGTCGTGAAAATATTTTTCGTTGCCAAGAAAGGCAGCATCATCGCTGCCGGCCTCGGACAATGTGGAAACTCCGGAGATTTCACTCTCCGGAGTTCCGATTAACAGCTTACCCCCCGTCAGTTCCTGAACGGCTGCAAGTGTGAGCTTCATGAATCGCAAAATGGGGGGGATGACGCGCTTAGTTGGCTGCCGGAGCGGCAGGCTGGTCGAGAGGAGCGTTCGGATCAAATCCGGCGGGAGCATTCTTGTTCAGCTCGGATTTCATGGCCGGAGTAATATCAAGGCTCTTCTTGGCGAACACGAACGTATGCGTACCGGAAGGAGTCACCGCGCTGCTGTCGAACACGATATCGAAGTTTTCCGCGCTGGCCTTGTCCTGCACTGCCTTTTCGATCTCGGTGATGATGCTGCTCATATCGCGCTTGACCATTTCCTGGAAGGCGATCTGCTTGCGCTGCATGAAGTTCTTGTATTCGTTTTCAGCAGACATGGCATCGTTCTGCTTCAACTGGAACTCCTTGGAGATGGCCTGGCGGCGGGCATCGTTCAAGGTCGGGTCGTTATACTGCTGCCTGATCTTCTGCAGCTCTTCGCCCAAGGCCTTGAGCTTGTCCTGGCGTTCCTTGGTTTCGTTTTCGATCTTGATGCGCTGCTCGTTGATCTTCTTCTGGGCTGCATGCGTCTTGTAGTAGGATCTGAACAAATCCTGCACGTCTACGGACGCTACCTTCAGTTCCGCCGCCGTTGCCGTTGTGGCAAGACCGAGCATCGCCGTCGCAATAAAAGAAATATGGGACAATTTCATGTGTACACAGTGTCTTCTGACACCTTCACTTTATCTGCGACCGGGAACCATGTCAAGGGTTCGGCATGTCTTTCCCCTTGAATTTTCGGCATAATCGTGTACTCTTTCCCCGTGCAGAATATTTCCACCAAGCAGGCCCTTCGCCGGGCTCTGGCAGACAAGAGGAGCGGCCGCATCGTTTTCGTACCGACCATGGGCGCACTTCACGAAGGCCATGCCAGCCTCCTGAGGCAGGCACGCGAGCTGGCCGGAGCAGAAGGCTGCGTCGTCGCCAGCATCTTTCTGAACCCTGTCCAGTTCGACAACGCGGGAGATCTGGCCTCCTACCCCAGCACGCCGGAAGCCGACCTGAAGCTCTGCGAAACGTGCGGCGTCGATATTGCATTCACCCCCGATCCCGCAAGCATGTATGAAGGCGACCGCTCCATCTCACTGGAAGAAACGAACCTCTCGACCGCGCTCTGCGGCGCAACCCGCCCCGGCCATTTCGCCGGAGTTTGCCTCGTCGTCAACAAGCTCTTCAACCTCGTCCAGCCGACGGATGCCATCTTCGGCAAAAAGGACTACCAGCAGCTCGCCATCCTGCGCCGCATGGTGCGAGATCTCGATATTCCCATCACGCTGCACGGAGCCGAAATTGTCCGGGAAGCGGACGGGCTTGCCCGCTCATCGCGCAATGTCCGACTCACTCCTGAACACCGCGCCGCCGCTCCCGCCATCCGGCAAAACCTCCTTGCCGCCAAACAGGCCTACGAAACGGGGACGAATGCCGACGACGTGCGCCGGGATCTGACGGCCGCCCTTGAGGCGATTCCGGGCGTCCGGGTGGATTATGCCGAACTCGTCGATGCGGAAACCCTGCACGAACTCCGCACACCTGCTTCCCCCGCGCTGCTTGCCGTCGCCGCCTGGTTCGGCGATGTGCGGCTCATCGACAATATCGAGCTTCAGCGTGCCTGATTTCCACCCCCCATCCACATCCCTCACGTGATCAAAGCCATCAACCTCCACCGCAGCTATACCATCGGCAAAAAAACGATCGAAGTGCTGCACGGGCTGGAACTGCACATCCGGCCCGGAGAGAAAGTCTTTCTGTGCGGACCGAGCGGAGCCGGCAAAACCACGCTCATGTACACGCTTGCAGGCCTGGAAATGCCACAGCAGGGCACAGTGGAAATCGGCGGCAAAAGCATCTACGGACTCTTGACAAAAGCGCGCGCCGAATTCCGCAACAGGATGATGGGCTTCATCTTCCAGAACTACATGCTCATGCCGGAACTCACGGCTCTGGAAAACGCCTCACTGGCTACGGCCATTGCCGGACGCGAAGCCACGCAGGAAGTCACCGCCCTGCTGGACCGCGTCGGGCTGGGCAACCGGCTGGACCACCTGCCCAACGAACTGAGCGGCGGCGAGCAGCAGCGCGTCTCCATCGCCCGCGCACTGGCCCACAATCCGGAAATCATTTTCGCGGACGAACCGACGGGCAACCTCGACTCCCGCAACAGCAACGAAGTGCTGGACCTCCTCTTTTCCCTTGCCGACGAACGCAAAAAAACGCTCGTCATCGTCACGCACGATCCGAACATCGCCAAACGCGGAGACCGCATCCTGACCATCCGCGACGGCATTGTATGCGACGAGGCATAATCGCTGCCTTTCAGTTCCCTCGCTGAACATTCCACCCCTCCCAAAAAGAACGGCCGCCTCTTGCCGAAAGGCGGCCGCCGATCAAATCGTATGCAGGCAAAGCACCTGTCAGGCAGCACGCCGACGGCGCAGGGCCAGCCCCGCAAAACCGAACAATCCGAAAGCTGCAATGGAAGGTTCCGGAATAATGCTGGAAGTTTGAGTCAGCGTCAAGGCGTTGATCGTACCGCGTTCACCCATTCTGCCGATCGTCAAATTGCCGAGAGCATCCGCATGCCCCGTCAATTTCAGCACCACGTAATCGGCGCTTCCACGCAATGTATGAGTCTTTGAAGAAGCAGCCAGATCAAGCGTGCTGTATGCGCCTGAAGCCGAACTGGTCACATACTGTTCCGCCTTGGTAATATAGTTGGTATCAAGCGTAAAATACTGGTCGTTCGCACGATTCTGGCAACCGTAAACAACATACATCGTATAGCTTTCATTGGCCACAAGGCCGGAGAAAGACGTCGTCTGTACGCCCGCTGCACCATTGGTCAGCCCGGTCTGGTACACATTGGCGGTCATGCTGATTCCCGTCGTTCTTAAAAATTCAGCCAGAATATCCGCATGAAGCGTCGTCGTGGAACCCGTGCCATAATTGCCTGTATTGAAGTTGCCACCGTTGGCACTCACGGTCAATTGATACGGAGATGTCACGGAAATACTTGCTCCTCCGGCTTGCGTATGGGTCGTCCAGCCGACATCCACGGATGTCGAGCCGAAATTGACGGCCTTGGTATCCGGAGCGGCGGCGGCAATACCACAACACGCCAGAGAGATTAGTGTTAAAGTGATTTTTTTCATAATCAGTCCAAGTTAAAATAAAAAAGACATTAAATCATAATGACTTTTCCGGGAATAATCATAACGGATTGCCAATCCGCCGTCAACAGGAAAATGACTTAAAATCATGCTCATGGAGATATTATATATGGTGTATGTTTTTTTCTTCCCTACATCACATCAAAAAAACTGAAAAGATATATAGTAAAGCCATAACGGATTGGCAATCCGCAATCAATGAGAATTTCTGATAAACAACCATATAATTATCGTAAAACAATGATTGCGTGCTATATAGACGGACACGCAAAAGCCGGAGGGGGCATTTCCCCTCCGGCTCTGCCGTTGCGTGGTTGCGGTCGGTTGGTTCGCGCCGTTCCTTTAGAAGTTGTAGCGGTAGCCGATTCCTCCGCTTACTTCCGTGCTCCGGCTGCGCGCATCAAGGTTGATTTCCATGAAGATGCTGCTTTGCAGTTCGACCGGTATCGTGAGTCCGAGGCCTACTTCCACTCCCGTGCTTCCGGGTTTGATTCCTTCTACCGTGCGTTTGTACCCTTTCGCGTCCGCAAAGGCTACGTCCGCTTCTACCTGCCGGTCTCCTATGTCCTGCAGGAGCATGGCCCGCGCTTCGAGGGTGGCCGTGCGGTTGAAGAGGTTTTGCCCGACGGAGGCGATGTAGCGGCCGCCCACTCCTACCGTGCCGTAGGTGGTGTCCATGTTTTCGACGCTGAGGTTGGCGTTGCCCGCTCCCGTTTCCGTGTAGCCTT
Source organism: Neoakkermansia glycaniphila (assembly GCF_001683795.1). Taxonomy (GTDB): domain Bacteria; phylum Verrucomicrobiota; class Verrucomicrobiia; order Verrucomicrobiales; family Akkermansiaceae; genus Akkermansia; species Akkermansia glycaniphila. Next base: position 81,713 of record NZ_LIGX01000022.1, read on the forward strand.
TCATGCGCGCGCTGTTGAGGCTGGCGTTGAAGAGGGGCTGGACGAGGGATTTGTAGTCGGTGTCCAGCGCGATGTCGTAGGCGAGTTCGTACATGGCGCCGAAGCTGCTGCCGTCCGTGGTGCCGCTGGTTTTGTACTGGCCGGCGCCGTAGTTGACGGTGCGGTCGAGGTCGGCTTTCGCGGTGCCGCCCGTGAGGATGCCGACGTGGGACCATTTGCCGCTCTGTCCGCGGAGGTAGAGGCTGGTGAGGTAGCTGTCGACATGTCCGCTGGCGGTGTCCGC